>CALOCG010000036.1:0-37677 GCA_942491805.1 Nitrospinota bacterium
AAGTAAGCCGAAGCGGAAGCATATACTCAGATGCCACGTCTTACGCTCACCGGAGGACTCAAGCCGACGTGATTGGCGTACGCCTCGCACCGTCACCATCACTTCCGGGCTTACCTTCTCGATGAACGACGAAGCGACCCTGGCCGGCGTCTTGGCCCATTACGTCGGTCTCGCCCAAGGAGTCGGTCGTGAGCCAGACCGAGCTGGCCGTCGAAACGCTCATGAGACGTCGGGCACGACCCGACCCCCTCTACTCTACCATCGCAGCTCAACGCCCCCCGCCCCGAGGCGCCGACCGGGTCCCGCCGCCATCGACGCCCGGCCAGTTACAACGCCCGAAGCCACCGGCGGTCCGGGGTGAGAAGCGGTTCAAAGGAAGCGATGGGGAACTAGCAGCGTGTCGAGAAACGTCATCGACGCAGGCGCTGAGGAGAAACCGGGTGAAAAAGCGGAGTGTACACGGGAGTACACCGAGCGCTGAAGCCCCGGTTTCGGAGCCCAGCGCTTTCGACACCAGGAGTTTTTCGACAGCCTGCTAGACCGTCTTCTTCGCCCCGCCGGTCGCTTTCCGATACCCTTCGGCCCGGTCGGCGAATCCCTCCCGCCCGAACATGGCGTAGGTGAACTCTTTGCCGAACTCGACCCCGGGTTGGTCGAAGGGATCGACGTTGTAAAGCCCTCGGCGAAGGCGGTGCAGACTTCTGCGAAGGTAAACAGCACCGTCTTGACCGAGTCGGCGGAAACGTCGGAGTCGGAAAGATGCCGAGGACGTGTTAGTGGCGGTCAGGACGTATTCGGTTCCTTTCATCTCGACGGCCATCAGTTCGTTCATGCTCCGCCCGCCGAGGTATCCGAAAGCCGACATGTCGGAGAAGAGTTTCGGAATACGCACCTTTTTGTGAAACGACTCGACTTCGACAAAGCAGACCACCTTGTCGAACGGCCCCTCCATAGAGTTGCACTTGCGAATGTTGGTCGGTGGCGCCGAGCGCCTTCAGCGGAGTCTGGCCGGTGTGAACCCGGTTCCCGTCGGTATCGACTTTCTTCCCCAACGATTCGGCCCAGAGCTGGCGGAACCAGTCGGAGACGGTGAAGAGCTTCGACGAGTAGGGCATCATCACCAACATCTTTTTGGCTTTCACCGTGTCGAGCAGGTAGCTGACCCCGGCGAAGAGATACGCCGGATTCTTTTTCCAGTTCGCCTCTTTGGTCCGCTCCGCCATCCGCCCGGCGCCCTTCAGCAACGCGACGATGTCGATCCCGGCGCAGGCGGCGGGAAAAAGCGAGACCGGGGTGAAGATGGTGAACCGCCCGCCGACGCCGTCGGGGACTTCGTACGATTTCAGTTTGAACTTCTTCACCAACGGGCGGAGCGACCCCCCTTTCGGGTCGGTGGTCACCACCATATGGTTCGTCCATGTGGCGCCGATCTTTTTCTGCAACAGGTCGGTGACAATCAAGAACTGAACCGCCGTCTCTGCCGTGGAACCCGATTTCGAAATGACGTTAAAGAGGGTCTTCTTCAGGTCGAGCGTGGCGAGTATCTCAGAAAACTGATCGGGATCGATGTTGTCAAGAACGATCAGCCGCATCCCCCCTTTCCGTTTGGCGCGGGTCAGGGAGTTGTGGGTCGAAGGAAGGAGCGCTTCTCGCAAAGCGATGGTCCCAAGCGCCGATCCGCCGATACCGAGAACGACGAGGGTGTCGAACTTTTTCCGAAACCCTTTTGCGTCCCGCACGATTTTTTTCGCGGCGCCGGTTTTGAGCGGGAGATCGAAGAAAGGGAGCGTCCCCTTACGGCGTGCGGTCGACAGGCGCTTGTGGGAGGCCGAGGCCATTGCGCTCAACGCTTTCATCTGCGCAGCCGTAAGGCCGTTCTCGGCGCCGACGGCGTCGGCCATGATGTTGGTATAGTCGAGGACGATATCGGTCATGGTCATTTCTCTCCCGCTTCGAAGCGTGGTTCGCCGTTGATGAAAACCCCCCGGACGATCCGGTCTGGGGCCATTATATCGTTCCATAGTGACGCGGTGTTGTCTCGATGATCGGGATCGGCCACCGCCACCCCGTCGAAGGGGGCGCCGACCCGCAACGTGCCGCACCCTTCGGGCAGGCCCAAAGCGGCGGCCCCTTCTTCGGTCGCCAGCCGGAAAGCGTCCACCATCGGGAGCCCTTCCAACTCGACCGCCAGCCGGACTTCGCGGGCCATGTCGAGATCGTCGTTGCTGGCGAGACTATCGGCGCCGAGCCCCACCTTCACGCCGGCCCGCCGCAGCGCCCGCACCGGATGTCCCGCCAGACGCCCGAACCAGAAGTTCGAGCCGGGGCACCATACCACCGACGTCCCCTCCTCGACCAAGAGCGGAATATCGTCGTCGGAGAGATGATTGCCGTGGATAGCCAGCCCCCCCCGCAACACGCCGCTTGCACGGGCCGCTTCCGCCGGGCGCTCTTCCCGATGAGGCGACGGAGGGGCGCCGGTCAAGTCGGCAATGAGGTCGGCGAAAGAGCCGGTTCCGGTGACGGTGAACCGCTCCTCGTCTTCGGTCTCGGCCAGATGGATCGCGGTCGGCAGATTACGGGCCCGCGCAAAGGCGACCGCTTCTTTCATCAGCTCGCTACCGGTCGAATAGACCGCATGTGGCGACACTCCCATCCGAAGACGATCACTCTTCGGCGCGCTTTCAACCCGCGCTTTCAGCGACGCCATCGCCTCTTCGCGCATCGACGGCCGATAGCCCAAGACTTCGTGATAGACCACCCCCCGCATGCCGGCGTCCCGCAATCGACGGGCCGAAAGACCGGCGCCGCAGATGTCGCCCACGGTCGTGGTTCCGGTGGCGAGCATCCGGGCGATCCCACGGGTCATCCCCTCGGCGATAGTCTCCACCGGCGTCACCCGACGAATCGCCACCAGTTCGCGTATCCAGTCGGTAAAAGGCGCCGCCGGGGTCAGTCGCCCTTCGAGGAACGTTAGGTCGAGATGGGCGTGGGCGTTAACGAAACCGGGGTGGAGAAGGCAACCGGCGAACCGATCGAGGGTGGGGGCTTCCGGATCGACGCCGGGGGGGAGGATGCGAGAGACGCGCCCCTCGTCGACCACCACGATCCCTCCCGGCACGACGGTGTCGGCGTCGACCACGAGGGCTGCGGTGGTGATGGCGAAGCGGCCCGCGCTCTTCACGGGTCGATCCACCGATGCCAATCGTCGCCGATGTCGCCCCGGCGCCGATAGCGAGACATCGCCGATTTGCAGGCGCAGTCGCGCGGATGGTCGGCCACCAGTTTCAACGCCGTCAACGCCGCTTCGGGCAACCCTTCCAACGCCCGCTCCACCTGCTCATGTTCGGCGCCGGTCTGCATCCCCTCGAACAACGCCCCCTCTTCGTAGGCCCGCTCCACCACCCCTTCGGCGTAGTTGGTCAAGTAGCAGACCGCCCCGTAGCAGATCTCCAACTCCCGGGCGAGGAAGGCTTCGGGGATCAGGGTCATACCGACGAGGTCGGCGCCGTAGGAATAGAAGAGCCGAATCTCGGCCGGCGTTTCGAGCCGCGGCCCTTCGGTACAAATATAGGTCGCCTCGTCGTAAAGCTTCTCGGGTCGGTCGCCCAGAGCGAAAAGGAGCGCATGACGCAGGTCGGGGCAGAACGGCTCCGACATTCGAATAAACCCTAAACCCCCTTTGGTGAAAAAGGTGGAAGGGCGCTGTTTGGTGAAGTCGATCAGGTCGTGAGGGACCGCATAGGCGCCGACCTCCATGCCGGGGTTGATGACCCCCGGCCCCGACCAAGCGACGATCCGCTCGACACCGAGTTCTTTTAACGCCCAGATGTTGGCTCGATAGTTGACGAAGGGGGCGGCGGTTGAATAGCCGGTCTCGCCGTGGCGGGAGAGGAAATAAAACGAGAGCCCGTCGGAATGAAACAGGTGGATCGTCTCGACCCGCCCAAAAGGGGTGTCGATCGGATCGACGGAGGTCCGGTCGCCGAAGAAGTCGCGCGCCAGCAAATCGTAGGCGCGTGACCCTCCGATGATGGCGAGGGTGGTCATCGGGTCACCAATCCTTTCCCCCCGGCGGCGGGGTGTCGTATTTCTCGGCCCGTTCGCGGCGGAGCTGTTCGCGCAAGGTCTGTTCGTCGGCCTCCACGGCCCGCAATATCGACGAAGCCTGATTCTCGGTCAGATCGCCCGGATCGGCCCCATGCTCCGACGATTTTTCGCTCTCCGACCGGTTATCCGCTTCAGCAGGGTTATCTTGCTCTTGTTGGTCATCCTTCTTCTCCCCGTCACCCTGCCGGGGGTCATCCTTCTTCTGGTCCGACGATTCGTTCTCTTGCTGGTCCGGGGGGGGCGCGCCTTGCTGGTCTTGCTTCTCCTGGTCCCCCTCCCCTTCGGACGAATCTTCGTTTTCGTCCTTATTCCCATCTTGTTGATCGTCTTTTGTTTCGTCCCGCTTCTCTTGCTCCGGCGGGGGAGGGGGCGGCTCTTCCATCCGTTTTTTCGCCAACTCCATATTGCGCCGGGCTCGGTCGTCGTCGGGACGATAGCCGAGATACGACGACGCCAACCCCATCGCTTCTCGGTAGAGCCGTTGGGCGCCCTCTTCGTCCCCCTGTTTTCGGTGGGCGTCGCCGGCCACGATGGCGGCGGCGGAACCGTTGAGGCGCGCCTGCATGGCGTGGGGCAAGGTCTCGTCGGCCCCGAGTCGTTTGTAGAGCGCGAAAGCTTGGTCGGCGTGACCGGTGCGATAGAGGGCGCCGGCCAGATTGAGATTGACCGCCGTCGAGTCGGGCGCCAACGATGCCGCTTTCCCGTAAGCGGCCAACGCTTCTTCATATTTCTTTTCGGCCATGGCGACGTTCCCGGCGGTCACCGCGTCGTGCAACGGATCGGTGGTGAAGGCCACCATCGCCAGCAATAGCGCCCCGGCGCCGATCATACGCGCCCCTCCATCATGGCGACGACCAGCCCTTCCCGCAACCCGTAGTCGGCCACGGTCAAGCGGTCGACCCCGAGGCGGGCCATGGTCGCTTCGATAATGGCGATGCCGGGGATGACAAGGTCTTCTCTTCCCCCGCCGAGAAACGGAACCGTCCCCCGCTCGGCCAGTGACATGGCGAACAGTCGGTCGCGGACGGCCCCTATCCGGTCGGCGGTCAGGATATAACCGTTGATCCGGTCGGGATCGTAATCGGCCAACCCGGCGTCGATGGCGGCCAGCGAGGTGACGGTCCCGGCGGTTCCGACCAACGTCTCGGTTCCGTCGGCGCCCAGAGCCGACACCGCACGGTCGACGGTGGCGACGATCTCTTCACCCATCCGCGCATATTCGGCTCGATCGACCGGGTGACGGGTAAGGTAGGTTTCGGCGAGACGCACGACCCCGAGGTCGGAACCGTACGATCCGGCGACAGCGCCATGATCGGCACGAACGTATTCGGTGGAGCCGCCGCCGATGTCGAAGAGGACGAACCGGTCGGCGGCGACCACCAACCCGGCGCCCACTAACGAGTAGCGGGCCTCCTCTTCCCACGGGATGACCGTCAGCCCGACACCGGCGACCTCTTCTAATCGAGCCGAAAGCTCGGCGGCGTTGGCGGCGTCGCGGGCGGCGCTGGTGGCGGCGATGACGAGCCGGTAGGGAAGAAGGGAGGAGGCTTCACTCCGCATGAGGGTGATCGCGTTCACGGTTCGTTCGATGGCGTCGTCGGCGATGCGACCGGTCTGCTTGAGCCCTTGGCCCAAGCGGGTGATGATCTGGTTGGAATAGGAGAGGGCGAAAGGGAAAAGGGCCCTCTCCCGGTTCGGCCACGATCAGTCGAACCGTATTCGTTCCCAGATCGACGGCGCCGACACGGCTCATGGGATATCCAGGGTGACCTTGCCCGCTTTCACCAGTTGGTCGAAAGCGTCGACCACCTGCGGGTCGAACTGTTCGCCCCGGCAGGCGACGATCTCTTTATGGGCGTCTTCGAGACTCCGCCCGTCACGGTAGGGCCGGGTGGTGGTCATGGCGTCGAAGGCGTCGGCCACATGGAGGATGCGCGCCCCGTGTGGGATGGCTTCGGTGGCCAGCCCGTCGGGATAGCCTTGGCCGTTCCACCATTCGTGATGAGCCCGTACGACGGTGACCACGTCGGCCATGTCGTCGATGTGGGAGATGATCTCGGCCGATTTCTCCGAGTGGCTCCGCATGACGACCCATTCGTCCGGGTCGAGCTTCCCGTTTTTGAGCAACACATGGTCGGGCACGCCGATTTTGCCGACGTCGTGGAGCAACCCGGCCACGTAGAGCCGTTCGGCGACGTTCCCGTCGCCCCCCATCTGGCGGGCGATCATCCGACCGAACTCGGCCACGCGGCGGGAGTGTCCTTCGGTATATTTGTCTTTGGCTTCGATAGCGGTGACCAGCGCCATGGTGGTCTGGAGGAAAAAGCGGGTGAGCCGTTCGTTCCGGGCCGCAAGTTCGGCCGTCCGCTCGGCGACCCGCTCTTCCAGTTCTTCGGTGTAGGCCCGGTTCTCCCGCAACAGGCGAGTCCGTTCGATGCCGTTGGCGACGGTCAGTTTAAGCTTTTCGAACTCAATCGGTTTGTTTAAGAAATCGTAGGCGCCGAACCGGAGGGCGTCGACGGCGGTTTCGGTGTCGGCGTAGGCGGTGAGAATGACCACCGAGAGGGAATCGTCCCGCTCCTGCAAGATTCTGAGTAGTTCGATCCCCTTCATGCCGGGCATGTTGATATCGACAAGAGCCAAGTCGAACTCGCGCCCCTGCTCCTGGACGATGTCGAGCGCCTCTTCGCCGGAGCCGGCGCCGAAACATTCGTAACCGGCGCGGGCGAGACGTCGGATAAGAAGCGAGCGGATGCTCTCCTCGTCATCGACGATGAGTATCTGGTAAGATGCGTTCGAATCGATCACAGACGTAACAACAGGCTACAGGATTAATGGGTTCTTTAAAACCTCATCATTATATCCCAATCCCTTGTACGGAGGAGGTATGGCGACGGTTGATCTTTTAGCGCTGGTGGCCGAAGCCGACCGGCTCCTTTCCCCCGACGAATTTCGGGACTACGCCCCCAACGGTTTGCAGGTGGAAGGGGTTCGTTCGATCTCGAAGATCGTCACCGGCGTTTCGGCCTGCATGCCCCTGTTTGAAGCGGCGGTGGAAAAGGGCGCCCAAGCGGTTCTGGTCCATCACGGGATGTTCTGGCAGTCGGATCCCCGCCCGGTGACCGGTGGGTTGAAACGACGGCTCGCCTATCTGTTGAAGCGCGATCTGTCGCTAATCGGCTATCACCTCCCCCTCGACCGACACGCCACCTTGGGAAACAACGCCCTGCTGGCCGACACGTTGGAGCTGACGAACCGGACCCCGTTCGGGTCGTATAACGGCATGCCGATAGGAGTGATGGGGACGTTGGCGCACCCGACGTCGGTGGCGTCGTTCATGGAGCGGGTAAAAGAGCGGATCAACCCTCACGCTCGGATACACCCTTTCGGCCCGACCAACGTCGCGTCGGTGGCGCTGGTCAGCGGCGGAGCGCCGGAGCTGGTGCGAGAAGCGGTGGCCAAACGGGCCGACCTCTACCTGACCGGCGAAGAATCGGAGTGGGTCTATCACCTGTCGCGGGAAGAGGGGATTCACTATGTCGCCGCCGGCCACCACGCCACCGAGACCTTCGGCGTCCGGGCGCTGGGGGAAGAGCTGGCGAAGACCTTCGGAATCGAGGTCGAGTTCGTCGACATTCCGAACCCTATTTAGCAGGTTGCGGAACAAGTCCCCTCATCTCCTTTTTCCCTCGGTACGGGCGGGCGCCGCGCCACGGGATCCATCGTCAATCCTTGCGCTTTCCCTCGACGGCATTCCTATTTTACTATCGGCCTCGCCACGGTGCCGATGATGGAAAGTTTCACTTTCGATCCGTCCCCCTCTCCGCCACCGGGGATCATCGCCAAAAAAGGGCCGAGCCTCTTTTTCAGCTCGCCGTCGAGGGTGGCGCTGAAGGTCAGGTTCAACCGGGAAAACGAAATGTTTTTCGCCAAAGCGATCTCCCCGGCGAGGGTGGCCTGCACCTCCGGCCCTTTGATCGAACCGGTGGTGACGGTCGCTTTCCCGTCGGCGGCGGTCAGCTCGATCAACGCCTCATCGAGCCGGATGGGCGGCAGGTCGGGAAAGAGCATTTTCGACAACGTCACGCTGGCGCTACGCAACAGGAGCCGCACGGCGCCTTCGATGGTGGTTCCGTCGTTCGGGTCGCCGCTCCCCTCCCCTGCGCCCGATACGGTTCCGGCTACGCTGGCCCAAGGCGAGCGGGCGACGGCGTCGATCCGACTGGTGTCGATCTTCTCCGCACCGAACGAGAACGAAACGATCCCTTGGCTATAGCCGTGGTTCCGCACGGCGGCGGCGAGACTCCCCCCTGCGATGTCGGCGACCAGCTCGGCGCCGGGGCGACCGAAAAGCGACCCGATCAACGCCGGTCGAATGGTGACGAGATCGGCGGTGGCCATAGCCCCCCCCCGTCCGCCGAGGGTGACGTCATAAAGAGCCGCCCCCAAGAGCGCCCGCCCTTCGGCCCGGTCGAAGGTTATCGACAGGGGGGCGATCCGGTTGTTCAGCGCTCCCACTCCGCCCGCCACCAGTTTTTCTGCGGGGAAACGGACCAGCGTAAAAATCGCCAGCAACGCTACGAAGACGACCAGATATAACCCGGCCCGGCCGACCAAGGCCCGATTGGCGATGATCGGCGCCAATCGGTCGCCCAAAGGGGCGAGCCGTTGGGCGACGGCCGGAGGGAGACGCAACCCTGCCACTCTTCGCAGAAGCGGGGCCACGATGGCGGTGGTACGTTCTTTCATGCTCATGCCGGTTTGTAGGCGGCCACGGAGAGCGACACGGTGAGCAGGCTCGGGTCTTCGAACTCCGGTTTTATTTCGAGTCGTTTGACCCGAAGACCGTTTTTCGATTTCGCCAGCTCCTTCAATAGCCCGGTCACTTTTCCGAGGGTCACCTTTTTCAGTTGCAGGGTGATAATCTGTTCTTCATAGCCTCCGATGGTCAGCCGTTGCCCCGGCGACATGGAGGAGACGTTCTCCTCCATCCCCATGGCGGTGGTCAGGTCTTCGAGCTCCGACAGGGGAGAGACCGCTGCCCCGCCGACGAGACGGGCGTTAAACGCGGCCAGTTTTTGTCGAAGGTCGAAGACCCGGTCGGCGATCTGGGCGATCTCGCCAAGCTCCCGTTCGCGGGCGGCCACTTTTTTCTCCAGCGCCCGACGCCCGTCGATCAGCGGTTCGTAGACACCGACGAAGATGAGGGTCAGGAGAAGCGCCCCGCCGCCGAAGGTGACCATGATCCGTTCGCGGGAAGCGAGTCCTTCGTACCAGGCGACGGCCTGTTTCCACCGGTTCATCGGGCCACCTCCATGTCGATCCGGAAGGAGACTCCCCCTTCGCCGGTTTTTCTGGTCTTGGCGTCTCCCACGTCGACCTTCTCGGCCCAGTCGATGTTGGCAAGGGCTTTCTTGATCGCCTCCACTTCGTCGAACCCGCCGGTTCTCCCGGTAAGAACGATCTCGCCCGGTTCGTAGACCAGCCGTTCGATATCGACGACGATGGCGCGCGGGATGGCGGCCGAGATGTCGCGAAGTCGAGACAACGCCGGGTCGCCGGCCGATCCGTCGGCCCCGACGAGGGCGGCCCGTTCTTTCAGGTGGGTCAGCTCGGCGGTCAGTTGCTGATATTCGGCCACTACTTTCGTTCCCGGCAACGCTTTCATGAAGGCGGCCCGGACCTGTTTGTCGAGCTCCGCTTTCTGGTCGCCAAGCCGCATCCCCTCCAAGGTGAAGGAGGCAAGCCCCATGACCAACACCAACGCCAACAGGCCGACCGCCACGAGCCCTTGGCTCTTCACCCCGGCGAAAGAACGTTTTTTCTCGTAGCGCCCGGAGCGAAAGTTCACCCCGGTCCCGTCGCCTGCGGTCATAAGGGCCACGGTCAAGGCGGACGCGATGGCGCCGTCGGCTTCAATCCCCCCTTCGACCCCTTCCGCGTCGGGGTAGAGGGGATTCGCCGCGGCGAGCCCCGTCAGAGCGGCGATCTTCGCGTTTCGGGCCGGGGTGGCGCCGCCACCGATGAACCGAACGGTGGTCGGTTTCTCGTCGTCGGGCCGACCGTAGACCAGTCGTTTGAGTTCGCCTGCGATCCGTCGGGCGTACGACTCGTCGTCGGCGGCGGGAAGGTCGATTTCGAGCGAATGGTAGGAGGAGAGCCCTTCGGCGGTCAGCAGGGTGAATGAAACGCCGGCGGCGCCCAGATCGATGATCGCTTCACGGTTCGCGCTCCCCATCCGGGCGCTCAAGACCGGCGCGGGGGTGATGACGTCGGGCGAGACCCCGGCGGCGATGAGCCGGGCCAGCTCTTCTTCGAACGGCTGTCGTAAAGCGGCGATGGCGGCGACCTGCGTCCCTTCGGCCCCTTCGGTTTTGCGGCGCGGAAGAAAGTCGGCAAGGATCTGTTCGGCTTCGAAAGGGGTGACGGTCTCCAACGCATAGGGAAGCGACTCAAGTATTTTTCGCCGCCCCTCCACCGGCATGGAGACCACCCGCGCGGTAACGGTCCGACCGGGCCAGACGAGAGCGAGCGTGTCTTCGTCGGGATCGTACCCCATTTCGTCGAGCAAAAGGAGCGCCTCTGCGGCGGCGCGGGTCGGATCGTCGTAGGGGCGAACGAAAGCGCCGACGATTTTTTTCTGGCGGAGACTCCGCTCTATCGCCACCCCTTTCACCGAGGCCCGACCGATGTCGAGCCCGTAAACCTGTGCCATTGGTCGGTTCCTTTCGTTTACCCCAACCGCACATATGCGGTGGTGACGCTACTACTATTTCGATTGAAAATGGCCCGGATGGTCCGGGTGGTCTCCCCCACGGTGGCCGACGACTCGCAGGAGAACCAGTCGCTCTTCACATCGACGGCCAACGCGATGTCGGGATAGACCGTATCCATGCCGGGGATCCTTTTGATGTCGATCCGGTCTTGGAACGGTCGGTCGAGCCGCTCCATCAGAATCCGCTCCACCATGCTTTCGGTGATCCGGTCGTCGAGGGCGAGGAGCGCCTCGGGGGGAGCGGTGTTCAGGTTGATCTTCCCCGACGACCAGGCGGTGACAAACGGCATGATCTTCCGCATCACCTCCGGCGTGAACCCTTTCACCAAGGCCAGCTCTTCCACCGAATCGAGCCGGGCGTTCTTGACGTTATACGGAATGTCGAGGGAGCGGTAGTAGGGCTGCTCGCCGCCGCCGGGGCGGGGTTCGTCGTCTTTGTCGATCCAATCGACCACCGCGTCGGCCAGGTCGGTGTCGAGTTCCAATCGGACGAGGAGCCGCTTGAAGATTTCGACGAACCGCTCCTGCTGGTAACCGGCGTCGGTGACGAGGCTGTTCATGTCGATCTTTCCCGACTCGTCGCGCAACGAGATGAAGACGTAATCCTCCTCCACCGGCAACGGGATCGACGACTGAGCCCACTCTTCGGTGAGGGCGTCGTTGGGGAGATTCCGCCGGGCGTCTTCGCGCAGGATAAGTTTCGCCGCCGCCAACCCGGAGCGGGCGCGAAAATAGGCCCGGGTGTCGTCCCGAAACGAAGCCGCCAAGGCCGACTGGACCCACGCTTCGTAGTAGCGATCGACCACGACGACGGTGAGGAGCGCCACCACCGTGACCACCAACAAAAGGGCCATGCCGTCTCGTTTGCAAACGCCTCGGCGGTTTCGAGGGATCGTCATGTCACCCCTCCGCCGACGGTGACGAAAAGAGTGTGGCGGACCACTTCACCCCGTTCGTCCATAAGCTCGAAAGCGACGTCGACCGCTATCGGCAATTGCCCCCCCAAGGCCGACGACCAGTTGTCGACCACCACCCCCCCGGGTCGGAAGTAGCGGATGGTGAGCGAATGTAGGGCGTCGGTGATCTCCCAATCCTCTTCCTTATTCGTCTCGTCGGTTCCGAAGTCGGTGATGAACGGATTCTCGCGGCGGCGAAGGGCCATCGGCCCGTTGGGGTTTTCTGCGTCGGCGCGGACGTACCATCGTATCAACGCCTGATCCCCCCCCCGTCCGGCGTAGACCACCCGACGCCCGAAACTGGTGAAAACCATCTCGTCGGCGTCCCGCTCGCCATCTTTGTGAGGAGCGCCGACGAATTCACCGGCGGCGTTGTTCGGCAAAAGGGTAGCCGCTTGCAGGTCTTCGGTCATCTTGCGGACGATGAACCGGGCGATCTGGCTCTGCTCCGCCCGGGCGGAGACCCCCGCCCCGGCGTTCAATGTGACGCTAAAGGCACCCAGAACCGTGACGCCGATGACGCCGACGATGGCCACCGCCACCAGCACCTCCACGAGGGTGAATCCGGCCCGGTTTCTCATTTGATCTCCATGTAGGAGCGCAACGTCACCAGCGGCGCTTCGCGCTCTTCGTCGTCGGTCATGAAGAGGCGAACGATCACTTCGAGAATCCCCTCGAACGGGGTCGCTTTGGCTTCGATAATCCATCGATACTCGGGCCGGTCTTCCCGGCCGATCGGGTCGGAGAATCCCGGCTCCACCGGGGGGCGCAACGTGGTCCGCTCCATAGCGTCGCGGGCGACGATGGTGGCGTCGGTCAATCGTTCGGCCTCGGCCAAGAGGATAAGCGCCCGGTTGTGCGCCCCCATCAGCCCCACCAACGAGACCGCCACGATGGCCAGAGCGATCATCACCTCCAGCAGAGTGAACCCGGTTCGCTGGTTACCCTTTCGTCGGCTCATCGAGCGCCCCTTTCTGCAACGCCACCTTGCCGGTGAGGGGATGGACGAAAAGGGTCATGGCGTCACCGGCGTCGTTGGCCAGATGAATGGTCGCCTTCTCCGCTTGTCCGCCGGGGAAGAAATGGATGTAGGCCTCGCCGGAGCTTATGGCGCCACGGGTGAGGGTGGTGACGCCGGTGATGGCGATCCCCGACGGAAGATTCGTTTCCCGCGCGAAGGCCAAGGTCGTCGGGACGAACTCCCCTTCGGCGTCGAGAAGCCACACCCCCCACTTCCCGTCCTTCAGGTCGAGAGTGAGGCGCAACGTCACCTGCATCCCTGCGGCCCGGTCGTAGAGATAGCTGATGGTACCGCCGAGCTTGCGGGCGGTCGCGTTCAAGCGAGAAGCGGTGATATCGGGCAGACGGGGGACCACCATCCCCGCCATCACGGCGACGATCGCCAAGACCACAAGGATCTCGACCAGCGTGAATCCGTCCCGACCGTTTCTCATTTCGTATATCTTCTCGTAAACCCAAGCCCGGAAAGCGTTATCGCGGCTGTCGCCGGCAGGAGAAGTCACGTTCGGAAACGGAGCGCGCACGAGGGTACGTGCGTATTCCGAACGCGGCTGCGACACCGTAGCGACGGACGTAGATCGCTTTCCCGTCACTCCAACTCCCAATTATTTATATCGGCGTCGTTCTCCTCCCCCCCCTGCTCGCCGTCGGCGCCAAACGACATCAAGTCGTATTCGCCGTTCGCGCCGGGAGCAAGATAGATGTACGGGTTCCCCCACGGGTCGTTCTGCACCTTTTTCAGGTAGCCGCCGCTCTTATAGTTCTTCGGAATCTCACCGGTGGTCGGTTTCTGGACCAACGCCTGCAACCCCTGATCGGTGGAAGGGTACGACCCGTTGTCGAGCTTATACAGGTTCAACGCCGTCTCCAGCCCTTTCATATCGACCGCCGCTTTGGTGCGACGAGCCTCTTCGGGGCGTCCCATGACACGAGGAACGATGACGGTGGCGAGAATGCCGAGGATCACCACCACCACCAGTATCTCGATGAGGGTGAAACCGGCGCGGGTGCGGGGGCGAAAGATACGCATCGTGAAAGTCTCCTTGGTTGTTCGATTCCGGCTCAGCCGGTCATTTGCGATAGTTCAAAGATGGGGAGCAGAATGGCCATGACGATGAAACCGACCACCAGCCCCATGGCCAGAATCAGCAACGGTTCCAACGCCGCCATGAGGGCGCTGATCGTCGCTTCGACCTCGAAATCGAAAGCGTCGGCGATCCGTTCCAGCATAGCGGTCAACGACCCCGAACGTTCCCCGGCCGCGATCATCTGCGTGACCAACGGGGGGAAGAGGCCCGACGCTTTCAGCGGCGCCGCGATGGTCTCTCCCTCGGTGATGTTGATCACCGCTTGGTCGATGGCTTCGGAAAGCAATTGGTTATCGACCACATGGGCGGTGACTTTCAGCGATTCGATAAGCCCCACCCCGCCGGTGAGCAACACCGCCAAGGTTCGGGCGAAGCGGGAGACGGCGCCGTTTCTCACCAACGGTCCGAAGAGGGGAAGCGACAGGCTGAACCGGTCGAGCTTTCGTCGCCCTTCGACACTCTTCCGCCACCGGACCAGCGCGACGAGGCCGACGACGACGGCGGCGACGATCATCGGCCACCATGCGCCGAAAAACTCGCTGACCGCCAGCAGGATGATCGTCGGTAACGGCAAGGCGTTTTCCATATCTTCGAACATGATCTCGACCTTCGGCACCACCTCCACCAACAGATAGAGAAGGACGCTCGAACCGACCAATACCATGATGGCCGGATAGATCATGGCGCCCAAAAGACGGGTCCGTTGGGCCAGCGACTTTTCGTGGAACTGGGCGAGACGGGTGAGCGTCGGCCCCAACGCGCCGGAGGCTTCCCCCGCCCGGACGAGGTTGACGTAGAGGGGATCGAAATGATCGGGGTGCCCGGCCAAAGCGTCGGCCAACGCGGTCCCTTGGGTCACCTTTTCCCGGATGTCGGTGACGACCCGTTTGAGACGAGGGTTTTCGGCCTGTTCGATGAGGGCGTCGAGCGACTCGATCATCGTCAGCCCCCCCTCTTGCAAGGTGGCCAACTGACGGGTGAACGAGGCGATCTGTTTGGCGCCGATCCGGTTACCGAGAGCGGCCAAGGGATTGGCGAGCAACTCCCGTTTGGCCGAAGCCTCGGCTAGTTTTGTGGCCAACACCCCCTGATTGCGCAGCTTTATCCGGGCGGCCCGGGCCGAGTCGGCGTCGACCACACCGGTCGCCCGTTTACCTGCCGCATCGTATCCGTGGTACTCGAAGACCGGCATCAGTAACGCCCCCCCGTATTGGAAGGAGAGCCAGCGCCACCTTCACCGATCAAAGGGGAGCCCCCAACGGGGGCGGGCGAAAGCGCAGGGTGGGCGGGACGAAAACAGCCGCACGGCTGGCCTGCCGCATCGTACCCGTGATACTCAAAGACCGGCATCAGTAACGCCCCCCCGTATTGGAAGGAGAGCCAGCGCCACCTTCACCGATCAAAGGGGAGCCCCCAACGGGGGCGGGCGAAAGCGCAGGGTGGGCGGGACGAAAACAGCCGCACGGCTGGCCTGCCGCGTCGTATCCGTGATATTCGAAGACCGGCATCAGTAACGCCCCCCCGTATTGGAAGGAGAGCCAGCGCCACCTTCACCGATCAAAGGGGAGCCCCCAACGGGGGCGGGCGAAAGCGCAGGGTGGGCGGGACGAAAACAGCCGCACGGCTGGCCTGCCGCGTCGTATCCGTGATATTCGAAGACTGGCATGGCTCGACCTATGCGTCAGAGGTCACGCGAATGACCTCCTCCATCGATGTGGCGCCCGACAGAACCGTCTCGGCGCCAGCCACCCGCATCGGGGTCATACCGGAGGTGACGGCGGTTTTCCTGATGGCGGTGGCGTCGGCGTTTCTGACGATCTGCGACCGGACGTCGTCATCGACCAACAGCAACTCGTACAACCCGACCCGGCCACGATAACCGCTACCGCGACAGTCGGAACAACCGACCGGCGTTCCGACGACGCCGTCGGTCAGTTTCGCCCGAAGGTCGAACCGGTCGATGTCGGCGGGGGTCAGCCCCAGTTGCAGGAGATCTTCTTCCGTGGCGGGGCGGGTGGAGCGGCAATTCTTGCACAAGGTGCGGACCAGACGTTGCGCCGCCACGCCGACGAGCGAACTGGCGATGAGAAACGGTTCGATCCCCATGTCGGTGAGCCGGGTGACGGCGCCTGCGGCGTCGTTGGTGTGGATGGTAGAGAAAACGAGGTGCCCGGTCAGCGACGCTTGCACGGCGATCTGGGCGGTCTCGGCGTCGCGAATCTCGCCGACCATTATGACGTCGGGGTCTTGCCGCAAGATCGAACGCAACCCGGAGGCGAAGGTGAGCCCGATTCGGCTATTGACCTGCACCTGCCCGACCCCTGAGAGCTGATACTCGACCGGATCCTCGACGGTGATGATGTTCAGCTCCGGTTTGTTGATGGCGGTCAGCGCGGCGTAGAGGGTGGTGGTCTTACCGGCGCCGGTGGGGCCGGAGACGAGAATGATCCCGTGGGGGGCGTGGATAAGTTTCCCCATCTTTTGTTTGATGGCCGCCCCCATGCCGATCTGATCGAAGCCGATGAGCATGCTCGATTTATCGAGAAGCCGCATGACCACCCGCTCGCCGTGGGCGGTCGGAATGGTGCTGACCCGGACGTCGATCTCTTTGCCGGCGATGACGATCTTGATCCGCCCGTCTTGGGGGAGCCGTTTTTCGGCGATGTCGAGTCCGGCCATGATTTTGACCCGGCTGATGATGACCGGTTGCAATTTCTTCGGCGGGCGAACGATATCACGCAAGGCGCCGTCGACCCGGAACCGTACCTTTAGTTCCCGTTCGTATGGTTCGATGTGAATGTCGGACGCTTTCTCTTTGGCCGCTTCCACCAACACCGAGTTGACCAGCCGGATCACGGGGGCTTCGGCGGAGGTGTCGAGGAGATCTTCCGGCAGGCCGTGGACCAACTCGTCGAGATCGCCTTCCTTTAGCGCGATGTCATCGACCACGTCGGATGCGGAGTGGGCCGAAAGGTCGTAGGCGGCGTTGACGGCGGCGGCCAACGCGTCGCCGGGGACGACCACGAGGCGAATCGGCATGCCGTAGATGAGTCGTAGATCGTCGCCCGACTCGACATCTTCGGGACGGGCGGTGGCGGTGACCACGGCGTTCTCCTCGATCCGCAACGGCAAGATCGACCGGGCGCGGGCGAAATGAAAGGGGGTCTTCATGATCACCGCTTTATCGAGGGTGGTCAGATCGACCCGCTCCATCCAAGGGAGACCGAGTTCGTCGGCCAGTTCTTTGAGCCGTTCCGGCGGAGCGAGGGCGGGGGCCGCCTCGTCGGCGAGAGGGGTTTCGTCGATGGGAGCTTCGGCCATTACGGACGCTCCGTGGTTTCGGTCGGATCGGGCGCCGCCACCGGCCGCTCTTCCGGCGCTGGCGTCGGCTCAACGGACGGCGCGTCTTTCCCTTCCCCATATTTTTCTTTCAGCGGATCGCTGGAGCGACCTCGATAGCGGTCGTAGGCTTCGCGTGAAACTTCGTCCTGAATGTCGATCCGCTCCCGTTGCCGGTCGGTCAGGTCGACCACTTGCCGCCGCTCGTGGATGATATGGGGGGTGAGGAAGACGAGGAGGTTGGTCTTCTTATGCTGGACGTCGCTCGACTTGAAGAGCCAGCCGAGAAGCGGAATGTCGCCCAAACCGGGAACTTTGTTTTCGGTGTCTTGGCTGTCGTCCTGAATCAACCCGCCGAGGACCACGTTCTGCCCGTCGCCGACCACCACAGTGGTCTTGATGGAACGCTTGGTGGTGATCAGGTCTTTGGCCTTATCAAGCTGCACGTTCTTGATGTTCGAAATCTCTTGATAGACGTCGAGCCTCAATTCGTCGGAGGCCGATATCTGCGGTGTCAGCTTCAGGGTCAGGCCGACGTTTTTCCGCTCGATGTTGCTGACGGTGTTGCCGCCGGTGGTAACGGTGGTCTGCCCTTCTAACGGCACTTCGTCGGCCACGATGATCTCGGCCTCTTCGTTGTCGGTGGTCAGGATATTCGGCGTGGAGAGGACGTTGACCTCGGCGTCGGTTTGCAGGGCGTGGGCCAATGCGCCGATGTTAAGAAACTGGTTGCCCCCGTATTCGATGACCCCGTCGACCACCCCGATGGCCATGCCGAGGGGAGCCGCGAGAGGATTGGCGGCGGTGTTGTTGATATTGCCGAAGTCCTGTCCGCCATAGGGTTGCAGGCCGCTCTGGTTGAAGTCGGCGGTGGAGCGCCATTCGATGCCGAACTGGCGGCTTTTGGTGGAGCTGACCTCCATGATCAACGCTTCGACGAAGACCTGACGGCGTCGGATGTCGAGCCGGTCGATGACCTCCTTGAGCGTTTCGTAATCTTCCACCGAGGCGGTGATGACCAACGAGTTGGTCGCTTTGTCGGGGGTGACGGTCACTTTGTCGGCGAGTTGGGCGGCTTGGCTCGGCACGCCGGGACGACCCGGTTGCGGGGTGGCTTGTCCGGCGATGTTGTTCAAGACTTTGGCCATCTCTTCGGCGTCGCCGAACTTGAGGTAATGAACGTTGATCCGACCACGACCACGGGGGCTCGGGACGTCGAGCTGGGCGATAAGGGCCATGATCTGATCGGTGACCGGGCGGGCGGCGACGATGATCAGCGAGTTGATCCGCTCGTCGGCGATGATCTGCGGTTGCCCCATCACCTCCGCTCCGGCGCCGGTGGCCGGGTTCGGCTGCGGCGGTTGACCGGGGCGGGAGGTGGCGCCACCGCTCTCGCCGCCGAAGATTTTGGCCAGCTTGTCGGTCAGCTCTTTGGCGCCGGCGAAGCGGAGCTGGACCACGGTGACCGACTCTTCATGCATCGGGCTGTCGATCTGGTCGATGATCTTCATCAGCTTCTCGACGTTGCTGGCGAAGTCGGTGATGATCAGCGTGTTCGACGGAGCGTAGGCGGCCAGATAGCTGGTGGCCGGAATCAGGGGGCGCAAGGTGTTGGATAGCTCCATCGCTTTAACGCTTTTGAGCGGAATAAGCCGGGTGACAAGGGTATCCCCCGGATCGCCGCTGGCGAATGTGGCTTTTTGGCGGGCTTCCAAGGTCGGGACCACTTTAATAACGTTCCCCGCTTCGACCATCGAGTAGCCGTAGACTTCGAGCGCCGACTGGAAGACCCGAACGGCTTCGGCTTCGCTCACCTCTTTGGGGGAGATGATGGTCACCTTCCCTTTGACCTTTTCGTCGATGACGACGTTCTTGCCGGACAGCTCGGCGAAGGTGCGGACGACGGTCTGAATCTCGGCGTCTTTAAAATCGATGTTGATCGTCTTCGACGCCGCAGCGTCTGTCGGCGACGGATCGGCGCCGAGGGGGAGAAGCCGCGCCACCCGACCGAAACTCCCTTCGGGGGTCCCGCACGGGGCCGTGACCGACGAGACCTCTTGGGGCGCCCGACCGACGCCGGCGAGCCAGTCGGCGACGGCGGCGGCCCGGTCGGCGGCCATTTTCTCGGAGAGGGCCGGGTCGTCTTCATAGCAGGAGTAGCCGACGACCTTAAAGGCGCCTCGAGACGACGTCATGGCGAACTGTTCGAGCAGGGCGACGCCGTCGGGGCCGAGTTTTCCCGACGCCTGATCGAAGGGGATGGTGGCCAGCGGGGAGCCGCCTTTGGCCAAACCGACGCCGGGCGCCATGACGAGGGTGGCGGTCAGAAGCGAAATGAATAAGCCGACGGGGCGAATTTGATAGGGGCGCATGGGATCACTGAATGTTGAAGGTGAGCGTTTTTTTCGCATCGCTTCGGTCGATATCGACGAGGAAGCTTTTTTCGTTTCGAAGGGCCTGAAACAGTTCGAGCCCTTTTTCGGCCGAGTCGAGTTCGACGCCGTTGACCCGTTTGACCACGTCGTGGTCTTTGAAACCGATCTTGTCGAAGATCGACCCTTTCTTAATGGAAAAGAGTTTAAATCCGTCGGCGATCCCCTCTTTGGTCACGTTGGGGACGGCGCGGACCTGGGTGAGCAACGAACTCATGTTGGCCAGTTGGGCTTTAATGTATCGGTCGGAGAGGACGAAGTTCCCCTCCCCCTGCTCGGTAACGTCGGCGCCGGGGGGGCCGCCGACGATACGACGTCCGGGGCCGGCGCGGGGGTCGCTCCGCTCGTCGAGATCGACCGGCAATACTTCGGTGATCCCGTTGCGCGACAGGTAGACTTTGTTCCGCTCGATACGGACGATCTGGGCGCCCATGATCTCGTCGTTTAACCGATAGACTTTCGATTCCTGATTGTCTTTCCGTTCGATGGCGGCAAGACGGGTCCCTTCACCCCCGGCGGCGACGGTCCCGACGAGCCGCAACCCCAAGGTGGTGCGCGGCGCGGTTTCCAGCTCCCCTTCGGAGGGGGTGAGTCCGACGGCGCCGACCCCTTCCGGCTCGGTCTGGGCGGAGTTGAAGAGGTTGCGCCGCAAGATGACCGCCAGATCGACGTCGGGGGAGGTCGAAGCCATCCCCGCCGCCCGGGGCATACTCGACTTTGGCGCGGAGGACACGGTTAACCCGGCGCCCAGCCATCCGGCAACCATCCCGGCGCCGATCCACGCGGCTCCCCCTAAGAGGGCCAGATGGATGACCGGCCACCCCTTTTTGGGCGCCCTTATCGATATGGACATTGTCGATTTTTACCTGAGCAGACCAGTACCTATTTCTATCGGAACGGACAGCGCCCGACGATTCGGCTTCTTTTTATGACCTCGGAACAAAAAAAACCGGGCGAGGGGGGCTCCCTTGCCCGATCTTGTTGATATAGCTATGCTTACAAATGACTTCAGGCGTTGGCCGCCTCTTTTTCGGCGGCGATAATTTCGTCCAAGGTGGCGGTGGAATAGCTTCCGTCGAGGAACTTCTCGTCTTTGATGGCGGTCAGGCAGATAGGGATGGTGGTTTTAATGCCGCCGATATGGAACTCGGAAAGGGAACGGCGCATTTTGGCCAGCGCCTCTTCCCGGTCGATCCCATGGACGATCAGCTTGGCGATCATCGAGTCGTAGTAGGGGGAGACTCTGGCCCCCGTGTAGATGCCGGTATCGACCCGGACGCCGGGGCCACCGGGGATGTTCAGTTCGGTGATGGTTCCGGGGCTCGGCAGGAAGGTGGTCGGGTCTTCGGCGTTAATCCGGCATTCTATGGCGGCGCCGACGAACCGGATATCTTCTTGCTTAAAGCGTAACGGCTGGCCCGCCGCGATCCGAATCTGCTCTTTAATAAGATCGAGCCCGGTGACGCATTCGGTAACGGTATGCTCCACCTGAATCCGGGTGTTCATCTCGATGAAATAGAACTCCCCCCGACTGTCGTAGAGGAACTCGATGGTGCCGACCGAGTGGTAGTTAATGTTGTTCACCAGCAGAAGGGCCGCCTCGGTCATCTTCGCCCGGGTCGCCTCCGGGAGAATCGGCGACGGGCTCTCTTCGATCAGCTTCTGGTGTCGGCGCTGAACCGAACATTCCCGCTCTCCCAGATGGATGGCGTTCCCGTGGGTGTCGGCCATGATCTGGACTTCGATATGCTTCGGCTCGACCAGCATCTTTTCTATGTAGACCGATCCGTCGCCGAAAGCCGCTTGGGCTTCGTTTCTGATGGTGTCGAACGAGGCGATCAGTTCCTCTTCGTTCCAGAAGCGACGCATCCCTTTGCCCCCCCCCCCGGCGGCGGCCTTGACCATAACCGGGTAACCGATCTCGGCGGCGACTTTTTTGGCGACGGTCAAATCGTCGACGGTCCCTTCGGAACCGGGGATGACCGGAACCCCGGCTTTCATGGCGGTGTCGCGGGCGGTCGCTTTTTGCCCCATCAACGAGATGGCCGACGCTTTGGGACCGATGAAGGTGATGTTGCACGCTTCGCAGATTTCGGCGAAGGCGGCGTTTTCGGAAAGATAGCCGTAGCCGGGATGGATGGCGTCGACGCCGGTGACCTCTGCGGCGGCGATGACCGCCGGGACGTTAAGGTAGCTCTTGCCCGACTCTGCCGGGCCGACGCAGACCGATTCGTCGGCGAACCGGACGTGCAGCGCCCGTTCGTCTTCGGTGCTGTGGATGGCGACGGTCTCGATGCCGAGCTCTTTGCAGGCGCGGATGATCCGGATGGCGATTTCGCCCCGGTTGGCGATGAGGATTTTTTTAAACATCAGTTTTTCAGGCGCCGGGGTCGATTTCGAAGAGGGGCTCGCCGAATTCGACCGGCGCTCCGTTCTCGGGGAAGATGCGGACGATCTTCCCTTCGATCTCCGATTCGATCTCGTTCATCAGCTTCATCGCTTCGATGATGCATAAGACCTGCCCTTTCCTTACCGTGTCTCCCGCTTCGACGAAGGGGTCGGCGGTGGGGGAGCCGGCCCGGTAGAAGGTGCCGACCATGGGGGACATGATCTCCTTGTAGTGGGGATTCGGCGTTTCTACTTTGGCGTCGCCTCCGACGTGATGCAAAGAGGTCTCGGCGATGGCGGTCCCTTGCAGGTGGGGATGGATCGCCTGCGGAGCGGAGAAAACGGCGGGCGCCCCCCCGGCCCCGGCTTTTTTCAGCAGAACGCGAGAGCCGTCCTGTTCGAGTTCGAGTTCGGCCACTTCGCTGGTCTCGAATACCTTGATCAGCTTTTTGAGATCGGAAAGATTCATGAGGTGATTCCTGTCGGTCGATAATGATCCCCCGCCGCACGGCTTCCGGGATGAGGGGCCATTCTAGCCCCAAATGAGCCAAAATAAAACGAAAAGGGAGCCTTACGGCTCTTTTCCGTCCTCTTTCTCGAAAAACAGCCGCCCCTTGAAATGGAAAAGACCGGGCTATGGTAAGCCCGGTCTTCGTTCGATGCGCCGATAGCTTTTCCTATGAAAACGACGTCCGAATCATCTCCCGTTGCCGCGCCATGACGTAGCGGGTGACGCTTTCCCGGTCGGCGGGGGAGATTTTTGCGAATCTCGTCCGAATCCGCCACGGCATCTCGCGGGCGTCCGGGAGGGGGTCGCAATAGAGAACCTCAAGGCCCGCTTCGACCACGGTCCCGCCGGGGAGAGCGACGATCGTTTCGAACCGGTCGCCCGACAGGATCTGTTTGGAGGCTCTAAACGATATCCCCCCTGCCGAGATGTCGATGGCGTAGGACGATTCGGAAAGATCGGGGCCGGAGACCACTCGCACCGGATCGCCGGTCCGGGGGGTGACCCGATAGTCGCCCCGCCGTTGGCTCTCTTCGATGCTTGCGGGGAACGCGAAGACCATCGAGTCGAATCCGTCGGCGGCGCCGGTACCGAGATAGAGGGCGTCGAAGTGGTATTTCACCCCGTTCTCTTCATAGGAGAATCGGACGTCGGTCACGTCGGCTTCGAGGAGCCGCTCGGCGCTTCGGGGAAAGAGAATGTCGATATGGAAAAGCCCTTCGTCGGCGTCGGATTCCACAAAGAGACTCTTGTAGCGGAAGTTGGCGCCTTCGATGCGCAACGCGACCGGTCGTTTGTCGCGGGCGGCGCGACCGATCAGATCGGCGGCGCGGGGGGCGACGGTGGTGGTCCGGTTACGCCGGGGGGTCGTCTGTCGAGTAAAAAAATCGAGTGCGCGCATGGTCTTCCTTGTCCTTTCGCTTCGTCATCCTTAACGAGTTGCACACGTGGCGCCGTTTCATCTGGTTTATCGACCCGGGGGAGCGGCAGCTTGAGAACTTTTTTTCCACCTTCGTTTTCAGCGCTTTGCAGCGCAACCCGTTTCTCTCCCTCCTCCTCCTTTTGGGGCCGAATGGGATGGATAGGCAACATCTGCCGACCGATGGAGGTATCGCGGTACAAATGGTGTAAAGTGGCGGGATGGAATTCGATCTCTTACAGCTACTGGAAACGATCGCCATCTTCGCGATTCCGCTGGTAATGGCTATCGTGCTACATGAGGTAGCTCACGGTTACGTGGCCTATCTCAAAGGGGACCAGACCGCCAAGATGTTGGGGCGTCTGACCCTGAACCCGATCGCCCATGTCGATCCGGTAGGGACCATCGGGCTCCCCCTCTTTCTTTTCATCGTATCGAAGGTGACCGGGGCGCCCCTTTTCCTGATCGGCTACGCCAAACCGGTGCCGGTCGATTTCAGGAATTTCCCCAACCCCCGGCGGGACATGGCCCTAGTGGCGGCTGCGGGGCCGATGACGAACCTGATTCTGGCCGTAGCCAGCGCCGCTCTCTATAAGCTTATGCAGTCGGCCTTTCCGGCGTCGGGTCAGGCGGTGATGATGCTCAACCATGGAGCGGTATCCCACGACGGCGATCCGTTCCTCGTGCCGGTGATGTACGCCCTCCTCTTCTCGGTCTTCATCAACGTCGCCCTGATGGTGCTCAACCTCATCCCCATCGTCCCGCTCGACGGGGGGCGGATCGTCATGGGGCTGATCCCTCGTTCGATGACCCCCTACTTCGGGGCTATCGACGAACGGGTCGGCATGGGGTTGCTGCTCTTTATCCTCTTCGTAAATCCCTTTAACATATTGGGCTACACGATCTTCCCCATGATGCGGGAGATCACCGAAATGCTCCTCTAACCGAACGACGACTATGACCCGAAAACGAATCTCTCTGGCATGCAAACCACCGGACGACTCCACCTCGGCAACTGGCTGGGGGCGCTTAAAAACTGGGTGAACCTGCAAGAGGAATACGACTGCTTCTACTTCGCCGCCGACTGGCACGCGTTATCGTCAAACTACGAGACCGTCGGCGACTTGAAAGAGAACCTCGTCGATCTCGGCGTCAACTGGCTCGCCGCCGGGCTCGACCCGGAGAAATCGACCATGTTCGTCCAGTCGTTGATCCGGGAACACGCCGTGTTGCACCTCTATTTCTCGATGATCACCCCATTGCCGTGGCTGGAGCGGGTGCCGAGCTACAAAGAGAAGATGGAGAACGTCGAGAGCCGTGACCTGCATACCTACGGTTTCCTCGGCTACCCGGTGTTGCAAGCGGCCGACATCGTGCTGTATCAGGCCGATTTCGTCCCGGTCGGGATCGACCAGCTCCCCCACCTCGAACTGACACGGGAGATTGTCCGCCGGTTCCACGATATTTACAAGAAACCGGTCTTCACCGAACCGCAAGGGAAACTTTCCGACGTCCCGAAACTTCCCGGTATCGACGGGCGGAAGATGAGCAAGTCGTACAACAACGCCATCTACCTTTCCGATACCGCCGACGAGATAAGCGCCAAGGTGAAAGATATCGTCACCGACCCGGCCCGGGTTCGCAAAACCGATCCCGGCGACCCGGAGAAGTGTGAAGCGTGGAAGTTCCACAAAATCTTCTCGACCGCCGAAGAGAACGAAGAGACCGCCAACGAATGTAAAACCGCCGCCCGTGGCTGTGTGGCGTGCAAGAAACAGCTCTCGGCGAACATCTTGACCTCGATGGGACCGCTCATCGAAAGGCGCGCCTATTGGCAAGAACGCCCCAACGAAGTGATCGACATCCTGATGGCCGGCACCGACCGCGCCCGCATCGTCGCCGCGAAAACGTTGGAGAAGGCGGAAGAGGCGTTGCATTTCGATGTCGCGTCTCTGATGAGGAAGTAATTATTCTTCCCTTGCCTTATAATAGAGGTGAACCGATAGCCCGCTCCGATCCCGGCGCGGGGAGGAGGATGCGATGAAGCGGATACCGATGAACCCCCGCGCTGAACTGGCCTTGGCCCACGCCCGTCGCCCGAAACACCCGGTGACCACCGACATGGCCCGGTTACGGGAGCGCCGCTATCACGTCATACTCCCGGCGAAGAAGGACGATACCCACACCTTGACTAACCGGCTCCACCGACTTCTCTCGAAGTTCGTCCCGCGCCACCGATAGCAGGGTCGAAGGGGGTCGGGTCTCGTGTCTTGACGCTCCCCGGACGCTCGCTCGTCCACGGCCAAGCGAGAAATATCGAGATACAAGCCTTGGCCCCACCCCCTCGGCAACCCCCGTTGCCTTCGGGCCCCGGTCTCCTTTATAATGGGCGTTCCCGGCTGGATCGATGGTCGACCGGCACGGGATGAGAGTCGTTCTCGCCCTATGGCCTTGCGACGAAGACCGCGTGGATCCCCCCGAGGGACCGGGACGGTGTCGCCGACGCAAACCCCTGTGTCGCGCCCTCCCCTACGCCCTTCCCCGCATCGCCTTTGACGTACGGATGTCGTGTCATGAAAAAAGTCACGGTCAACGCGCTTAAAGAAATGAAGGCCGCTAACAAGCGGATCACCTCCCTCACCGCCTACGACTACCCCCTCGCGTCGCTCATCGATGCCGCCGGGATCGATGTCATCCTCGTGGGAGACTCCCTCGGCATGGCCTTTCGGGGGGAGGCGTCGACCCTCGGTGTTTCGGTGGAGGACATCGCATACCACACCCGTGCCGTTCGACGGGGGGTGAACCGCGCCTTTCTGGTAGCCGACATGCCGTTTCTCTCCTCCCACGGCGGCTTGGAGACCACCCTCGACAACGTTCGACGCCTCATGGCCGACGGGGCCGAAGGGGTGAAGATCGAAGGCGCCACGCCGCAACTTCTGGCCACCGTCTCCCGTCTCACCGAAGCGGGGGTCCCGGTCATGGGGCATATCGGCCTGACCCCCCAATCGGTCCATCAGCTCGGCGGCTACAAGGTACAGGGACGTGACGACGACGCGGCCCGCCGTATCGTGGAACAGGCGATGGCCTTGGAGGAAGCCGGGGTCTTCGCCATGGTGCTGGAGTGTGTGCCGGACGATCTGGCCGAACGGGTAACGAAAAGCGTCTCGGTCCCGACCATCGGTATCGGGGCCGGGGCCGGGTGCGACGGCCAGATCCTGGTCATCACCGATCTGTTGGGAATCGGCGCCGACGCCCCTCCGAAGTTCGTGAAACAGTACGCGAATCTGAAAGGGGTCGTCACCGACGCCGTCTCCCGCTACGCCGACGACGTCCGCCACGAAGCGTTCCCGGATGCGGCCCACAGCTACGGCCCTGCGCCACGAAGATTGAAAGCGCTGTAAGGCGGACAGAGCCGCAAGGCTGAAGTGGCCGCAAAGCCACTCTAACAGGGTGTGGAAAAACGTTTTCGAGGCCGGCTCCGGCAGGAGAAACGAGCGAGAAAGCGGAGCGCATGCGGGAATACGTGGACATAGCGTACGTAAGTACTTCGAGCGACGTTTCGGCGCCCCGGAGCCAACGCAGATAGTTTTTCCACGGTCTGCTAAAGGTCAAAGGAGGGCGATGCGACGCAATTGACTTGCCCCTTTACCGATGGTGTGCTAAGTTTTATCGCTCGATATTACCGAAACATCGCCAAGGTGAGCCCGGATAATGAAGAAAATCGACTACACTGAGATCAAGAAGGTCTTGAAGAAGCGGCGGGCTCTTCTGCTCTACCACGACAAGAATCTCGACAAGGAGATTCAGGGAGAGATCGAAGAGCGGCACGGCGACGATGTCGATATCGCCGAGGTCGATACCGAACGGGAGCTCTCGTTCATGTTAAAAAATAAGGGGCAAGACGAATTGCGCCTCATCGACGAAGCCCTCGACAGGATCGCCGAGGGGGATTATGGGGTCTGCGGAGAGTGCGGGGAAGATATCCCCAAAAAGCGGCTCGAAGCCCTTCCCTATTCTCTCCACTGTGTATCGTGCCAAGAACAGATCGAATCGGAAGCCGAGATTTCCGCGCAGGAATAACAACGTATCCAGAAGGTTACTGACATGTTCAACACCGAGCTTTACGCCGCCGCAGCCGCCAAGGTGCCGGAGAAATACCTCCTCACCAACATGGTCTCCATGCGGGCTCGCCAGATCGAAGACCGAACCTCCGACCCGATGATCGACCCCGAGGGGCTCTCCCCCATCGACATCGCGCTCAAAGAGATCGCCGAAGGGTTGCTGACCCATCAGTGGGGCGAGGAAGAAGCGACCGAATCGGACGCCGACGCCCTCTTCGGCTAATCGAAACCGTGAGCGAAGAAGAGCCGACGGGCGACCAGAATTTCTCTTTCGTCGATAAACGGCGACGGTACGAGGAAGAAGAAGTCCCCGCTGCGTCTCCCGAACCGACGGCTGAGTCGACTCCCGCCGAAGCGCCGTCGGAGGCTGACGAAGCTTTCACCGCAGAGGAACGAGCCGCTCTCGACGACGCCGCCCACCACTACGCCCACGCTTCCAAAGAGGCCGCCCAAGCGCCGGGGGTCGATTTCCCCACCTTCGTCTTGTCGCTCGCCTCTTCGGCGGCGGCCCATCTCGGCGGCCATCAAGACCCGGTCTCGGGGCACGTGTCGGTGAACCTCGATCTGGCTCGCCAGACCATCGACATCATTACGATGCTCCACGAAAAGACCAAGGGAAACCTGACCGCCGATGAGGACAAGCTCCTCTCCCACGTTCTCTACGACCTCAGAATGCGCTTCATCGAACAGTCGCAAGGAAAGTAACCCCGACCGAGTGGCGACCGATGACCGCGTGAGGTCAGGTCTTGCATCTTGATATTTCCGGCCGCCGCCGACGCAAACGACCCCGGCGCCGCATAAACGTACAACATACGGACTCCTTCGAGGGTGTCGGGTATAATGCATCCGACACAAGGAGCCAGAATGTCGCAGAAACGAATCGCCGTCATCGGCGCCGGAGCATGGGGGAGCGCTATCGCCCTCTGTCTGGCCCATAACGGCCACGACGTCTCCCTCTGGCTCCGCTCCCCTGAAGAGGCGGCCTCCATCGCCCGCGACCGGGTAAACCAAAAACGGCTTCCCGACGTCCCCCTGTCCGAGCGCATCCACCCCACCGCCGATCTCGACCTGGCGGTGACGGGGGCCGAGCAAATCTACTTCGTCATCCCGACCCAGTTCATGCGCCCCGTATTAGAACAGCTCGCTTTGTCGATCCCCCCCACGGCGTTGGTCGTCCTCGCCTCCAAAGGGATTGAGAACGAGACCCTTTTGTTCCCGGTCGATATCGCCAAAGAGCTCCTCCCCGGCACCGTTCGGCTCGCCGTTCTCTCCGGTCCCACCTTCGCCAAAGAGATCGCCGCGCGGACCCCGGCGGCGGCCACCGTCGCCACCGCCGACGACGCCGACGGCGCTCTGATACAAGAGACCCTCTCGACCGATTGGTTCCGTCTCTATCTCCATCACGACCTGATCGGGGTCGAACTGGGGGGGGCGGTGAAAAACGTCATGGCCATCGCCGCCGGGGTCAGCGACGGACTCGGTTTCGGTCACAACGCCCGGGCGGCTCTCATCACCCGTGGCTTGGCGGAGATCGCCCGGCTGGGAGAGAAAATGGGCGCCGATCCGGTGACGATGACCGGTCTGGCCGGTATAGGCGACCTGGTCCTCACCTGTACCGGCGACTTGTCGCGCAATCGGACCGTCGGGTTGCGGTTGGGACGTGGCGAGTCGATGGAGTCGATCGCCGCATCAATGGCCTCCGTCGCCGAGGGGGTCGCCACCGCCCGGTCGTTGCACCATCTGGCGAAGCGCGAAGGGGTCGATCTCCCCATCGCCCTTCAGGTCTACCGGATCGTCCACGAAGGCGCCGACCCGAAAGAAACGGTTTCGAGACTGATGGGGCGCTCGCTAAAACCGGAGTTCGGTCGATGAGCCGTGCGATCCCTCTCCTGCTCGCTTTCACCGGCGGGTTACTGCTCGGCCGGTTCGCCCCGCCACCGATCCTCGGCTGGCTCGGGATCATCCTGACCCGCGAGACCCTTTGGGGCTTTGCGATAGCGATCGGCGCGCTCATGGCGGTGGCCGCGCTCATCGCCCCCGCCGGTTCGGCCAGCCGGTTCGTGGCGTCGCTTTCGATGGGGGGATTCCTGTTCGTCCCCCTTCTCTTCGTCGGGCTGGTCGGCGTGGCGGCGGTGGGGGATCAGATCGCCATCGCCCCCGACACCTTGAACGCCCTGTCGGTCTATGCGCCGGCGCCAGCCTATCCGATCGTCGCTCTCTACGTCTTCTGGCGCACGAGGAGGGATCGACATGCATGACGAGAAAAACCTCCGGGCGTTGCTGACGCAGGTACAGTCGGGCGCCGTCGACCTCGACGAAGCGATGGCCCGACTCAAACAGGGGCCGACCGAGGCGCTCGGTTTCGCCACGCTTGATCGGCACCGGGCGTTGCGCCAAGGGTTCCCGGAGGTTATCTACGGCGAAGGGAAAAACGACGACGATCTGGCGACCCTCGTGGCGACGATGGCCAAAGGGGGGCAACCGGTCCTCGCCACCCGGGTGGCGGAGTCGGCGTGGGTCAAGGTGAAGCGGAAAGTGAAACGGGCCGTCTATCACCCTCGATCGCGGGCGGTGATCGTCGAGGCGAAAAAAGCCCCGGCCAAACAAGGCCTCGTCTTGGTCTTCTCCGCCGGGACCAGCGACATCCCGGTGGCCGAAGAGGCGGCCCTTACCGCATCAGTTATGGGTTCAAACGTCGAGACCGTCTTCGACGTCGGCGTCGCCGGGATACACCGTCTCTCCCCCCACCTGCCGCGACTCGCCGAAGCCCGCGCTGTGGTCGTCGCCGCCGGAATGGATGGCGCCTTAGCGTCGGTCATCGGTGGGCTCGCTCCCTGCCCGGTCGTCGGCCTGCCGACATCGATCGGCTACGGCGCGGCGTTCGGCGGTGTGTCGGCGTTATTGGCCATGCTCAACGCTTGCGCCGCAGGGGTGGGGGTGGTCAATATCGACAACGGATTCGGCGCCGGGGCGCTGGCGCACAAGATCAACATGGCCGGAGAACCGCGATGAAAGTCGCCTATCTCGACGGCGCCGCCGGGATTTCGGGTGATATGACCCTCGGCGCGCTGGTTGACGCCGGAGTGTCGTTATCCAAATTAAGGGCCGGACTCAAGACCCTCGGCGTCGAAGGCTGGACCTTGTCGGCCAAGAAGGTGGTCAAGAAGGGAATCGCCGCCACCAAGGTGACCGTCCGACTGACCGGCGAACAGAAAAAACATCGCCACTATCCCGACATCGTGAAAATCGTCGAACGGAGCGGGCTTCCCGATGTCGTGAAGAAGCGCACCCTGAAAATCTTTCGGATCGTGGCGGAAGCCGAAGGAGCCGTCCATGGTATCGCGCCTGAGGAGGTCCACTTTCACGAAGTCGGCGCCGTCGACGCCATCATCGACATCGCCGGGGCCTCGCTCGGCTTTCACCTGCTCGGCGTCGATGCGGTCTGCCTCGCTCCGTTGAACGTCGGATCGGGAACGGTGAAATGCGACCACGGCGTCTTGCCGGTTCCGGCCCCCGCCACGGCGCTGATACTGGCCGGCGTTCCGACTTACGCCGACGGCCCGGCGCTCGAATTGACCACCCCGACCGGTGCGGCCATCGCCAAAAGTTTCGCCACCTCGTTTGGTGGTCAGCCACCGATGGTCGTCGAAAACATCGCCTATGGCGCCGGGGGCCACGACCTCGACGACCGGGCCAACGTGGTCCGTCTCACCATCGGCGAAACGGCGTCACTCCCCGCCCCGACCGAAACGATCACCGAGTTGGCCGCCACGATCGACGACATGAACCCGGAAATCTACGGCTACCTCACGGAGCGGCTCTTCGCGGTCGGGGCGCTCGACGTGACGTTGACCCCGGTCATCATGAAAAAGGGACGCCCCGGCGTCGTCGTCTCGGTGTTATGCGGCGACGGGAAGAGCGCTACGCTGGAAGAGGTGTTGTTCGCGGAGACGACGACCCTCGGGGTCCGACGCCGCGCATGGGAACGGACGGTCTTGCCCCGCCGCATCGAAACGGTGAAGACGAAATACGGCCCGGTCAGGGTCAAGCTCGCCCTCCTCCCCGATGGCTCGACGCGCGTCGCCCCCGAATACGACGATGTGGCGAAGATCGCCTCGACGAAAAAAGTGGCGTTTAGAGCGGTCTACGAGGCGGCGAAAAAGATGGATCGGACGACGCCGACCCACTGAGGAAGGCTTGTCTGTAGAGCTTTTTTCCGGCCGCCTCCGCCTCCTTCTTCGCTGACGACGCGCGATCGGCGGCGTCCACGACGAAACATCGTCCCCTGCGGCGGCTCGTCGATCGGCGTCACCTCTTCGACGAGCCGGCGAGCCTTTCACCCTTCCCCGAACCGGCAGGGGAGGCTCAACGCTTGTCGCAATCGCCGTTGGTAGTCGGCGTCGTCGATCTCGACGCAACCGAATTGCGAAAGATGCCGGTTCCAGAACTGGGTGTCGAGAAGCGTGAACCGCCACCGCTTCAACCGCTCCACCAGATGGACCAGCGCCACACGGCTGGCGTTCGGCTCCCTGCTGAACATGCTTTCGCCGAAAAAGGCTCCTCCGAGATGGAGACCGTACAATCCGCCGACCAGTCGCCCCTCCCGCCAACTCTCGACGCTGTGAGCGAACCCTCGTTCATGCGCCGAGACGAAGAGATCGATGATCGAATCGTTGATCCAGGTCTCTTGCCGCTTCGGGTCGGTCTCGGCGCAGGCGTCGATGACCTCCCGAAAGGAGGTGTCGAGCCGGATCTCGAAGCGACGCCGATCGACGATCCGCCGAAGGGAGCGGGGCGTATGGAAGGTGTCGAGCGGCAGAACACCTCGCCGCTCGGGACGGTACCAAGAAAAGGATTCGTCGAGACGGTGGTCGGCCATAGGAAAATAGCCGAGGGCATAGGCGTTCAGCAACGATTCGACGGTTAGCGAAGACATGCGGCGCGGCTTGGCTCGGTTCGGTTCTGACTGGTTCGATTATACTAAGCCTTTGCCCCCTCTTCCCTCCCGCCGTATAATCGACGGAACATTACCAAGGAAACGAACCGATGTCGATCGACAAAGAACTGCTCGAAATCCTCGCCTGCCCCCGGTGCAAGGGGACGCTTCGCCTCACCGCCAAAGAAGACGGACTCGCCTGCGAGGCGTGTAAGCTACTCTATGAAATCAAAGAGGGAATCCCGGTGATGCTGGTCGATGAAGCCCGCCCTTTACCCGACGGGGTCTGAAGTGGCCGGTCGTTCCCGCCGCAGCAAGGGGGTGCGCCTTTCGGGGGCGGTGATCTGCCTGAACGAGGAGGAGAAGATCGCCGATTGTCTCGACTCGCTCACCTTCTGCGACGAGGTGGTGGTGGTCGATTCCGGCTCCGCCGACGCGACGGTGGCTATCGCTAAAGCCAAAGGCGCCGTCGTTATCCATAACGACTGGCCGGGGCATATCGAGCAGAAGAACGTCGCCATCGACCGGACCAGCGGCGACTGGGTCCTCTCTATCGACGCCGACGAACGGGTCTCTCCTGCGCTACGCGACGAGATCGTGGCGACACTCGCCGACCCGACCGCCGACGCCTACGCGATCCCTCGGCTGGTCTGGTACGCCAACCGATGGATTCGCCACGGCGGCTGGTACCCGGCCCGAAAGGTTCGCCTCTTCCGCCGCGACGCGGGGCGATGGGGGGGAGAGAACCCGCATGACCGCATATTTGTGGAAGGGACGACGGCTCACCTGAATAACGACCTCTATCACCTCTCCTTCGACAACGTCAGCGACCACTTGCGGACGATCGACAGCTTCACCCGGATCGCGGCCAAGGAGCGGTTGGAGAAAGGAATGACGGCGTCGCCGGTCGATCTCTATCTTCGTCCTCCGGCGACCTTCGTCAAAATGTATATCGCCAAAGCCGGGTTCCTCGACGGGGCGGCCGGGTTCGTCATCGCGTCGCTTTCGGCGTGGCACGTCTACAACAAATACGCCCGAATGCGGGAGGAGCGACCGTGAGAGCTTGGATACGAGAAGAGTTCACCGCCGGGGGGTGGCGCTGGTACATGGCGGCGGGGGTTCCGATGGCGACCCTTATCGCGGCCCTCACCCCGCCGGCCTTCGATCCCTTCGTGGTGGCGACGTTTCTCTTCCCCCTCTTCTTCTGGTTCATCCGGCGGGGACGGCTGGCCGCAGCCCTCTGGAGCGGGCTCGGCTGGCTGACGGCCCACGCGCTGCTGGTGGCCTTCCTGGTCGGGTGGGACCGCCCGGTCTATCTTCCGGCGTTCACCGGCCCGGCCGATTTCGGTTGGAACGGGGCGCCGGCCACCGACTATGGAGCGCTCATCGACGCGGCCGGTAAAGGGATGGCCGATTTTATCTTCACGCTCGCGCTGGCGGGGATTTCGGGCGGGGCGTTGCCTTTGGTGGCGGCGGTCTCTCTTGCCAACGACACCGGGGTGGCTGTCGGGGGGCTGTTTGCGACGTTTGGCGGAGGGGGGACGATGGAGGCGGCGTTTTTGTCCGTTCGGCCATGGGGGGTCTTCTCCTTTGTCGGCAGTCTGATGGGCGCCATCGCTATGGCCCGCTGGTTCGCCCTCAAACTGGAGGGGCGGCCTGTTGACCCTACCCCCTTGATTCGCTATGGGATACTTGGGTTCTCGCTCGTGGCGTTCGCTCTCTATCTCCAATATCTGCTGGGGCCGAGTTGGGAAACGGCCTACGGTTCGGCCCTCTCATCGCTCTCGTCGCTCTGAACATATCGGACATTTCGGTCGGCTCTGCCTTCCCATTGGGACAAGTATGTCTAGCGCATATAGGGGCTTTCACATTCTTTTCATATTTTATCAATGCTTTATGTTTTGGCATTGAACATGCTCTATGTGAGGGCGGAACCGTCAATAAGGGTTTGGATGCAATGTCCGAACTCGACGTACAAGGGTTTGGCGAATGCCCCCTCTCTCGCCGAGCCTTTGGCAATGTACCCCGTGGTGACACCCCCCTCGTCGCCACGGGGTTTTTTATTCGCGGACGGTTATCGAAAAGAACCGGTATCGACAGGTTACGCCTCCGCTACCTTCCGCTTCACGACGCGAAAATCGCGGTTTTCGGCGGACTCCGTTTTTCAGTCACGTGTCGTTCCCGAAAACGTCAGGGGCGAAGGTCACGGTAGATCGACCAGCCGGAATAGGCGGCCATTATCAGAAAAATGGCGAAGAAGAAAAGGCCGTAGGGGTTGACGAACAGGTGCCCCAACCGGTTGTTGACCAGCATGGCCAACACCCCGCCACCGCCGACGAGAAGCCCGAGCCCCCGAAAGAGATAGGCGTCAAAAAGGGTCGCAAAGCTTTTCGATTGGTCGGTCATTTGTCGGCTCGTTCTCGCCATTTGAGGCTCGGTTTATTCTTCGGTAGTCGCATGGTATCATCCGAAACAATCTTATGATATCAAACGTTTTGCGATGTCGCGCCGTATGTCCAAACTGCGCATGGGGGGAATGGGGATGGGTAAAGACGTTTCTTTGCGGGCCAAGCTCATCGGCGGTTTCGCCGTCATCGTACTTTTCGTCACCATCACCGGGGGGGTCGGCTACTGGGGAGCTTCGGCTCTGACGTCGGCTCTCACTCTCATCACCGACCGCTCGGCGCCGCAGGTCGATGTGGCTATGGAAATGGTGGGGAACCTACGATCCACGGCTCTTAACCTCGCCCGGATGAAAAGCGCCACGGCGGTCATCCCCACCGACAACGCCACCAAAGTGGCGTCCCTCGTCGCCCACTACAACGAACTCGTGGCCACCTACGATGAAAGCGCCGACCTGTTGCTCAAAGGGGGGCGCCTACCGGGGGCGGACCATCGAGCCTTCTCTTTCGGACGATCTGCGGGCCAAACTCGAAGAGGCCGACAGCGTCCATAACGACGAGTTGCAACCGGTCATGGCGAAGATGCAAAGCCTCGGCGCGAAGCTCTTGGCCGACAAGAAAAAACGGGACGACGCCATGGGGGCCATGGAGGAGGGGGTCGATGCGGCTCTCGCCACCGCCACCGAAGCCGAAGAGGTGATAAAAAAAGGGATCGAAAAGAAAAAAGGGGTCGCCTCCCTCTCGGCGTTGGAGAACGAGGTCCGGTGGGCCGACATCATCATGGAGATCAAGACGATCACCGTCCTCTCCCGCATCACCTTGGAGGAACTGGTTCAATCGACCGATATGGACGAGGTCAACCAGTTCCTGATGGAGTACGACGAGTCGGTCTCCGCGTTCGACACCATGATCGACGCCCTCCTCAAAGGGGGGAAGACCGACGAAGGATACGTTCCCCGTGCGCCGTCGGGACCGATCCGTCGTCAGGTCGAAAAGCTCGACGAAATTCATAACACCAAGTTTCAGGAAGCGGCCCAGACGCTCCTCTCCACCGAGTTCGACCTGATGGAAGGAAAAGAGGAGGTCGACAGGATCATCGATCAGGCCGACCGGGTCATGGAAAAAATGACCGGCCTCATCGAAGAGGTCGAGACGTTAGCCGCCACCAACATGACCACCGCCCGGGACGACGCTTTCACCACGTCGCAAAACACTCTCAGGCTGATCGTCCTCATCAGCGTCGGGGCGTTGGTCGTCGGCATGGGGCTGGCCCTATTCATCACCCGGGTCGTCTCATCGCCGATCATGCGGGCGGTCGACGCCTTGGCCGCAGGATCGGCGCAGGTGAACTCGGCTTCGTCGGACGTCTCCCGCGCCAGCCAGTCGCTGGCCGAAGGCGCCACCGAACAGGCGTCGTCGTTGGAGGAGACCTCCAGCGCTCTCGAACAGATGGCGGCCCAGACCGGACAGAACGCCGAGCATGCCCGCGAAGCCAAGGCCCTCTTCCTCGAAGCGGCCAAGGAAGCCGACGAAGGACGGGAGGAGATGAGCCGGATGATCGAGGCGATGGAGGCGATCAATAACTCGTCGGCGGAGATTGGAAAAATCATCAAGGTCATCGAGGAGATCGCGTTCCAGACCAACCTGCTCGCCTTAAACGCCGCCGTCGAAGCGGCCCGCGCCGGTGAGCATGGCAAAGGATTCGCCGTGGTGGCAGAAGAGGTGAGAAACCTCGCCGGACGTTCGGCCACTTCCGCCCGCGACACCGCCACCCTCATCGAAGAGGCGGTCCGCCGCGCCAAGGGGGGAGATCAAGTCGCCCATGCGGCGGGCGACAAACTGATCCGCATCGTCGATACGATTCAAAAAGTAACCGGTCTGGTCGAGATGATCGCCACCGCCTCCGACGAACAGGCGGCCGGCGTCAACCAGATCAACACCGCCGTCTCCCAGATGGACGCCGTCACCCAACAGGTGGCCAGTTCGTCGGAAGAAAACGCCGCAGCATCAGAGGAGCTCGCCGCCCAGTCGGAGACCCTCGCCAAGGTGGTCGACGATCTCCGTTCGGTCATCGAAGGAGGAAGCGCCCCGGTCGGCAAGAGTATCGCCCCTTCCCGCAAGCCGCCCCGGTTGGCGGCAAAACCGACCACCCCTAAAAACACTGACGATTCGTTCGACGATGACCTCGACAATTGGTAAGTAACGATCATTCTCAGGAAGGAACCGACACGTGATCCCGTTTAAACATATCGCTTTATCACTGACCACCGGCGCCGCTCTTCTCTTCTCTACGCCGGCCATGGCCCAAGAAGAATCGGTTTGGTACGACAGGGTCGTCTTCGAAGGGGGGTTGACCGCCGTCTTGCAAACCACCGGCGGCAACGACACCGCCGACACCAAAGACCAGACCGACTACGCCTACTCGGCCGACTTGGCCGCCGTCGCCGAGGTGGCCGACGGCCATACTCTGGTCATCGTCTTCGAAGCCGGTGAAGGTGAAGGCGCCAACGACAACATCGGCTCGCGGGCCATCCCCGATTACGACGGCTATATTTCCCACGTCGAAGGCGCCGCCAAAGCCGACGTCAACCAGATCTACTACGAAGGGTCGTTCTTCGACGGCGGCTTCACCCTGCTTTTGGGCAAGATGGACTTCCACTCCCTCACCGACGGGAACGAATAC
>CALOCG010000037.1:0-18114 GCA_942491805.1 Nitrospinota bacterium
TTCCCCCAGCTCGGCTATCAGATACTCTTCGAGCTTGTCTTGCACGAAGATGGTGTCTTCGTAAAACTTGTCGGAGAAGAAGGTCTGCACCGCCGTTTCGACCGATGAAGCGACGAAGAATATCCGGCTACGTAGCACCTCGGCCAATGCCCCCGAGTCGAAAGTGAGCGACGCTTCGACGGTCATGATCTTGATCGCCTCCCGGTCGAACTCGACCGGCAGATAGACCCCCACCGCAACGGCCGGGTCGTCGGCGTTCGGATCTTCTTCCGGCGTCGCCATCAACAAATCGTCTTCGGGCGGCGGGGCTTCAGCCACCGTCGTCGCCTCCCCTCCGGTCGGGGCGCCGACAAGGTCATCGGTGGTCGGCTCTTCAGTCGGCGTCCCTTCTTCGGTGGCGACCATGGTCGCCGGTTCGCCGTTCCCATAGAAGAACCACCATCCGGCGCCACCGACGGCAAGGGTGACCACCGCCGCCGCCCCCATAATGGCGTAGGCCAGTTTCGGGTTTTTCTTCTTTTCTGCGGCCTCTTTCTTTTTCGGCGCCAGGGCCGTCAGCTTCGCCATCAACGGCGCCAGGAAGGCGAGGATTTTACTCTTCAGCGTCTTCGGTTCGATGTACAACGTTTCGTCGGGGTCCCCCCCCTCTTCGGGGAGTTCCAAGCCGTCTTTGAGCATGGCGGCGGTCATATCCATCTCGTCGTCCGCCACCGGGGTCTCTTCCCCTCCCACCAACATCTGGTCGAGGCTCATCTCATCGGCGGCGGGAGCCGACGTCGCCCCTCCCTCTTCGAAAAGCTCTTCCCCCACCGAATCGCTTCCGGCCAAGAGGGCGTCCAGATCCGACTCGTCGATCCCGGTGTCGTCGCCCCCCTCTTCGTCTTTGGCCTCCATCAATGCATCGAGATCTTCTTGCGAAAGGATATCCCCCTCGGCGTCGGCGCCACTTTCTTCGGCGGCGTCATCGGCGCCGCCATGGACCAGCAGAGAGTCGATATCGTCTTGGGAGATCATCTCCCCGTCGTCCCCCACCGACGTTTCGTCGCCGTCGAAACCGCCGTCGGCCAAGAGGGCGTCGATGTCATATTCCACATCTTTCGCCCGCTCTTCGACGAGGCCGTCGATATCGTCTTGGTTGAAGAGCCCTTCGTCCTCGTCGGCTCCCTCCCCCTCGGAGTCGGTCAATAACGCTTCAAGATCGTCATCGGAATCGGCGGAGGAGGCGCGCCCCCCCTCGCTCGGTTTGGCATCGGCCAAGAGGGCGTCGATATCGGTTTCGTCGAAACCGCCTCCTCCACCGGTATCCTTCCGCACCGACGCCAGAAGCGAATCGATTTCGTCCTGCTCCGACGCCAACGACTGGGCCGACTCTTCGGGAGAGCTGTCGTCATCGTCGTCGGCCAACAACGCGTCGAGATCGTTCTGGTTCGACGAGATAGCGGTCACCTTCTCTCCCGCGTCGTCGGGAGCGTTTTCGGCCAAAAGAGCGGCGATATCGTCATCGCTCATCACCTGATTCGACGTATCGGGCGCAGGCGGCTCTTCTTCCGCCGGGGCGTTGGCGGCAAGGATCGCGGCGATATCGTCGTCGCTGGCGATCTCGTCATGCGTGACGTCGCCACTCGCTTCGGGCGCCGGGATCTCTTCTTCCGCCGGGGCGTTGGCGGCAAGGATCGCGGCGATGTCGTCGTTACTGGCGACTTCGTCATGCGTGACGTCGCCACTCGCTTCGGGAGCCGGGGCCTCTTCTTCCGCCGGGGCGTTGGCGGCAAGGATCGCGGCGATGTCGTCGTTACTGGCGACTTCGTCATGCGTGACGTCGCTACTCGCTTCGGGCGCCGGGGTCTCTTCTTCCTTCGGGGCGTTGGCGGCAAGGATCGCGGCGATATCGTCGTCGCCGGCGACCTCGTCATGCGTGACGTCGCTACTCGCTTCGGGAGCCGGGGCCTCTTCTTCCTTCGGAGCGGTGGCGGCAAGAATCGCGGCGATGTCGTCGTCGCTGGCGACTTCGTCATGCGTGACGTCGTTACTCGCTTCGGGCGCCGGGGTCTCTTCTTCCTTCGGAGCGTTGGCGGCAAGAATCGCGGCGATGTCGTCGTCGCCGGCGACCTCGTCATGCGTGACGTCGCTACTCGCTTCGGGAGCCGGGGCCTCTTCTTCCGCCGGGGCGGCTTCGGCGAGTAACGATGCGAGGTCGTCATCTTCCATCATTTGAACCGAAGTGTCGGGGGCGATCTCTTCCTCTTCGACGACGTCGACGATGGGGGGGACGCCTGCCCCGTTCTGCGCCAGCAACGTTTCAATGTCGTCGGCGCTCATCAAACTTCCGTCTTCTTCTTTCTCTTCTTCGCCCCCTTCGGCGGCGAGGAAAAGATCGACCTCATCATGCCGCTCGGTGGAGGGGCTCTGGTTGACGCTCTCCTCTTCGTCGTCGATGACGACAAGGGGGGGATCTTCTTCGGCGCCGGTTTTTGCGCCGAGGTCGGCGGCTACGGTCTCAATGGTCTCGTCTTCGGAGGCGACGGGAGGAGGGGGGATATTTTCAGTGGCGCGTCGTTCAATCGCCTCGTCGAGGGTGGCTGGTTCGGTCTCTTCGGTTGCGCTCTCTTCGTCGCCGGTCATTATCCGGTCGAACCGGCCCCATTCTTGGGTCACCTCTTCGGTTTCGGCGGGGGTTGATGGGATTTCGGGGATGACCGGCGCCGAGGTGCGGACGTTTTTCCGCCGTCGTCGAGAGCGCTCCCGTTCCTGCTCGCTCGGTTTGCGGACGTAAAAAACGTTCTCGCAACTGAAGCAACGAGCGTAGGTTCCCTCTTCGGGCATGGCGCCGTCGTCAATGGAATAACGGGTACGACACTTCGGACAGGTGATCTTCATCCGTTCCTCATCATCTTCTTGACGCTCATGTCAAACGAATGACACAGGCCGACCACTACATAACTCATTGTTCTGCAATCACTCTTACCACGTACCTAAAAAATGGCGCTTGTAATCCACCACCTATGCCTATATAGTGCATCCCACCTAAGGCGTCTGGCGGGAAAAAAAGCTAACCTACAGCCAACGACGCGATGCATGCCCCAATGCCATGCACCATTCATTCCAAAAGCAAAACGGAACCAAAGCCATATGATTTTCAGGATAGCGCTTCTCCTCGGCCTGTGGGTTTTGACCACGCTGACGGCGGTGGGAGGCTTCTATTTCGAATACCAGAGCCAACGGATCGCCAAGGCGGGGGAGGATACCCTCAACGCCATGGAGGTTTTGCGGCTGAAAAATATGCCGACGACCTGGGAACGGCAGTTGATCCATTCGCTCCATACCCGGACGACGAACCTGTCGTTTGCGGAAAAGAGAACCTTAGCTCGAGTGGTGGTCCAAGCGGCGGTCACCTATAGTGTGGATCCTTTCCTTCTGATGGGACTGATCGAGACCGAGAGCAGCTATCGCACTGGGGCGGTCTCCAATAAAGGCGCCGTGGGGCTGATGCAGCTCCGCCCCTTTGTGGCGCGGGCGATGGCCGTGGAGATGGGAGACCGGGGATCGCAGGTCCGGTTGACGGAGCTTACGACCAATGTCCGGCTCGGCTCCTACTATCTGGCCAAACTCCTCCGCCGGTTCGACGGCGATCTGTCGCTGGCTCTTGAGGCCTATAACCAAGGTCCCACGCGGGTGGCTGCGAAGGTGAACGCCGGAAGCCGGATGAAATGGCGCTACGCCCAAAAGGTATTAGGCGCCCGCGAACGGCTGAAACGGCTCGGGCGCGCCGCGTAGAGGGCTTAACCTGTCGCGAGCGACCCGCAGAACGCCCCCGGAACGGAAACCGAAACGACTATCGGGGGTGCGTGCAGGGGCGGTCTCTTTGTGAGCTACGGTGGGGACGCGGCCCTCCGCCCAGGAGCGTCTAGGAGGCGATGCGGGGGATTTTCTGCTCGGCCCGTTCTTCGGCTTCTTTACAGGCGATGCAAAGGGTCGCCACCGGGCGGGCGAGAAGCCGCTCTTTGGCGATATCTTCGCCGCACTCGCCGCAGACGCCGAACTCGCCGTTGGCCAGCCGTTCGAAGGCCTCTTCGACTTTTTTGAGGAGCTTGTGCTCACGATCGAGCAGACGGATCGTGAAGTTGCGGTCGGCTTCCATCGACGACCGATCGACCGAATCGGCCAGATCTTCGTTAACGGTGTCGATCTCACCGTCTTCGACTTTACGGGAATCGGCAAGAATCTCCTCTTTCATGTTGAGCAACGCCTGCCGATAAAGCTTTGTGTCGTCTCCGCTCTTCATGATGAGCCTCCTGATGGATACCGTCGGATGGAAAGGTGGAACTCCCTCCCCTGAGTATCCATTGTACCCCTCTTAACGAGCGGCGCCATATTTTTCGAAGGCGATTTTCATAACGCGTTGACAAAGAAAACCCTCTTAGAACTAGGTCTAAGAGGGTTTTAGGTGAATCGTCACACGTTATAGGTCGTCTCGGTCGCCTCTTGCCCCCGCACGTAGACCTCGCGCGGCTTGGCGCCGTCGGAAGGGCCGACGAGCCCTTGCTGCTCCATCACTTCGACGATCCTCGCGGCCCGGTTGTAGCCGATCCGCAGTTTCCGTTGGATCATCGAGATCGACGCTTGCCGGGTCCGCGCGACCAGCTCGACGGCTTGATCGTAGAACTCGTCCATGTCGTCTTCGGACGCTCCTTCGACGTTGGCGTCGTCCCCCCCCTTGAGGATCTCTTCGTTATATTCGGGGGCCGATTGTTCTTTCAGGAAATTGACAACTCGGTGAATCTCGTCGTCGGAGACGAACGGCCCCTGTATCCGCTCCATCCCCGACGCCCCCGGCGGCAGGTAGAGCATGTCGCCACGGCCGAGAAGTTTTTCGGCGCCCATCGAATCGAGAATGGTTCGGGAGTCGATTCGGCTTCTGACCTGGAACGAGGCCCGGGCCGGGAAGTTGGCTTTAATCAGCCCGGTCAAGACATCGACCGACGGACGTTGGGTCGCCACGATCAGGTGGATGCCGGAGGCGCGGGCCATCTGGGCGAGCCGGGCCAACGATTCTTCGACCTCTTTGCTGGCCACCATCATCAGGTCGGCTAACTCGTCGATGACCACCACGATATAGGGGAGTTTCTCCACCACCGTCTCCCGCATCGGTCGTTTGATCTCGTTCCCTTCGTCGTCGATGTCATGGTTGACGATGGTCGACGGATCGATTCCTTTGCGGATAAGCTCTTTGCGGTTCTTCTCCGCCAGTCGGTTATAACCGGTGATGTTGCGGACCCCCAGCTCGGCCAGCAAGGCGTAGCGCCGTTCCATCTCGCCGACAACCCACTTTAAGGCGTTGGCCGCTTTCTTGGCGTGGGTCACCACCGGGGCGATCAGGTGGGGAATGCCGTCGTAGATCGACAGCTCCAACATCTTCGGATCGATCATGATGAATTTCACGTCGGAGGGGGAGCATTGAAAGAGGATCGACGAGATCATGGCGTTGATCCCGACCGATTTCCCCGATCCGGTGGAACCGGCGATGAGGAGGTGCGGCACCTTCATCAGATCGACCACCACGGGCCGCCCGGAGACGTCTTTCCCCAACGCCAACGGCAACGCCGCCTCGGAGCCGGAAAACTCTTCCGATTCGAGGATGTCGCGCAGGAAGACCGATTCCCGGGTGGCGTTGGGGACTTCGATGCCGACCACCGCTTTCCCCGGGATCGGGGCGATGATCCGAACCGACAAAGCCCGCAACCCCATAGCCAGATCGTCGGCCAACGAAACGATCTTGGAGACTTTCACCCCCGGCGCCGGTTCGTATTCGAAGATGGTGATCACCGGACCGGGGTTGACCTGGGTCACCCGCCCGTCGATGCCGAAGTCTTTTAGCTTGCGCTCTAACACCCGCGAAGCCTTTATGAGGTCATCGTTGTGCTGTTTCACCACCGGCCCGCTGTTACTGTCCAGCAGCTTTAGCGACGGAAACGCGTAGGCGTCTTCATCGGACGGAGCGAAGATTTCACGCTGGAACTCTTCGGCTTTCGATTTCTCTTTTTTCTTGGTTTTGGTGGGGGGACGCTTCTTGCCGTTCCCGTCGTCCAACGCCCGCCCGGCCGGGAGGGTAAGGGAACTCTCTTCCAACGGATCAACGATCCGGGGGGTCGGCAGGTTCACCTCGTCTTCCTCGTCGTCGAGAGCGAAAGGGGTAAACGGCGCTTCGTCAAATTCGGGACCGGCGTCGATATCGTCGAACTCGGCTTCGACCTCAACCGGCAGGGGCTCGACCCCTTTTTTCTTCCCCAAAGAGAATCGTCTCTTCGGCTGCGTCAATGCGATCTCCTCTTCTTCATCGACGGTCGGATAATCGAACGGCCCCTGATCGAAAGGATCGAGTTCATCTTCGTCGCGCGGATGGAGGAAAAGGTCGTCGTCGGCTTCGTCGACGGCGCCACGAAAATGAGGCATGGGGAGACGAATGTTTTTCACCATCCCGGCGGTGGCCCCTCCGGCGATGATGGCGATCTCGGCGCTTTTCCGCCCGAAGATCGTCGACCAGCGGAATCCGGTCTCGGCCAGACTTCCCAACGAAATGCGGGTGACCATCAGCAACGCGGCCAGTCCTAAAGCGGCGAGCGTAATGGTGGCGCCGACCGGAGCGAGCCACGGGACGGTCAGTTTATCGGCCACCAGCGAGCCGACGACCCCTCCAGCCACCGGGACGCCGAAGAGGGGGTCGGCCTCAAAATAGAGATGGATCAACCCGGCGCCGGCCACCAGCGCCACGACGATCCCTACAAGGTTAAGGGCGGTCCGCCAAAGATTCGCTCCTCCACGGACAAGGGCGACCCCTCCTCCCAAAAGAAACAGGGGGAACCCCCACGCTTCGGCGCCGACGCTTTGCACTAGGAGATCGGATAACCACGCCCCGACGATCCCGGCGGCGTTGGCGACCTCCCCTCCGGCGGAGAGGTAACTATTAAAAGAGGGATCTTTGGCGTTGTAGGTGTAAAGGCTGATCGCCATCAGGGCCGTGCTGGCCAGAGCCAAGACTCCGGTCACTTCGGCGGCGATCTTTCCCTTGGGCGCCTCGTTCATTGGACCACCTTAAAGAATCTACTGAAAGAAGAGACCATATATCACTGAATACTCTATGAATAATACGCCTGCTTTCCACTGCTTGGCAAGCGAGGATCGCCGACATGGGGGAAAGCGTTACGGCAAAACTACTGTTTTATTGAGCCTTCATCGGCCCGAAAAAAGTTAAAGCGCAACTTCAACTGAGGCAGAAAAATCATCGCAAATTGTCGTTATACTCTTCGGCGCAAAAAGTTTGGGGCTACTCCCCTGCCGCCCTATCGACTTATGCCCCTTAGCTGCGACCGGTTAAGCGGTTCTCATTTCCATCCAAATGCCGTAAAATGAAGGATTCAATCACACCAAGGGCCGCTATCCCGATCTATGAACGCTATCGAAGTCCGGCATCTGTCGAAGAAGTTCCGCAAGGTGACTTTGCGCCGCAACTACCGGACCTTCAAAGACCTCTTCACCGGCTTCATGGCCGAACGGAAATCGAATGGAACCGTTCCGGCTACCCCGGACGAGTTCGCGGCCCTCAAAAACGTCTCTTTCGAAGTCCCGGCGGGAAGAACGTGGGGAATCATCGGACGGAACGGCTCTGGCAAATCGACGATGCTCAAGATGCTGGCCGGGATCTATCGCCCCGACGAAGGGGAGATCGTCACCAACGGACGAATCTCGGCTCTCATAGAGTTGGGCGCCGGGTTCCACCCGGAGTTTTCGGGACGAGAAAACATTTACATCAACGCGTCGATCCTCGGCATGACGAGAAAAAAGATCGACACGATCTTCGATGAAATCGTCCGATTCGCCGAGCTGGAAGATTTCATCGACAACCCGGTCCGCACCTACTCGTCCGGTATGTTCATGCGCTTGGGCTTCTCGGTGGCGATCCACGTCGACCCCGATATTCTGTTGGTGGACGAGGTTTTGGCGGTGGGGGACGAGTCGTTCGGCAACAAATGCCGCGACAAAATGGAAAACTTTAAAAAAGCGGGCAAGACGATCCTGCTGGTGACCCACGATCTGACCCAAGTCCAGAAATGGTGCGACGGGGCTCTCTGGTTCGAAAAAGGGGAGCTGAAAGCCATGGGAAAACCGGAGCGGGTTATCGACGCCTATCTGGCCGCCGTGGCGACCAAAGATAACGAAGGGGCGTTGGTCGATGAGTCGCTCCATGAAGGGGAGACCGCCGAAGCGGCGAACCGGTGGGGTGACCAGACGGTGACGATAGACAAAATCACCATCAAAGGCGCCGACGGTCGTCCGCAGAAAGTCTTCGCCACGGGAGACGCGGTCACCGTCGAGATCGACTATACCCCCCACAAAACGGTCCTCGATCCGGTCATCGGGGTGGCGATCCATAAGGCCGACGGCCTGCTCTGCTACGGCGGCAACACCGATATCGAACGGCTCCATATCCCCAAGATGGCGACCCCCGGCGTGGCGAAGATTCATTTCGACAGTTTGCCGCTGGTCGAAGGGGGGTACGCCTTCTCGGTGGCGATCCACGCCAAAGACGGCCACGCCTACGATTACCACGATCAGATGCACCCCTTCTCCATACGGAGCAAGGTCAAAGATGTCGGCGCTTTCCGCCCCCCGCACCGTTGGGAAGTCGATGGATCGGTACCGGCCCCCTCTCCTGCCGACGCTTACGTCGAGGAGCCGACCGGGTGATCGCAACCTTCGTCATCCCCTTTTACGGGGCCGATATCGGCGGCGGGGCCGAGTTCCAGACCCGACGTCTGGCGGAGAACCTTTCCGTGCGGGGGGTTGACGTAGAAATATTGACGACGACCATTCGAAACCTTGGCGCCGATTGGGTCAAGACCCAGCACGAACCGGGGGTCTACAACATCAACGGGGTGACGGTCCGCCGGTTCCAACCCCGCCAGAGCCCCGACCCCCACTTCGGCCCGATCAACAAAAAGCTGATGGTGGGGCGACGGTTGACGCTCGACGAAGAGCTGGCCTACGCCGACACGGCCGTTAACTCCGACGCGCTCTACCAGTTCATCGGCGACCACAAAAACGACCGAACCTACTTCTTCATCCCCTACCTTTTCGGGACGTCGATCAACGGAAGCGCCGTCACGCCGGAACGGTCGTACCTGATCCCCTGCCTCCACGACGAGGGGTACGCCTATATGGAAATCACCCGGCGGATGTTCGACCGGGTCAACGGGGCGTTGTTCAACAGCAACGCCGAGATGGAGCTGGCCCTCAAGCTGTTCGACGGGATGAAGGGCGAAGCGGTTCTGATGGGGGAAGGGGTCGACGAAATCGACGGCGCCGACGCCGAACGGTTCCGCGCCAAACACGAGCTCGGCGACGATCCGTTCCTGCTCTACGTCGGACGACGCGACGCCACCAAGAACGTCCCGTTGCTGGTCCAATATTTCACCAAATACAAACGCGCCAACCCGGCATCGGCCATGAAGCTTTACCTTATCGGCTCAGGGCGGGTCCGCATCCCCGAAGAGGGGCGTGGATCGGTTGTCGATCTCGGCTTCGTTTCGTTGGAAGAGAAGAACGACGCCCACGCGGCCGCCACGGCGTTGTGCCAACCGTCGATTATGGAGAGCTTCTCGCTTGTCGTCATGGACTCGTGGCGTTGCGGACGCCCGGTTCTGGTCCACGCCTCCTGTGGCCCGACCCGCGAGGCGGCCATGGAATCGGGTGGCGGGCTGGCTTTCGCCAACTATCCCGAGTTCGCCGAGATGGTCGATTTTTACGCGAACAATCCCGACCACGCCGCCCAGATGGGGCGACAAGGCCAACGGTTCGTCGAAGAGCGGTACTCGTGGGGGGTGATCTGCACCCGCTTCAAACGACTCCTCGCCACCGCCGAAAGGGCGACCTCGTGACCGCCGTCTATCAGATGCTCCCGAACTACTGGTACGGCGACGCCATCGGCAACCACGCGGCGACCATAGAGACACTTCTTGTCGAGTGGGGGTATGCCACCGATATTTTCGCCGACGTGATTCACGAAAAACGATCCGCCCGCCCTTACGAAGAATATCGGCAGGCGGCCGACGACGACTCGTGGCTGATCTATCACTACTCGACCGGCTCGCCCGTCAACGACTATGTCTTGAAGCACGGCGCGAACGTGATTCTCCTTTACCACAACATCACCCCGTCGGAGTGGTTCGCCCCCTTCGACGCGGGGGCCGCTGTCACCTGCGATGAAGGACGAGGATTCCTGCCGCAGTTGGCGCCGGTAGCGAAAGGCGCCATCGGCGTGTCGGAATATAACGCCGCCGAGCTACGGGCGATGGGATTCGCCAACGTCGCCGTCGCCCCTTTCATCCTCGACATCGAGAAAAAACCGGCCACCGGCGCGAGTCCCTTCAGCGACGAGAAAAAGGTCTTCCTTAACGTCGGTCGCGTCGCCCCCCACAAAGGGCATCACGACCTGATCAAGGCGTTTCACTTCTACAAAACCCACGTCGACAAAAACGCCCGCCTCGTTTTCGTCGGCGGCTACGACCGGCTCGGCGCCTACTACCGTTCGCTGGTGGCGTTGATCGACCGGTTCGCCATCGACGACGTCATCTTCACCGGCCCGGTGAGCGACGAGGAATTGGGCGACTATTTTTCCTCTGCGGCGGTCTTTGTATCCATGTCGCATCATGAGGGATTCGGCGTCCCCCCGCTGGAGGCGATGAGTTTCGGAACCCCGGTCGTCGCCCTGGCCGAAGCCGCCACCCCCGAGATCGTCGGCCCCGGTGGTCTGCTGATGAACGAATACGACCCGGCCCGGCTCGCCGAACTTCTCTACGACGTCGCCCACGACGAGACGTTACGCCAGACCTTGATCGCCGCTGGCGACAAGAGACTCGCCGACTTCTCGCGCGAGAAAACGACCGCCCGGTTTAAAGAGGTTCTTTCCTCCCTTATCGCCTAGATTTTCGATAAGACCAGAGCGTTGACTCTATACGCAAAGAAGAAGCTGTCCCGGTTCGGGAAGGCATCGTCAGAGATGATCGGTCTGCAACAAGAAATGCCATTTGCTTTGCGTTTAAGGCGCTTGCGCGAAAAGTGGAATGAATGGGAACGGCGCATGAACGATATATCTCTCGAAACAACATCCTCCTCCTACGGATACCGTCGCCACTCTTTCGGCGTCCCTGCCAGCACCGCGCGTCGTTCCAGCCAGACGTGGAGGTCTTCGTAGTAGGCGATGATCCTCTGCATGTCGGAGGGGGTCAGTCCCGCCGCGCCACGCAGGTCGGAATCCTCCACGGCGGTCACCCCTTTTTCCATCTTCCGTTTCAGGTCGCGGTAGTGACGAATCGCCCGAACGTAATGACCATATTTCGTCTCCCACCAGCCCCGATCCCGTCCGCCGTAAAGCTCCCTATTCTCCCGATTCGGTTTCAGCGTCAATTTCTGCCCGCTCCCGTCGATCTGGTAGACGAACTCGTTCAAGAAACTCCCGCCGAGCAGCCCATCCATCCCCTCACCCAAGGTCTCGCTGATCCCCCCTTCCACATCTTGCACCTCGGCGGTTCCGGCTGCCATTCGGCGGATGCGAATCAGATAAACCCACGCCCCCCTCCGGCGGTGGAGACCGGCATCTTCGGAAGTTTCGTAAGGTCGGTGTAACCCATCTTCCGCCCCACCTCGGGCGAGACGATGGTGAAGGTAGCGCCGGTGTCGAGGAGCAGTCGGGCCCGGACGTTGACGTTCAGCATGACGTCGACGTAGTAGGAAAAACCGTGGGGGATCAGCGGCGCTTCGTAGACGATCGGCGGGCGAGGCCCGCCGGGAGTGGCGACGTAGGCGTTGGGCGATGGGGCGCTCTCGGCGCTCGGCGCCCGAGGGGGAGCGTCCTCGACCGGGATGATCGAATCGCGCAACGGGACCGGAACATTCCGCCAATCGTCGGTATAGTGAACGGCGCCGGTTTCGTCGGTCCAGCGGACCATGTCGGCATGGGCCGACATCGTCGCCCCCGCCACCGCCCCCACCGCTACCGCCAGAACGAACGACCGCATAGGCGCCTCATTTCATCGGTTTCAGCTTATCCTGCCATCCGTCAAGGCCGGTCGCCGCGGCCCCTTTCCACGCGGGCCAACCACCGGAGAGAACCGTAACGTCGCCGAACCCTTCACCGGCTAAAAAGAAGCCGATTTCGGAACCGTCGACCCCGCCGTCGTCGATCAAGACGATCCGCCACTCCCGGTCGAGCCGATGGATGTTTCGATAGACCACCTTGGCGGCCAGACAGTTCGATCCGGGGATATGCCCTTCACCGAAGGCTTTCGGAATACGAAGATCGAGAATCAACATCGGCTCGTTTTTGGCGAGTGCCTCTTCCAACTCCTCCGGTTTGATGACGGCGTAGCTGGCGTCGTGATGAACCGTCAGCGCCGGGTCGGCCGATAATGTCGATTCCAAGTAACTCAAGCGATCCGCGCCAAGGAAACCTTCACCCCTGAAGGTGAGGAACGGAACGCCGACGACCCCCTCTTCACGGGCCAACGCTTCGGCTTTGTCGATGGCCGGTTCGTATTTGTCGGTGGTCATCGCTTCACGCAGCTTCTCTTCGTTCATTTCGAGAAACTTTAAGCCGTCAACGAGGGTGTCGGCGTCGGCGATGTTCTTCGACGAGACCCACCGCAACGCCATGACCAGGTTCAGGTAGCTCACCCCGAGCATCTGTTCGTCGGCGAAAAACTTCGCCCGGACCGCCATCCGCGAGTCCATCGGCTCGTCGGCGAAGAGCAACTGGCGAGCCGCTTTTTTGGCGAATCGAGCGGCGTCGGTCCGAACGTAGCGGCGCAACGGTTCGTCTTCGGCGAAGATCCCGGCGGCGTCGTAACCGGGCAACGGCAGCCATTCGATGTCGATTTTATAGTCGTGCCCCAGTTGCTTGACGGCTGGGGCCATCAGGAACGAATAGGGGTCGTTGAAGGAAAAATAGAAACGAGCCGTTTCCTTTTTCGCCGAGGTATCCATGAAAGTCTCTTTCGTAATTACGCGTCGTCGGGCGACGGAGGCGCCGCCGCCGGAGGCTCGGTGGGGGGATGGGCGACCGCCAACAGCGTCCCCCCGGCCACCGCCATCGGTAACAGGGTGAAGTTAAGTAACGGAATCGGCAACGTGGCGGCGACCCCTAAGCCGAAGCCGAAACAGACCCAGAAGTTTTCTCGAAGATAGCCTCGCTTTTGGGCGAAGGTATAGCCCCGCCGGTCGAGCGGGTAGCCGGTGAACTCGAACGCCATCACCGCCGAAAGGAACAACGGCGTCCCGACAAGAAAGACCGCCTGCCCTACCACCGGGATGAAGTTCCCCACGAACAACGAAAGCTGAACGGAGAGAATCACCGCCATCTTCCGCCCTTCGTTGACCATGGTGTATCGGGCCAGTTGCCACAGATTAAACGGCGCCTCTACCACCTTGCCGGTAGCGATTCGCTCCACCGACGCGGAGAGGAGGTCGTTGAAAGGGGCGGAGACGATAAGCCCGACGAGGGCGAAACCGAAAAAGAGAACACCGAACGCCGCCACGGCGATGACCGCTCCGACCACCCAGTAGGCGACGTCCCAATACCACGCCAGATCTTCTCCGTGCGGCAGGTATCCGGCCACCCATTCCCAGAGGCCGTTGACCATGAAATAGATCCCGGCGGTGAAGATGAGGGTGTTGATGACGAAGGGCAAGACCGCCAGCCGAAGGACCGACATATGCTTGAAGACGATCCCGAACGCGGCCAAAAGATAGCCGAACCCCTGGCGCATCTGGCGGGTCTGGCGTATCGGCATGGCGCTCCTTATCGGCTCGGTTTAGGGTGGCATTTTACCACGAGCGCTTCAACCTCCCCTACCCCCGGCGCAACCACCCCTTGATTGCCGATTTCCCCCCTCTGGCGTAAAGTAGCCCTGTAACATACTCCCCCTTTATGCAGGCGGATTTGATGCTCGAACATCTGGCCAAACGGATTCGGAATCGTCGAGAGGGGCGCGGCCTCAAACAGGCCGATGTCGCCCGGGCGTTGCAGGTGTCGGCGCAGGCGGTCAGCAAATGGGAGCGGGGAGAAAACGCCCCCGACATCGCTCAGCTGGCGCCGTTGGCCCGGTTGCTCGACGTCTCGCTCGACTGGCTCCTCGGCGCCACCGACGAAGAACGTGAAGTGTTCGAAGCGACGGTCTTCGTCTCCGGCACCAGCGGCTACGCGGCGAAAGCCAAAGCGACCCCGCCGCGCGAGCTGGCCGATTGGGTCAACGCCCTGCTCTATCGCCTGACCGAGACGGCGCTCCGTTTCGACGGGGTGCCGGTCAAACAGACCGGCGACGGGGTCCTTTGCTTCTTCTCCGGCCCGCGCCACCGGGAACGGGCCATCGAAGCGGCCAGGCGGGCGGCGACGGGGGGGGAAGAGAAGGTGGCGGTGGCCTTGACCACCGGGTTGATATACCTCGGGGCGTTGGGACATCCCGACTACGCCACTCCCGACATCATCGGCGACCCGGTGAACATCGCCTTCGGCATGTTGGGGCAGGTGGCGGGAGAAGAGAAACGGATCGTGGTGGCCGACGCCTTGACCGTTAACGGATCGTCGGAAATGACGATCGCGGCGTCGAGAAAATATCGGCTCGGTTTTATGCCGCAGCCGGTCTCAGGATTTGAAATCTCACTTTAATCGACAACAGGAGAACAAACGTGACCAACGCTACCGCGACCGACTATAAAGTCGCCGACATCTCTCTGGCCGAGTTCGGCCGCAAAGAGATCACCATCGCCGAAAAAGAGATGCCCGGCCTCATGGCCACCCGGGCCAAATACGGCCCCGACAAACCGTTGGACGGCGTGCGAATCATGGGCTCGTTGCACATGACCATCCAGACCGCCGTTCTCATCGAGACCCTCGTCGAGCTTGGCGCCGACGTCCGGTGGTGTTCGTGCAACATCTTCTCCACCCAAGACCACGCCGCAGCCGCCATCGCCGCAGCCGGGGTGCCGGTCTTCGCTTGGAAAGGGGAGACCCTCGAAGAATATTGGTGGTGCACCGACCGGGCTCTTTCGTTCCCCGACGGCAAGGGCCCCAGATGATCGTCGACGACGGCGGCGACGCGACCCTCTTTATCCATCGCGGCTACGCGGCGGAGAACGGCTCCGACATTCTCGACCAGCCGACCGACAACAAAGAGGTCCAGATCATCAACGCGCTGTTGAAAAAAATCCTCGCCGAAACCCCGAAGCGTTGGACGAACGTGGTCCCTGAGTGGAAAGGGGTTTCGGAAGAAACCACCACCGGCGTGCACCGGCTCTACCAGATGATGGAAGCGGGCGAGTTGCTCATCCCGGCCATCAACGTCAACGATTCGGTGACGAAATCGAAGTTCGACAACCTCTACGGCTGCCGCGAGTCGCTTATCGACGGGATCAAACGGGCCACCGACGTGATGATCGCCGGCAAGGTCGCGGTGGTCTGCGGTTACGGCGATGTCGGCAAAGGGTGCGCGGCGGCGCTGGCCGGCCAGGGGGCGCACGGTCATCGTGACCGAAATCGATCCGATCTGCGCGTTGCAAGCGTCGATGGAAGGGTACCGTGTCGTGACGGTAGAAGACGCTCTGGCGGTGGCCGATATCTACGTCACCACCACCGGGAACAAAGACATTATCACGCTCGACCATATGAAGGGGATGAAGGATCAGGCGATCGTTTGCAACATCGGCCATTTCGATAACGAGATCCAGATGGACCGGCTCGAAACCTGCGGCGCCGAGCGGCTGAATATCAAACCGCAGGTCGATCAGTGGACGTTCGACGACGGCCATTCGATCTTCATCCTGGCCGAAGGACGGCTGGTGAACCTGGGATGCGCCACCGGACATCCGTCGTTCGTGATGTCGAATAGCTTCACCAACCAGACGCTGGCTCAGATCGATCTCTGGAAGAACAAAGACTCCTACAAGGTGGGTGTCTATACGCTCTCGAAAGAACTGGACGAGGAGGTGGCGCGGCTTCACCTCGACCGGATCGGCGCGAAGCTGACGAAGCTCTCCAAAGATCAGGCGGACTACATCGGCGTGAAAGTGGACGGCCCCTACAAACCGAGCCACTACCGGTACTAAGACCTTGCTACCTTTTTTAGAAAAAAGGTAGCGCCGAAAAAACGTTACGGCAAAAGGCCCGACGCCCCTAAGAGGACGTCGGGCCTTTTGCATAAGGTCATCGGCGTGACCTGCCTTCAAAAATGGGAGCAGGGCTTGATGACGGAGGGGGCCGTTTGAATGTAAAAGAGCTGGCGTTACGTTCTCGCGAGGGGGGGGACACCTCTGCGGGACGGCAGGGTTGCTCTCCGTCCCGGGCGCTGCGCCAGTTAATATCCCGGGATATTTGAGCGGCTTATATCTAGTAATTGACTCATCAAACTCACCGGACATTAGTCCGCCAACGCACGCCGCTCTATCCGCATCCCGAACGAGTGAAGCTTCTCTCGAACGGGCCTTCATCACTCCCCTTTCGAGTCGAAGATACCGATCTGGTTGCCGAGCCGCACTTTAATCGCGTCGGACCCGTAGCGTCCTTTTTCGAAGATCATGATGAAGAGTGACCCGCCGTAGTAGAAGTTCCCCAGTTCGTCGCCACGGGTTACCGGAACCGGTGTCGTGATGTTCCTAAACTTCTCGTTGAAGACGATGGAGCTGATAGTGTTCAGCCCGACCGGGATCATGGCGACATGCCCGTATTTCCCGGTGTCGAGAATAAAGTAGCCCCGTTGGAACTGTTCGAACTCGCTAAAGTCGGTTCCGTAATAGCCGACGTTCCCGTTGGGGGTCACCCACGAGGCGAAGTCTTTTATCCCGTAGTAGGGGTCTTCCAATATTTTCGCTTCCACCATCTGGCCACTCACCGGGGCGTGGTAGTGATGATAGGTGTTCGGCATCAAGACGCACGACAGCGCGGTCCCCCCGACGAACCGGTCGGCGTAGGACGATCCGCCGAGCATCTCCCGGATGTTCAGCGCTTGCCGAAACTTGGTCGGGATCGGGCTCTTCTCATCAACGATAACCATCGGGACGCTGTTCATGATGCAGTCGGTCGGGGCGGCGATGACGTAGTCCCGTTCCGGCATGGTCTGAGGGCGACTTTCCGCCTGATCTTTAAACCGTCGCGCGAAAAAGTCGTTAAACGATCTGAATCCGCCGTTGGCCGCTTTCGGGTCGGGGAGGATGTAGTCTTCCTTCTCCCCACGGGGGTTGGCGAGCCATCCGGCCACCACGGAGGCGGAGGCGGGGCTATTATAAACGCCCCCGCTCTTTGGCGAATTGTTGATATCTCTTTGCCGGGCGATTCTTTCACCACCCGTATCCCCGCGTCGTTCAGGTAGTAGAGCCAGGCGAACTCTTCGATGTAGGTCAGGCCGTCGTCGCCACTCCCACGACCGAGACCGGCAAGAAGACGCACCACCTGCCGAAAAAGGTCAGCAGATCGTCGATCCCTTTCCTTCCCACGGGTTGCCGCCACCGAACGTGGCGGGGCGTGGCTTCACGTTTTTAAACGCCTCATCCACCAGCGCGCCGAAGGCCGGATCGGCGACGTAGGTTTTCTGCAATCGGTCGATGGAGGCTTGGCAGGGGCTGCCCGCGGCATGGACGGATACGGGTACGAGTGCGACGAGGATGGCGACGAAAATGATGTGGCGCATGGATATTCCCTCCGAGAAGCGGGTGAGCCGTGATCGTATCATGGTCCGCCATGCCTCCCCTGTCATCCAACAGATCGAGATCATCGGGGTAACGGCGCTCGACCCGGGGTCGGGGGGGCGTTGGCGTCGGTTCAATGCTGGACGATCTCTCGCGTCGCAACCGTCCCTTCTTTGTCGAAGCAGACCGCGACCGAATAGGGGTCGACGGGGTCTCCTCTGAATCCGATCAGGTAATAGTCGCACGGGTCGCCGGCGATATCGGGGGGGCCGATCAGTGTCGCCACCTCCCCTTTGCCCATGCCAACGCCGAGCCGTTCGATAAGATCGTCGGCCATCTGCGACCGGGCGGTGTTCGCGTCGAAGGGTTGAACCTTCGCCACTTCGT
>CALOCG010000038.1:0-35950 GCA_942491805.1 Nitrospinota bacterium
ATGGCCAGTCTCGTGATTATTTCGTTCCCGACGCTGATCGGGAACTTACCGGCCGACCTGGCCTATGCGTGGGTCGATCCCCGGATCAGCTATGACTGAACAAACGATGACTCTCCCCGCGCTCAAACCGGAACGGTCCCACACTTTCTGGGGACTCTTCCGCCAGCGGTTCGTCCGAAACCGGTTGGCCGTGGCGGGGGGTATCGTCGTGGCGACGCTTACCTTCGTCGCCCTCTTCGCGCCGCTCATCGCCCCCTACGATCCGGCCGCCATCGACACCCGTCAGGCGTCGATCCTCGCCCCCATCGGCGGCCCACTGCCCGGCGCCACGATCTGGGCGGACGTCCTCTCCCGGATGGTCTACGGCGCCCGCATATCGTTGGCGGTCGGCTTCGTGGCGGTCGGCATCGCCACGATCATCGGGGTATTTCTCGGCGCGTTGGCCGGTTATTTCGGCGGGTTCGTCGACGGGGTCATCATGCGGTTCACCGACCTGATGCTGACGATCCCCTCGATCTTCCTGATCCTCGCGGTCATCGCCTTTCTCGATCCCTCCATCTATAACATCATGGCGGTCATCGGCATCACCGGCTGGATGGGGGTGGCCCGGCTCATCCGGGCCGAGTTCTTGTCGCTGCGGGAGCGGGACTTCGTGCAAGCGGCCCGGGCCATGGGGGCGGGCCACGGTCGGTTGATCGTCCGCCACATTCTCCCCAACGCGTTGGCGCCGGTATTGGTCAGCGCAAGTCTCGGCGTGGCGTCGGCGATTCTGACCGAGTCGTCCCTGTCATTTCTCGGTATAGGCGTTCAGCCCCCGACCCCGTCGTGGGGGGCTATTCTAACGCAGGGGAAAGACAATATTGAATATGCCTGGTGGCTTTCGGTCTACCCCGGCATGGCGATCCTCATCACCGTTATGGGATTCAATTTACTGGGCGAAGGTATCCGCGACGCGCTCGACCCGAAGACTCCGCTCCACAATCCCGACGATGCAGATTGACACGTATTGTTGCGTTTCAGAGCGACGCCGACGTATAATATCCCCCACACAAACACCTCTTGGGGAAGAGGATTTAAGGGGAATATATCGGTATGCTCAAAGCCTTCGCCAACCGGTTCACCGGAGGAGACAAGAGGAAACCTCCCGCTCATCTCGTCGAGACTCTTCGCCACGGGTGCGGCCAAAACAGCCGGGGATCGTGCCATTTTGGCGGTCGCACCGAGTCATACGGCACCACCTTTTTGGGATTGCGGGAGCGAAAAGGAGGGGCGCAACTCTTGGTGGTCGATACTCTCTTGCCACGGGTATCCCGCAACGCCCTTACCGAAGGGGAGACGAACATCACCATCGATTTCACCGTGGCGCAGATTCCCTACCGAGGCGATTTCGTCTATCATGGAGTCACCCAATGGGAGGGGTTCGATGCGCTTCTCCTCTCGTTACCGACAAAACTGACCGAACGACAACGGCGCGAGCATTTCCGGGTGGAACCGAAAATCGCCAACCCGATCCGCATCCGCATCGCCAGCCCGGTGGAAGGAGCCGGTGAGGTTCTCGACATCAGCCAAGGGGGGGCGCGCATCCGCACCGTGGAGCCGGTGGCCCCCGGCGAAGTGGCGGAACTTTTTCTCGCCATGCCGACCACCCCCGGCGCTTGGCTCGAACTGAAAGCGAAAGTGGTCGAGAGTGGCGAACTCCCGAAAGGGATTGGGAGGCCGGGCGACCATCGTCATTTCATTCGGCTCCAGTTCGTGAACCCCGAACCGGAGCGGGAACGTGAGATTACGCAGTATGTCGTCGTCCGCCAACGGGAAGATTTGAAGTTTCTGAACTGACAACCTTATCCGCAGGAGTTTCCATGGAGACCTACTACAACCCAGAAGACCTCCCCCGCTTCGCGGAGATAGGCAAAGAGGCTCCCGAACTGGCGAAAGCCTTTTTCGGCTACTACGACAAAGTCTTCGCCGAAGGGGAGCTGACCGAACGGGAAAAGGCCCTTATCGCGCTGGCCGTCTCCCACACCGTCCAATGCCCCTATTGCATCGACGCCTACACCAAAACCTGTCTCGAAAAGGGATCGAACCAGGCCGAGATGACCGAGGCGATCCATGTGGCCGTCGCCATCCGTGGCGGGGCGTCGCTGGTCCATGGGTTGCAGATGAGAAACGCGGCCGACAAGGTTTCGCTGTGAGCGACGCTTCCGGCGTCGTCCCCTTCGGCCAAGCCTTGGCCGGGGCGGGAGTCGCTCTTACCCGCGAAGAGACCACCGCGCTCCAGATCAACGTCGGGCTGACCTGCAACCTGACCTGCCGCCATTGCCACGTCGAAGCGGGGCCCGAACGGCGGGAACAGATGGACGAAACGACCGTCGCCCATGTGATCGACTACGCCGCCCGCCACCGGTTCGCCGTGGCCGACCTCACCGGCGGCGCCCCCGAGATGAACCCCCATCTGCCGATGTTGATCGAAGGGTTACGCCCCCACGTCGCCAAGATCATGGTGCGGACCAACCTCATGCTCCTCGCCCGCCCCCCCTACGACCGGCTGGTCGATCTTTTCCGGGCGAACAAAGTGGCGTTGATCGGTTCGTTGCCGTCGCTTAATAAGACCCAAGCGGAAACGCAACGGGGGGAAGGGGTCTTCGATCAGATATTAGCGACGTTGGCTCGGTTAAACGAAGTCGGTTATGGAGTGGCAGGCGGCGATCTGACGCTTGATCTGGTGGCCAACCCGACCGGCGCCTTCCTGTCGCCGTCGCAGACATCGGTGGAGAAACGGTTCCGGGAAACCTTGGCCCGCAAATGGGGGGTGCAGTTCTCCCATCTCTACACCTTCGCCAACGTACCGCTGGGACGATTCGGCAAATGGCTCGAAGAGAGCGGTAACCACGACGCCTACTACGAACGGCTGGCCGCCAGTTTTAATCCGTGCGCCGTCGGCGGGGTGATGTGCCGTTACCAGATCAGCGTCGGCTGGGACGGAACCCTCTACGATTGCGACTTCCATCTGGCCAACCGGGTCATGCTGGAAGAGGGGCCGACCCACGTCAACGAAGGGGTTCTCCCCCCCCCCGGCGCTCCCATCGCCCTTTGCGACTACTGCTACACCTGCACGGCAGGCGCCGGGTTCACCTGCGGCGGAACGATCTCCGACCCGTAATCGCCGACCCGTTATATCGACGCCAGCAGGGCGCGAAGAGGCGCCAGCGGCCCGATCCCATCGGCGACCCGCAGGAACCGGGCGACGGCGGGGGGGATGGAGGAGAGATAGACCGCCGTTTTTCTCACCGTGGTCTGATAGCCGTAGGTGCCGAGCGCTTTATACAACCGTTGCGCGGCGGTGAGCCGATAGATGCGGGAAAAATCGCCGCTGAGACCAAGAGCGGCGCCCGTGGCCCGCTTGACGTAATAATCGACGAGCCGCGCCCGCATCTCGTCGGCCATCGCAACGTACGGGTCTTCCAACAACGAAGCGACATCGTAAGCCAAGCGCCCCATCCGAGCGTCTTGGTAGTCGATCCAGACCCGCCGATCGCCTGCCACCATGATGTTCCGAGCGTGAAAGTCGCGGTGGCAGAGGGTCTCCCGACCAGCCGCCAATTCTTCGTTCACCTCTCGCCAACCGTCGTCGCAGGCCTGCCGCTCGGCGTCGGTAAGGGTACGGTGGAGGAACCCGCCGACGAAATGAGTCTGGGCGAAGTCGGTCTCGAAGGTCAGCTTCTCCCGATCGAAAGCGAGCGAGAAACAATCGGCCGACCGGTCGGGGTTGGCGGCGACCTTCGTTTGAAACGCCACCAGGTCATCAAGGAGACGGCAATACTCGGTTTCGATCGCTTCTGACGAGAGTGACACGAGATGGTTCTGCACCATCACGTCGCCGAGATCTTCTTGCACAAGGTACCGCCCTTCGTGGCCGATGATCGTCGGCGTATCGACGCCGTACCGACGCATCAGCCCGGTCATGGCGACGAAGAGAGGGAGAGCGCGGTCGTCGGGCGCCTGCATGACGATGACGGTTCCGTCGGCGTGGGAGATGCGATAGTAGCGCCGCGTCGAAGCGTCACCCGCCAGCGGATCGATACGAACCACCGGCCTCCCGACGATCCGGGTGACGACGTCGGTCAGCTCATCCATCGATCCGTTCCGTCAGCCGGGCGACCACCCGTTGGGTAATCCCCCGATGAGCCTCGATCACCGACCGAGCCGCGTCGCCTCGGCGTCGCCGAAGATCGGCGTCGGACAGAAGCCGGGTCAACCGGGCGGTCAAAGCCGCCTCGTCGGGAACGCTCTCCCCGGCGCCCGCTCGATCAAGGGCCGCGACCGTCTCCCGGAAGTTTTCCATCGACGGGCCGTAGAGGATCGGCTTGCCGTGGGCCGCCGCTTCCAACGGGTTCTGCCCCCCGTGGGGGATGAACGAACCGCCGACGACGACGACGTCGGCCACACCGAGGAGCCGCCCCAGCTCGCCGAAAGTGTCGATGATCGGAACGACGTTCCGATCGGCGGGGGGAGACTCGCCGAACGCGCTCTTTCGGGCGGCGGCGTAGCCACTCCCGGCGAGAGCCGTTTCGATCCAGTCGATCTTCTCGATCCGCCGAGGGGCGATGACGATCCGCGCTTTGTGCGACGCCGCGACCGAAAGGGCCGCACGAAGGGCCATCTCTTCCCCGGCGTGCATCGAGGCGAGGAAGAGCACCGGTTCGTCGCCAAGCCCAAGGCTTCGTTTCAATGTAGCCCGTTCGTTCTCGTCGCAGGGGGTAAGTCCCGTTTCGAATTTCAGGTTCCCGGCCACCTCCACCGAGGCCGGGTCGGCGCCGATCTTGATCATCCGGTCGGCGTCCATGCGGCTCTGCATCAGGCAAAGATCGACCGACGACAAGACCCGCTTGAAGAAAGGGCGAAGCCGCATATAGCGAGGATACGACCGGTCGCTGATTCGTCCGTTGACCACCGCCGTGGCGACCCCCGCTTCGTCGAGTCGCCAGAGAAGATTGGGCCAGAGCTCGGTGTCGATAGTGACGAAGAGGGTCGGGCGAAAGGCGGCGATGGCCCGGTCGACGGCGAAGGTGACGTCGAGAGGGAAATAGGCGACGGCCACACCGGCAGGGGCTTTCTCTTCTGCAACGGCGCGGCCGGTCGGGGTGGAGAGGGTCATCACCACCGGACGTCCCGCTTCGGCGAAAGCTTTGACCAACGGGATCGCCGTCACCGCTTCCCCCACCGAGACGGCGTGTATCCAAACGGTTCCGTCGGGCATGTGCGGCAGACCGAAGCCGAACTTTTGACCCACGTTTTTTCTATAGAGTGGCCGGGTGAGAAGCCGCCACGCCAACGCCGGGAGGTAGCCGAGCAAGAGAAGCCAGACGACGACCCGATAGAACTTACGCATAACGGGCCGCCTCGGCGTCGGCAATCGCCACGATCCGATCCATCTCGGCCTGCAGGGCGACGCGGGCCGATTCGAGCGCCGCTTCGTCGGCGCCGCTCTCCACCCGGACAGGGTCGCCATAGACCACCACCGCCGTCCCGAACGGTTTCGGAATGGCGAGGTTGTCCCAACTCTTCAACGTCCACTTTTTCGAAAACGCCACGGTCACCGGCAAAATCGGAACCCCTTTGGTCAGCTTCGACAAAATCGGCGCCCCCGGCTGCATCACCTGATGCGGCCCCCGCGAACCGTCGGCGATGAGAACCGTCGAGAGCCCCTTCCCCACTTCGCGGCGTAGCGTAATCAAAGCGCGGGCGGCATGTTTATAGCTCGACCCCCGGACGACGCCGTAACCGTACATGTTGAGAACGCGGGCGATGATCTCCCCGTCGGATGAGGCGGAGACGAGCGCCTGCCACTCGGTGGGGTTATGGCGATAGACATGAGCGAGAAAAATAAGCCGCCCGTGCCAGACCGAAAGAATGCGGGGCGACCCGGCGTCGAGAATCTTCGTCTCGTGGTCCCGGTCGATGAAGACCACCTTCTGCGCGCCGAAGAGAAAGCGGCAAAGCATATAGACCAGCGGCGGGACGAGGTAGGCGTTGAGGAAGGCTTTGAAGGTCATTGGCACAAATCTACAACAGGCTTCCACTTCACTCTTGGCACGAGCTGAAATTCATGCGTGAGTGAGTAGATGGAGATTTGGTCAAGTTGAGCTACTTCCGTCCTGATCTTTGTATTAAGGCATTCAAGATATGCTTCCCCAGGCATTGCTGATTCACCTAGGCATTTCGAAGATAATTGCGACTTTGTAAGAAGAGCATTCCAGCCACAAGAATTATCTTCAACAAGGCGATATCCCCTTGGAATCATCCATAATTCTTCAATTGGTATCCGAATTTTTGACCAACTCATTTGATCATAGACAATGATGACTTCCTTCTTGTACGCACATTTTCGTTTGTTAAGTTGCGCCGCCGCTTCAGCAACCCTCAACATTGCATAATTGAGGAGCGCGCTAGGACTTTCACACGACACACTGCTTCCGTCGCTACCAATGGAAGCCATCAACGCACAAAAATCTTCGTCTGTTTGACCTATGTACTTCACCTCAGCATAATGGACTTCACTCGCCAAACAATATTTAATGTCGCTCGAATTATTGCCCCAGATCTCCATTTCACGAACTTCGACGCCAAAGGCTTCCAGATGCGCAGCACAAATTAGCTCAACGAGCTTTCCATAATTCTTTTTATAGGTCTTCTTCTTATCTTCGGCGGAGTCTTTTAGTAGCCATGTCTCAGCTACCGCTTTTCCAATCTTCCCGTTTCTCTTCACCAGAAGCTGGTGAACGAGTCTTGTTAGAGTGGGAAGATAGCCACGTTGATAGGCCAAGTATGTGAATGAAACTGGCAGTGGCTGTAAATCTTTGATGCTCCCTAGTTTTTTAAATTCCTCTCCAGGCAATAGCCTTTGAATTGCACAACAATCCTTTCTAATGGCTTTAAAGCTTTCATAATTTCTCTCTGCGCCAGCAACCACTTTTTGGCAAGCACAGCTCTCAGCCCCGCTCACTATCATCCGATCACGCGTCCACCCGCAAGGTACCGGCGGGGCCGTCGTCGACACGTCCGACGATAGCGGCGGATTCGTCCCCGCCGGAGCGGAGTCGTTCCACCAAACCATCGGCCCGTTCCTCTTCGACGGCGATCAACAACCCGCCGGAGGTCTGGGCGTCGCAAAGGACCATCTTCTTATTCTCGTCCATGAGGGCGCCCCATTCGGTCACCGGATCGATCCATTTCCGGTTCCGTTCGCCTCCCCCTTTGGTTCCGGGGATGGCCAGCGGCTCGATACCGTCGAAGGTCGGAACCGATCCGTAATCGATGACGATCCGCACACCGGAGGCTTCGGCAAGGTTCCGGGCGTGCCCCAGCAAGCCGAACCCGGTGACGTCGGTGGCGGCGTCGACCCCATAGTCGATCATGACCGAGGCGGCCGATTTGTTGAGCCGTTTCATCGAGGCGACCGCTTCTTCGAAGACCCCGTCGGGGAGACCCTTGCGGGTCATTTTTCCCGCTAACGTATGGCGCATCTTCGCGATGTTATTCACGATACCGGTTCCGATCTTTTTCGTCAGCGCCAGCGCCATGCCGGGTCGGGCGCCTCTATTCGTGATCATCATCGACGGATCGACGAGGCCGGTGACGGCGAGGCCGTATTTCGGTTCCGGGTCGTCGATGGAATGCCCCCCCACCACCACGGCCCCGGCTTCGGTTACACCCTCCCCCCCGCCGCGCAATATTTCGGCGACGATGTCGAGCCCCACTTTGGAGGGAAAGCCGACGATGTTGAGCGCGGTCACCGGTCGGGCGCCGATGCAGTAAAGGTCGGAGAGGGCGTTGGCGGCGGCGATCCGTCCGAAGTCGTAGGGGTCGTCGACGATGGGAGTGAAGAAGTCGACGGTCTGCACAATAGCGAGGTTATCGGCGATTTTGTACACACCGGTGTCGTCCCCCCTCCCGTTTCCGTAGAGCAGGTTCGGGTCGGTTATGGGGGCCAACCTGCTCAACGCCGTGCGTAGATCCTCCGGACCTAGCTTCGCTCCTCAACCACCGGCGGTCGCCATCCGGGTGAGGAGAATCTTTCGTTCTTGCATGGCGTTCATTCTACATGAGCGAAAAAAAAACCGAGACCCAAAGGCCTCGGCCATAGAAACATAGCAACCGTCGTTTGCCGTTAGAACAGACCGAATGACCGGTCTCCCATCTGTCCCCACGGTGGCCGTCTACCCCCGGAACGGCATTCCAACCAAAATGACCGGGGGTGCGAAGTACCCCCGGAACGGCATTCCAACCACACGACCGGGGGTGCGAAGATGCCGACTCTTACGGGTGAGGCGTCGAGAGCTTTGGCGAGACCCGCGCCCCGCGCGTGGGGGTCAGATTTCGAGAGGATGATTCACCATCGGCTCCAGAGCCAGTTCCATATGGAACTTGTTCCGTTTCTCGGTGGTGAAAGCGACCCGGACGCATTCCAACGAACTGGAACCTTTGGTGTCCATGGAGAGACCGATGGGAACGCTGATCGGGACCACGGCGGGGATGTTGGCCCGAGCCGAAAGGTCGATGAGGTCTTGGACCTGCGTTCGGCATTTGCCGATGATCTGGTTGGTGATCTCGCCGATGTTGTTGCGGACTTCGTCGTTTTGGAAAATGCGGGGGATATCTTCCGGCCCGAGACCGAGCTTGGTCAGGTAGCCTGCCACGATCTCCAAAGCGGCTTCCCCTTCGAAGTTGAGAATCATGATGCCGTTATAGTCGCCGTTGAAGGAAACGAAGGCGCCGATGTCGCCGGTGATTGAGATCCCTTGGATCTGCATAGCGGTTTTGGAGACATGCAACTTCACCCCCGACGAACCTTGGATAAGCTCGCGAATGGAGCGGGTGAATATTTTGACGAAATCGAGCGTACTGGTTTCCTGATTCATGATGATCCGTAAGCTTTCGTTGCGAGTGACCGTTTCCACCGAACGGCCATTCTAGGCTTTTCCACCGTCGGGTGGCAACTCTTTGTCGCCGGGCGGGGGGGATTCTTTCCTTTTGCGCCTCAGGTGGAGCAGTTTTTCGAACCGGACCCGCCGTTCCAGCGCCATGAACCCGTGGATGAGCCAATAGCCGATCACCGCCATCGCCAACGAGGCGATGATCGACCCGAACCAGAGGGTCCAGCCGACTTCGGAAAGGGAGGTGAGCGTCACCCCCTCTTCCATGACCTTGTCGGGCATATAGCCGATGAGTCCCAAAAGCCAAGCGCCGAAAAGATATTCGGCGTAATAAATCGGCGCGGCGGTCACCGGGTTGGTGAGCCAGCAGATGGCCAAGGCGATGGGGAGGTTGCCGGGATAGAAAAGAACCGCCACGCAGGAGAGGGCCATCTGGATGCCGATGGTCGGCGTGAAGGCGACGAAGAGCCCCAGCGCCGTGCCGCGAGCGACCGGCTCTTCTTTAAACGACCATATCTCTGGGCGCAGAAGGGTCTTGCCGAAAAAGCGACCGATCCGGCTCTCTTGCATGGCCGACGGTTTCGGCAAACGGCTTTTCAGCTTTTGGTTGAAGCTCTCCCATCGGTCGTGCAACGCGAAACTAAAGGGGCGCCACGGCATCGTCGTACTTCCTGTAAAGTCCAGGGAGACCCCCGCAATGAGGGCGAGAATGGAAAAGAGTTCATTATAGGTCGCCCAACCGGCGGGGCATACGGTAAAATCGCTCAACCTGCGATTCAAAAGAGCGCCCCCCCTTGAACATCGGCATCGACGCGCGGAAGATCGCCGACACCGGCATCGGACGCTACATCGAAAATCTGATCGACCATCTGCTGAAGGTCGATGACCGGCACCGCTACGTTCTCTACATGGCGCCCGACGACATCGACCGCTACACGTGGCCCGAAGAACGGGTGACGAAAGTCGTCGAGACGGCGGGGAAATATTCGCTCCGGGAGCTTTTCTCTTTTGCGGCGAAGGCCAAAGCCGACCGGCTCGACCTCTTCCACGCCCCTCACTATGTCTTGCCCTATCGCCTCCCCTGCCCGGCGGTGACGACGATCCACGACGTGATCCACCTCGAAGAGCCGACCACCGGTTATTTCCGTCGGCGTTACGCTCGGTGGATGATCGGCTCGGCTCTCAACCGGTCCGCCCTCACGATAACGGTCAGCGAAGCGTCGAAGCAAGCGGTCATAGGCCAATTCCCCGACACCGACGCCGACCGGATCCGGGTGGTCCTCAACGGGGGGGGGGACTTTTCCCGCCCCAGAATCGACGATATCGGCGCCCGACTGAAACGGTTGGGGCTGACCCCCGGCTACCTCCTCTTCGTCGGTTCCGACCGGCCCCACAAGAATCTGGCGGCTTTCGCCGAGGTGGTTCGGCGCGTCGGCGACCGGCTCCCGTCGGTGGTGGTCGGGAGAGTGCGGGATCGGACACGCCTTTTCGCCGAAGGGGGGCGGACCTCGTTTCTCGACCAGCTCAACCGGGACGACCTGGCGGCGGTCTATGGGGGGGCCGTCGTATTGCTCTTCCCGTCCTACCGCGAAGGATTCGGCCTGCCGCCGTTGGAGGCGATGGCATGCGGCACGACGGTGGTGGCCTCGAACCGGTCGTCGTTGCCGGAGGTGACCGGCGATGCGGCGATGCAAGTCGACCCGGACGATCATGACGGTATGACCGAAGCGGTGTTGCGGATCGACGGCGATCTCGATTTTCGGCGACGGCTGATCGAAAAAGGTTTCAAACAGGTCGGCCGGTTCTCGTGGGACGAAACGGCGCGCCGGACGTTGGCGGTCTACGACGAAGCGTCGGGGCGGGGGTGACGGCATGAAAGTCGCTTTGGTCCACGACTGGCTCACCGGCATGAGAGGCGGCGAGAAAGTTCTCGAAGTCTTCTGCGAGCGGTTCCCGGAGGCCGATCTCTACACCCTCCTCCACGTTCCCGGTTCGGTCTCGCCGATCATCGAATCCCGTCCGATCCATACGTCGTTCATCCAGTCGCTCCCGAAGGCCGCCCAAAAATATCGGTGGTACCTGCCGCTGATGCCGACGGCGATCGAGCGGTTCGATCTGTCGGGATACGACCTCGTCCTCTCGTCGTCCCATTGCGTCGCCAAGGGGATCAAGACCGGCAAGGCGATCCACCTTTGCTACTGCCACACCCCGATGCGGTATGCGTGGGATATGTACCCCCACTATTTCAATCGCGACCGGTTCGGTCCGGCGACGCTGTTCGCCATCGAGCGAATCATGCCCTATCTGCGAGACTGGGATCGGCGGACCGCCGGACGGGTCAATCGTTATATCGCCAACTCTCATTACGTGGCCAAACGGATCGAACGGATCTACGGCGCAGAGGCGGAGGTGATCTACCCGCCGGTCGACACGAGCTACTATTCCCCCCGCCACGCGGGGGGCGAGGGGCGCCAATTTTCACCGGAAGCGCCGCCGCCTTCGTCGGCTCCCGCCGGACAGCCTAATAGCGGAAGCGACCCATCAGCCCGCGACTATTTCCTCATCGTCTCGGCCTTCGCCCCCTATAAGCGGGTCGATCTGGCCCTCTCCCTTTTCGCCAAGAACGGCCTCCCGCTCAAAGTCGCCGGCGGGGGGGAGGACGAAGCCCGCCTCCGCTCTTATGCGGCGGGGAACATCGAGTTCCTGGGGAAGGTCGACGATGCGACGTTGCGCGATCTCTACCGAGGGGCGCGGGCTTTTATCTTTCCGGGTGAAGAAGATTTCGGCATCACCCCGGTGGAGGCGATGGCCTGCGGAACGCCGGTGATCGCCTTCGGCCGCGGCGGGGCGCTCGAAACGGTCGCCCCCCCCGACGCGGAAGGAACTCCGACCGGTGTTTTCTTCGACCGCCAGACCGAAGACGACCTGGCGGATGCGCTGACCCGGTTCGTGACCGCAGAGGCCGAGGGGCTCTTCGATCCCGCCGCCATCGCGGCTCATGCGGCCCGTTTCTCCCGCCCCCGGTTCGCCGAAGAGATCGACGCCTTCATCGAAAAAACCCTTTCCTGAACTCCGCCACCTCCCCTCCCCCTTGCTTCTTGACGTATTAGGGCTATGCTGAGAGGAGGTTGATCCGAAGGGAGGAGCGCATGAAAGATTGCGAACGAACCGTCATCCTTGGCGGAGCGGCAGGACAAGGGCTCGTTACCGTGGCCCAACTACTCCTTACCATTCTCGCCCGTCGCGGCTATCATCTCTTCGCGGCGCAAGACTATATGTCCCGCGTTCGCGGGGGGCACAACTTCATGACCATCCGCATCGCCGACCGGCGGATCTACGCCGCCGATCCGACGCCGGAACTGCTGGTGGCTCTCGACCAGACGACGACCGAAATCCACGGCCCGACCCTGACCGGCCCGAAAGTGGTTCTGCGCGACGCCGAAGGGAAAGGGCTATCGAAAAAAAGCGGGGGTGTCGACATTCCTTTGCCGATGCAAGATATCGGCAAAGACGAAGGGAACGCGGTCTACGCCAATAGCGCGGCGTTGGGGGCTCTTCTCGGCCTGCTGGGCCAACCGGAAGGGGTATGGGAATCGGCTCTCGGCGACCGGTTCGCCAAAAAACAAGAGATTCTCGATCATAACCTCGCCGCCGCTCGGGCCGGGTTTCGCTTCATCGCCGAAACGTATGGCGATACCGGCCTTGCGCTCCCGGCCCCTCGGCGGCCCAAAAATCGTCTTCGCCTCGCCGGAGCGAAGGCCATCGGTTTGGGCTTGATGGCGGGGGGTGTCAATTTCGTCGCCGCCTATCCGATGTCCCCGTCCACCGGGGTCTTCACCTACGTTATCAAAAACGCCGAAGCGACCGGCGTCATCACCGAGCAGGCCGAAGACGAGATCGCCGCCATCAACATGGCCGTCGGCGCGTCGGCGGCGGGGGGACGGGCGGCGGTCACCACGTCGGGAGGGGGGATGGCCCTCATGGCCGAAGGGATCAGCCTCGCTGGAATCGCCGAAACGCCGGTGACCATCGTCGATATGATGCGCCCCGGCCCGGCCACCGGTCTGCCGACCCGGACGGGACAAGAGGATCTCGACTTCACCCTCGCCATCGGCCACGGGGAGTTTCCCCGGTTCGTCTTCGCTCCGGGCGCCGTCGATCAGGCTTACCACACGGCGGTCGCCTGCATGAATCTGGGGGAGAAATATCAGGTTCCGGCGTTTCTGTTGGGGGATCAATATCTGGTCGATACGATCACCACCATCGACGACCTGAAACGATCGGCATCCCCCTTCAAAAACTACCGGGCCACCGACCGGCAGGTGAACCGGGACACCTATCGTCGCTATACGCTAACCAAAAGCGGGGTCTCTCCCCGGGCCTACTACGGCCAAAACAAAGCGGTCTTCATGGTCGACTCCCACGTCCACGACGAGGCGGGTCATATCACGGAAGACCCGATTCTCTCTATGAAAATGGCCGAGAAACGGATGGCGAAACTGGTCGGCATGGGGCAGGAGAAATTCGGGCTCCCCGAACGGCTCGGCGACCCTTCGGGCGATCTGCTGGTGGCCTGTTTCGGTTCGACCTACGGCCCGGTGAGAGAGGCGGTGGGAGCGGCGCGGGGCGACGGTAAAAAGATCGGCATGCTTCATTTCAACCGGGTCTGGCCCTTCCCGGCGACCGAGGTCAAGCGAGTGATCCCCCACTATAAAAAAGTGGTCGTGGTCGAAAATAACGTGCAGGGACAGTTCGACCGGCTCTTGCGACGAGAGACCGGCGTGGCGACGGTCAAACCGATCCTCCGCTACGACGGTCGCCCCTTTGCGGTGGCCGATCTGACGACGGCGTTCAAGAGGAGGGCCGGCCGATGAGCGATATGAAAAGCCCCTTTCATTACGACGGCGAGACCACATGGTGCCCCGGTTGCGGCGACTTCCAGATCGTCCAGTCGGTGGAGCGGGCGCTAACGACTTTGGGTAAAAGCCCCGACGAGGTGTTGCTCGTCTCCGGCATCGGGCAGGCGGCCAAGCTCCCCCATTATTTCCGCAGCAACGCTTTCAACGGTCTTCACGGACGGGCGCTCCCGGCGGCCTTCGGGGCCAAGGCGATGTCGCCGGGGATGACGGTGATCGTCACCTCGGGCGACGGCGATCTCTACGGCGAAGGGGGGAACCATCTCATCCACGCCATCCGCCGCAACGCCGATATCACCGTGGTGGCCCATAACAACCAGATATACGGTCTCACCAAAGGGCAAGCCTCCCCCACCACCGGGCGGGGACAGGTGACGCCGACGCAACCCAAGGGGGTGGTGTCGGAACCGTTCCATCCCCTCTCCTTCGCCCTTGCGCTCGGGGCGCCTTTTGTGGCCCGGTCGTTTTCGAAAGAGATCGACCTGACCGCCCGGTTGATCGCCGAAGCGGTGACGACCCCCGGCTTCGCCCTCATCGACGTCATGCAGCCGTGCGTCTCGTTCAACAAGGTGAACACCTACGAATGGTACGGCCAACGGGCCTACCGTCTCGACGAGGAGGGGCACGACCCGACCGACTGGAAAGCGGCGATGGAAAAAGCGGTGGAGTGGGACGAGCGGTTCCCCATCGGCCTGCTCTATCGTTCACCCAAACCGGGCTGGCTCGAAATGAACGGCGTCGCCGGCGCCGACCCGGCCTTTCTGACGCCGCCCGACACAAAAGAGATCGACCGGCTGATAGCGGCGTTTCTCTGACCGCCCCCCTCTCCTTCCGACGTCGCCCCCCCTCTGGCGGCGGGTTACGGTACAATGGAGCCTCCACTTAACCATCTGCGCCGACCCGAAGAGAGAGATGAACGAAGCCGCCCGACCCGAGATCACCGTTGTCGCTCCCATCTATAACGAGATCGACAACATCGATCCGTTCTTCCGGGAGATCGTTCCGGTCCTCGAATCGATGAACCGTCCTTTCGAGATCGTCGCCATCGACGACGGCTCCACCGACGGGAGCTACGCCAGATTGAAGACGATCCATGAGGCCGACCCGCGGGTGAAGGTCATCCGATTCCGCGCCAACTTCGGTCAGACGGCCGCTTTCGCCGCCGGGTTCGACAAGGCCGAAGGAGATGTGATCATCACCATCGACTCCGATCTGCAAAACGATCCGGCCGACATACCGACGATGATCGAGAAGCTGGAGAAGGAGGAGTTCGATATCGTGGCCGGGTGGCGCTACGACCGGCAGGACGATTTCGTCTCGCGGAAACTCCCGTCGATGATCGCCAACAAGATCATCTCGATGACCACCAAGGTCCATCTCCACGACTACGGCTGCTCGCTAAAAGTCTTCCACAAAGACGTGGTGAAAAACATCAAGCTCTACGGCGAGATGCACCGCTTCATCCCGGCGGTGGCCAGTTGGATCGGCGTCCGGGTCTCGGAAATGCGGGTGAACCATCGCCCCCGGGTGGCCGGGACCAGCAAATATGGGATCGGCCGGACCGTCCGGGTGATTCTCGACCTGATGACGGTGAAGTTTCTTCTCACCTGGTCGACCCGTCCGATCCAGATCTTCGGATTGGGCGGCTTGATCTCCGGCGGACTCGGTACGACGCTGGCTCTCTGGCTCTCCATCGAGAAGCTCTTTTTCGAGATTCCCCTCGGCAATCGCCCCGCCCTTCTGCTGGCGGTGTTGCTGATTCTGGTCGGCGTGCAACTTATCTCCATGGGGCTCTTGGCGGAGCTGATGGCCCGGACCTATCACGAATCGCAGGGGAAGGCGATCTACGTGGTCAGAGACACCTTAGAGTAGGCGATCATCCGAGCCGTGAAAAACGTTATCGAGGCAGGCGATGCAAGGAGAAAGAGGACGAGGGAGCGGAGTGTACACGAACGTACATGAGCGTCCCGAGCCCGCTTTCGACGCCGTAGCGGCCGCGCAGACAGTTTTTCGGGGGGCGGAGGCATGACCGCTACGACGGCCCGTCGTATGGGAGTCAATGTCGGGTTCAAAGCGGCCACCGAACTGATCAACCGGCTCCTCTCGTTCCTCTTCTACCTCGCGCTGGCCCGCTGGCTGGGGGAGGCCGACTTCGGTCTTTTCAACCTCCTCTACGCCGTCGGCGCCATCGCCGTGCTGGCCGTCGATCCGGGGCTGAACCTCTCGCTCATCCGCTTGGCTCCCCGCCGCGAAGGCTACCTCGAGGACGCCGCAAGCGCCGTACTGGGACTCAAACTTTCATTGGTCGTCCCGTCGCTTCTCGTCTGCGTCGGCTACGGCGCCGCCGTCGGTTTCGACGCATCCCGCTTGGGGCTGCTCGCTCTGATGGGGATCAACATGGCAGGCTTCGCCCTCACCGAATACGGGGCCGCTCTGGTGCAGGCCCGCGAACGGATGGGCGCCGAAACCTGGCTCATGGGCTGGGCCAAGCTGGCCGTGACCGGCGCGGCCCTGACCGCCCTGTGGATGGGGGCCAACCTGACCGGCGCCCTCGTCGCCATGACCGTGGCGCAAGCCGGGGCCGCCTATTGGGCGCTCCGTTGGGTGGCGGCGTCGGGGGTTCCGGTGGCGCCGACGGTCGATGTCGCCCGTTGGGGCCATCTGCTCAAAGACGCTCTTCCGCTGGCGGCGATGACGATCATGACGGTGATCTTCTATCGAATCGACGTGGCGGTGGCGCCCTTCGTCGGGCTCGATCTGGTAAGCCTCGGCCACTACACCGCCGGGGTGAAGCTACTCGATGTCTGGCTGGCGGCGCCGACCCTTATCATGTCGGCCCTCTTTCCGACCCTCTCCCGCCTGTCGGAGAGCGACTTTGGCGCGTATCGCCGCTACACCCTCCGGGCGGTGGCGGGGCTGGCGACCTTGGGGGGGATCGGGGCCATCGTCGGGTGGCTCTTCGCCGGGCCGTTGGTGACCCTCCTTTTCTCCGAACGATTCGCCCCTGCCGCCGGGGCGGCGGCGGTGTTGGCGGTGGCCGGGATGGGGATGTTCGTCCGTCACGCTTTCATGCAAGGATTGGCGCTGGAGGGGAAGGCGTTGTTCGGCGCCTATCTCGCCACCATGGCGACGGCCATCGATATCGCTCTCATCGCGGTGTTGGTCGGTCCGGCGGGGATCGTCGGCATGGCGTGGGCCAAGGTGATCGCCGACCTTTTCCTCGCCACGGCGGCGGGATACCTCTGGTGGACGGTCCGGGCGCGAAAGGAGCCGGTATGACGGAGCGGGTTCTCGACCTCGGTTGCGGCGCGGCGAAAACCGACGGGGCCATAGGAGTCGACCGGTGGCCTGCGCCGGGGGTCGACCTGATCGCCGACATGGCGACCGGCTCCCTCCCTTTCGCCGAAGCGACCTTCGACCGGGTGGTCATGAACGACGCGCTGGAACATGTGGCCGATCCGCCACGGTTGGTGGCCGACATCGCTCGCATTCTGAAGCCGGGGGGGAGGCTCGACGTCCGGGTTCCCCACTACACGTCGGTCCACGCCTGGTCCGACTTCACCCACCGAAGCTGGTTCTCGGTCGAGTCGCTCAAACATCTGACCGGCGGCCACGAAACCTATCGCCACTATTCGGCCACGCCGATGGAGCTCGCGTCGTTCCGGCTCCATTTCTGGAAAGGGTGGCGGCTTCTCGGGGTCGAGATCGCGGCCAACGCTTTCCCGTCGCTCTACGAAAAATATTTCGCTTTCTCGTTCCCGGCCATGGCGCTTGCCTTCACGCTGGTGAAAGGCGAACGAGCATGAGAACGATTGACGGCGTCGCCGGAATCGGCTATCAAGATACTCCCTTCGGGCGACCCGGAGGGGATCATTTCTTCTCCGCAAAGGCTCCCGCGTGAAAATAGCCATCGACGTCAGAACGATTAACAAACCCCGGTCGGGGGTCGGCTATTACGTCACCAATCTGGTCGAGCAGTTGCGGGTCATCGACCAGGAGAACAACTATTGCCTGATCAGCAACGACAACGGCTTGGGGGCTCATCTGACCGAGTCGCCCAACTTTAACCATTGCCACACGGTCATCTCCAACGAGAACCATATGATCGGCGACCTCTGGGAGAACACCTATCTCCCCCGGTCGCTGAAGAGTCGCGGCATCGACGTCTTCCACGGTCCGGCGTTTATGATCCCGCTCTACAAGAGGGATCTGAAGACGGTGGCGACGATTCACGATATCGTCGCCTACATCTTGCCCCGCACCATCCCGATGAAATATTCGCTCTATATGAAGGCGCTGATCGGACAGGTGGTGAAACGGGCCGACCGGATCATCTCGGTGTCGGAATCGACCAAACGCGATCTCGTCCGGTGGCTCGGCGCCCCGGAAGGGAAGATCACCGTGGTGCCGCAAGGGGTGGGGAAAGAGTTCCACCCGGCGCTCCCCGACGATAACGGCGGAGAGTTGGTCCGCGAAAAGTTCGGAATACGGGGGGACTATCTCCTTTTCGTCGGCAATCTGGAGCCGCGTAAAAACTTGATCCGCATCATGCACGCGTTCGAGATGGCCCGCGACAGGGCGGGGCGCGACCTGCAACTGGTGATCTGCGGCAAGAAGGGGTGGCTCTACGACGATATCCTCGCCGCCTACCAACGGATCCGCCGCGATAGCGAGATCATCCTGACCAACTACGTCAACGAGGCCGACCGGCTCCGCCTCTACCAAAACGCCCGGACCTTTCTCTTCCCGACGCTCTACGAAGGGTTCGGCATGCCGGTGTTAGAAGCGATGGCCTGCGGCGCTCCGGTGATTACGTCGAACGTCTCGTCGTTCCCCGAGATCTGCGGCGACGCGGCGTTGCTGGTCGACCCGTACGACGTGAAGGGAATCGCCGACGCGATCCTCGCTCTGGAAGAGTCGCCCGACTTGCGGGCTTCCTTGCGCGAGAAGGGGCTCGAACGGGCGGCGCAGTATACTTGGCGCGATACGGCGGCCGGAACGTTGGATGTCTATCGCTCGGTGATGTGAGATGCGGTTTCTGGTGACGCTGGCCCTCCTCCTTACGACCACGCCCGCTTTTGCTGCGCCTTTTTTCGGTGAGGATGTGGTCTTCCCGGCCAAAGGGTTCGGGCGACCGCACGGCGCCTCGCTCATCGAACGAAACGACGGGTCGTTGATGGCGACCTGGTTCTCGTCGAAAGTGGAAACCAGCTCGGACGCGGTGATTTTCGGCGCGAACTGGAACCGGGTGACGGGGGAATGGACCACCCCTCGCCCGATCGTGAACGAGCGTTACTCGAAGTCGCTGGGGAATACGGCTCTTTTCCGGGATGACGACGGTCGTATCTGGCTCTGGTTCGCGGCGGTGTTCGCCGGGGGGTGGAGTGGGGCGATGGTCGACTATACGGTCTCCGACGACGACGGCCAAACATGGTCGCCGGGGAAACGGTTGGTCTGGTGGCCGGGGAACCTGCCGCGCAATCCTCCTCTCGATGTGGGGGATCACGAGATGTTGCTCCCCCTCTTTGTCGATTTCTGGTACGAGACCGATCTGGTCGGTTCCTACACGGCGCGTATTCGCTACCGGAACGGTCAGGTGGTGAAGACGACCTATGCGTCGCTGGACGATACCGACGCGATTCAACCGACGCTGGTCCCTTTGCCGGACGGGCGCATTCTCCTCTTGGCGCGGGACAAGGGGGAGGTGGCGGTGAAACGGAGCTGGTCGTCGGATGGGGGGCTTTCTTGGGCGCCGGTGTCGAACACGAGCCTGCCGAATCCGGGGGCGGCGGTGGCGGCGATCTATGTGGGCGAACTCGACGCGGTTCTTCTCTGCTACAACCATTCTTCGAATATGCGTGATCCGTTGTCGTTGGCGGTCTCGACGGATGGGGGGGCTTCGTTCACCCGCATCGCCGATCTGGCGACGAAACCGGGCGACCCGGAATCGAGTTTCGCTTACCCTGCTCTGCTCCGCACCAAGGACGGTCTCATCCACGCGATCTGGACGCACGACAAACGGGCGACGTTGAAGCATGTCCGGTTCAATGTCGATTGGCTCGGGGAGCGCATGCGCGCCGCAGGGTTGCCGGTTCCTGCGCGGTAAGTTCTCCTTGCGCTTCGGGTCGGTCTGCGCTATCATCCCAAATCCAATCGTGTCGGGATGTGGCTCAGTCTGGTAGAGCACTCGCTTCGGGAGCGAGGGGTCGGAGGTTCAAATCCTCTCATCCCGACCATCTTACGATGGTGTTCTTCCTCACGGTAACTCATTGGCCCGCTCGTTGGCGGGCAGTCCCTGACAGGTTAAGGCGGTTCCGAAATCGTCCACGTACCCCGACCGTCTTACGATGGCGTTCTTCCTTACGGTAACTCATTGGCCCGCTCGTTGGCGGGCAGTCCCTGACAGGTTAAGGCGGTTCCGAAATCGTCCACGTACCCCGACCATCTTACGATGGCGTTCTTCCTCACGGTAACTCATTGGCCGCTCGTTGGCGGGCAGTCCCTGACAGGTTAAGGCGGTTCCGAAATCGTCCACGTACCCCGACCGTCTTACGATGGCGTTCTTCCTCACGGTATCTCATTGGCCCGCTCGTTGCCGGCTGTCCCCGACAGGTTAAGGCCGCCTACGACGTCGCCATTCCTCGCCCCTATCGATCGTCTAAGGGGTACAATGCGTCCATCACCCTTTTTTCCGCCGGAGGCCACATGCGTAATCGATTCCTCCCCCTCCTTCTCCTCGTCCCCCTTCTCTTGACGTCGGCTTGCGGCGGCGGCGGTGGTGATGGTGATGGTGATGGTGATGGTGATGGTGGCGATTCTGCCACGACCGACACCCAGACCGACGGCGGCGAAGACACGGGCGGTGGCGACACGACACCACCTGCGGCGCCGACCGTCTCCTGCTCGCCTTTGTCGGTCGGCGGTGTATCCGCTCCGAACGGGGCGTTTTCGACCGCTTTCAGCAAACAGGTGACCGTCCTCGGGGTGGCGACCATCTTCGCCGAGGCGTCGGTGTCGGATGCGAAGATCCTCCATGCGGCGGGGGTCGTCGCCCAATATCTCGACAACAACGCCGACGGGACCATCGACAACGGCGCCATCGAGTCGTCGATGCGGGGCGCCTCTCCGATACCGACCATGGTGATGTTCGCTACCGCCGGAACCGCCACGGAGACCGCCTTCAACAGCTCCGGCGGTTACGGGCACCCCCTCTATGGGGAAGAGGTCCACCCGGAGGGGACCAGCGCCACGGTCTTCGACGCCTCGCTGGAGGAGTGTCTCCACCTCATCAACGACAACGGCTGGAAGAGGGCGTGGCCGAGCGTTTTCGGCGCCACCGCCGGAACGACCATCGCCAACCTGATGGACGCCGTGGCGAGCGCCGGATACTACACCGGCAACCCGACGCCCGGTGTCGATAACCGGGATTACGGAACGCAGGTCGACGAGTTCCACTATTGGAACATCACGTCGATCCTCGGTATCCAGTCGATCCGGGCTTCCGAGATCGCTTTCGAATGGCGGCTCCCGTCGGCGTCGCAGATTCAGGCCGCCTCGCCCGATAGCTACGCTCTCTTTACCAACAGCGGCTACGGTATGCCGACGGTGGCGCCCAACGGGAACTACTGCAAATAGGTTCGAGAGCCCCCTTTTCATCGGGGGAAGGGGGTTCAATCGACCGATCGAACCGTACGGCGACCGCATCGGCCGTGCGTTATGGAGCGCCGATAGCCACGACCCTTTGCTATACTGGCGCGATCATCCCCGTCGCCTGGAGTCACCGATGCGCCTCTCCCTTTTCGCTCTCCTCTTCGCCGCCGCCCTCTTTCCGTCCACCGCCCAAGCGGATGACGGGTGGGACGTCAACGTTCACCTGATGATGGCCAAGCGACAGCTCGGAACCTGGGACGACCGGAATTTTTCGCACGACACCGGCGATTTCAAGAATCAGGACGTGGCGGGTGGGGAGATCGATTTCGGCGCCGACCTCTGGCCGGTGAACGTATGGCTCGGCTACTCCCGGAGCGAGAAGAAGATCGACCTCCCGGAGATCGATTTCGCCTCCACCCTGACCATGACCGAATATTACGCCGGCGCCCGGTTCGAGTTCATCGGTTTTTTCGCCTCCGGCGCCATCGCCAGCGTGGGGGGGGAGTTCACCGGACATACCGGTTCGGCCACCCACACCGTCACCGTGGAACGGGAGACCGGGTTTCTCGTAAACGCCGGGTATCGATGGACGTTGCTGGTCGTCTCGGTCGGTATCGACGCCCGCGCCCTTACCGGAACCCAAAACAACGATTACGCCCAGCTCGGCCTGAAGGCGGGGGTGACGTTCTAGCCCCCCTTCGTATGGTATCCTCACCGGGGAAGATACCGGAGCCGAAGGGGAGTATGGCATGGGAAGCAGCGAAGAGGCGGACGATCATCGCCTGAGGACCATCGGTCGCTGTTTCGAGATCGAAGACGTGCCGGAAGGCGCCGAGACCGGGCGTCATTTCTACATCGAACAGCTCGAAAACGGCTCCGTCGCACTGGAGCTGGTCGACGCCGACGGCTCTCCCACCGGACAGATCGTAGAAGAGGGCATCCATCTCTCCCGCTTCGCCAGCCGCTATCGCTCCTGTTCGAAACACGACTGCCCCATCCAACCGAAGACCGTCGAAGAGGTCTTAAAAAGGATGTCGCAGGTCCGCTCCGAAATGGGGATGGCCCATCTCGAAGCCAAGGAACTCGAAGAAGCCGAAGATAAATTCCGCCGCTCGTTGCGACTCGACGGCGACAATCTGCTAGGGCTGCTCGGTTTGGGGATGACCCATATGGAGCAGGAACTGGTCGACGAGGCGATGGCGATCTTCAAAAAGATCCGAGACGCCAACGACATCTACGAGCAGAAGAACAAGCACACCTTCAACGAATTCGCCATCTACTTGCGCAAAAAAGGGCTCTACGACGAGGCGATCGCCAATTACGAAAAAGCGATCGTCATCGACGACCACGACGAGATTCTCTACTACAATCTGGGTCGCGCCCACTGGGAGAAAGGAGAGCTACGACAGGCCATCGACACCATCAAAGAGGGGATGCGCCTCGGGCAGGAGAAAAAACTCCAGTCGCTCGACGCGTTACGCTCCAATGTCGACGACGAGCGGCTCAACGAAGATCACGAGTATCTCCATCTGGCCTATCAGAAAGCGTCGGATCAGTTGGAGCGTTATCTCGATCGGGAGAAGGAGATGCTCGAAGAGCTCTTCAGTCACGATCCGGCGCCCCGTCCCCCCAAACCTGCGGCGCCGCCAGCTCAGCCAACTCCCCCGTCGGAACCGGTGAAGCCGAAAAACGAACCGCCCCCGCTCGACGAGCCGCGCCATATCGACGTGACCCAATCGCGCCGTAGCGCCGATCGACTCTACAACCTCCTCTCGCAATTGGGCGAAGGGGTGCCGGAAGAACAGACCAAAGCGGCCTACGACCAGCTCGAACATATCCGCGTCGAGTTGAAAGAGGAAGCGCCTTCGGCCAACCGGATCGGCCAGTGGGGGAATCGGCTGATGGAGCAGATAGCCGCCCTTCCTCTGACCGACGGGGAGATGGCCACCGTCCGCGAGGCGATGACCCAGTTCACCCTCGGTATCGACCGCGACTTGGGCCACGGCTAGCAGGAAAACCCGATGTCCCCCCGCAAACATCCCCGTTACCCCTTCTACTTCCACTACCGCCATCTCGTCGAGAAACGGGGATTCCCCGAAATTGAAGGACTCGAATGCGAGAAGGGGTCGTGGTGGTACCCGGCCATGGGGCGCGACACCCCCGACATGAACGACGAAACGGCCATTCCCTATATCTGGAACGAGTGGTTGCGCCGCTGCCCCGACAAGCTTTTACGCCGCTGGGCCGACCCGGCGGCCCTTCGGCGGTCGTGGCTGCGACATGGGTAAGCGCCCCGTAAACCGGCGCTTTACGGTATCATGGTAGACGCTATCGGGGAGGCGGCCCTGAGACCATACGCCCCCTTTGCGCGGTTTATTTTCAGGGGGAGAAGTGATCAGAATCTTGTGGGCGACTCTCGTTATCGGCGTCATGGTCGTGGTCCATCCCTTGCCGAGTCGGGCCGAACCGGCCACCCTGATGAACGAACCGATCAGGCCGATCCCCCCTCTCGCTCCCCTCTCCCCGGCTATGGTCGATCTGGGACGGACGCTCTTTCACGACACACGCCTGTCGGGGGACGGAACCATCTCCTGCGCCCATTGTCACCCGTTGGAGAAAGGGGGCATGGACAACCTCCCCCACTCATTCGGGATCGGCGGCGCCGAAGGGAAGATCAACACCCCCACGGTCTATAACGCCGCTCTTAATTTCCGCCAGTTTTGGAACGGGCGGGCCGCCACGTTGGAAGAGCAGATCGACGGGCCGGTCCAAGCGACCGACGAAATGGCCGCCGACTGGGCGGGGGTGGTCGCCCGTTTGCGAGCCGACCGAAAGATGGCGACCACGTTCGAACGTCTCTTCCCCGACGGGGTGACCGCCGCTAACATCAAACGGGCCATCGCCGATTTCGAGCGGACGTTGCTGACCCACGACAGCCCCTTCGACCGCTATCTGGCCGGCGACCCGAACGCTCTTTCTCCCGAGCAGGCCGAAGGGTACCTCCTGTTCAAGAAGTATGGCTGCTCCTCGTGCCATCAGGGCGCCAACGTCGGAGGGAACCTCTACGAAAAGCTCGGCATCGTCCGTCCCTATTTCACCGGCGACATGGTCGCCAGCGAAGCCGACATGGGGCGCTACGCCGTCACCGGCGAAGAGGACCATCGGTACGAGTTCAAAGTCCCGTCGCTCAGGAACGTCGCTCTGACCGCTCCCTACCTCCATGACGGATCGGTCGTGGATCTGGAGAACACGGTGCGGATCATGGCCTACTATCAGATCGGGCGGGACATCCCCGACGAAGAGATTAACCTGATCGTCCATTTTCTCGGCAGCCTGACCGGACGCCACCCGGAGCTGAAGCCGTGAACAAACCGACGACCGCTCCCCGCCCCCCCCTGCTCACCTGGCCGCAGTTGGCCGGGCTGTTGCTCCTCACCATCACCTTGCCGCTGGTCTACTACGGCGGCGCCCGTCTCGACGAAAAGGGGCACGCCCGGGTAGCGCTGGAGCTGGCTCAACTCAAAGAGCTCGACACCCTCGTCGACAAAGAGCTGATCTCCTCCCGTTTCCAAATGACCGCCAGCTACGATCCGTTGGAAGGGGTGATCGCAACCATGGAACGAAAGAGCGCCGCTTTCGGCGCCGCTGGCCGAAAGCGGCGAAGGGCGTTTCACCCCGGCGTGGCGAAAGGTGATCGACGCCGTCGCCCGAAAGCGGGACGCCGTTGAAGAGTTCAAATCGCATTACGCCGTGATGAAGAACTCGTTGGAATATCTCTCCACCGCCGCCGAACAGGCGACCCGGGAGCTCCCCGCCGCCGACACGAAAACGGCGCACACGATCCAATATCTGCTCAATAGCGTGCAAAGCTTCGCCATCTCAGGACGGGGAGAACATTACGATCAGGCCCGACGTCTGGCGGGCGCCTTGCGTCAATCGCTCCACCCCTCGTCGGAAACGGCTCTTGCGACGTTGCTCCTCCACGTCGACCTGATTCTCGCCTCCCAACTGGTGGTCGACCAGCAGGTGCGGGACGTCGCGCTGACCGGCGCCGACGAAGCGCTGGCGAAGCTCTTCCTCGACTACGGACGCTACGCCGAGGAACGACGAAGCGACGCCCGTCTTTACCGGCTCTCCCTTCTCGGCATGGGGTTCCTTCTGCTGACGATCCTCTTCGCAAGTTTCGTCCGCATTCGCCGGACCACCGGGAAGCTGACCGAAACGGTGGAGAAACTGGCGTTCCAGAAATACGCTCTCGACCAGCACGCCATCGTCAGCGTCGCCGACGCCCGAGGCGATATCACCTACGCCAACGAGAAGTTCGTCGAGATCAGCGGCTACGCTCTCGACGAACTGATCGGCGAGAACCACCGAATCATCAAGTCGGACGAACACGACGACCCCTTTTTTCGCGGCATCTGGCGGACCATCAGCAAAGGCGCCGTCTGGCATGGGGAGATCAAGAACCGGGACAAGGCAGGCGCCGCCTATTGGGTCAGCTCCACCATCGTTCCCTTCCTCGACGCCGAAGGGCGGCCCTACCAATACGTTTCGATCCGCACCGACATCACCGCGCAAAAAGCGATGGAAGAGGAGTTACGCCGCCAGCAACGGTTCCTCTCCGGCCTGACCGACGCCATGGGGGAGGGGGTCTACGCCCTCGACCGGGAAGGGAGGCTCCTCTTCCTGAACGCCGAAGCCGAGCGGATGACCGGCTGGCGGTTCGACGAAGTGGCCGGGGAACGGTGGCTCGACCGGGTCGCGCCGGAACCCCACGACGCCTCCCCCTCCCGTCTGCGCCGTCTCCAAGGGCGGGAGACCTTCCGCTCGTCCGACATGACCTTCACCCGGAGCGACGGTCTCCCCTTCTCAGTGGAGCTGGTTTCGGTCCCCCTCGTCGAAGAGGGAAAAGTCACCGGATCGGTGGCGGTCTTCTCCGACATCTCCGAGAGGAAACGGAGCGAAAAGGAGCTGCGCGAAGCTAAGGAGGAGGCCGAACGGGCCAACCGGTCCAAGAGCGATTTCCTGGCCAACATGAGCCACGAAATCAGAACCCCGATGAACGCGCTCTTGGGCATCAGCCACCTGGCCCTCAGAGGGGAGAACGATCCGACCAAGATCGACTATCTGACGAAGATTCATTCCTCGGCCCAGTCGCTCTTGCGGCTCATCAACGACATTCTCGACTTCTCGAAGATCGAAGCCGGGAAGATGGAGATGGAACGGTTCCCCTTTTCTCTCGACGAAACAATGGTGTCGGTGGCCGACCTCGCTTCGCACAAGGCCGAGGGGAAGGGGCTCGAACTCCTCTTCTCGGTCGCCCCGGACACTCCCGGCATTCTGGTGGGAGACTCGCTCCGGTTGGCGCAGATACTGACCAACCTCGTGGGGAACGCCGTCAAGTTCACCGAACGAGGGGAGGTCGAACTGAGGGTGTCGCCGACGGAAGGGGACGGCAGAGAGGCGTGGCTCACGTTCACCATCCGGGACACCGGCATCGGCATGGACCAAGAGACCATCTCCCGGCTTTTCGAATCGTTCGCCCAGGCCGACTCTTCCACCACCCGTCGCTATGGCGGTACCGGCCTCGGTCTTGCCATCAGTCGTCGTCTGGCCGAGCTTATGGGCGGAAGTCTGGCATGTGAAAGCGTTCCGGGGGAAGGGAGTCTCTTCACCCTCACCCTCCCCTTCGGTTTCCATTCCGAGGCGCCCACCCGTCGGGAACCCCCTCTCCCCTCCCTCGCGGCGTTGCCGGTGCTGTTGGTTGACGACAACCGAACTAGCCGACAAGCCATCGCCGAGACTCTCGCCTCGTTCACCTTCCGGGTCGACGAGGCCTCCTCCGGCGAAGAGGCTCTGGCTAAGGCCAAAGAACGGACGCCGGGGCTGATCCTCCTCGACACCCTGATGCCCGGCATGAGCGGCCCCGAAACGGCCGACCGGTTGCATCAGTCCCTCGGGGAAGAATGTCCGCCGATCATCTATCTCGGAAGAGGAGACGGATCGTCCCAAAGGGCGGCCCTTTCAAAACCGGTCAACCCTTCGTCCCTCTACGACGTCATCGTTGAACTCTTTTCGGAAACGAAAACCGGCGCTCTCCCCCCGTCGGTCGATCATCATCCGACCGACCGATGGGCCGGAAAACGGGCCTTGTTGGCGGAAGACAATCTGGTAAACCAACAGGTGGGGGTGGAGTTGCTACGGATCGTCGATATGGAGGTCGACGTGGCCGACAACGGTCAAGAAGCGGTCGAGAAAGCCCTCTCGGGCGGCTACGACATCATCTTTATGGATGTCCAGATGCCGATGATGGACGGCTACGCCGCCACCCGGCTCATCCGCTCCGCCACCGCCGACGCCCCGACCCGGGTTCCCATCGTCGCCATCACCGCTCACGCCATGGTGGGAGATCGAGAGAAGAGCCTCGAAGCCGGGATGGACGATCACCTCCCCAAACCGATCGACCCCGACAAGCTCTACGACACGCTGGCCCGCTGGGTCGGCGTCGGCCCCCCGGTCGCCGCACGCCCGCCGGGCGCCCCCACCGGAACCTTTCCGCTGATCGACGGGATCGACCTCGCCCAAGGGTTGCATCGTTGCATGGGAAACGTCAATTTTTACTCCCTCTTGCTACGCAACTTCGTCAGCCATCACGGCCCCGACCTGGCCTCGTTGCGGGAGCGAATCGCCGAAGAGGATCGATCCGGCGCCCATATGTTGGCCCACAGCCTGAAGGGATCGGCTGGCTCCATCGGCGCCGACCGACTGGCCGAAGAGGCGGCCAAGGTCGACGAAGCGCTCACCGGCGAAAAAGCGTTCCCCGATCTCACCTCGCTGGCGCAAGAGTTCAACCGGGTCATGGACGCTATCCAGGGAGCCCCCCTCCCACCCACGGAGGGGGTGTAAGGCGGCTAGGGGAGCCGATAGGTCAGCTTTCCCCAGATCGTCCGCCGTCCCTCTTCGGTGTTGCGCTGCGCGCCGAAATCGCCCGCCGGATCGTAGACCCGGGCGTCGGCGACGTTATCGACGCCGAAGGCGTAGTCGAGCCGGTCGCTCACCGATCCGTGCCCATGCAGGTTGACGACGGCGAAGGAGCCGGGGTCGTCGTCGGTATAGTCGTTGGTGTCGCTCCGGTCGCTGTTATAGAAGACCGAAGCGCCGACGTAGGAGCCTTCGATCCATCGGTAGTCGATATTGAAACTGCCGGTGATCTGAGCCAGATACGGAAGGCTCTCTCCCCCCTCCTGTTTCGCTTCGAGCCACGCCACCGTCGCCTGCGCCGTAAGGTTGTCGGTCACGTGGCTTTCGACGGCCGTTTCGACGCCGGTCATGGTCCACCCGGCGACGCTGTTGGCGAAATATTCGTCGCTCCCGTCGGGTGTCGGGGTCTCCCGAATCGGTCGCGTAAACTCGTTCCGAAAAAGGGTGGTGGTCAGGAGCGCGTTCTCCCACTGATACGAATAGCCGAGCTCGGCGGTCTTCATCTGTTCCGGCGACGGGGCGGGGGGGGCGAAGTCGGTCCCTTCGAGCACCTTCTGGTATTCCCGATAGGTGGGGGTCCGGTGGGCGGTTCCGTAGAGAAGCTTGACGGTTTGCGCATCGTCGGCGGCCCAGACGAGGCCGACGCGATAGTTGGCGAAGTTGTCGAAGTCTTGATAGATGTCGTACCGCCCGCCGACGGTCAGAGTCAGGCTCTCGGCGACCTCCCAGACGTCTTGGACGAACAGGCCGTAGTCGTCGGTCTTCGTGGAGGGGTCGCGCAACAACGATCCGGTGGAGGGGGCGCCGAGCCATCCGCTCTTGTAGTGCCACAGGAGGGTCCAGTCCATGTTCCCCGCTTCGGTATGATCCCACGTGGCGCCGAGGGTGACGGTATGCCCCGGTAGCAGTTCTTTGAACCCGACCAGCCGGGCGCCGTAGGTGGTGGCGTTCTGACGCTCCTCGTAGGCCGGTTTCCGGCTGCTCTGTTCGATATTGTACTCTCGGATATCGTCCCGGGTGGTCCAGAATCGCGCTTCGACCCGTCCGCTTTTGGCGTCCCCTTTTTCGTAGCTGGCCGAGACCGTTAGAGGGGCCTCTTCGATGAAGACGTCCTGATTGTCGGCCATAAAGACGTAGGGGGTTTTGTTCCGCTGCGTATCGAGCGCCAACGTCAATCCGGGAAGGGGGCTTCCTTTCACGAAAAGGTCGCCGTAGGTCTCGTCGAGGGGTTGGCGGGTATCTCCGCCGATGAAACTCTTCCGGTCGTCGCTAAAGGGGGCCTTCTGCGAAAGGTAGGAGCCGAAGAGCATGACCTTATCGTTCCGCCAGAGGCCGGTTCCTTTTCCCCGCTGGTTACCGGCGCCTTCAACCGACACCTCCCCTTCGGCCTGATCGGGGAGGGTGAGGGTGGTGACCAGTATCGCCCCGCCGAAGGCGTTGGCGCCATAGAGGCTCGACGCCGGCCCGAGGATGACCTCGATATGGTCGACTTTTTCGAGCGGGAGCTGCTCCCCGGCGGAGAAGTGGCCGTAGTAGACCTGCCGGACCGGGATGCCGTCGATGAAGAGGAGCATCTTGTTGTTGTATCGGTCGATGTTCCCTCGGGTCCAGAGGTTGACGTGCCGTTTCCGATATTGGTTGAGCTGGAAGCCGGGGACGAACCGCATCAGCTCGTCGAGCCGACGGACGCCGAGCCGAAGGAAATCGTTTTTGCCGAAACGATAGACCGTGCCGGGAGCGTGGGTCCGGGTGGTCGGCAGGAGCGAAGGGGCGTTGACCACTTCGATCTCCATCAACTCCCGCAACGACATGTCGAGCAGGTCGTCGGTGGAGAGGGGGTCGTAGGCCGCCGCCGTCGAGACGAGGGTCGTCGACAACGTTAGCGTCAGGGCGCACGCACGGAGAATACCCATCTAAAATCCCTTACACCTGCCAGAGAAAGGATCGACCACAACCCAATAATGATCCGGCAGTATAGCCGAACCGTTCACGCCGAACAATCGGCCTGACGGTGAGAGGGATATGTTAGACTTTCTTCGTTTCAACCTATTTTCATTTCGTCACACCATGATACTCACCGTCGCCCTCCTGCTTCCTCCCGGCCATCGACACGATCCCTTCGTCGCGGCGCTCGCCGACCGCTCGACCACGATCTTGCCCCTCACCTGCGACGCCTCCCACCCTTCGGGGATGGCGGCGGCGGCCGGTCGGATCGCCGAAAGAGGGATCGACTTGGTCCATTCGCTGGTCGGGCTCGACGGATTGCTGACCGTGGCCGGGGTCGACGTTCCGGTGTTGGTGACCATCGAGCGCCCTTTGACCGACGACGACGCCCCGTTGCTGGCGTTGCCGCTGGAGACGGTCGGGTTGGTGGCGGCGACCCCCGATCTGCGGGTCGGCGAAGCCCCTTGGTATGGGGTGGCGGCGCCCGACGTCGATACGGTCGATACCTACCGGGCCTTCTACGCCAAGCTTCTGTCGGGCCGGGAGAACCGGCGCCCGTGGGGGTTCTACGAAAACCTGACCGAGTCGCACGATCATAAGATCAAACGGATCACCGTGGCGCCCGGGATGCGGCTTTCCTATCAACAGCATCATCGCCGGTCGGAGCATTGGGTGGTGGTCCGGGGGGTGGCGGTGGTGACCCTCGACGGGAAGGAGCATCGTCTGACCCGTGGGCAGTCGATCGACATTCCGCAAGAGACGGCCCACCGGATATTGAATCCGGGCGATTCGCCGCTGATCTTCGCCGAGGTCCAATTGGGGGATTATTTCGGCGAGGACGACATCATCCGCCTCCAAGACGACTACGGTCGTTAGGCGGTAGCGGTCGCAGCTTTTTCACCTGTCGACCACAAGCGGGTGAAGACCGCGTCTTATCGAGCGCCCGTCGGGGAAGCGGCCCCGCAAGGGGCCTCGACGCACCCTTCGCACAAGCCGTAGATCGTCAGTTCGTGCCCTTCGGCTTTGAACCCGACCGGCGCCATCGGCGTCGCCGACGGCGGCAAGGGGCAACTCTCCAACTCATACACCCGGTCGCAGGCGCGACAATGAAAATGGTGATGATGTCCTTTGTCGGCCCGTTCATAAAGTGGCCCCACGTCGGGGAGACGGACCACCGTCAGCCACCCCTCCTCCACCAGCCGGGCGAGCCGCCGGTAGAGGGTCGCCGCGCCGAGCCCCGGCGTCTCTCGCCGGGCGATCTCCAACGCTTCGTCGGGGCGCAAGGGGCGCTTGGTCCGCTCGAAGACGGAACGGATCGAGCGGGCTTGCCGGGTTTCTCGCGGGGCTCCCCCCATGGTTTGGTTTCCTCTGGACTTTCGATCTCTTAATGATACTGTATTCTCATTAAGAGAGGAAGCCGATCCCATGCGTTCCGTTCTGACGACCCTGCTTCTTGCGCTCCTGATCCCGACGACCGCCCAAAGCCGATCGCCCGACACCCTCTTCGTCAGCCTCCCGCCGGTCCAATATTTCGCCGAACGGGTGGTGGGCGACACGACGCCGGTCCGGTCGATGATGATGGCCGGACAAGACCCGCACACCTTCGAGCCGACCCCCAAACAGATGGCCTCTCTCGGCGGGTGTCGTCTCTACTTCGCCGTCGGCGTTCCGTTCGAGACGGCGTGGTTGCCGAAACTGGCCCGTTCCCATCCGGCCATGAAGATCGTCGATCTGCGGCAGGGGCTCCCCCACGACGACCAGACCGGCCATCACGACGATCCCCATCTCTGGACGTCGCCCCCTCTGGCCCGGATCATGGTCGAGACGATCCGTCGAGAGGTGACGGCGCTCGATCCGACCCACGCGAAAGCGTACGCCGACAACGCCGCCCGGTTCGACGCGGAACTGGCCGCCCTCGACACGACGATTCGCCAGACCCTGGCCACAGCGCGACAAAAAACGTTTATGGTCTACCATCCGGCTTGGGGAGCCTTCGCCGACACCTACGGTCTTACCCAGATCGCCATCGAACATGAAGGAAAACGTCCGGGGCCGAAGGGGCTGGCGCGCCTCATCGACCGGGCCAAACGGGAAGGGCTCCGTACGATATTCATCCAAAAAGAATACGACCGGCGCCTGGCGGACGGGATCGCCAAAGAGACCGGGGCCACCGTCGTCATCGTCGATCCGTTGGCCCACGATTACCTTTCGGCCATGAACGAGACGGTCGCCGCGTTCGCAAAGGAGGTCCGATGACCGACGAGCCGGTTCTCTCCTTTCGGAACGTCTCCTTCGGCTACGGCGACGTCCCGGCCTTGACCGCCATCGACCTTGCGATCAAACATCGAGAGTTCGTCGGGCTGGTCGGCCCCAACGGGGGTGGGAAAAGCACGCTGGTGAAACTGGCGCTCGGCCTGATGCCCCCCGACGAGGGAGAGGTCCTCCTCTTCGGCGCCCCCCCCCAAGAGGGGCGGACCGACGTCGGCTATGTGCCGCAGCAGTTTCAGTTTCGCCGCGACTTCCCGATCACCGCGCTGGAGACGGTCCTGATGGGGCGACTCGGACACGGCGGTTTTTTCGGTCGCTACCGGAACGTCGATAAGGAAGAAGCGCTGGTGGGACTCGACCGGGCGGGGGTGGCCGATCTCGCCCGCCGTCCGCTGGCGTCGTTGTCGGGAGGTCAGTTGCAACGGGTCTTGATCGCCCGCGCGCTGACCACGCGGCCGAAGATGATGATCCTCGACGAGCCGACCGCCAACGTCGACACCCAGGCCGAGCAGTCGCTCTTCGATCTGTTGCGTCAACTCAACGACGAACTGACGATCGTCGTCGTTTCCCACGACATCGGTTTCATCTCCGGCTACATCACGACGGTCGCCTGCCTGAACCGGACCTTGGTCTTCCACGACACCAACCCGACCGAGCCGGGGAGCCTCGTGGAGAAGATGTATGGGGCGCCGATGGCCGGGATTCACCACTGCACCCATCTGCCGGGGCACGAGCATTAATGGAATTCCTGACCGCCTTCCCCGATCAACCCTTCCTGCAACGGGCCCTTGTGGGGGGGCTGTTGGCGGCTCTCGGTTGCGGGGTGGTCGGTTCGTTCGTGGTGGTCAAACGGATCAGCTACGTAGCGGGCGGGGTGGCCCATGCGGCTCTCGGCGGCATGGGGGCGGCTCTCTTCTTCGGGCAGGCGCCGATGATCGGGGCGTTGATCGCGTCGGCTCTGTCGGCGGTGATCATCGGCATGGTATCGCTGGCGGCCAAAGAAAACGAAGATACGCTCATCTCGGCCCTCTGGGCGGTCGGCATGGCGACGGGGCTTCTCTTCATCGCCAAAACCCCCGGCTACGCCGCCGACCTGATGAGCTATCTCTTCGGCGCGATTCTGCTGGTGACGGAAGAAGACCTCTGGCTGATGGCGACCCTCGACGGAGTGATTCTCGGCGGGACGGCGCTTCTCTACAAACAACTGGCCGCCGTCGCTTTCGACGAAGAGTTCGCCCGGTTGCGCGGCGCCCCGGTCGCTGTGTTGACGCTGGCGCTCTATCTGATGATCGCCTTGACGGTGACGCTGCTAATCAAAGTGGTGGGGCTGGTGATGGTCATCGCCCTGATGACCCTCCCTGCCGCCATCGCCGGTCGTCACGCCCGGTCGTTGGGACGGATGATGGTCGGGGCCACCGGGCTTGGCGCCCTCTTCGTCACCGGCGGTCTGGCTCTCTCCTACGCCCCCGATCTTCCGCCGGGTGGCGTTATCATCCTGCTGGCTGGCGGAGGGGTATCTGATCTCGTCGCTTATCCGTGACGTTCCCAGCTCCATTCTTCGGTTTTCAAGTTTTTTCAAGTATCACTGGTCGTCAGAGGTCAGCTTTTGGGCGATCTCCTTCTTTCCCTGGTTCCCTTGCTCGATACCAATTATCCGCCCGACGTCGGCGCCGCGCAAAACGAAGGAGAGGCTCGCTATCGCCTTCTCCTCGAAGGGCTCAATGTGGTCCCGTGGGAGTACGACTGGCGCGAGGGGCGCTTCACCTATATCGCCGGAAAAGCCGAAGATCTTTTCGGCTGGCCCTTGGCCGACTGGCTCTCTCCCGGATTTTGGGCCAAGACCATCCATCCCGACGATCGGGACGACGCCGTCGGGTTTTGCGTAGCGGCCAGCAACAAAGGGGAAGATCACGATTTCGAATATCGGCTCATGACCGCCGACGGCGGGTTCCGATGGGTCCACGACATTGTTCGGGTCTTCCCCCGCCCCAACGGCAATCCGATATTGCGCGGGGTCTTCGTCGACGTGTCGCCGCGACATCGGGCCGAGGAGGAACGTCAAAAAACGATGGTCGATCTGGCCATGGCGCGCGACCGGGCCGAGAAGGCGGTCAAAGAAAACGAGATGTTCCTCTCGCTGGTGGCTCACGATCTGAAATCCCCCTTGACGGGGATCGAAGGGTTCCTTGCGCTGCTTCAGTCGAAACATCCCGAGATCATGGAAGACCATTCCTTCGGCCAGATGACCGACGCCCTTGCGGCCAGCGTGAAACGGGCCAACGAAATGATCGTCGACACCTTGCGGCTCAACCGTTTCCGGTCGGGGGTCATCACCGTCCGCACCCGCTTCATCAACGCCTCCTACGCCGCTCTCGCCGCCACCGCAGGCTACGGCCACCTTGCCAAGGAGGGAGGGGTCGCCCTTACCCACACCGTCCCGGCCGACGCCCGCATCTACGCCGACCATACGCTCCTCGGAGAGGTGTTGGCCAACCTGGTGACCAACGCCCTCAAGTTTACCCCGGCGGGGGGAAGGGTGACCGTCGAATGGGACGAGCGAGGGGGCTTTGCGGTGGTCGATACCGGCCTCGGCGTGAAACCGGAGCTGCTCGACTATCTCTTCGACATCGACCATCCCACGAGCCAGCGGGGGCTGCACGGCGAGCGGGGAACCGGTCTCGGCCTCCCCTTCTGCCGCGAAATCGCCCAAGCCCACGGGGGGGAGCTGATCGTCGAATCGACCCTCGGTCACGGGAGCCGCTTTACCCTTCTCCTGCCGACCGTCGTCCCGCGCGCTTTGGTGGTCGACGACGAAGAAGGGTTCCGCTATCTCGTCGCCCAACCTCTCCGGCGGCGAGGAATCACGGTGGTCGAAGCGGTCAGCGGCCAAGCGGCGCTCGATCTCATCGAAGAAGACCCCCCTCATCTGGTCATCACCGATCTGAACATGCCGGGAATCGACGGCTTCGAACTCCTCTCCCGCATCAAGGGGAGCCCCAAGAGCCGCGATATTCCGACGATCGTCGTCACCTCCGACGCCAGCATCGAAACCCGCGAACGAGCCATCCGTCTGGGCGCCGACGATTTTCTCACCAAACCGGTGCAGGCCGAAGAGCTCCTCCCCCGCGTCAGCCGTTTCACCGCATAATCTTCTCGGCGGTGGTTCCGGTGGCCGAACTGGCCAAGAAGACGATCGAACTTTTCGCCCCCCATCCGGACCGTAACGCCTAGCAATACGTAACTGAAACGGGCGCACAA
>CALOCG010000039.1:0-128080 GCA_942491805.1 Nitrospinota bacterium
AAGCGTCAGCACCGTCTCGCGGATCGTCGGCTTCATGTCCTCTAAAGTTTTAGGGACAAAAGGGCGATATACACTTCGAGGAGGGTATGATCATGCGGATTACATTGAAAGAGGTCGTTTCACCGAAAAGAGATCCACAAGATACGGCGCCCTTGCCGGTTTCCGGAAAAAGGGGACCATCAGGAATCGGCGTAAAACAAAGGGCCGATCGCCGCAGCAGTGTACGAGACGGGGTTTTTGCCACTCTGTCGACCCGGAAAGACCGCCGCAGCGGCAAGGACCGTCGCAGGCGTCCTTCCTGATAGCCGATTGGGACACAGGCTTAGTTAGATCTAGTCGGATTACCGATTAACTTCTGCCCTGGACGAAGCGTACCTTTTTTGCCGGAGGTTGTTGTCCGTGCGCAGTTGATCGATGGTAACCTGATAGCGACGGCCGATGCCGTAAAGTGTGTCGCCGGACTTGACGACATGCGTGACGGCATTGGGCTGTTTAACGGTCTTTTGCGCGGTTTGTTTTTCCGGCGGTCGTGCTGCGGCCGGTTTGGGGGGTGCGACAGAAGGGGTCTTGCTCAGTTGATCCATGCGCTGCGATAGTGATGCTTCCATCCGGTTCAGCTTTTCAACGGCCTGCAGATAAGATTGGCCGTCTTTTTCGAGTGTCTGCAAGCGTTCCTCGATCCCGTTCAATTCCATCAGCTGTTTCTCCAGGGCAGCGACACGGTCCTGGAAGTCATGGTCCACCAAGTTTACCGGCGGGCTCTGGGCGTGCCCCTAAACCATATCGCCATTAGGACTCAAGCGATTCCGACCAGAAGCAAGGGGAGGATGAACCGCACGCTCGGGAGCGGCTTTCAGACTGCGATAGCTCTGATTTTCCAAATATTCCTCATCAGGAATCTTCTCTGAGTTGCTGTCAAAGTAAGGGCTGTTCATCTCTTGGTTCCCGTTGGCTTGACCTGCGTTGGCTGCACTGGACCGGAAGGGTTCCGAGGTGAGGGCATTGGCGATCCTGCCTTTCATAAACTGGTGTGCTGTTCTCGATCGATTAAAACTGATCGCGACAAGCCGGTCGGGATCATCATCCCATCAATAAAGACAAGATTCGTTCGTCCAATTATTCCCACGCCGGTGGTAAATGAGAGGCATCTTATGGCCATTGCATATTGTGAGTCAAGCGTAAATCGATACAATATGTAGTAGATTAGACCGGGGAAGAGGATTGTTTTTCAGACACGGCAGGCAATCATGAAAAACAGAGCCACGAGGCGGAGTTTCACCCAGGCGAACTGAGACAACATCGGGAAGATTACGACGGCCGTTCCGTTGCACCGGCTCGCCGAAACATCCAGAAAACATATACCAGCACAACCGCAAGTGCGGCGATGAAGCGCCCATGGGAACCATCCCACAGCAGCCGTAGAAAGCCGCTTCTTCGAGCTTTTCCCGTGTTGCTCCCATAACAGCCGGCGTCATGGTCGACCCCAGACCGCCCACCAGGAGCGAGTAAAGTACCCCGACAATGCCATAGGCGAGGTTCATGGAGAGGCCTTTAAAGCTGAGCACCGTGGCGCGTTGATCAGACGTCGTGATCCGGTTCAGATAATGGCTCTGGAAAAACCGGAGCAAATACATGGTGCTTGAAATCAACACAATCGGGATGACACCCACCAGGGTCGGTAAAAACAGTGCCATACCCGCCAGGCCGATGAGGGCCGGCACCGTCATCACGATCAGGTTGAACAGCGGCGTCCGTTTTTCCGCCAAAATCAGGGCCAGACGTGGAACGAACAACCCCATAACGGCAATGGCCGATCCGATCAGGCCGAAAGATGCCTCTGGAAGATGGATGAGCCGGTAACAGCGACTGGTCAGGGTTGCGGCCATGCGGAGGCAGCTGTCGAAAACAACACCGATAAGGATGATCACCATCGCAAAAGGGGTCTTCAATATCCAGTTGCCGGCCTTAAGGGTGAGCTTGAAAGCCCGGAGGGCTCTCCTGCCGCTGCCGATCACAATGTTTAGTGGCCGACCGGAAGGGGAGGGGCGGACCTCACGCATCAGAAGCGCGGTCAACAATGTCAGAACAGCCATCCCAAGCGTCAGAAACACCGGCAAGCGCAGAGTTAATTCCCGGGACACGGTAAAATCGAGACCAAAGAAGTCGATAATCCGCTGCATAAGGGCCGGGTCGTAAACCGCTGCTCCCAGGCTCATAGCCATCAGGAAGGCGGCTGCCTGCATGCGCATCTGCTTTTCCAGCACCTGCCCCCATTTTGTCTCACAACCTTCCTCTTGAAGTGAATCGTAGGCCAGCGCCTCGTCGGCACCGCTGGCGGCGGCTTCTGCCGCCCCGCTTAGAATGCGATTCAGCAGAAAGACGCCGAAGAGAATGTTCGCGTTTCCCCGTGGTACGAAGCACAGCAGCGCCATTTCCATCACCATGAGAATACCCGTGAAAACCAACAGATTCCGGCGACCCAACGTGTCGGCCAGCGCACCCGACGGCACCTCGAGCAGTACGATCGTGACGGCCCATGCGACGTTGAGCAGCGCGAACTGCTCGAGGGTCAGGCCGAAGTCCAGAAAAAGAATCGTGAAAATGGGGTAGTAAAAACGGGCGTTGAAAAAAATCCGGAACAAGATGAACAACCGGACGTTTCTAATTGAAAAAGGCGAGACCATGGGCGTGTGGTTCACGGTACCCTTCCGTATTGACGAACGAGCCTGCGGCAGATTTCTCTCGTGTCAGGGTTTCATGGACTTTACACCAGTAGATGACAATTGCCGAGTAAAAAAACACGGTACCGGGTTGCACAGAACCGTCACGCTCCCAGAATTCTTCTGTTCGGATGACTGTTTGAGTTCAGCACTGCCTCTGGCAGCAAGCCTCCAGTTTGATCGAAGAGGAAACTTTTAAGTTTCGGTGAAAAATCCCAAATCGCAAATAACAAATAACAAACAAATCCCAATGACCAAAATTCAAAATGACAAACCTGTTTGGGTCATTGGATATTGAGATTTCGGATTTCATTGGGATTTGGTGCTTGAAATTTGACATTTCTGAAGTCTCAATACCCGGGATACTTTCCCTTCGAAGATCACCTTTTTATTGAGTATCCTACCGTTAGGTTTCATGTGAGGTCACGCCAACGAGTCGCCAGCTGAGGCTGAAAATGCGGCTCCTGTATATTGGTGCCACAACTCTTACATATCGAATGGGATGAACACACACCGCCGCTCCACCCAACCGGCAAGCGAGATGGCCGGTATCGAAAACTCAATGATCTCCCCTTCGCCGGCCATCAACGGCGCCACGGCGTGCGTCAACCCTTTCCGCACCGACCGGAGGATGGCGCCTGCCGCCAGCAGATGCGGGTCGGCGATGATGTCGAGCCCGATGGCGTTCATCACCGGAAGGAAGGCCGGTTCGTCGGTGATGGCCACCACCCGCTTGGCGCCGAGTCGTTTGGCCAAAAGGCTCGTCATGACGTTGGTCTTGGCGTCGTCGGTGGCGGCGATGAAGACCGACTGACGGGCCAGATCGAATTCTCGCAACGCTTCGGGGCTGTCGGTGACGTCGACTTTGAGCACCCGCAACCCGGAGAGAGCCTCGGCGGCGTGGCGGGCTTTTTCTTCGTCGGGCTCAAGCATGGTCACTTCCTTCCCTTTGGCGAGGAAGGCTTCGGCCACTTTCATCCCGATGCGCGACGCCCCGAGGATGAGCATCTCTTTGGCTTCGTCGACGCCGCTACCGAAGAGGGGGCGGACCAGGTCGAGGGTGGCGGCGGCGGTCAGTATCCAGACCTTGTCGCCGACCAGCATGCTGTCTTGCCCGCCGGGGACGGTGAAACGGTTCTCGCGGTAGAGCCCGATGACGAGAAAATAGTCGAGCCCATATTTCCCCCGCAACTCGGCCAGCGTCATCCCGGCCAGGGAGGTCGTCTCGCCGACGGTGAAACCGACGAGGGCCACCTCGCCGTCGGCGAAAAGGGCGTAGTCGAAGGCGCCTTGTATGCTGATGACCGCCTCAAGAAAGGCGACGGTCTCGACTTCGGGGTGGATGAGGACGTCGATGCCGACGTCTTCTTTGGTCAACGCGCCGGGGGCGAACCATTTTTCGTTCCGTATCCGGGCGATGCGGCGCCCCACGCCGATCCGTCGGGCCAAGAGGCAAAGGGCCAGGTTGGTCTCGTCCGATTCGGTGACGGTGACTAAAGCGTCGGCCCCTTCGCAGACCTGCATAAAGAGGGTCAGGTCGCGGGCGTCTCCGGCGACGGCGGAGATATCGACCTGATCGGCCAAGGCCGACAGGGCGGCGCCGTCCCGTTCCACGACCACCAGGTCGTGGCCGATACGGGAAAGCTCTCGGGCGAGGCGTCGGCCGACACGGCCTGCGCCGACGATGACGAATTTCATCGGTTCCTTTCGTGAGCGGAAAGACCCCTAAGGGGCATCAAAGAGAATTACCATGACCCGCCTGTCGATTCCAGCGATTTCCCCCGACGTCGCAATAGGCTAGAATGAGGGATCATGAACCGAGCCGACCAAAACCCCCGCGTCAACCGTCGCCAGATGTTCGGCCAATCGGCCGGATTCTTGGGCGAACTGGTGGGGCAGTTCATCGGCGCGGTGGAGGAGACCAAGGCCAATCTCGCCGAAGGGGTTAACGAACCCTACTCTCTCGACCCGTCGCGGGGGCTTTTGCGTCCCCCCGGCGCCGTGGGGGAGAACGATTTCCGTCGACTTTGCGATTCTTGCGACGCCTGTATCAAGGCCTGCCCGGAAGATGTTCTGTTCCGCGCTCCCGCCGGCTCCGTCGACGACGCCGGACGGCCGATCTTCGATCCGTCGCGAAAAGCCTGCTTCGTCTGTTCCGAACTTCACTGCATCGGCGCCTGCGACCGGGGCGCCCTTGTCCGCCCCGAATCGGTGATGCGCCTTGCCATGGGGAAAGCCCGGATCGACCCGTCGGTCTGCGTGGCCCACGAAGGGGTCGCCTGCTCGGCCTGCGCCGCTTCGTGCCCCTTGCCGGAACCGGCCATCGTCATGCTGGGGGAGTTTCCGCTGGTGAAAGCCCTGGAATGCGTCGGCTGCGGGTTGTGCGAAGAGACCTGCCACACCGCCACCGGCAGGCGGGCTATCGTCACGCTGGCCCGGTTGGCGTGACCGACATGATCCAACCGCTCTCCCGCTACGTGGTCATCATCGTCTCCGACACCGCGCGGCGAGAGCGGATCGAAGCCGCCTTCAACGCCTCCCCCGTCGAGGGACTGGTCCCGTATTGCATCCCGTTGGAACAAGCGGCCCGCGGGGGGATCGAAGAACGGCTCACGGCGGCGGCGCTGATCGATTTCGAGCCCGACCCGCAGTTGGCGTTGGCGGCGGCGTTTCATCTCCGCCGGAGCCATCCCCGTCTGGCCATCGCCGCGCTGGCGCCCTCCCCCGGCTATCCGATTCCGGTGGAGGCGCTCGATCTCGGTCTCGGCCCGTTGGTGACCGACGACGACGATAGTCTGGCAGAGTTCCCGCAGGTGGCTCTCTCCATGGCCGACGGCGAAGGGGACGACACCACCACCAACCGGGAGTTGCGCCTCCGCCATCAGGAACTGCGCGACATCACCGATTCGCTGGCCCGTCAGTCGGTCCACCTGATCCGCCTCCGCAACGAGCTGGCGTCGGAAAAGAAAAAGTTCGAGACGGTGGTCAACGGCGCCGCCGACGGCTTGGCGTTCTACGACACCGACCGACAGCTCGAGTTGGTCAACCCGGTGGCCCGCGATCTCTTCTTCGATCTGGGGGATCAACCGGCCATGCGGCTGGAAGAACTGGACGAGCAGTTGCGCCCGCTGCGAACCGAAGACCGAAAAGAGGAAGAGAATCTCTTCGAAATTCGGCTGGCCGGCCGGTCGATGCGGGTGCAGATCATCACCGTCACCGATAGCGACGCCCACCCGGCCGGGACGTTGGTCAGTTTCGTCGATGTGACCCGCGACCGGGAATACGAACGGCTCAAAACCGATTTCACCAATATGATCTCTCACGAGTTGCGGACCCCGCTCACCTCCATCCGGGCGGCGGTCGATAATTTCTTGCGGGGGAATCTGGGGGAGGTGTCGGAAAAACAGCGAACCTTCCTCGAACTGATGGCGCGAAATGTCGACCGACAACAGGCGCTCATCGACGATCTCCTCGATCTGGCGAAACTGGAAGCGGGACAGATGGAGCTTTGCTGCGAAACGACCGACCTGGCCCGGGTGGTGGTCCAGGGGGTGGAGCAATTCACCTTGGCCTATCGGGATAAAGAGATCGACCTGATCGTGAACGCCCCCGCGCCGATCATGGCGCCGGTCGATCCGTCGCTGATCCATCAGGCGTTGGCCAATCTTCTCTCCAACGCCCTGAAGTTCACCGAAAAGGGGGGCTCGGTCACCGTCGGGCTCTCGTCGGACGGGACGACGGCGACCCTCTGGGTAGAAGACGACGGGATCGGCATCCCCCCCGAAAAGCAGGCTACAATATTCGACAAATATACGCAGGCCGACAGCGGGCAACGACGTCGCTACCCCGGCACCGGGTTAGGGCTCGCTATCGTACGACAGATCGCCCGAACCCACGGGGGAGAGGTGATCGTCCGTTCGGCGCCGGGCGAAGGTTCCCGGTTTACCATGACGATTCCGCTCAACGAGGAGACTCGATGAACCAACCGCACATCGTTATCATCGACGACGACGACGATATCCGCCTTAACCTCGAAGCCACGCTGGGAGGGGCCGGCTATCGGACCACCTCGGCCGCCAGCGGCCAACAGGCGTTGGAGATCCTCCGCGCCATGGGCGCCGACCTGGTGCTGCTCGACATCATGATGCCCGACATGGACGGGCACGAAGTCTTGCGCCACATCCGATCCGACGAAAAGCTCGCCCGTACGGCGGTGGTCTTCGCGTCGGCGTTGCGGAAAACCTCCGACAAGGTCGAAGGGCTCGATCTGGGCGCCGACGACTACATCACCAAGCCGTACAACATCGACGAACTGCTGGCCAAACTGCGCGCGGTCTTTCGGGTGCGGGAATACCAACGCCGTCTGGAACGGCTGGTGACCTTCGCCCGCGCCATGAACACCCTCGACGACACCGAACTGAAACAGGCCATCGAACGCTTCTTGCCGGTGGTCGTCCCCCTCTCCCTCTTTTCGATTTTCGTCACCTCCCCCGACCACACCGGCTTCAAGCTCTTCGCCCACAACCATATGGAAGCGATCGGCGACGAGTTGAACCTGACCGCCGAAGATTCCCCCCTCATGCGCCAAGCCCTCGATACGGGAGAGCGGGTGATCGTAGAGAATTTTCCCGCTTCCCCCTACGCCCATGGCGACGACCGGGCCGGAAAATATACCGACCCCTTCGCTCTCTGCCAACCCATGAAGGTGGGGGGTAACGTGGTGGGGACCCTCAACCTCGCCTGCGTCGGCAAGGGGGGGGTCTCGTCGTCCGATCTCGACATCGTCGCCCTCGTCGGCGAGATGATCGGGGCTTCACTGGCCAATCTGGCCAGCCACACCGAGCAAAAAAGGCTCGCCACCACCGACGGACTGACACGGGTCACCAATCACCGATCCTTTCAAGAGCGGCTTCTCGCCGAGCTGGAGCGGACCATGCGCTCGGGACGCCCGCTGACGCTGGTCCTGATCGATATCGACTTTTTCAAGAAGATCAACGATACCCACGGGCATCTGGCTGGCGACGCGGCGTTGGTCGGACTGGCTGCGGCGTTGAAGGGGGAGATCCGTATCGTCGATACGGTGGCCCGCTACGGCGGCGAGGAGTTCGCCCTGCTGCTGCCGGAGACGCCGCTCGACGAGGCTATTCGGGTCTGCGAACGTATCCGCGAAAGGGCGTCCAGCCTCACCTTCGACGGCCCCGACGGCCCCTTCTCCTTTACCATCTCCCTCGGCGTCACCGACACCACCTGCGGCGAAATAAAAAAACCGACCGACCTGATCGGACTGGCCGACGAGGCCCTCTACGCCGCCAAAGAGGGGGGACGCGACAAAACCGTTCGCGCCGACGGAAAGCCGGTATGACCCTTTTCGTCGGCGCCCTCCTCGTCTCCTATCTCATCGGCTCCATTCCGACCGCCCTTCTGGTCGGCTACGCCAAGGGGGGGGGCGATCTTCGCACCCAAGGAAGCGGCAACGCCGGCGCCACCAACGTCTATCGGGTCTACGGCATGAAGCCGTATCTCTTCACCCTCGGCGTCGATTCGCTGAAAGGATTCGCCGCAGTCGCCGTCGTCGCCCCCATCGGCTACGGCGTCGTCACCGACCAACGAACCGCTCTCGCTTGCGGCGCCTCGGCCATCGTCGGCCATATCTGGACCATCTTCGCCCGGTTCAAAGGAGGCAAGGGCGTTGCGACGGCGGCAGGCGTGTTTTTGGGGCTTGCGCCGTTAGCCACCGGATGCGCTGTCGCGGTCTATCTGCTGGTGACGCTGACCACCCGCTACGTCTCGCTCGGCTCCATGACCGCCGCGGCGACTGCGCCGGGAGTATTGTTGGCCGAGAAGACGCTCGGCCAACGAGAGGTGACGCCGGAATTGCTGACCGCCTCCGTCGCCGTAGCCGGGCTAATACTCTTCACCCACCGGGCCAACATCGGACGGCTCTTCCGTGGCGAAGAGGCGAAGACCGATTTCTTGAAGCGGAAGAAAAAAGAAGGGGCTTGACCCTTCCACTCTTTTATCGGAAAGAGACGGGAATCTTCCAACGCCGCAGTTCGGCGACCGATCCCGGCAAGGTGATCGGCGTTTGACGCGAAAGCCGAAAGCGACCGCCGCACCAGCGTCCCACCGCCCGGCCTACGGCCCGATCAGATGTCCCCTCCATCGCCGGTCATCACCACCTCGCCGCCGCTCTCTTTATCAACTTGCCGGGGGCGCCAAGTGCCCCCGGAACGGACGCCATGTCAACTTACCGGGGGTGCGAAGTGGGGCGATTCTTCTTGAGTGCCGGCAGGCGAGTGGCCCCCGCCTCGCGGCGTCCCACGCCTAGTGGCGTTCGATTTTGAAACCGACGTCCATCACCACCTGCCATTCCACCACACGGCCACTCTTCTCGTCGATCCGGCCCCGTTGTTCCTTCACCTCGAACCAGTTCAGCCCCTTCAACGAATGGTGCGCGTCGTCCAGCGCGTTTTGGACCGCCTCATCGTGGCTTTTGTCCGACGTTCCCGCCAATCGGATGACCTTGTACGTCTTGCTCATAACGAATCCTTTCGGTCGATGGTTCACTTCGATTGTACCCCTGTGGGTCGGGTTGCGGTAGCCTATATGAAACAACAACAGGGAACGGACCCATGACCCCGCTCGATCTGGCCAAAGGCTATATGGACGCCCTCTTCGGCGAACCCGACCTCGACCGACTGGCGACCCTCCTCCACCCCGACCTGACCTTCACCGGTCCCCTCGTCACCTTCGACAGCGCCGACGAATACCTCGACGCCTTGCGAACCGATCCCCCCCACGGCTGGCGGTACGACATCATCGACACCTTCGGCGGCGACCAGACCGCCTGCCTTATTTGTCATTTCGCCAAACCGGGACTCGCCACCCCCATGACGCTGCACGTCACCATGCGGGACGGGAAAATCTGCGGCATTCTTCTCATCTTCGATACCGGATTATTTAAATGAGCCAACCGATCCCCCCGTTACGCCCCCTGGAAGCCTTCCCCGGCGACGAAGAAGGGGGGAGCTTCGTCCTCATCGACCCGACCGGCGTGGCGCCCGCAGGAGTCACCCTGTCGCCCGCCGCCTTCGCGCTGGTCGGGTTGCGCGCCCTTTCCGACGACCCGGTAGGGATCGCCCATCTCTACGAAGAACGGTTCGGCGCCACGCTCGACGAGAGCGACATCATCACCCTCTTCGATCAACTCGACCGGGCGTTGCTTCTCGACTCCCCCCGGTTCGCCGAACGTCTGGCCGAGCGGCGCAAAGCCTTCGACGCCCAACCGACCCGCCCCGCCACACTGGCCGGAGAGTGTTACCCCGAAGAGCCGGGCGCCCTCACCGCCTTTCTCGATCGACTGCTGGAGAACGCCCCCTCCCCCGCCGACGGGCGTACCACCTTCGTCGCCGTAGCCCCTCACATCGACATGCGAGCCGGGGGAATGTCGATGGCCTCCTCCTGGAAGTCGATCCCCGACGCCGCCCCGGAGCTGATCGTGATCCTCGCCACCGGCCATCGGTTGGCCGACGATTTTTTCGCCTGCATCGACAAACCGTACGCAACCCCTCTCGGCCTCATGCCGACCGACCGGGCCTTTCTCGACACGTTGGCGACCCGGTTCGGCGAACCCCTTTTCGGCGAAACGATGGCCCACGCCGACGAACATGCGGTCGAGTTCCCGGCCCTCTTCTTCGCCCATCTCTTCGCCGACCGACCCAACGTCGCCGCCGTGCCGATCCTCCTTTCGTTCCCCGAAGAGGCGTGGGGGCTTGATCATCCCCGGTTTAACGGCGCCCGGATCGACCGGTTCGTCACCGCTTTGCGGGAGACCATCGAAACCTGCGGCAAACGGGTGGCGGTGGTGGCCAGCGTCGATTTCTGCCACGTCGGGGGGCGGTTCGGCGACGAACCCCCTCTCGACGACGGTTGGCTGAATCGCCTAGAAGCCGACGACCGGGAGGTGGCGGCGACCGTCGCTTCGGGGGATCGAACTGCTTTTATGGAGGTTATCAGGCGCACCAACCCCACCAACCGCCTCTGCGGATTCCCCCCCCTTTACGTGGCCCTCGGGCTGGCCGACCGGTTGCGGGGGGAACTGCTCACCTATCAACAAAACGTCGAGGGGGAGAACGAGGCGGTGGTCGGTTTTGCGGCGATGCGGCTTTGGAAAGAAGATTGAATCAAGAGCGTCGAGCGAGTATTCTTCTAAGTTGACAAAACATCTATCAAAGATTGAAGCGCTATGCCTGAAGAGAAAATCGACGGTATCTATTTCGAGCAGAAACAGATCGCCGCAGGAACCATGGGAACCGCACGCACCCACGACGCCGCCCATGAGCTTCATTACTGGGCCAAATCGACTTCCGGCGGAGAGGTCGTCCTCTACTACCTAAAGCCGGACGGAACGGCCACGGCGCTGGAGATGGAGCGGATGCCCCGCGCCGATTTCGAAGCCCGGTTCCAAGCGACGCCGAAAGATCGGTTTGTCGCGCCGACCGTCGAAGACAAGAAAAAGGCCGACGCGGCCAAAAAAGTGGCGGTGGCCGAACAGCATCTTGAAAAGAAAGAGTTCCACGCCGCCGCGTTCGAGTTCGGCCAGGCGGTGAAGCAGGACGACTCGAACCTGAAAGCCCATCTGGGCAAGGGTAAAGCCCACATGGAGCTGGGGGATATCGACAAGGCGAAAGAGTCGTTCGAGAAACTGGCGACTATCGACGCCATCTACGATTCGGAGAACAAACATCTGTTCAACGAATACGGCATCGAACTGCGCAAAGGGCAGATGTACGAACTGGCGTTGCAGAACTACCAAAAAGCTATCGACATCGACCCGCAAGATCCGGCGTTGCATTTCAACATGGCGCGGGCCTACTACGCCGACGGGAACAAAGCCGAAGCGATCGCCTGCCTTAAAAAAGCGCTTACTCTCGACCCGGCCTTCGAAGAGGCGAAGATGCTGGCCGCCGCCATCAACCGGGAGCAGTAAGCCCCCTCTTCACACAAAAAGCCCGCCCCCCAAGGGGGACGGGCTTTCGTCGTTAATGAGGTCTACTTCAAGACTTTTTTCAGTTTGTCTTCCAGCACCCCGGCGGTGAACGGTTTGACGACGTAGTCGTTGACCCCGGCCTGCGCGGCGGCGATGATGTTGTCCTTCAGCGCCTCGGCGGTGACCATGATCACCGGCGTCCCTTTGGTGTTCGGATCGGCCCTGAGAGCTTTGAGAAACTCCAACCCCGACATCTGCGGCATGTTCCAGTCGAGAAGGATAACGTCATATTGGTTCTGCTGGACTTTCGGCAGAGCCGTCGCGCCGTCATCGGCCTCATCGACGTTTTTGATCCCCAACTGGCCGAGGATGTTCTTTTCGATCTTCCGCATAGTGGCGAAATCGTCAACCACAAGGACTCTGAGGTTCGGATCGAGGTCAGCCATAGAAATTACGTTCCGCCGGAAAAGATGTAGATAAATAGGTGGAAATAATTCTATTCCTCCCCACCCCTCCCTGTCAATAAATATTGCGCGAGCGGGTGCTGTTTTGTGACGAGCGGACGGAGGCGCGACGAAAGACAACCGTTGTGAGTGCGTAGGAGAGTTCCGTCGCAAGGCTACCGAGGCGCAGACGCCGGACTCTTCGCGAGCGACGTGAGGAGCCTCGCCGCCACGCGTCGTGGTGTGGTACCGGAGGTCGGACTCGAACCGACACATGGTTGCCCATACAAGATTTTGAGTCTCGCGCGTCTACCATTCCGCCACTCCGGCGCGGTCGCTATTGTACAACAGACTCGCCTCAGACGGGCGATCTATCCTGATAAACTTTATAAGAAATGTTCGGAAAAAGATTGTGCCGCCCCTCCAGCCCCGAAAGGAACGATTCGTCCACCTCCCCCCCCACGATCTGGTCGTAGAGCGCGCCGAAATATTCGAGATGATCCGCCGTCCGTTTTCGAGCGTAGGGCGCCATGGTATCGGTCTTCATGATAAACGCCCAGTCCGACGACTGCGCCAAGAGCAACTCGCGGGCCGCTTGATTCAGCGCCCGACGCGTCAGATCGCTATGGTCGTAGTCGCCGTCGGCCAGCCCTACCATCCGGTCCGCCGCCTTGTGGAGATGGCGATAGATCCAATCGTTGCTCTCGTCGAGCCAGACTTCCGAAAACCCTTTATGCCCCCACGACGACGACGACGGCGAAGCCACCTGGTTGACCGGATAGAGCCGCAGATATTCCAACGGCGTGATCGCCTCGATGGCATGATCGTTTTGCGCCACCTTGCGGAAGACGAAGTTTAAGAATTCCGGCCCCTCATACCACCAGTGGCCGAACAGCTCCGCATCGTAGGGAGAGACGATCAACGGACGCCGTCCCAACAACGGCGCCGCCCGGTCGATAGCCGCCATCCGTTTCGCAACGAAATCGTCGGCGTGGATCGCCGCCCGTCGAATCGCCTCCGACGGGGAGTAGATCTCCTTGTCCGCTTCGCCCGAGGTGATCCGGTGATACTTGACCCCGGTCATCTTCCGGTCGCCATTCTCCTGAACGTAGGGGCGGATGTAGTCGAGATCGAGATCGAACCCGATGTCCCGATAGAAATCGCGATAGGCGGGGTCGCCCGGATAGCCATCTTTCGTCGACCAGACCTGACGGCTCGACTCGAGGTCCCGCCCGAAAGCCGCCACCCCGTTTTTCGTATAGAGCGGCGCGTAGACCCCGTGCCGGGGTCGAGGGTCGGCGTGCAATACCCCGTGGGCGTCGGTGAAGAAAAAGAGAATCCCCTCGTCCTTTAAGAAATTCTCGAACCCCGGCTGATACCCGCATTCCGGCAGCCAGATACCTCGCGGACGACACCCGAACGTTTTCTCATAATGGTCGCACGCCACCGAAACCTGCGCCCGCACCGCCCGTTCGTTCACCGACAACAGCGGCAGATAGCCGTGGGTCGCCGCCGACGTGATGATCTCCAACGATCCTTCCCGTTGGAACCGCCCAAACGCTCCGACGAGGTCGAGAGCGTATTCGTCGACGAACAGCCGTTTGGCCGAAGAGAATCGCCAATGGTACATCCGGGCCAGTTCGTTGAGCGCCGGCGACGACGAGGTCCGGTCGATCTCCTTTTCCGCCAGCTCCGAGAGGCCCGAAAGATGCCGCAGGTAACGCTCCTGCAAGAGGGGATCGGCCAACATCGAGATCAGCGTCGGCGTCATGGTCAACGTCAGGCGGAACGGGACACCATCTTTTTTCAACCCTTCGAAAACCGTCAGTAGCGGGAGATAGGTTTCGGTGATCGCTTCGAAAAGCCAATCCTCTTCGAGATAACTCTCCCGCTCCGGATGACGAACGAACGGCAGATGGGCGTGCAGGGTAAGCGCCAGGTAACCTTTGGCCATGGAGGTATTTCCTTCCCGCGCCCGCGTCAGCCTCGTTCCCCTTTACCCAAGACGATCCGCTCTCGCTCCTTGTCCAAGCGGTTCTCACGTCGGGTGACCCGGGTGACGGCGGGAGATATCTCGCGGGTCTCCACTTTGTCGGCCGAGGTGGCGAAGACCGGGATGTCTATCACCCCGTCGGGGAGATGGAACCGAGCCGAGAATGTCCCGTCGGGGCGAAGCTGGATCGTTTTCCCCTGCAACGTCACCGACGCGTCGGGCGCCGTCCCGCCGTAGACGATCAGCTCGCAATCGAGCCAGAAGAAAAAGCCCCGGTCACGTTTTTGCGCCATCTCTTCCGACGAACCGAAACTCGACACCCCGCCCGACGATCCGATACCGACGAACGCTTCGCTGGCGCCCATGCCGAAGCCGCCGCTTCCCGAACTGCCGTCGAACCCTTCGCCGACCGACAAACCGTAAAGCTCTTGGAAGAGTTCGTCCGGCGCGGCCCATTCGACGTCGGCGTTCTCCGACGGCGCCAGCCGAGGGGTCCGCACCCGGTTCGAGAAGACCAGAGGGGAGAACCGCCCCCCCTTGTCCCGCAAACCGATGGCCGCCACATACTCGGCGTCGGGGCTCTCCACATCGACATAGCGACCACCGATGGCCGGGTCGATCGGATATTCGAAAATCGCACGAGCGTTGTCGCCCGAAAATTCGACGCCGGTCACTTCATAGACCCGCAACACCCACGAGACCTCCGACCAGTCGACCCCCAACGAAGCCCGAGCCGATTCCACCGCTTCGCCGGTCAACTCCCAATAGACATGGAGCGTGAACGGATCGCGCACGAGAGCGACGATTCGGTTGTCGCCATATCGTTCGGCAAACTCGGTCGAGGCCGACAGAGCCGACGCTTCCGGCTCCACCAACCGCGACTCGTCGGCGAGGTAGAACTTCTCGCCGTCGATTTTGATTTCCCAATCACGCTTCCCGGCGGCGCGCGTCACCTTCCGCCCCGAGCGGGGGGTCGCCTTCTCCGGCGGCTCGAACGAAAGGACCGACCGAGGCGTCTCAATCGACTCCGACTTCACCACCGCCGAAGCTTTCGCCGGAGCGGGCGCCCCCTTTGCGGCAGGCTCAGTAGCGACCGGCTTGGCGACAACCGGTTTGGCCGGTGCGGCCACTTTCTTCGCGGCAGGCTTGGTCGAAGGCGTCGCCTTCTTCGCGGCAGGTTTCGCCGCGACCGGCTTGGCCGGCGCGACCGTCTTCTTCGAGACGGGCTTAGTAACGACCGGCTTCGCCGGTGCGGCCACTTTTTTTGCGGCAGGCTTCTTGGCCACCGGCTTGGCGACGGCTTTCTTGGCGACCGGCTTGGCGACGGCTTTCTTGGCGACCGGCTTGGCGACGGCTTTCTTGGCGACCGGCTTGGCGGCGGCTTTCGCCGGGGTGGTCGTTTTCTTTGCGGCAGGTTGAGCGACGGTTTTGACGACGACTTTTTTCTTCTCGACCATGGTTGCGGCAGAGCCTTTCGTGACCGTGGTCGTTTTGGTGACCGCAGTCTTTTTAGCAGAGGACGTTTTGGGGGCGACCGGTTTGGCGATGGCCTTCTTGGCGACCGGTTTGGCCACGGCTTTCTTGGCGACCGGCTTGGCGGCGGCTTTCTTGGGCACCGGCTTGGCGACGGCTTTCTTGGCGACCGGCTTGGCGACGGCTTTCTTGGCCACCGGCTTGGCGACGGCTTTCTTGGCGATTGGTTTGGTGGTGGCTTTCTTCGCCGATTTCTTCGCCTTCTCGTCTTTTTTCATTGCGCGCTTTCCGTCAGGTCTATCAATTGATTCTTTTGTCGCCCGTATCTACTACAAGAGGGGCGCCATACTGATGGGACACCGTCCCCTTTGTATTCGTTGCGCATACAAAGGGGCCGCTCGACGGGAGGGATGAGATGGGGAGGAGGTGCGACAGACGCATCATAATGTGGGGAAATCACTCCACACTTTTAACGATGGCGGGCCACAGTTTCTCGACCTGTCGCAGGGTCGTCTCGGGTGTCCCACTATTGTCGATAACGAAATCGGCCAGCTCCCGTTTCCGATCATCGCCCCATTGGGCGGCGAAGCGACCACGGACCTCCTCTTCGGTGATCCGGTCACGGGCCATCCCGCGCTGGATGCGAAGATCGATCGGAGCGGTGACCAGTATGGTGGCCGTCATATCTTTATACCAACCCCCTTCGAAGAGGAGAGCGCCGTCGATGACCACCGTCGCCATCGGGTCGGCGGCGAAGAATCGCTCGGCTTGACGCATCGCTTCGATCCGCATCAACGGGTGAAGAGTCGTTTCGAGGAGCCGCCGTTTCTCCGGGTCGGCGAAAATAATCTTTCCCATGGCTTGCCGATCAAGCCCCCCGTCAGGAGTGAGGATCGCTTCGCCGAAAAGTCTCCGCAACGAATCGATGGCGCCGCCGCCGGGGGAAGAGAGCGTGCGCGAGACGTCGTCGAGATCGATCACCCGCCCCCCTCGTCGTTCGATGGCCGACGCCACCAACGTTTTGCCCGATGCGTATCCGCCGGTCAGTCCGATCAGGCGCATGGGGTCTCCCCCTCCGGGTGGACGCCGAATCGACGCAACGCATCGGTCACCACCTCCATCGGCAGACCGATGATGTTGCTGCGCGATCCGTCGAAACCGGCGATCCATGCCGCCGCCCCCCCTTGGATGGCGTAGGCGCCGGCTTTGTCCATCGGCTCGCCGGTGGCGACGTAGGCGGCGATGGCCTCTTCGGGCACCGGATGAAAACGGACCTCGGACCCTTCCACATGAACAAACCGGGTCCCTTTTTGTTTGTGTATCAGCGCAAGGCCGGTGTAGACCGTGTGCGTGGCGCCGGAGAGACGGGCCAACATGTTCCGGGCGTCCCGTTCGTCAACCGGTTTGCCGATCACCTCCCCGTCGAGCACGACGATAGTATCGGCGGCGAGTATCGGACGATCGGGATGGGCCGTCGCCACCACCTCCGCCTTTCGCTCGGCCACGAGAGCGGCGTTTTTTTTCGGCGAAAGGGTCGGATCGAAGGTCTCGTCGGCGTCGGAGGGGATGATGTCGAAACGATATCCGGCTTCGGCCAACAAGTCTTTCCGGCGCGGCGAGCCGGAGGCGAGCGCTAAAGAAAAAGCTGCTTTGGTCACGCATTACTCCCATGGATATAAGCGCCCATTATATCAATTCGCCTCCTCATTTTTCGCCGACTTGCTCATCTATATAAAAACATGATAGCTTTCAAGAGTTAGTTCATATTTATTATCGATAGAGGATGGATCGTACGACATGGCTATCATTAACGTGAAGGAAGTCGAGAAGGAAATCGCTTGGCATGAAGGGCGCATCAAAGCGCTGACCCAACTGCTGGAGTTGGTCCCCCTGCTCGACGAAGACGCCGCGCCGCGCCGCGGTCGCCCCGCGAAATCGACCGCCAAGCCGGGCCGCAAACCGAAAGCCAAAACACCGGTAAAACGAAAACGGGGCGCCATCACCGAACAGATCAAAACCCTTCTCGAAAACGCCAACGGCCCCGTCGCCTCGGGCGCCATTCGCTCCGCGCTCGAAAAATCGGGGGTCATCGCCAAGGGATCGGTGACGATCTACTCGCAGTTGCAGCAGATGGCCAAACGGGGGGTCATCGGCAAAACCGCCGACGGTTACGTCGCCGCCGGCGATGCGCCGAAATCGAAGAAGAAAACCGCCAAAGCGAAAGCGGGACGAAAGAAAAAAGCCCCCTCGGCCCCTACGGCCGAATAAGCGAAAGACTTCGAACGGGCCTCGCTATCGGCGGGGCCCGTTCGTATGTCCCCCTCCCTACCGCGCCGTAGCGATATTGAAGCTGAGCGATTCGGTAACCGTCGCCGCGTCGCCGCTCGAATAGGTGAGCGTACCACTGTAGCTCCAGCTTCCCTGAATGCCATACGCATTATAGGTTCCGTCCATATAGCTGGGATCGCTATACATCTCCACGCGATACTCGCCGTTGGCGTGGCTCCCACGCGTGCGGGTGTTGGTGTAGGGGGAGTCCGTACACTGCATGTTCCCTTTGGTGTCGAACGTCGCCGCCTTGTTGGTGTCAAAGACCATCTTGAGCGATCCGTCGGCGTAGAGGGTGATGCTGATGTCGCCGAACGACTGGCAATCGATACTTGCGCCGCCGCCGAAAGTGACTGTGGCCGAGCTGGTATAGCTGGCGCTCCCGCTATAGGTGATCGGATAGCTGATCGATCCGGTGTCGGTACCGCCGCCATCGGTTCCTCCCGACGACCCGCCGGTCTCCGTAAAGACGTCGGTCTGAACCGTTCCGTTCGGCGTTTGTCCCGCGATATTGCCCGTGTCGTCGACGTCGTAATTTTCGACGATCGCCTGCACCACCTGATCGGCGAGGAAGCCTTGCCCCATCGACAACAAGACCGAGGTGAGAATGTCATCGGTCTCCTGTTGCTGAATGAGAATATAGATCTCCACCACCCCCCGGATGATGGCGACCTCCTCGTCGGTGAAAGCGTTGGCCGGAGACGAACGTCCCCCGAGATTCTGCTGAATGTACGCCGACAAGGTGTTGGGGGGAGTATACGTCGGCGAGACCCCCGAAACGGAACCGTTCACTCCCAACGATCCGCCGGAAAGAGCGGCGGCGATCTGTCGCACCGAATAGCCGTTGTCGTTGGCGAGGAGAGCGCCGACGATGGCGTCCGAGCCCATATTCGCGGCGCCCGTGGCCGCGACCGAACTGGCGGTATAGACCGTCGTCCCCCCACCGCCGGAAGATGAATCCCCGCCCGATCCCCCACCGCCGCCGCATGAGGAAAGAACTATGACGAAACCTAACGCAACGAACGGAACGAACGGAACGTACCTTCTCATCGCAACCCTCTTTTCGCAAGATAACCCCCGTCCATTATCGTTCCTTAACGGCGCGGCGGCAAATGGTTGCGGTGAATCGCCCATTATTTACCCAGAACCGGGTGACCGGAAAGGGCGTACCGAAGGGCGCCTGCACGGATGTGTGGCGTCGATTTCAGACAAGCCCCCTAACCGGTCGAGCCCTCGGCGCAGAATGGCGCCGGACAATGAGCGGGCAACCGTAGGGGTGAAACCGGTCTTCGGCGATGGCGGAAGAGGGAGGGAGTCGAACCCTCCGGGGGCCTTACGGTCCCCGCACGGATTTGAAGTCCGGCCACGCCACCGGGCGCAATCATCTTCCACGGTGATCTTAGCCGGAATTTACTATAATGTCAGCACCGGCTTCGGAACGATTGACCCGGTAATAACAACTTGTTAGCATTAGGAATTATTGACTCGCCCCGTCGGTGAGCCTACAAAAGCAGGCCAAAAGATGAGCCATCCTTCGATTCTGGTTGTCGATGACTCGGTAACCATTCAAAAAGTATTCGAGCTCGCCTTCGAGAGCGAAGATCTCGACCTTACCGTCGTCGGCGACACCGCCAGCGCGTTGGAAGCGGCCCATGAACGCACCCCTCAGCTCGTCATCACCGACATCAACATGCCCGACGGCGACGGGTTCACCCTCTGCCGCACCCTCAAAAGCGAACCGGCCTTCGCCGAAACCCCCATTTTCCTCCTCGGCAGCGCCCTCGACGATTTCGACGAAGAAGCCGCCCGTCGCGCCGGAGCCGACGGCAAGTTCGAAAAACCGTTTCGTTCGGAAGAGATGGTCGCCCGGGTAAAAGAGGTCATCGCCCGCAAAGGCCCGGTCGCCAAGCCGGTTCCCGAAGAAGAATTCCCCGAGCCGGAAGAAACCTTCACCGATTTCGACGACGACACCTTCGACGAAATCGACATTCCCCTCGAAAGCCTGCTCGACTCCATGGGAGGGGGGGAGGTCGAAGACGAACCGGCCCCCCTCGCAGAAGAACCGTTGATCGATGAACCGATCGACGAGCTGGCCGACGAACCTGACGACGCCCCTGTGTTGCTCGACCTTAAACCGCAAGCGGTCGCCGACGACGAAGACGAGGAAGACGACCTCTTGGAAGCGGTGGTAGAAGACGACCTCGTCGAAGACGGTTTCGCCGAAGACGGCCTCGACGACGACGGGGTCGATGACGATCCCCCCGCCGAAGAGCACGACTTTACCCCCACCACCCCCATCGACGAACTCGGCGATGACGAGGGGGAACTCTCCGAAGAAGCCATTCGCCTGCTCGACGCCATCGACGAAGCGGCCGGATTATCTTCCGAAGAGAGCCACAACGAACGGGTCGGCGAAACCGTGACCGAAGAGATCGCCCCCAACGTCGCCGCCATGAGCCAGGAAGCGTTGTCGGCCGCCGTCGAGATGGCGGTGAGTCGCGCCGTTGAAGGGATGATCTCCCGCGACGTGGTGGAGAAAGCGGTCGGTCGCGCCGTCAACAGCCTGCTTGCCGACATGCGCGAAGAGATGCTCGACGTCTTCAAGAAAATCGCCGCCGACGTCACCTTGAACGTCGCCGAAGATCTGGTCCGTCAGACCATCGAACAGATCAAAAGCGACGCCACCGCCGATCAACCGGGCGAATAGAGCCTACCCTCTCCGTTTCTTGATTATCACGATCATCGCCGGAACCAGCGAACAGCAGGCGGCGACGATCCCGACGATGAGAAGGTCGACGGCGGTCATTTTCACGCTCCCCGCAGGATAGCCACCGTCGCCCCTTCGCCCCCGTGGGCGTCTTCTTCGCTGAAGAATTCGGCGATGTAAGGAGAGTTCGCCAGATATTCCCGCACCCCGCTTCGCAAAGCGCCGGTCCCTTTCCCGTGGATGATCCGCACCCGCTCGGCGCTTCCGACGGCGTATTGGTCGAGAAACCGTTCCAGATTCTCGATCCCCTCGTCGACCCGCCGCCCCCGGATATCGATCTCCGCCATGGCGGCGCTCGGCGCCACATCGGGTCGACGAGTCGGTTTGCCGGTAACCGTCGGCGCGGGGCCCTCCCCTTTTTTCGCCAGCCCCACGATATCGTCGAGGCTGACCGAAAGACGCAATCCCCCCAGATCGACGTCGACCTTCCCCTCCGCCGGGTCGGCCACCAATTCGCCGTTTCGTTGCAATGGGGTCACGTAGACCGTATCCCCTTTACGCAACGAAGCATGGTCGATTCGGGCGGGGGGGGCGGTGGCGGTCCGGATATCGGCGGCCAAGCTCTCGACTTTCTCTCGGGCTGAGGCGACCGCCCGTTTATCGTTCCCCGACCGACGCGCTTCGTCGACCATCGCGGCCAGTTGACGTCGGGCGTCGGCCACGTCTGCCGCCAGTTTTCGTTTCACGGTGCGGGAGAACTCTTCTTTTTGCTCGGCCACATCCCGGCGCAACTGGGCCGCTTCGTCCCGGAACCGGGCCGCCTCTTTTTTCGCCGCTTCGGCTTCGCGCCGGTTCCGTTCGGCCAGCGTCGTCTGCTCCCGCAACTTCGCCAACGCCTCTTCGACCCGTTGATCCCCTCCTTCGAGCCGTTGACGGGCGGCGTCGACGATCGCCGGGTCCATGCCGAGCCGTCCCGCCAGCGACAGGGCCGACGACGAACCGGGGGCTCCGGCCACCACCCGATAGGTGGGGCGTCCTTCGAGATCGTCGAACTCCATGGAGAGGTTGTAGTATCCCCCTTCGGCCCCGGCCAAGATTTTCAGATCCTGGAAATGGGTGGTGACGACAACGTCCATTCCGGCGTGCGCCAATCGGTCGAGCACCGCCACCGCAAGGGCCGCCCCTTCGCGCGGGTCGGTGGAGACCATCAGTTCGTCGAGCAGCGCCAAGCCGCCGTGGCTGGCGTCGGCGACGATCCGGTTGACGGCGGTCAAGTGCGCGGAGAAGGTCGAAAGGTCGTCGTGAATCGATTGGCTGTCGCCGATGTCGGCGTGAACGGCGCGATAGAAGGGGACGCCGCTCCCTTCGGCAGCCGGAATGAAGAGCCCCATCCGGGCCATGATCGCCACAAGACCGATCCCCCCCATGGTGACCGTTTTGCCGCCGGCGTTGGGGCCGGAGAGGACCAGGATCGACCGCCCCTCGGGCATGATGACGTCGTTGCGGACAACCTCTTTCCCTTCGAGGAGCATCAGCGGGTTGGCCAATCCTTTGAGCTCCACCCGGTCGGTGAAGCGGGGTCGGACGCCCAACAGGTCGCCGGAGAGACGAGCGCGGGCGTGGATGAGATCGAGTCGGGCGAGCCCGGAGCTGGCCAATTCGATGGCGTCGGCCTCGTCCCCGATCATGGCCGAGAGCCGCGCCAAGAGTCGATGGATTTCGCTCTCCAGCTCGGCTTCGGCGCTTTTCAGTTTATTGTTCATCTCGACCAACGCCTTCGGTTCTATGAAGAACGTCTGGCCGGTCTGGGACGCCCCATGAACGATGCCGTCGACATGGTTCTTATGTTCGGCCCGGACCGGGAGGACGAACCGGTTCTCCCGCAGTGTGACGTATTCCTCTTGCAACATGGCGGCCATGTCGAGATCGCGCAACATCGCTTCGGCCCGTTCCCGTATCTGCCGCTTAAGGGTGTTCACCTGCCGGTGGAGCCGTTCGATCTCCGGCGTGGCGTCGAGTCGGACGGCGCCCTCTTCGTCGATTGATTCGTCGATAAGCCCGGCCAATCCGACGGGGGGTTCGAAATCGACGGCCAACGGATGGTCGGAATCGTCGTTGATGCCGACGGCGGTGAAGAGCAACGATATTTTCTCGGCGCTGACCAGCGTCGGATAGATCGCCCGTAACTTATCGCCCATGAGAGGATGCCCTTTACGGGCCAACACCAGCAACGGGCCGATCTCGCCGGAGGGTTCGATGTCGAAGTCGGGCCGCTCTTCCATCAGTTCGACCATGGCGGTCGTTTCGGCCAACAACCGTTCGGCCTCGATCATGGTGGCGACGATCGGCGCCCGTTCCGCGCGTTCCCGACCACGGGCGGTGACGGTTCGGTCGGTAAGAGCGTCGACGATCTGCCGACCGCCGAAAGCGTACAGGGCGGCTTCAGTCGGGCCGGTCATCACCCTTCTCCTCTTCCCGCAGACGGGCGCGGGCCTCTTTTCGTTCGGCCAACATTCGCTCTCGCTCTTGATGCTCGCCGAAGGTGTAGTAGTTGATCTTGAGCATGACTCTCCACGCGACCCAAAGGCCCGCCAGCAGAAAACCGGGAATCAATAGCTCTTCCATGCTTCACTCGCGTATCTATTCCGAAAGGGGAGAGTGTAGCAGGGAATCGCTCAGAGCGGAACGGCGGGGGTATAGGTCGGCGCGGTTTTCGCCCGCAGCAGCCAGCTCCGACCTTTGTCGACCAAGACTTCGGCGGGTGACGGGTGGGAGAGAAAATAGAGCATCCCGGCGGTGTAGCCGTACGCGCCGGAGTTAAAGACGCCGAGCAGATCGCCGAGTTCCGGTTTCGGCAGGGTCATGGAGCGAGAGAACTGATCGGCGGAGGAACATAACGGGCCGACCACGGTGCACGCGAAGCGGCGGGGGGAATCCATCTTGTTGACCAACGCCGTCGGATAGTTTTTGTTCATAACGATGGGGACCAGCGCGTGGTGGATGCCGCCGTCGGTGACGACGAACCACTGGTCCCGCGATTTCTTAAGGTCGATAATACGCGAAACGTAGACCCCGGCGGGGCCGACGAGGTAGCGGCCCGGTTCGAGTATCAGCCGGGTGTCGGGGAGCCGTTTCGCGATCCGTTTCAACGCAGCCCCCAACGGGCGAAGGTCGAGTTCGACTTCGTGGTCGTAGAAGGGGATGCCGAGACCGCCGCCGAAGTTGAGCGTGGCGACGCGCTTTATGCCCGACGCGGGGGCGAACGACACGCACCAGTCGACGAAAGCTTCGTAGACGGTGACGAGGAGGCGGGTGTCGGTGATCTGGGTTCCGGCGAAGCAGTGGAACCCTTCGACGGTAAGCTTCGGTTCGGCCAAAGCGCGACGAACCAACGGCAGGAGGAGGTCGTCGTCGACGCCGAACTTTCGTCCCCCCCCGACCATCACTTTTCCCGTGGCGCTTTCGACGAAAAGGTCGAGGTTGACGCGGAACGCGATGGTGACCGGCGGGCCGGATTCACGCGACCGAGCGAGGCGGACGACCCGGTCGAGTTCGGCGGCCGATTCAACGTTGATCGATCCGATGCCGGTTTCGACGGCGAAGGCGAGTTCGTCGTCGCTCTTCCCCGGTCCGGCGAAGAGGATATCTTTTGGGGCGAACCGTGCGGCTAAGGCGTTTTCCAATTCGGCGCGGCTGGCCACTTCGGCCCCGGCTCCTTCTTCCCGAAAGATGGCGGCCACCGCCGGGTGGGGGTTGGCTTTCAACGAATAGTGTATCCGGGCGGCCGCCGGGAGGACGGCGGCGAGCCGTCGGTACTGCTCCCGCATGATGGCGCCGTCATACAGATAGGCGGGGGCTCCGGCTTTCGCCACCAGCCGCTCGACCGGTTTCCCTTGCAACGTCAGGGAACCGCCGCTTCTTCCAAAACGCCCGAGCACGACCGGGCGCCCGCTTCGGCTCACGAGGCGGCTTCTTTCCGTGGCGGTTCGTCGACCGCTTCGTTCCCTTCGGCCCGGAAATATTCGACCCGCAAAGTCACGGTCCGCCCCAATCGTTTCAGGAATCGGACGCCATGCTCTTCCAGAAAGCGGGTCGGCCTGCGGCTCCCGAAAGCGATAACCCCCATGATCTCTCGCCCGTTGCTCAACGGCACCAGCGCTTCCGACCGAACCGACCCCGCCGACTTGGGGAAGAAGGCGAGCGACCCGCCGCGCAGGTTCCCCCGCAAGGTCGGATGGTGCGGATCGGCGAAGGCGGCGCTCATCCGGGCCGGGTCCATGAAGTAGACGCTTTCGCTATGAAGAAAGAAACTCCCTTGGTCCTCTTGATACCCGTCGGGGTAGAGGCTCTTCAAGGTCCGGGTCGAGGGTGACGGTGATGTAGTCCATGCCGAAGAGCCGCGCTCCGTCGGTGATAAGCGAATCGAACATCGCCCGCATATTCGGCTGGCCGCAGAGGATCTCCTCCATCTCGTCGATCCGTTCTTGCGCCTTTTCGTTCTCTTCCGAACAGCTGATAACCAGCCGCAGGTTTTTCCGCAAGAGGGTGTTGTATTGGCGCAACTGATTATTGGTCAGCTTCATCGCCTTTTTCGCCAGTTCGCTTTTCATGAGTCCCTTTCCCGTCGCTCAGTCGACATGTTTGCGGATAAAGGTGGGGATATCGAGATCGTCGTCTTCCGCGCTCCCTCGCATCGGGCGCAAGGTGGAGCGTTGGATCAACGGCCTTTCGGGGGCGATCACCCGTCGCGGGGATTCCCCGCTTTCGCTTTTCGCCACACGTCCGTTATTACCCACCACCTGCACGGGGGCGGCCCCGTGGGTGCCGGTGGCGGCGGTGATCCGGGTGGAGACTAGGTTCGAGCCCCCCGCTTTGATCCGGCTCTCCCGGTCTTGCGTTTCGAGTCGCTTGAGAATCTCCTGTTCCCGCGCCTGCTCGGAGACACTCTGGAAGCCGGTGGCGATGACGGTAACGCGCACCTTCTCTCCCATCGACTCGTCGAAGAGCGAACCGAAGAAGACGTCGGCGTCGGGGTGAGCCGCGTCGGTGATGTAGGTGGCCGCTTCATTGATCTCGTGCAAGGTCATGTCGGGGCCGCCGGTGATGTTGATCAGAATGCCGCGCGCCCCTTCGATGGAGGAGTCTTCCAACAGCGGACTGTTGATCGCCGACTGGGCGGCGTCGAGCGCCCGGCTGTCCCCCTGGCCGATGCCGACCCCCATCAGGGCCAGCCCCTGTTCGCCCATGACCGACTGGACGTCGGCGAAGTCGACGTTGATGTAGCCGGTGCCGGTGATCAGTTCGGATATCCCTTTCACCGCCTTGGTCAAGACCCCGTCGGCGATGGCGAAAGCTTTTTGGGCCGGAGTGTTCTTCGGCACGTAGCCGAGGAGCTGCTGGTTCGGGATGACGATCAAGGTATCGACTGATTTCCTGAACTCTTCGAGTCCCCGGTCGGCGTTGGCCATCCGCCGTTTTCCTTCGAAGCTAAACGGTTTCGTCACCACGCCGACGGTAAGGGCGCCCTCTTCGCGGGCGATCCGGGCGATGACCGGGGCGGCGCCGGTTCCGGTGCCTCCCCCCATTCCGGCGGTGACGAAGACCATGTCGGCGCCTTTCAAGGCGGCCCTGATCGCCTCTTCGTCTTCGCGGGCGGCCGCTTCGCCGACTTCCGGCTTACCCCCGGCGCCCAACCCCCGGGTCAGCTCCCGCCCGAGCTGGAGTTTCAACGGAATCGGGGTCGACCGGAGCGCTTGGGCGTCGGTGTTGGTGACGATGAACTCGACGCCGCTGATCCCTTCGTTGTACATGGTGCGGACGGCGTTGCCGCCCCCCCCCCCCCGGCGCCGATGACTTTGATGGTGGCGGCGAAGTTATCGCCCGACGCGTCGTCGCCGTAATCGAAGAAGACTTGTCCGCCGTCTCCATCCAAGAATCCGAAATCTGCCATGATGTCCTCCTGCCTTTATCTATGCGTATATCGGTTCTCGAAGCGCCCCCGCGCTCCGTTTTTCAAGCCGTAATCAGAAAAAGTCCCGAATCCATCCCCGCATCCGGGCCGCCACCTTTTCAAACAGGTCACGTCCTTTCAGGCTGGGATGCCGTCCATCCAACGCGTTCTGCATGCCGTGTCGCACCAGCCCCACCACCGTGGCGTATTGCGGGCTGTCGACCAGATCGGCCAGGCCGATGACCCCTTTGGGGAGGCCGAGCCGCACCGGCAGTTCGAAGACTTCCTGCGCCACTTCGACGATCCCGTCGAGCTGGGCGGCGCCGCCGGTCAGAACGATCCCCGAGGCGAGCTGGTTGTGATAGCCGGAAAGCTCGATCTCCTGTCTTGCCAACATGAATATCTCGACCATGCGCGGTTCGATGATGTCGGTCAGGACACGCCGGGAGAGCTCCCGCGACTCCCGTCCGCCGACGCCGGGAACCCGGATCATCTCGTCGGGTCCGACCAACGCCGAAGCGGCGCAACCGTATTGCCGTTTGATCTTTTCCGCTTCGTGGTTCGGGGTCCGCAAACCGATGGCGATATCGTTGGTCAGGTTGGTCCCCCCCAACGCCACCACGCTGGTCGCTTTAATGCTGTTGTTCTTGAAGAGCGCGATATCGCAAGTCCCTCCCCCCATATCGACCAGGGCGACGCCGAGCTCCTTTTCGTCTTCGTCGAGGGAGGCGTCGGCGGCGGCCAGTTGCTCCACCACGATATCGTTCACCTCCAGCCCGGCCCGGTTCACCGACCGGATGATGTTCTGCGCCGAGGTGACGGCGCCGGTGATGATATGGACCTTCGCCTCCAACCGGACGCCGTTCATGCCGATCGGTTTGAGAATGCCGTCTTGATCGTCGACGACGTAGTCTTGCGGAATGACGTGGATCACTTCACGATCCATCGGGATGTTGACCGCTTTGGCGGCGTCGATGACCCGTTCGACATCGAGCCCGGTCACCTCACCCCCCTTGACGGCGATGACGCCGTGGGAGTTGATCCCTTTGATATGGCCTCCCGCCACGCCGACGTAGACCGATTCGACTTCGATCCCGGCCATGGTTTCGGCCTCTTCCACCGCCCGTTTGATCGACTCGACAGTCGCTTCGATGTTCACCACCACCCCTTTGCGGAGGCCGTGTGACGGAGCGGAGCCGACGCCGATGATATCCATGGCGTCCCCCCCGTCGGTGGCTTGGGCTATCAGGCAGCAGATCTTCGCCGTGCCGATGTCGAGCCCTACAATCATCTCCCGCTCTTTGGCCATCTTCTTTTACGCTCCCTTCGCCGCTTGATTCTCGCCGGTGAATGTGACGACCACTTTCCCGTCGAACAGCAGGTTTATTCGATCAACATCGGCTCGCTTGTGGCGCAACAGGTAATCGACCGTCGCCAGACGGGCCAGTTCGTCCCGCCACGCGCCCCGAGGCGCCGCCACCACGGCGGTCAGCCCCGTAAAGGTCAGATCCAGCCGGTCGGGCCGGGCGACGTCAACCGACGCCAGTCCACCGATCCCCAGCAGTTTGTAGCCGCCGAGCCGACGCCCCACCTTCACCGCCGGATCGAAAACCGACGGGTCGATGTAGTCGCCCGGTTTCGCCTCCTTCGGCAATACGACCCCTCGCACGGTGACGACGGCGAAGGGATCGTCGGCCTCTACGGCCCGTGCGTCGAGCAGCACGCCGTGCGCGTCGACCAACCATCGGCGGGCGCCGGAGACGATCCCGGCCACGGGGCGCCGTTCGGTCACTTCGACGGTCAACCGGTCGGGAAGATCGCGGCGGACGTTGACCTTCTCGATCCACGGATGCGACGCCAACGCTTCGCCCAGTTCGTCGAGGTCGAGTTCCAATATCTGGCGGCCCAAGATGGCGGTCAGCCCCTTTTCGATCTCTTCTTTGGTCACCTCGCCGTTGCCGACGATACGGACCGCGCTGACGGTCAGGTATTCGCTCTTGGTGGCCGCTTCGTAGCCGACCATGGCGCCGAAACCGACTCCCCCCAACAGGAGAGTGATCCCCGCGGCGGCGCCGAGCATGATAATCCCCCGCACGGCGACCTTCCCCCACGACACACCGGTCTTGGTCGGCGCTTTTTTTGTACGGCGACGCACCTCTTCGACCCTGTGGGGGGGGGTTCTAACGGCCATCGAGCGCCTCCTTCAGTGTCTTTTCCACCACGTCGTCAAAGCTCATTCCGGCCGCTTCGGCGCCTTTCGGTATCAGGCTCGTCTCGGTCATGCCGGGGATGGTGTTTAATTCGATGAGCCACAACCCCCCATCGGCGTCGAGGATCAGTTCCGACCGAGTGACCCCTTTGCAACCGAGCGCCCGATGCAGCGCCATCACCATCGCTTGCGCGTCGCGGGCCGTCGTCTCGTCGATCTTCGCCGGGACCTGGTAGCGGGTCTGACCGGGGGTATACTTTTTCGCGTAGTCGTAAAAACCGTCGGCCACCACCACTTCGATGACCGGCAACGGTTCTCCGCCGACCACGCCAACGGTCAAGAGTCGTCCGTCGATCAACCGCTCCACCAACGCCTGCCGGTCTTCGGCCAAGGCTTTTTCGAGCGCCCCTCGGAGCGCGCTCTCTTCTCGAATGAGGCTGATGCCGAGCGACGATCCACCGGCCACCGGCTTGACGGCGGCGGGGGCGAAGAGCCCCGTGGGAAGACCGGCTTTCATTTCGTCGCGGGTGACGACGACCCAGTCGGGGGTTTGAACGCCGATCTGCCGGGCGACGATTTTGGTCAACGCTTTGTCCATGGCGATAGCCGACGCCGCGACGCCGGAGCCGGTGTAGGGAATCCCCATCAGCTCGAGCATCCCCTGTACGCAACCATCTTCACCATAGGCGCCGTGAAGAGCGATGAAGGCGACGTCGGCTTGGCTCATCCGCAGTTGATCGGCCAGATCGCGCCCCACGTCGATGCCGACGGCGTTGACGCCGAGCCGCCCCAAGGACGACAAGACGGCGGCGCCGGTTTTGAGACTGATCTCCCGTTCGTTGGAGAGCCCGCCCATCAGGACGACGACCTTCCTGCCGGCGACGATCTTTTTGATGGAGCTCATCGGTCGAAATCTCCCAAGAGCCGTATCTCCCGCTCCAGACGAATTCCGAACGCCTCTTCGACACGGGCTTCGACCTTGCCGATAAGGGTCGCGATGTCGGTGGCGGTAGCGTCGCCGGTGTTGACGATGAAGTTGGCGTGTTTCTTCGACACCATGGCGCCGCCGACGGCGGTTCCTTTCATGCCGACCGCTTCGATGAGCCGTCCGGCGTAGTCTCCCGTCGGATTCTTAAACACCGATCCGGCGGAGGGGAGGTCGAGCGGTTGGGTCGCTTTCCTCCGATCGTATCCTTCCCGCATGGCCCGATGGATCGTCTCGGGATTCCCTTTCTTAAACCGCATGGTCGCTTCGACGATCACGCTTCCTTCGGGGAAGGCGGAAGTCCGATAACCGAACCGGCAAGCGGCGGCGGAGATCTCTTCGGTCAGTCCGTCGGCCCGGACGAGGGTCACCTTTTCAACGACGCCACGCATGTCGCCGTGGGTTGTTCCGGCGTTCATCTTCAACGCCCCCCCGACGGTTCCGGGGAGGCCGTAGCCGAAGGCGAAACCGTCGATCCCCTGTTTCATGAAGAGCCCGGCCAGTTTGGTCATGTCACATCCGGCGCCGACATGGGCCACCACGTCGTCGCCGTGGACGGTGATCTGCAACGTCTCCATGGTTCCGGCCAAGAGAAGGACGGTCCCCCGTATCCCGCTGTCCGCGACCAGGAGATTCGACCCTCCGCCGATGACGGCGGTCACGTCGCCGGCGCTCAGCCATTGGGCGACACTTTCGACCTCCCCGGGTATGACGAGCCGGTCGGCGGCGCCCCCCACTTTGTAGGTGGTGTGGCGAGCCAGTCGCGCCCGTTCGACGATCCGTTCTTCCATGACCACGTTCATCCTCTCCCCCGCGCCGTAAGGGTCTGCACCACCGCATCGCTCACTTTGGTGATGTCCCCCGCTCCGAGGGTCAGGATGATGTCCCCCTCTTTGGCCATGTCGGCCAGCAGGCCGGGAAGTTCGCTCTTGTCGGCGACGTAGCGGGCGCCTTTTTTTCCGTGGGCGACAACCCCTTTGGCTACCGCTTCGCCGGTCAACCCTTCGACCGGCGCTTCGCCGGCCGGATAGATATCGGTGACGATCAGCTCGTCGGCGTCGTAGAAGGCTTTGTGAAAATCGGCTAACTGGTCGCGGGTCCGGCTGTAGCGATGGGGTTGGAAGGCGACGATGAGACGGTGGTCGGGAAACCCCTCTTTGACGCCGCGCAAGGTGGCGCGGACTTCGTTGGGGTGATGGCCGTAGTCGTCGAGAACCATGACGCCGTCGATCTCCCCTTTTCGTTGCAACCGTCGTTGCACCCCGGCGAACCCTTGCAGAGAATCGACCACATCTTCGGCTTTCATCTCCAGCTCGAACCCGACGGTAAGGGCGGCCAGCGCGTTATAGACGTTATGAATCCCCGGCATCCCGATGGAGAGCCGCCCCACTTCCCGGCCGAAGGCGACGACGGTGAACGACGAATCGAATCGGGAGAAGGTGACGTCGCGGGCCATCACGTCGGCGGAGGCGTTGATGCCGTAGGTGATGAACCGTTTCTTCAAACGGGGGATCAGCTCCTGCACCGCCGCGTCGTCGAGGCAGAGGATGGCGGCGCCGTAGAAGGGGACTTTATTAATAAACTGGACGAAAGCCGATTTCACCGCGTCGTAGGAGCCGTAGTAGTCGAGATGTTCGGCGTCGATGTTAGTGACGATGGCGATGGTCGAGTAGAGGTTCAGAAACGATCCGTCCGACTCGTCGGCTTCGGCCACCAGATAGTCCCCCGCCCCCAGCTTGGCGCCGGAACCCAAACGGTCGAGCCGTCCGCCGATGATGATCGTCGGATCGAACTTGCCCCGCGACAAGACCATGCTGGCCATGGAGGTGGTGGTGGTCTTGCCGTGGGAACCGCCGACCGCTACGGCGTATTTCATCCGCATCAGCTCGGCGAGCATCTCCGCCCGGGGGATCACGGGGATGAGACGCGACCGGGCCTCCTCCACTTCGGGGTTGCTCTCTTTGACGGCGGAGCTGATGACCACCACTTCGGCGGCGCCGACGTGGGCCGCTTCGTGACCGATATGAACCACCGCACCGGCTGCCCGAAGACGGGCCACGGTCTCGCTCTCTGCGAGATCGGACCCGGCCACGTCGTAGCCCATCGAGAGTAATATCTCGGCGATGCCGCTCATGCCGGAGCCGCCGATGCCGACGAAGTGAATCCGTTTGGTCCGTCTGAATTTCATTCCCGCTTCTCCTACGCCGCTCGTCGATGGGCGACGGTGTTGATGATGGCGTCAACGATATCTTTGGCCGCGTGGGGTCGGGCCATGGCGCGGGCCGCTTCCCCCATGGCTTTCAGGCGACGCCGATCTTTGGCCAACCGGATGATCGCCTCCACCGCCACGGCGCCGTTAAAGTAGCGGTCGGCCACCAGTTCGGCGGCCCCGGCTTTAACCATCACCTCGGCGTTTTTCGTTTGATGATCGTCGGCGGCGTGGGGGTAGGGCACATACAAGGCGCCTCGTCCCGCCGCGCAGATTTCCGACACGGCGCCGGCGCCGGAGCGGCAGACGACCAGATCGGCCTCGGCCAAGCGGCGGGGCATGTCGTGGAAGAAGGGCGCCACTTCGTGAGGGATCGGGCAGGCGTCGTAGAGAGAGACGATCCGCTCGTAATCGGCGGGACCGGTCTGGTGGACGATCTTTAGCGACACCCCGGAGGCGACCAACGCAGGGAGGGCTTGGATGACGGCGTCGTTGATGGTCCGCGCCCCTTGACTGCCGCCGAAGACGAAAAGGGAGAAGACCCCCTCGGCAGGGCGTGGGGAGGTTTCGAAAAACGCAGGGCGGGCCGGGTTCCCGGTGAGGGTCACCCGTTCCATCGGCAAGACTTCGCCGCCGCCGGGCCACGAGGTAAATATCTGTCGGGCGCTTTTGGCGAGCCACCGGTTGGTGAGACCGGGCCGGGCGTTTTGTTCGGCGACGAAAAGGGGAATCCGCATGGTGACGGCGGCGATGCCGATGGCGCCTGAGGCGTAGCCGCCGACCCCCAACACCGCGTCGGGCGCCCATTGCCGGAGGATCGACCGGGCCGACACCACCGCTCTGATTAGTTTCATCACCGCCACAAAGCGGGCCGCAAGCCCCTTCCCTTTGATGCCGGAGACCGACAGCGTTTTAAGGGGCAATCCTTCGCGTGGGAGGATGTTGTTTTCGGCGCCCCGATCCCCCCCGACAAAGAGGACGGCATGTTCGTCGCCGCGCGACAAGAGCTCGCGGGCCACCGCCACGCCGGGATAGACATGGCCGCCGGTCCCTCCGCCCGATATCAGGAGTCGCATGGTCACCCCTCCTTCCCGCCGAAGGTGGCTCGCCACGAGCGTTGGGGGGCTTTGCCTCCCAACGAATGAGCGGCTCGGCTGGCTTCGGAGACGTTGGCGAGAAGCCCGATGGCGGTCATCCACATGACCAAGGCGGAGCCGCCCAACGAGATAAAGGGGAGAGGCAATCCTTTGGTCGGAGCGATCCCCATGGCGACCGAAAGGTTGACCAGCGTCTGCAACGAGAAAGCGAAGGTGATGCCGAAGGCGAGATACATACCGAAAGGATCGGGCGCCGCAAGTCCGGCCCGAACGCCTCGCCACGCCAAGAGGGCGAAGAGGATCATGATGGCGATGCCGCCGATGAGCCCCAATTCTTCGCCGATGATGGCGAAGATAAAGTCGGTATGGGCTTCGGGGAGATAGAAAAGTTTCTGTTGGCTCTGCCCCAGTCCGGCGCCGGAGATCCCCCCCCGCTCCAAGGCGACGTAGCTCTGGATAATCTGATAGCCGCTGTCGGCGCTATCTTTCCACGGGTCGAGGAACGAGAGGATCCGTTTGCGCCGATAGCCGACGTTGTAGATCGACGCGTAGAGAATCGGCACGGCGACCAAACCGACCGTCAGCAGATAGACGGGGCGAATCCCGGCCACCCAGAAGAGAAAGAGGGAGACCGTTCCGATCACCATCGCCGTCCCCATATCGGGTTGCATCTGAATCATCAGCAGCGCGATGACCAGCGCCACGACGCAGGGGGCGAATCCGAAGGCGAAATGTTTGATGGCGCCCTCTTGCCCCTTCTTGGCCAACAGCGCGGCGAAGAAGACGATGAGCGACAGTTTGGCGAACTCGGCCGGTTGGAACGAACCGACGCCGAGACTGATCCATCGTTGGGCGCCGTTGACTTTGTGGCCGAGGCCCGGAACAAAGACCAAGAAGAGGGCGATGATCGTGACAAGGTAGATGAGGTAGAAGTACTTCTCCAGCGCACGGTATTCGATCCGCATGGCGAGTACCATCCCGGAGAGGCCGATGCCCCCCCACATGAGCTGTCGTTTGAGGAAATAGAGGGGATCGCCGAACCGGTCGGCCGCCATCACCGCCGACGACGAGTAGATCATCACCAGTCCAAAACAGAAAAGCGATACGGCGGCGCCAACGATGTACCAGTCGGGATTTCGTTTAACCGGCATGCGCCTCCTCCCCCGCCAAGCGACGGGCCGCTTCGGCGAACCGGGCGCCCCGGTCGACATAGTTTTCGAACATGTCGAAACTGGCGCAAGCCGGCGAGAGCAGAACCGTCTCTCCCGACGTGGCGAGCGAGCGCCCTTTTTTCACGGCGTCGCTCATATCGTCGGCGAAGAGCGTCGGCGTGAAGTCGCCCAAAGCATCGGCGATTTCCCGCGCCGTAACCCCGATGAGGACGACCCCTTTGCTATGACGCCGGATCGCTTCGGCCAAAGGGGCGAAGTCGGCGCCTTTGGACGACCCGCCAGCGATCAGAACGACATTCCGATCGAACCCTTCAAGCGATTTCAACGTCGCATCGACGTTGGTCCCTTTCGAGTCGTTAACGAAGGCGACCCCGTCGATCTCGACGATCTTTTCCATTCGATGGGGCAGACCGGTAAAGACGGCGATCCCCTTGCGGACGGTAGCGGTGTCGATCCCCGCGACCCGCGCGGCCAGTGCCGCGGCGACGGCGTTTTCGACGTTATGGGCGCCGACGATCTGAAGGTCGGCGAGAGCGAAGAGCCGCTCCGTAACGCCGCCGATCGCCGCCATGCAGGCGCCCTCTTCCACCCATGCGGCGCCGTTCGGATCGCCGAAGGTGAGGGTCGTGGCGTCGGCGGGCGCTTTCAGGTCGCTGGTCAGCGGGTCTGCGGCGTTGACAATCAACGTATCTCCGGCGCCCATCTTCGCGGCGACCCGACGTTTCAGCGAGACGTATCGCTCCATGCTTTTGTGCCGGTCGAGATGGTCGGGGGTGATGTTCAAGAGCAACCCGATCTTCGGGCGAAAGGTCGTGACCCCTTCGAACTGGAAGCTACTCACTTCGGCCACGATCCAGTCGAACGCCTCTCCCACGGCGGTGATAAGGGGTTCCCCGAGGTTTCCGCCGGTGAAGACCTTCAATCCTGCGGCGGCGAGTATGTCGCCGATGAGGGTGGTGGTGGTCGACTTGCCGTTACTCCCGGTGACGGCGATGACCGGCGCGGTCAGATGCCGAAAGGCCAGCTCCACTTCGGAGATCATCTCCACCCCGGCGGCGCGGACCGTTTCGACGAAGGGCGCCTCCCACGGCACACCGGGAGAGATGACCGCCAGATTGAACGAGGCCGGATCGACGGCGTCGTGTCCGCCGAAGGCGTGCGTCACCGAGGCCGGCAGACCGGCGATTCGGTCGCCCAGCTTTTCCGCCGTAGCGGTGTCGGTGATGGTCACGCTGGCGCCACGCTGGACGAGAAACCGGGCGGCGGCCAGACCACTGGCGGCGGCGCCGATGACAAGCGCTCGCTTTCCCTGATACGTCGGCTCGGTCATGTCCATCACCTCAGTTTCAGGGTAGAAAGTGATATCAACGCCAAGGTCAAAGCGACGATCCAAAAACGGACGATGACCTGCGGCTCGGGCCAGCCGAGTTTTTCGAAATGGTGATGGATCGGCGCCATGCGGAACAGCCGCCGTCCGGTGGTCTTGAACCAGAAGACCTGCAAGATGACCGAAATCGCTTCGACCACGAAGACGCCGCCGACAATGACCAGCAACACCTCTTGTTTGGTCATCACCGCTACGGCCCCCAAAGCCCCACCCAGAGCGGTCGATCCGACGTTCCCCATAAAGAGCATCGCCGGGTGGCAGTTATACCAAAGGAACCCGAGTGACGCCCCCACCACGGCGGCGCAGAAGATCGTCGCCTCTCCCATATGGGTGACGTGGGTCAACGAGAGATACTCGGCGAACTTGGCGTGTCCGGTGATGTAGGTGATGGCCAGATAGGCGGTGAAGGCGATGATGATCGGACCGATGGCCAGCCCGTCGAGTCCGTCGGTCAGGTTGACGGCGTTGCTGGCGCCGACGATGACGATCATGGCGAAAGGTATCCAAAGAATCCCGAGGTCGGGGCTCATATGTTTCAAGAAAGGCAACGAGACCTGGGTCACCGCAGGATCACCCCCTTGGGTGACGTAGACCGAGAGGGTGACCAGAAAGGCTGCGCCGAATTGCCATCCGAGTTTGGTCCACCCCGATACGCCGTGGGTCGTTCCGGTCAGCTTGACCCAGTCGTCGTAGAACCCGATGGCGCCGAAGAGGATCACCGATTCGAGGGCGATCCAGATATACGGGTTGCTCAGATCGGCCCACAGGAGGGTCGGCGCGACAGCGCATGCGAGTATCAGCAGTCCGCCCATGGTGGGGGTGCCGGCTTTCGCATGATGCGTTTCGGGACCGTCGCTTCGGATCTTCTCGCCGATCTGACGGCCTCTGAGGTATTGAATGAACCACGGGCCGAGCAGCAGGGCCAAGGCCAGCCCGGTGATCGCCGCGTATATCCCCCGGAAGGTGATGTAGCGGAAGACGTTGAAGAATCCGTAGGTGTCGCTTAACGGAAAGAGGAGATGATAGAGCATCAGCGTTCCTCCATCCGCTCGACGAGAAGGCCGAGCGCCGTTTCCATCGCCGCCCCGCGCGATCCTTTTACCAACAGGCGATCTTTGGGGCCGATTCGTTTGGCCAGATACGTCGCCGCTTGCGGATGACCCTTCACCACCGTCGCTTCGATTTTCCCTTTGGCGGCGGACGCGACGGCGGGGCGGGTCGCTTCGCCGACGCCGACGAGAAGGCGGAATCCTAATCGCGCGGCGAGCCGTCCGATCTCTTTATGAGCGGCGGCGCTTTTCGATCCGAGTTCTCGCATCTCTCCCATCAGCAGGATCGGCGCTTCGCCCGACATATCGGCGACCGCCAAAAGGGCCGCTTTCATCGAGTCGGGATTGGCGTTGTAGGCGTCGTTGATGACCACCGCTCCGTTGGGAAGTTTTCCCGCCGCCATCCGCATGGGCGCCGGTTTGACGGTGGCTAACGCTTTGGCGATGGCGCTCGGCGCGACGCCGAGGAGTCGCCCCACGGCGTAGGCGGCCGTCGCGTTGTCGGCCTGATGCGCGCCGATGAGGGGAACGGCGAGCAGGATCTCTTCGGCGCCTTCGGCGATGGCCATGGTCCGCCCCGGTTTCCCCGGCGTGCTCCAGCTATCGACCAACGACCAACGGGCGTCGCCGTTCCGGCCGTAGGTGAAGGTGCGAGGCCGGTTGGCGTAGCGGGCGACCAGTCGTCTCGATCCGTCGTCGCCACCGTTCAGCAGGGCGGTCGCCTTGGGATCGAGTCCGGCGATCAGTTCGCCTTTGGCCTCGGCGATGGCGGCGACGTTTTTGAAGTGCCCCAGATGGGCGGCGCCGACGTTGGTGACGAGGGCGATGTCGGGCTTGGCGATGGCGGCGAGCCGGGCGATCTCCCCTGCGTGGTTCATCCCCATTTCGATGACGGCGTACTTCTCGGCGCCGGTCAGGCTCATGAGGGTGAGGGGGAGGCCGACATGGTTGTTCAGGTTCCCTTGGGTGACAAGGGTCTTTCCTTTGGTCGAGAGGATGGCGCCGATCATCTCTTTGACGGTGGTCTTGCCGTTGCTGCCGGTAACGGCGACGAGGGTCAGCCCTTTGATCGACCGGCGTCGCCACGCGGCCATCTCCTGCAATCCGCGCAACGTGTCGTCGACAAGGATGAAGGTTTCGCCGGGATGGGCCAACAAGAGCGACGGGTCGGAGACGAGGGCGGCGGCGGCGCCTTTGGCGAACGCCTCTTTGACATACGCGTGGCCGTCGAACCGGTCGCCGACGAGGGCGATGAAGAGGCGCCCTTTCAAGGCTTGGCGGCTATCGCTGGTGACGCCACGAACGGTCGTCCCCCGTCCGGGGACCAAACGTCCCCCGGCGGCTTTCGCCAATGTCGCCAGATCGAGCCTATTCGCCACGGGCTTTGATCGCCTTTCTCGCCTCTTCGCGGTCGTCGAAATGATGTTTCGTCTTTCCGACGATCTGGTAATCTTCATGCCCTTTTCCGGCGATGACGACCATGTCGCCCGGCGCGGCCATGCCGACGGCGGCAAGGATCGCTTCGCGCCGGTCGGTGATGACCGTCAACGATCCGCGGGGGTTTTCGTCTTTATGAATCCCGGCGACGATCATGTCGATGATCGCTTGCGGCTCTTCGGTACGAGGATTGTCGGAGGTGACGACGACGGCGTCGGAATGGGTCCACGCCGCCTTTCCCATCTTGGGTCGTTTGGCGTTGTCCCGGTCGCCGCCACATCCGAAGAGGGTGATGAGCCTCCCTCTGGTGATGGCCCGCGCCGTAGTCAGGACGTTGATCAGGGCGTCGTCGGTGTGGGCGTAGTCGACCACCACGCCGTAGGGTTGCCCTTCGTCGATCCGTTCGAATCGACCGGGGGCGGCGGCCAGCCCTTCGAGCCCTTTGACGATAGCCGAGAGAGGGGCGCCATGGACGATGGCGGCGGCGACGGCGGCGAGCATGTTGTAGACGTTATACCGTCCGGCCATCCGGCTTCGAATCGGAGCGGAGCCGATGGGAGTTTTGAGATGAAAGGCGGTTCCTTCGGCGGTGAGGGTGACCCCTTCGGCGGTGACGTCGGCGAACGCGCCGAGACCGTAGGTGAAGAGGTCGCCGGAAATCAAGGGGGTGAGTCGAGCGGCGTAAGGGTCGTCGATGTTGATGACCGATACTTTCGGAGCGTGGTCGGTAAAGAACTTCGCTTTGGCGGCGAAATAGCGATCCATGTCGCCGTGATAATCGAGATGATCTTGCGTCAGGTTGGTGTAGATGGCGACGCCGAAAGCCACCTCCCCTACCCGGTTCTGGGTCAGCGCGTGGGAGCTGACCTCCATAGCGACCGCTCGGCCTCCGTGGCCGATGATCTGGCTCAACATCCGATGAACGTCGGCCGATTCGGGGGTGGTGTTGGGGGCGTCGACGGTTTCGCCGATCAGGTCGTAGCCGGTGGTGCCGAGTCGACCGCAAGGGAATCCGGCGGCGTTCATGATCGCCTGTATCAGATAGGCGGTAGTGGTCTTGCCGTTGGTGCCGGTGACGCCGGTGACCTTTAGGCGCCGCGAGGGGGAATCGTAAAAATAGTTTGCGATGCGCGCCAACGCTTTCCGACTGTCGGCCACAAGAGCGAGGGTGACGTTGGGGGGAATGGTGACGCCGAACTCGGCCGGGTCCCGTTCGGCGATGATGGCGACGGCGCCACGGGTGATGGCCGAGGAGATGAAGTCGTGACCGTCGGCGGCGGCGCCCCGAACGGCGACGAAGGCCATGCCGGGGCGGATGTCGCGCGAATCGTAGCAGACGCCGGTGACGGCGGTTTGCGAGGCGTTTCCACGAACGGTAAGAGTGGTCATGGCGGCGATCAGCTCCTCGATCGGTTTTTGATGGGTTTCATTCATACCGCCCCCCCGTTGGCGATCCGGCTCCAGTCGATCTCGTAGACCTCTGTTCGGTCGGTGGGGATGCGCAATATGCGGGCGGCCCGGTCGGCGATTTCGGAGAATACCGGCCCCGCCACCGCTCCACCCCAAGCGACCCTTGCGGCTCGTCGATCATGACGACGATGACGAGCCGAGGCCGATCTGGTCGGGAAAACCGGCGAAGGAGGAGAGGAACTTCTCGTCGGAATAACGTCCGGTGGTCGGGTCGATCTTCTGCGCGGTGCCGGTTTTCCCCGCGACGGCGAACCCTTCCACTTTCGCGGCGTGGCCGGTTCCGTCGGCGACCACGGCCCGCATCATGCCGGTCAGTTGGTGGGCGGTGCGCGACGAGACGACCCGATGGACCGCTTCCGGCTCGATCTCTTCGACCAGCTTTTTGTCCCGCGCGAAACCGAGCGCCAACCGGGGGCGCATGAGCCAACCGCCGTTGGCGATGGCGGCGACGGCGGTGGTCAGCTGCAACGGGGTGACGCCGACCTCCTGGCCGAAACTGATCGAGGGGAGCGACGTCGACGACCACGCTTTCACCGGGCGCAACAACCCGGCCGCTTCGCCGGGGAGATCGACGCCGGTCTTATGGCCGAACCCGAACTTATCGAGATAGGAAGCCAGCTTTTCTTCTCCCAACCGCTCGGCGATTTTGATGGCGCCGATGTTCGACGATTTCTCCAACACCTCTTGGACCGTCAGTTGGTCGTATCGTTTTCGCAACGCTTCGCGGAAGGTATGAGGGCCGACCTGATAGCGCCCCTTTTCGCAGTCGATCTTTTCGTCGGGGACGACGACCCCCTCTTCCAGGGCGGCGGCGACGGTGATCAGCTTGAAGGTGGAACCGGGCTCGACGACCCGTGAAACCGCCATCGACCGCCACCATTGGGCGTCGTAGGCGCCGAAGTTGTTGCCGTTAAACTTCGGCTGTTCCCCGATCGCGATAATTCGCCCGGTGTACGGGTCCATGACGATGGCGACCCCCCGTTTGGCGCCGGTGGCGGTCACCTGTCGGGCCAGCGCCGTTTCGGCGACGTACTGAATCCGCTCGTCGAGGGTCAGGACGAGGTCGGCCGGTTGCGATTTCTCGGCGATCTCGAAGGCTTCCGGCATCGGCAATGACCGCCCCAAAGCGTCGCGCAGAACGGTGAAGCGGGAGGCGACGGGACGGATGGTCTGGTCGTATTTGTATTCGAGGCCATAGAGCCCCTGATTGTCGATGCCGCAAAAACCGATGAGCCGAGCCGCGATGTCCCGTTTGGGATAGAACCGTTTCGATTCGGTGACGAATCCGAGCCCGTCGATGTCGGCGTTTTTAAGCGAGGCGACGGTGGTCGGCGAGGCTTTCCGTTTGATCCAAACGAAGCTTTTGCTCCGATATTTGCCGATGCGCCGTTTCAGGTCGCGGAAGAGAGTCCGTTCTTCGCGGCTCCCCTTTTTGGCCATGATCGACGCCAGCCGCGCGGCGACGGCGACCGGGTCTCCGGCGACGCGGGGATTCAGGTAAACCGATTCGAGGTCGATGGAGACGGCCAGTTCGTGAAACTGGCTGTCGTAGATCATGCCGCGCGGAAGATCGACTTCGATCTCGCCGGTTCCTTGCCGCGACGAGAAGGCGGCGACGCGGGTGTCGGAAAAGAGGGTGAGCTGCACAAGCCGTCCACCGGCCACAACCAGCCAGAAGGCGAGCAGGACAAAGATCCCCCCCGCCCGGACACGCCTCCAGCGCACCAGCTTTTCTGCGGCGTTCCGCTCTCTATTCTTCCCGTTTCTTCGCAATAATCACCACCTGTTCGGGGCGAGGCCGGACGAATCCGAGCCCTTCGACCGCCCGCCGCTCGATATAGTCGTAGGAACGAAGGGCGGCTATTTCCAACCGGAGCTTTTTGTTCAACTCGCGCGCTTTTTCAAGCTCGCGTATCCGGTCGGAGTAGTCGTACATCAGATGGGTGGCGGTCAGAGAGGGATAGACGTAGACGAACGTCCCGATCAGCACGAACGTCACGGCGACGGTGTAGGAGAGGGCGTCGGTTATCCGCACCCCTCCCTTCTCGCGCCAAGCCACGCCGCCGGTTAGATCCACTCCCATGGACACCTCCCGTTCGCATGTTGAGGAAAACTACCGACCTCGCCGACGTTTTCCTTACACGCTTTTCCGTTCACTCCAACCGTTCGGCCACCCGAAAACGGGCCGAGCGGGCTCGGGGGTTTTCGGCCTTTTCGGCCTCCCCCGGCATCACCGGTTTTCTCGTTAACACCTTCACTCGACCCGGTTCGCCGCAGGTGCATACCGGCTGCCGTTTCGGGCAGATGCATCGCGGCTCTTCGTCGGCCAAGGTCCGCTTGACGACCCGGTCTTCCAAACTATGAAAGGCGATCACCCCGATCCGCCCTTTCGGCCTCAAAAGACCGATGGCCCTTTGCAGCGCTTGGCCGAGTCCCGCCAACTCGTCGTTGACCGCGATCCGCAAAGCCATAAAAACCTTCGTCGCCGGATGAATCCGTTCGTCCCGACTTCGGGGGACGGATGCGGCCACGATCGCGGCCAGCCGCCGGGTGGTCTCGATGGGCGCCCCGGTCCGTTCGGCTACGATCGCTTTGGCGATCCGCCGCGCATGCCGCTCTTCTCCGTATTCGAAAAATATTTTGGCAAGCTCCCTTTCGTCGATCCCGTTGACCAGGGTCGCCGCCGTCGTCGGTTGTCGCCGATCCATCCGCATGTCGAGCGGCCCGTCGCCCACAAAAGAGAACCCCCGTTCCCCCTGATCGAGCTGATAGGACGAAACCCCCAAATCGATGAGGATCGCGCCTGCCGGTCCGACAGCAAGCCGTTCGATTTCTTCCGCCATGTCAAAAAAGCTGGCATGCACCAGCGTCACCCGGTCGCCAAATGGAGCGAGCCGGACTTTGCACCGTTCGATGGCGTCGGCGTCCCGATCGAAGCCGACATAATTCGTTATGCCGGGTAAACGGGCCAGCAACGCTTCCGCGTGCCCCCCGCCCCCCAAGGTTCCGTCGACGACGACACCGGTTTCGGGGCGGTCGAACCATGCGACCACCTCTTCCAACAAAACCGGACGGTGGCCTAAAGGTTCTGCCACGATTCCTAAAATCCGAGATCGGCCAGTTCGGCGGCGATGGCGTCGTCTCCGGCGCCTCCGACCACGCTCTGGAAGTTGGCCAGCGACCAGATCTCGATCTTTTTCATCCGCCCCACCAAGACCGCATCCTTTTCGAGCTGGGCGTAACCGCGTAGCCGGGGGGGAAGCAATATCCGCCCCTGCTTGACCGGGACTTCGTGGGCGTAGGCCGAAACCAGCCGGAGTTTCCGCTCCCGCTCGGGAGAGAAGGGTTCGGCCATGAGCTGCTCGTATTTCTCGGCCCACTCTTTCGCCGGGAAGAGGGTCAGCGTCCGCTCCGACCCGACGGTTAAAATCAACGGCTGCTCAAAGGCCCGGTCGAGCGTCTCCCGGATACGGGCGGGAAGATGAATTCTCCCCTTCGGGTCGACAGCGACCTCGTATGATCCGATGAACCGATCGAGTCCGGGCATTTTCTAAGCACTCTTGACACTTTTTGCCACTTCTTGACACTGCGCCCATCCTATAAGATGACCAAGAAGGTGTCAACCGCAAAACCTGCCAACGATGTGGGTAAATTACCGGTGCATTTACTACAATTTGGCATATATTTAGGATATTTATGTCTCAAATATCACTAACTAAATCTAATTTCACATAATTATGCATTAATTACCAAATATCGTCAACCCCTTGACGCATCTTTTCCCACAGATAATCATTCTCAATTGACCTTCATCCACCCTCTCAACTCTTCCCCCACCTCTCTTCAATTACCTACGCTTTTTGTAGGCCATTCTCTCGCTTTGCTGTTTTTTCCACGAAGACGCTTTCATTAAACATGCGCATTATAATGTTTTATAATAAGTTATCATCGCTTCATCAATGGCGCCTTTCTTGCCCCTATGGTTCGTATGGTCAACAACAGGCTCCCGGCGCCGGAACATGGTTTGGTGGAGTTGTTCCTCAATCATGCGGTGGCTGAAAAAAATGCGACGCCCGACTCGCTTCGGGCCTACGAGGTCGATCTACGCCAGTTTTTCGCTCATCTGCGGAACCGGGGGTTATGGGACGATGGCTCTACGTTGACGACGTTGGGTTCTCTTACGGCGCGTGATATCAGAGGGTTCGTCTCGATCTCGCGGGCGGTGGGGAAGCTGTCGGCGGCTTCTATCGAGCGGAAACTTTCGACGATCCGGGCGTTTTATCACTATTTCAACGGGACCGGCGAGCTTGCCTCCAATCCGGCGCGCCTGGTGTCGCTCCCTTCAAAACCGAAGAATAACCCCGATTTCCTGACCATCGACGAGGTGACGGCTCTGATGGAGCGGGGGCGCCGAAACATCCGCGCGACCGGGCGGCTCTGGAACTCTTTTACGGGGCCGGGTTGCGGGCTGCGGAGATGGCGGGACTCTCGGTGGAGGATGTCGATTTTGAACGAGGATTCGTGAAGGCGCGGGGGAAGGGGCGAAAGGAACGGCTGATTCCTCTGGGGGAAAAGGCGACGGTGGCGTTACGCGACTTGCTGGCGACCCTCCCCGCTTCTCTCGCCGACGAACGGGGACGTCCCCTTTTTATCAACAACCGGGGAGGGCGTCTCTCGGTCCGGTCGATCCACACGCTGGTCAAAAAGGGAGCGTTGAAAGCGGGACTCTCCCGCCCGGTGGCGCCGCATCGGTTGCGCCACACGTTCGCTACGCACCTCCTCGAGGGGGGGGCCGACCTTCGGGCGATTCAGGAAATGATGGGGCATGCGTCGCTCTCGACGACGCAAAAATATACCCATGTGGGGCTGTCGCAACTGATGCGGGTCTACGACGACGCCCACCCACGCGCCCATTTTGCGACGGGGAACGATAAAACGACGGTTTTACCAAACGAGGATGATGACGATGCGTGACGAACGGAAAAAAATCAGCCAGGAGCGGTTCGAAGCGAACCCCACACGGGTGGCGAACTATGTGCGAACGGCGCAGGTGACGGTGGTGGTATACAATGACCGGGGTCCGACACTGACGTTATCCCCCTACCGCGAGGAGGGACCGAAACGTCGCATGGCCCGGGCGCCTCGGAACGCTCGCACGTTGGCGGCGCCGTCGTTGTCGCTGGCCGATTGCGCCGACGATAATATGGGTGGGGTCTGGCGTTTGGACGAGGAGACGAAACGGGAATTGGCGACGCCGAAATGGCGGAAGTCGCTTTCTCGCTTTTCGCCGTCGAGTCTGTTGCGATTGACCCCGGTGTTGCCGTTGCTGGCTTGGTTTAAAAGCTGACCTTTCACCTACGGATAGACGATGTTGGATGACGACCGGTTGAACGAATTGATCGCCAAAGCGGCGGTCTTGCACGAAGCTCTTCCGTACATGCGCTCCTTTGCGGGGAAGACGATTGTCGTCAAATACGGCGGTTCGGCGATGGTGGAAGACGACCTGAAATCGTCGTTCGCCCACGATATCGCGTTGCTGAAACAGATCGGCATCAACGTGGTGGTGGTCCACGGTGGCGGCCCGCAGATCGGCAAGACGTTGGCCCGGATGAATATCGAATCGACCTTCGTCCAAGGCATGAGGGTGACCGACGAAGAGACGATCAACGTGGTCGAGATGGTGTTGGTCGGCAAGGTGAATAAGGAGATCGTGGCCGGCATCAACCGAGCCGGCGGTAAAGCGGTCGGACTCTCCGGCAAGGACGGCGAGCTGATCCAAGCGGAGAAGATGGTGATCGAGACGCGGGGGCCGGAGGTGAACCGACCGGAGATTATCGATATCGGCATGGTGGGGAAGGTGACCCACATCGAAACGGCGCCGCTCTCTGCGCTGGAGTCGGCGGGTTTCATTCCGGTGATCGCGCCGGTGGGGTACGGGGCGAAGGGGGAAACCTATAACATCAACGCCGACTTTGTGGCGGGGGCCGTGGCGGGGGCGTTGAAGGCGGATAAGCTGGTGTTGATGACCGATATCTCGGGGATCATGGACGCCGACAAAAAACTGATCTCGCGGTTGACCGAATCGGAGACCCATGAACTTATCGACTCGGGGGTTATCCACGGGGGGATGCTCCCAAAAGTAGAAGCCTGTTTCACGGCGCTCCGCCGGGGGGTGAAGAAATCGCACATCATCGACGGGCGCATCCGACATGCGGCGTTGCTGGAAATCTTCACGGACGAGGGGATCGGCACGGAAATCCGCCAAGGCTGAGCCTTGCGGCTCCCTTTATCCTCGCCCTTCCGATTGACTACCCGCAGGACGCCAGAACGCCCCCAGCGAGGGGCGCGGCCCCAGCGAGGGGCGCGGCCCCAGCGAGGGGCGCGGCCCCAGCGAAGATCCCGCCAAAGCTCTCGACGCCTTACCGCTATCTCCATCATCGGCGTCGACCACGAAGGAATGGGGTCAGGTCTTGTATCGCGACATTCCGCAATAGCTCACGCGGCGAACTCCCCTCCGACCGTCGCTCCCCCGCCGTGCAGACAAAATAGGATTGCCCGCTCGCCAGTCCGTATAATAGAGACGTCAACCAGAGGAGCTTCCATGCGCGTCAACGCTATCATCGCCGTCACTCTCTCCCTCACCCTCGCCGCCTGCGCCACCGACGGGGCGACGGTCCGCTACGGCGGCGGCCCGTCCATGCAAGAGGCGTGGCGCCAGCCGTACGACGGCCCGAAAGCGCGATTAGCGGTGGTGAAGGTTGTCGACAAGACGGCGCAAGGGTCGAGCGCCATCGGGACGGGGCTTGCCGAGATGTTGACGACGGCTCTCTTCCACACGAACCGCTATGTGATGCTGGATCGGTCCGATCTGGCGGCGGTGATCGACGAGCAGGACTTGGCTTCTGCGGGACGCGTTTCGCAAGCGACCGCTGCGGCGACGGGGGAGATCGAAGGGGCCGAACTCTTGGTCTTCGGCGCGGTGACCGAGTTTGAGAAGGACGCTATCGGCGCCGGGGGGATCGTGTTGGGCGCCATCACGTTGGCCGGTTCCATCGCCATCGCGGCGGCCAACGACGACGCCCCCATCGGCATGCTGACCTATACTTCGTCCCATGTGGCGATGGATCTGAAAATCGTCGATGCGGCGACGGGACGGGTGGTCTACGCAGGGTCGGTGCAGGGGAGCTTCGACAAAATGGGTGGGGGCGTCATCGGTGCGGTCGGTGGTGGTTCCTCCCGGGTTCCGATCGGTCTCGGAGGATTCGAGGGGACCGGCGTGGAGGAGGCGATACGGAACTGTATCGACGCGGCGGTGGGGGATATCGTGAACCATACGCCGACCGAATATTACCGAATCGACGAAGGTTCGACAGCGCAGGTGGCGGTGGGGCAGATGCTTCAAGCGACTCCTCTCGACCTCGGGCCGGCGGCGACGGCGGCTGATATCAAAGGTCCCTCCAAACGAGTGGTCACCGACCAAAAAGGGTATCTCGACCTGATCGTGGCGCTGAAAGGGGACCCGGCCTTGGCGACCGATGTCGATTTCACCCGGCGCCGGGTGGTGGCGTTTTTCGGTGGCGATAAGGGAACCCCCGACTGGCGAATCGCCGTGCGGAGGGTGTCGCGGCAAGGGGCGGGGTTGTCGGTGACGGTGGGGCAGGAACAGCTCCCCCGGGTCGTCAAGGCCGAAGGGGAGGAGCCGCAACCGGTGGGGAGTCGATGGCCCTTTACGGTGGTGATTATCGACGCTCCGCTGAACGTCGCAGAAGTGAACTGGGAATAACCGCCGACGCGGCGGCGCGAAGGGCTCGCCAAAACCCTCGCCACCTCTCCTTCGCCCGTTCGCGCGCGTCCTGCGCGCAATCCCCGACCGGTTAAGGGCGCCGTGGGTTACGCCCGTTCCAACATCGCCGGGTCGAGTTTTTTCCAGAACTGGGCGAAGTAGTCGATGGCGCTGACGATGGCGAGTAGAGCCGCGATCATGATGCCGATCTGTCCGGCCCAATGAAATACCACATTGAAGTCGAGGATAAGAAAAAGAATCGCCGTCACTTCGGCGATCATCTTGTATTTCCCGGTGGCCCCGGCGGCGATATGAATCCCTTGCGCCGACGCGATCATCCGCAAGCCGGAGACGGCGAACTCTCGCCCGATAATCACGACGACGATCCAGGCCGATACCCGGTCGAGTTCCACCAACGGCACCAATGCGGCGACGACGAGGAGTTTGTCGGCGATCGGATCGAGGAGTTTGCCGAGGAGGGTCACTTGATCGGTGACCCGAGCCAGATGCCCGTCGAGCCAGTCGGTGAAAGCGGCGAGGCCGAAGATCAGCGCCGCCACGACGCACGACCAGAGGGCGGGGGAGATGAGAAGGACGATGATAAGCGGAACGAGGAATATCCGAAAAAGGGTGATCTTGTTCGGCAGGTTCAGTTCGAGCATCGTTTCGTCTCTGTCTCGTAAAAAAAGGGCGGCGAGCTTAACGCTCTCCGCCCCATCATAGCGCTTTTTTGATTCGCCTTAGTTTTCGAGAATATACCGGAAGGGGTTAACCGGCACGCCGTTGAGGAGAACTTCGTAGTGGAGGTGGGGGCCGGTGGATCGCCCGGTGCTACCGACGAGGGCGACGACATCGCCCCGCTTGATTTTCTGTCCCACCGAGACCAGCACTTTGGAAGTGTGACCGAACTTGGTGACCACCCCATAGCCGTGGTCGATCTCCAACAAGTTGCCGTAGCCTCGGTCGAATCCGGTACGGATGATAATCCCGCCGGCGGGCGCAATGATCGGGGCCTTCATCTGGGTGGCGACATCGATCCCTTCGTGCATTTCGCGCAAGCCGGTGAAGGGAGACTGGCGATAGCCGAAGGTCGAAGTGACCCATCCCTTAACCGGCCAGATGGAAGGGGTGTGGGTCAGAAGCGACGACTGCTCCCGGAAGAACTCGTCGAGTTCGAAGAAGGAGACCTCCTGCGACTCGGCCTGATTTTTGATCTGGTCGAGGTCTTTGTCGAGGGCGTCGATAAGGGAGCGGGTATAGGCTTTGGAGGCGTGGGACAGGTCGAGGGAGTCCATATCGCGGATGGGGCCGCCGGCGCCGAACTCGACCGAGGAAGTGGGCTGTTTTTCAAGGGCGGTGATGACCCTCAGTTTTTTGTCGAAACGGTCGAGCCGGGCCAACTGCCCTTCGACCTGTTTCATTTTCTGGGCGAACCGCTCGATCTCGGTTTTGTGTTCGGCGGTGGTGATGCGCAGTTCTTGCAACTCGACCAGCTCGGCCGATTTCTCCATGACGGTCCATGCGAACCACGAGAAGGAGGCGGCGAAGACGACGGCCAGTCCGATAACCCCTTTCACCAGGGAACGAGGGATCGAGAAGCGCATAAACTTCCCGGTCACGTCCGGCACGAAGATGAACGTGTACTTCTTGCTCAGCAGACTCGATAGTTTGCCCATCATTCTTTCTCAGCGCTCTCATATAAGACGGATATAACCGGAGACTCAGGAACCGCCGGAAGACCGAAACCCCTCTTCGACGGCAGTAAGACGCAACCCCTATTTTCTAGTCGCTTTCTCCCGACCTGTCAAGGACTTTGGGTAAAATACGGCTCCTTTTTCCGCCTCGAACCGATCCTCATTCAGCGACGGGTCGGCCTCGGCTTAGGAGGAGACGCTTTATCGTGAATGGTAAAGCGGTCGTCCATCGGCACGAAAAGATCGGCCGCATCCCGAATCAGATCGGAGCAGGTCTCGGGATACGACCAGACTTCCACCTTGCATCCCCGGTTTTTCAGGTACCAGATGAGGGGCATATAGTCTTTGTCCCCCCCCACCAACACCACCACGTCGAGCTTCTCCGACAAGGTGACCGCATCGATGGCCAGCCACGCGTCGGCGTTTTTGATCGGTTGCTTGATCTCGCCCCCCATATTGGTCCAGAACCGGCGAAAATCTTCGCTGATGGGCTTATGGATCGGCTTGTAGTAGATGATCCGGGTGATCTCTCGCTTGCCGACTTCTTCGATCAGCAAGGAATAATTGGTTCGCCCGCCATAGATGTTGTATCCCGACATTTCGGCGTTTTCGGCGTCGATGAAGACACCCACTTTTTGATAGACCAGACTGGTCATGCGCTGGAGTTTTCCTTTTCGTCACTCGTGGCCGACAAAAGAGACCATAAGATCGGCCCCGAGAGAGGGTTATCTCATTGAATTACGCTGTCAATTTAGCATAATTAATGCTAATTTCACAATCATTATACGTATTCGACAAGGAATGCCCCATGACCGCCCCCGCTCGGCCGATGAATATCTTGGTTACCGCCGCCTCCCGACGGGTGGCGATGGTGAAAGGATTCGTCAAAGCGCTCGCGAACCTCGGCGTTCCCGGCGCGGTCCATGTGACCGACACCGACCCCCTTTCGGCGGGATTACGATTCGCCCACAAAGCCCATCTGGTCCCCTTTTCCGACTCTCCGGCCTATCTTCCCCGACTTCTGGATATCTGCCGGGAAGAACATATCCGCCTCGTGGTCCCGACCATCGACGAAGAGCTGATCCATTTCGGCTCGTGGAAAGAAGAGTTTTCGCGCAACGGAGTCACGCCGTTGGTCAGCGACTCTTCCGTAGGGCGCATCTGCCGCGATAAATATCAGACCGCCCTCTGGTTCGAGAAAAACGGCTTTCCCTTCGCAACCTCGTGGCTGCCGGAAGAGCTCGACGCCGCCACGGCCCACTACCCCCTCTTTATAAAGCCGAGAAAGGGGCGGGGTTCGGTCGGTATTCATGTCATCAACAATGAACGTGAACTACAGTTCTTCACCGACTACGTGGAAGACCCGATCATCCAGACCTTCCTCCCCGGCGCCGAGTTCACCGTCGATGTGCTGGCCGGGCTCGATGGGCGGATACTCTCGGTGGTCCCCCGCCAACGGATGGTCATCCGCTCGGGGGTCTGCGACCGGGGGCAGACCGTTATGGACAAAAAGATGATCGATCTGTCGGTCGAGATATCCGAACGGTTGCAGGTGATCGGCCCGATCAATCTGCAGCTAAAAAAATATAAAGACCACATGACCTTTTTCGAGATCAATCCCCGCTTTTCTGGCGCCATACAGCTCACCGTCGCCTCCGGGGCCGATTTCTTCGGCGCCATCGTGGAGGAGGCTTTGGGACGAAAGCCGGCGCCGACCATCGGCCAGTTCAAACCGGGGGTCGTCATGATGAGTTACGAAGAGAGCCTCTTCGAACATAAAGGAACGCGGATTGATCCCTGACCCCCGCCGCTCTTCCCTCCCCACGTTCATCGCCGTTACCCTCTTGACCCTCTTCCCCGCAAACGGCTGGGGGGAGGAGCCCGACCGGGCCACCTATTTCGACGAAGTGGAGGTGGTCGGCGACCGGGAGCCTTCCAAAGTGGGGCGAACCACCATCGACGGTCAGGAGCTCTCTCGCATACCGGGGGCCGGGGGTGATCCTTTAAGAGCCGCCATCGCCCTCCCCGGCGTCACCACCGGCTCCGACGTCTCGGCCAACCCGGCGGTGCGGGGATCGGGGCCGCAAGACAACCAAAGCTTCGTCGACCGTATCCCCCTCTCCTACCTCTTCCACATGGGGGGGATGACCGGCGTTCTTCCCGCCGACATGGTGGAACGGTTCACCCTCTACGCCGCCGCCTTCGGCCCCGAGTTCGGCGACGCCACCGGCGCCGTCTTCGACGTGGTTTTGCGCGACCCGAAAGAAGATCGCCTCCACACGTCGCTCTCGGCCAGCATGCTGGAGGCCGACCTGCTGATGGAAGGGCCGGTAGGGAAGAACGGAGGAATCGCCGCCAGCCTGCGCCGTAGCTATATCGACCTCTTCCTCCCCAAAAGCGGCGACGCCGGAAAAGGGGTCACCTATCGGCAGTTCCCGCAATACAGCGACTATCTCGTGAAAGGGGTCTACCGCCTCACCGACGACCATACCTTCTCGCTCCTGATCGACGGGGCGCGGGACGAGATGAAGCTCGACATCACCGAAGAGGCGCCCTTCGCCGCCCACGACCCGGTCTTGGCCGGTTCTTTCGCCCTGTCGCAAGAGTTCCACCAGCAGGGGGGAACGGTGACGTCGCATCTCGGGGAGGCCACCAATCGGCTCACCCTCTCTCACGCCACCCACGACATCGACCAACGTCTGGAGAACTTGGGGCACGCTCTGGTCACCGTCGAGAGCCGACGACTTCGGGAACGGTTCGACCTCCCCCTCGGCGACCGGCATCGGGTCACCGTCGGCGCCGACGTCACCGCCTCCACCGTCGACCTCGATCTCGACCTGCCGCGAAAACTCCCCAACGACTACGAAGCCGACGTCGATTTCACCACCTCCCCCCGCGCCCGATATCGGGGGAGTATCGAAGGGATGGGGTACGCCCTCTTCGTGAAAGACCGGTGGGAGGTGATCGACCGGCTGACCCTCGTCCTCGGCGGACGGTACGAATATGGCGACTACCTCGATCAGGCCGATCTGATGCCCCGGCTCGGGGTCGAATGGAACGTCACCGACCGGACGCTCCTGATGGCCGGGTGGGGAACCTATCGACAAGACCCGCAAGGGTTCGAGATGATCGACGCTTTCGGCAACCCGAACCTAGTCCGGACCGAGGCGATCCATACGGTCATCGGCGCAGAGCAGACCTTCGACGACGGCTGGACGGTGAAGGGAGAGCTCTATAACAAAGCGTTCGACCGACTGGTGACCCCCGACAAAGAGCTCCGCTACGTCAACGGCGGTTCCGGGAACGCACGCGGCGGCGAACTGCTGGTCAAACGGGACGGCGAACTGTGGTCGGGGTGGCTCTCGGTCGCCTACGCCAAGACCCAGCGGCGCAACGACGTCACCGGCGAGCGGTTCGACTACGCCTACGACCAGCCGCTCATCGTCAACGCCGTCGGATCGTGGACGTTCGCCGAACGGTGGAGCGCTGGCTTCCGATGGCGCTACCAGTCGGGGGCGCCGACGACGCCGGTGACCGGAACCTACGTCGCCGACGACGGACGGGTCCGACCGGTCTACGGCCCGCTCGGTTCGGAACGACTCCCCGACTATCATCGGCTCGATCTACGGATCGACCGGACGACGGAACATGAGAGCTGGACGATGGTCTGGTTCCTCGAAGTGATCAACGCCTATGGGCGAAAGAACGTTTCGGGCTATTCGTACAACGTAGACTACTCCGAACGGGAGCCGGTGAACCAGTTGCCGATGTTCCCCTCGTTCGGCGTCTCGGCCCGGTTCTAGCGGCTGGCGGAAAGGTTATCGGCGAACCGACGGAGGAAAGACGATCCCCGCCCAGTCGGTCGATCCGGTAGCCTCGACCACCAGCTTCCGCAAAGGTTCGACGCCTTCCATCGTCAGCATCCCCTCCCCCATGGCGAGGAGGGCGGTCATACTCACGCCGCCGCAAAAGACGAGATAGCGCCTCCGGTCGGTCTCGTCGCAAACGGCCACGAAATCGCTCCGGTAGCGGCCCCCCTCTTTACTGAAGGCGATCAACGGCTCGTTCCCGTTGGCCCGCACCTCGGGTCGTCCCGACCGGGCGTCGAGAAGGAGGAGGCGGAAGTTGATCAGGTCGTTCCCCCCGCGGGCGTTGAGCCCTTCCCAAAGGGTATCCAGCGGCGGCGCCCCCGTAGGCGACGACACCTGTTCGTCGAGCCACGCGAAGGTCTCCTCGATAACGGCGCCCCCCATGTCGACGTAAAAGATCGACATGGCGCACGCAAGGAGACCGTCGGGGCTGACCCAGACCTCCCTCCCTCGCACGTGGCCGGGGGAGATCTTCAGAAAATAACCGACCATCGTTTTCCCCTTTCGGTCATGTCGGAGAGGGATCGACGCCCCACCGGAGCGCCTCTTCTTTCGTCGTCACTTTTCCGTCGAGCTGCGCCCGGAACAGTTGCGACAACGTCTCCCCCAACGCCGGTCCCGCCGGGATCCCTGTGGCCATCAGGTCGGCGCCAGTGACCAGCGGGGTGACGCGGCGCAAGTTGGTCAGGTAACGGGTCACCCCGTCGGCCACCCGCTCGTCCCCCGCCCGGACGGCGAGGAAGAGCAGCTCTTCGACCGACAGGGGGGAAAGGATTTCGTATAACGTTCCGGGGGTGAGATCATTGATGACGACGATGTCGCGTGCGGCGCCTCTCCCCCGTCGGCGTCCCTCTTCGACGGCGGCCAACTCCCGCCCGACGCCGCCGTAGGCTTCGGCCATCCGTTTGACGTCGTCGTCGCCGACGGGGTCGAGCAGGGCCATCAGCCGAACCCGCCACGGCGACACCGGCTCGTCGGGGAAGGTCAAGCGCCACCAAGCCAGCCGTTCGTCGAGCCGCTCCATCAGATCCCGTTCGGGACGCCCGAAGGTGATGGCCGGGTGGATGAAGCCGAGGAGTTCCAGCTCGGCCAGCCGGGCCAGCGCCGCCACCGGTCGTTTTTCGGTCAAGATCGCTTTTAATTCGGCGAAAAGCCGGGCCGGCGACAGGCGATGGAAGAGCTGTTTCCTGACCGCCCCTTTGAGCAACGACAAGGTTTGGCGTCCGATGGCGAAGTCGTAGCGGCTCTCGAACCGGACGGCCCTGAAAGCGCGGGTCGGATCTTCGACGAAAGAGAGATTGTGAAGTATCCGCACCACCCGGTCTTTCAGGTCGGCCTGTCCGCCGAAGTAGTCGATCAACGTTTCGGGGCGACTTCCGTTCAATCGAATGGCCATGGCGTTGACCGAGAAGTCGCGCCGATAAAGATCGTTCCTGATCGCGCTCATCTTCACCGTCGGCAACGCCGCCGGATAGGCGTAATATTCGATCCGGGCGGTGGCGACGTCGACCTTGAAACCGTCGGGGCGGGTGACGACGCCGGTCTTGAACTTGTCGTGGATTCGGGCCCGACCGCCCCATCGTTCGGCCAGTCGTTTCGCAAAGGGGACTCCGTCTCCTTCCACCACGATGTCGATGTCGCTGTTGGGGATGCGCAACAGCAGATCGCGGACGAACCCTCCCACCGCATAGGCCATGCACCCGCACTCGTCGGCGACGGCGGCCACCTCCCGCAGCAGGTCGGCGAGCGGTTGCGGAAGCCGTTCGCGCATGATCCCGGCCACGTCGCGCACGATCGGGTTGCGTCGCGCCCGTCCCTGAAACGACTCGTTCGGCCCGTCGCGCAACGAGTCGGCGTAGAGGGAGGTCATGACCATCCCTCGGGTCACCAACCCGGTCATGACGCCGTCGCCGTCGACCACCGGAATCAGTTTTTGTTTTTCCTCCAACGCAAGCCGTTCGAGCCGACGCATGGAGGTGTCGGCCGGGACGGTGGCGAACTCGGTGATCATATATTCCTCGGCGTGGCTTTCGCCGAGTTTATGATGCAACGCTTTCTCGACAATCTGGCGGGTCACCAATCCGACCGGGCGCCCGGCGGCGTCGATGACCGGCATACCGCCGATGTCGTAGCGGGTGAGGCTTTTCTCGATCGCCTCGAGCGACTCGCCGGGGGGGCAACTGACCACCTGCCCGGTCATCATCTCGCCTGCCGTCGGCGCGGGCTCGACCGCTTCGTCGACCGCTTTCCAGAGGAGATCGAGGGCTTGGGGCAGGGTGGTCTCTTTGAGGGTGGCCGACGCGGCGGTGGCGTGCCCCCTCCACCCATGCGGGAGGCGACGGCTCCCGCGTCGACGGCGTCGGACCGGCTCCGCCCGACCAGTTGTATCCGGTCGTCCATCCGTACGAGCATGAAGAGAACCGGCAGGTTTTCCATCTCCATAATCTTGGAGGCGAGCGCCGCCACGTCGCCGAGATACCGGGGAACCGTCGCCGTCGCCACCGCCACGGTCACGCCGTGGGCCCATTCGTAGCGGAGGTTATGAAGCAACTGGTTTAAGGTCTCGACCTGGGCCGGATTCATCTCCCGTTTCAGATATTCGGCGACGACCCCGAGATCGGCGCTCCGCTCCAGCAACCATCGGGCGGCGGTGTAGTCGTGGGGGGTGACGGAGCCGTAGGTAAGAGCGCCGGTGTCCTCGTAGATGCCGAGCATAGGGAGGGTCGCCCTCTTCGGCGGTGACCGCTATCCCCCGTTCGCGCAACAGCTCGACCATGATGGTGGAGCTGGCGCCACGGGTGCGTATGACGGCGTCGGCGTGGGCCAGATCGGCGGCGTCGATCGGGTGATGATCGTAGACGGTAAAGGGAATCGACCGGTCGGCGGCCAAGGCGCCGAAGGGGCCGATGCGGGAGGCGGAACCGGCGTCGACGACGATGACGCCGGTGACGTCGGACAGGTCGAGCCCCTTTAGCCGTCGGACCGGCAGGGGGAAGCTGGTGGCGGCCAGAAAATCACGGACGTTTTTCTCCTGCGACCCGGAAAAGACGCAGATCGCATCGGGGTGGAGCTTGGTCGCCGCCATCATCGCGGCGAGGCAGTCGAAGTCGGCGTGGAGATGGGTGGTGATTACGAGCATGCTTCGATTATGCGCCGATGCCTTGATCCAGGCAACGGGTTGGCGTGGTTGGTTGTGTGCTACCATCGGGGGTGTGAAATCATTCCGATTTTCTGCCGTGGACGACACCATGAACGCGCTTCCCTCTTCGGGGCCTTCTCGCCCTCCGTCATCGGAGTGGCCGACGAGTCTTCGTTTCTACACGTGGGGGGGCGCCCTTCTCTGGACTGTCGTCGTCTTCGGCTTGGTCGTCTTCGACATTCGCCAAGCCCGTAACGAAACCCTCGAACTGACCGCCCACGAAGCGGAAGCCAATTTCGATTGGGACCACGCCACCCGCGTATGGGCTTCTTCCCATGGGGGGGTCTGGGTTCCCATCGACGAACGAACGCCGCCGAACCCTTACCTCACGAATATGCTCAAGGAGCTGGGAAAGGAGAAGGAGCAGAATATGGTGTCGCCGGGGGGGGTAAAGCTGACCCTGATGAACCCGGCTTATCTCTTCCGCCAGATGGTGGAGGATTACGAGAAGCAATACGGCATTAAAGGGCACCTGACGAGCCTTAAGCCGATTCGTCCGGGGAACCGCCCTGACGAATGGGAACGGCAGGCATTGCTCCGCTTCGAGGCGGGGGAGACGTCGGTCATGGAGATCAGCTATATCGACGGGGTCGAATACCTCCGGCTGATGCGCCCCGAATACGTGACGAAGAGCTGCCTTAACTGCCACCAGACACAAGGGTACAAGCTGGGGGATATCCGAGGGGGAATCTCGGTGTCGGTGCCGATGACGGAGCATAGGGCGCGCGAACAAGAAGTGATCGCCATAGCTCTCGGCACCCATTCGCTCCTTTGGCTGGCCGGTGTCTTGGGGATCTTCGGCGCGGCGAGGCGTCTCGGAAACGAAGGAACGCAACGACGGGAGGCGGAAGAACGGCTGTTGCGACTGGCGGCGGGGGTGGAGGGGAGCGCCGACGCGATCTATATCACCGACGAGGATGGGGCGATCCGATACGTCAACCCGGCTTTTGCGAAACTGACCGGTTATCAGTTCGAAGAGATCGAGGGGATGAGCCCCGGTCTGTTCCGCAGCGAAAAGCACGACCCGGAGGGGCATCTTCATATCTGGGAGACGGCCCGTAGCGGACGGACTTGGCGGGGAACGACGGTGAACCGAAAGAAGGGGGGGGAGATTTACTACGCGGATGAGTCTTTGGCGCCGGTGCTCGACGACGATGCGATCAGCGGCTTCGTCGGCATCCAACGTGACGCTTCGCGGGAACTGGCGCTCGATCGGGCGCGGGAATATTTCACCTCGGTGACGAGCCACGAGATTCGCACTCCCCTCACGAAGCTGGGGATGGCGTTGTCGGTGTTGGAGTCGGGACAGGCGCTCGACGATCAGTCGGAACGGGGGGGACATATCAGAAACGCTCTGCGGGAGTCGTATAACGATCTGGCCCGGATCGCGTCGGCGACGCAGATCATCGCGCGGCTCAACATGATGCGGGCCAATCCGCAGGGACAAGCGACTCCCCTCTTGATGACGTTGACCCGTACGGTGGTCGAAGCGAGGGGGGGGGCCTCTGCTGCGAACCGGAAGGTGACGATCGACGCCGATTTGAACACCCTGATGCCCGATACGGCGGTGTTAAGCGAAAGGGATCTTCTCAGCCGCGCTTTTACGGAAATTCTTTCGAATGCGGTGAAGTATACGCCGGACGGAGGAACGGTGATGGTGACGGCGGTCTATGACGATCCGCATACGGTCCGCATCTCGTTTAGAGACCAGGGGGGGGGCATCCCGGAGGAGTTGGTCGATCAGGCGATGGAGCCGTATACGTCGCTGGAAGACCCGGTACGCCATACGTCGGGACAATATAAATACCGGGGGGGCGGTCTCGGTCTCGGCCTCACGGTGGCGCGGTTGGTGGCGGAGTACCATCGGGGGTCGTTCCATATCACGTCGCTCCCTTCGGGCGAAGGAACCGATGCGGAGTTCGTCCTCCCCGTAAGACCACTTTAGCCCCCTACGCGGGCGCGCGCGATGGGCGCCACCTCACCGACAAAGAATCGGCGTCTTCGCCGCCTTGGCCCTGCCGGCTCAAGTAGCTTGCCGGACGTCAAAGCCCCCTACGCGGGGGCGCGCGATGGGCGCCACCTCACCGACAAAGAATCGGCGTCTTCGCCGCCTTGGCTCTGCCGGCTCAAGTTGCTTGCCGGGCGTCAACTTCCCCTACACGGGGGAGCGCGATGGGCGCCACCTCACCGACAAAGAATCGGCGTCTTCGCCGCCTTGGCCCTGCCGGCTCAAGTTGCTTGCCGGACGTCAAAGCCCTCTACGCGGGGCGCGCGATGGGCGCCACCTCACGACAAAGAATCGGCGTCTTCGCCGCGGAGTGGGGCTCCTTCCTCCCTCAACCACCTTTACGCTTCAACACCCGGTCGATGTGCGGTTCGAGTTCGTCGAGCGAGCGGACGACGTCACATTCGGGAAGCGAGCGCATGAAGGTCTTGCCGTAGCTTTTGCTGACGATCCGGCTGTCGAGGACGGCCAGCAGACCCCGGTCTTCCTTACCACGGATAAGGCGCCCGAGCCCCTGCTTTAGGGTCAGCGCGGCCATGGGGGTTTGGTATTCCCGAAAGGCGTTCCCCCCCTTTTTATTAATCGCTTCGATGCGGGCTTCGATGACCGGGTCGCCGGGGGAAGCGAAGGGGAGCCGGTCGATGATCACCGCCGAGAGCGCCTCTCCTTTCACGTCGACCCCTTGCCAGAAGGCGGCGGTGGCGAAGAGGACCGAGTGATGGTCGGCGCGAAACTCGGCCAGCAACTCCGACCGTGGCGCTTCGCCCTGTCGCAAAAGCTGGTAGGGCGACTCGCCGACCAGAAAGTCGTAGGTCAGGTTCATCATCCGGTAGCTGGTGAAGAGAACGAAGGCTCTCCCTTCGGTTATGGTCAGCAACGATCCGATCCGAGCGGCCGCTTTGGCGGGGAAGGAGTCGGCGTTCGGTTCGGGGAGGTCTTGGGCCAAGTAAAGAACCGCCTGTTCACGATAGTCGAAAGGAGACGGGATCGCCGCTTCGTCGGCGTGGTCGAGGCCGAGACGGCTCTTGGTGAAGGTGAAATCGTCATCCACCGAAAGCGTGGCCGAGGTGAAGACAAAAGCTTCGGCGCGGGGGTAGAGGCTCTCGGTCAGTTTCGCGGCGATGTCGACCGGGGTGGCGGTGAGGAAGACCCCCCGCCCTCTTGCTTCGGCCCAATAGACATGATCGTCTTGGTCGAACCCGATGATGAGGCGCAAAAGATCGGCCATGTCGCGGTAACGCCCAACCAGTCCTTTGATGGTTTCGGGGGGCTCTTTTACGCTCGACAGAAAATCGGCGACGGTCGCCAAGCTTTGCAACAGTTCGTCGGCGCCTTCCCGGATGATCCCTTGCGACGGTTTTCGCAATCGTCGGCGCCCGTCGCCCGCTTCCCCTTTCACTAATTCGAAGAACCGCCCCGCCCGGCGGGTCAGCCCGTCTAAGACCCGGGAAGCGTCGGGATCGACGATTTTGGCGGCGGCCAGTTCCCGCACCGTGTCGCGGGCCGCCTCTTCGATCCGCCAGGTCGAGATGGTCGAGCCGAAATAGTCGCCTGCCACCTGTTCGACCTGATGGGCTTCGTCGAAGATGACGGCGTCGTAGCGGGGGATCACTTCGCCGAAGGGGGATTGGCGAATGGCCAGATCGGCGAAGAAGAGGTGATGGTTGACGACGACGATGTCGGCGGTGGCCGCTTCGGCGCGCATGAGGGTGACGAAACATCGGTCGAACGAGGGGCAAGCTTGCCCCAAACATAACTCGGAACGGGAGTTGATCTCCTGCCACGCTTTATAGTCGTCGGGGAGGCCGGCGACCTCGGCCCGGTCGCCGACGTCGGTTCGTTCGGCCCATTCCCGAATGGTGGCGAACATCCGGGCTTCGGCGGTGTCGGCGAAGAGGGGCTCTTGGCCGAAGGCCTTGTAGCGACGACGGCAGAGGTAGTTCCCCCGCCCTTTCATGACGGCGGAGCGAATCTGACCGCCGAAGAGCTCCTCCACCAGCGGAATGTCTTTGCCGATGAGTTGCTCTTGCAGGTTCTTGGCGCCGGTGGAGACGACGACTTTCTTGCCGGAGAGGGCGGCGGGGATCAAGTAGGCCAACGTCTTGCCGGTGCCGGTCCCGGCTTCGACGAGAAGCGCCCCGCCACGGGCCAACGTCCGCCCCACCGCTTCGGCCATACGAGCCTGCCCGTCGCGGCTCTCGTAGTCGGGAAGGATTTTCGAAAGCCCTCCGCCGGGGCCAAAATATTTATCCATTGTCGAACATCATAGCCCAAAAAAAACCCCGGAACGTTGGTCCCGTTCCGGGGTTATGAAAGAATAAGAGCGGCGCCGCGGATAACTTTTCGCCGATGGTTAAATCGTGCGCCCGACGGCCGCAGCTATGGGCCGCAACTCGTCCATCAACGTCTGGAACTTCTCCGGTTTCAGCGACTGGGGTCCGTCGGAGTAGGCCTCTTCCGGTTTCCAGTGGACCTCGATCATCAGCCCGTCGGCTCCGGCGGCGACGGCGGCTTTGGCCATGCTGGGGACCAGATGCCAATAGCCGGTGCCGTGGGAGGGGTCGATGATGATCGGCAGGTGGGTCAGCTCTTTGACCACCGGGATGCACGACAGGTCGAGGGTGTTCCGGGTCGCCTTCTCGAAGGTGCGGATACCCCGCTCGCAAAGGATGACCTCCTGGTTCCCTTCGGAGAGGACATACTCGGCGCTCATGAGCCACTCTTCGATGGTGGTGGCGAGACCCCGTTTCAACAGAATCGGTTTGTCGAGCTGGCCGATTTCTTTAAGCAACGAGAAGTTCTGAACGTTCCTCGCGCCGATCTGAATGATATCGGAGTATTTGTAGACAAGATCTATCTCGCGGGGGTTCATCACCTCGGTGACGATCGGCATGCCGGTGGCCTCGGAGACCTCCTGCAACAGGAGCAATCCTTCCTCGGCCATCCCCTGGAAGCTGTAGGGTGACGTGCGAGGTTTGAACGCCCCGCCGCGAAGGATGTTGGCGCCGGCCGCTTTGCAGGCGAGTCCGGTGGCGGTCAGTTGCTCTTTGCTTTCGACGGAGCAGGGTCCGGCCATCACCTGCAACGCTTTGCCGCCGATGGGGAATCCTTTGACGTCGATGACGGTGTCTTCTTTTTTCGCTTCGCGGGAGCAGAGCTTATACGGCTTCAGAATCGGCATGACGCTTTCGACATGATGCAACGATTCGAGCGCTTGTAGCCGCGCTTTATCGCGGGCATCGCCCAAAGCGGCGATGACGGCGCGGACGGTTCCCTGCAAAAGTTTGGCGGTGTAGCCGTAATCGGCCACCCGGCGGCAGACGTCGTCGATATCCTGCTGAGTGGCGCCTTCCTGCATGACGATGATCATCGCATGACTCCTTCAATCATAGTCCGGCCCAAATGGGACCGTATCGGGTTCATCTTCAAGAACTATGAAGAGTAGGCCATTTTTGAGGCCGACACAACGGGAAACCGACAGGTGGTGTATTATGGCGGGGTACGCGAAAGTAGAATACCAAGAGACCTACGCCGAGGAGAGCCCCATGGATTTCAGCACCCTGCTTGCCGTCCGCGACCTTATGAGTAAAGAGATCGTCACCGCAAGCGAGTCGGTTTCGGTGGTCGCTTTGGCCACCATGATGGCCGAACAAAACATCTCCAGCGTGGTCGTCATCACCGACGGTGCGGGCGAAATCATCGGCATCGTCACCGAAGCCGATATCGTAAGAAAAGGGGTCGCCACCGGCCTTAATCTCGCCGCCACCACCGCGAAAACGATCATGAACGGCGACATGCCGAAGATCGACGGCGGCCTCTCGATCTTCGAAGCACGCGACGCCATGAAGAAAGCCGCCGTGAAGCATATGATCGTAGAAGAAGGGGGTAAGACCGTCGGTATCATCTCATCGACGGCGTTGCTCGGGTCGTAGGGGCACGGCCTCTGCGGGGGGTTCTCCCTCTGCTAAAAATGTCCGTCTTCGGTCTCTGCGCGTAGAGACCACGGTTTTTGACGTCTCATCGAGCGGATTTGGATGACTCTTTACGATCTACAAGGGAATTCGATCACCAAGCTGACCGAAACAAGTTTCGTCGCGGAAGGGATCAAGGAACGTTCCGATCTGCAACGGGTTCTGCGCGAATCGGTGGAGGTTATCGCTCCCGGTATCATGGTCCTCGCCGAAGAGTTTGGCGACTGGGACGACAGCAAAAGACGCATCGACCTGTTAGGACTCGATAAAGCGGCCAATCTCGTCGTCATCGAGCTGAAACGGACCGAAGACGGCGGCCACATGGAATTGCAATCGATTCGCTATGCGGCCATGGTCTCCACCATGACTTTCTCCAAGGCAGTTCAGGCCCATCAAGATTTTCTCGACAAAAACGGAAAGGAAAAAGACGCCCAAACGTCGATCCTAGAGTTCCTCGGCTGGGACGAACCGAACGAAGAAGAGTTCGCCCAAGACATTCGGATCATTCTCGCTTCCGCCGAGTTTTCCCGCGAAATCACAACATCGGTGATCTGGCTCAACGAACGAGGGCTCGATATCACCTGCGTTCGGCTGAAACCGTACCGTCTCGAAGAGAAAATCCTCCTCGACGTGCAGCAGATCGTTCCCCTGCCCGAAGCTGAAGACTATCAAATAAAGATCCGTGAAAAGGCGATTGAGGAGCGAAAGGCGCGTCGAGACGGGAGGGATTTCACCCGATTCGATCTCACCATTGGCGACACGGAATACATTTCCCTTCCCAAGCGGCGGCTCATCTTCCATGTCGCCAAAGCTCTTACCGACCAGGGAGTCTCCCCCGAATCGATTCAGGAGATCGCCCGACGAAACGGCATCTGGATTTCGGTCGCAGGGGATATCGACGAAGAGGAGTTCATCTCGAAAATCGCCGAGATGAAGACGATCCGGGGTGCGGACTATGACATCAGCCGCTTCTTCACCGGCAACGATGAACTAATGCATACGAAAGATAAAACATGGGCGCTCACAAAGATGTGGGGGCGTCGAACGGAGAGCATCGTCAAAGCGTTACTAAAAGAACATCCGATTCCCGGACTCGAATTCAAAGAGTCGAGTTAACCCCCTACCCCCGCCAGCAACGACGACAAAGCGGCGCCGGGGTCGTCTTCTTTCATAAACGCCGAGCCGATAAGGAATCCGGCGACACCGCTCTTCTTTAACCGAACGATATCTTTCGCGGTCGAAACGCCGCTTTCGCTAATCAACGTCACCCCCCCCGGCATGCCGGGGGCGAGTCGTTCGGTCCGGGTCAGATCGAGCGACAAATCGGGACTAGCGAAGTCTCGATTATTAATCCCCACCAGTTCCGGTTCGCACCCTGCCACCCGCTCCCATTCCAATTCGTCGCCGATCTCGACCAGCGGGGTCAGCCCTAACCCTTCGGCGGTCTCATACATTTCGGCGAAAGCGTCGGAGGAGTCGAAAAGGATCGACATCAACAAGACCGCGTCGGCGCCGAGAGCGGCGGCTTCGAGAAGTTGCACCGGGTCGATGACGAATTCTTTCCGTAGCACCGGCGCCGCGACCGCCTGTCGAATCAGCGGCACGTAGCTGGGCGACCCGCAAAAGAATCGGCTGTCGGTAAGACACGAAATGGCGGCGGCGCCTGCTCGCTCATACCCTTTTGCGATGGCGACCGGGTCGAACCCGACGGGACGCAACATCCGCGACGGCGAGGCCCGTTTCACTTCGGCGATGATGTTGGCCGAGCGACCGTGCCCCCGCATCGCTTCGACCAACGACCGTGCGGCCCCCTGCTCTTCCCGCACGAGGGCGGCCCGATCGGCCAACGCCTCAACGGGGACGCTCCGTTTGAAGGCGGCCACCTCGTCTTGTTTGTGGGCGACGATGGTGGCCAGTATCGGCGCGAGCGTCACCGTTTTTTCCTTAACGTCGCGTAGGTGGGGGTCCACATGCTCTCTCTGATTTTCGTCAGCGGATCGCCCTCTTTGTCGGCGGTGGCGACCCCCTGCTCGAAGGCTTTCTCGTAGACCGCCAGCGCCACCTGTTCGCTGGCTTTGTGCAACTCGGCGATACGGGGATAAACGCAGTGCGAGATCGGCGCGTCCCCCGGCATCAGGTCGGCCAGCCGAACCGACGCCGCGGTGAACATCTCGTCGGTGATCGTGGTGGCGCCCGAAGCGATGGCGCCAAGCCCGACGCCGGGAAAGATGAAGACGTTGTTCCCCTGCCCGATCCGATAGGTATGTCCGTCGTACTCGACCGGATCGAACGGCGATCCGGTGGCGACGATGGCCTGTCCGCGACTCCAGGCGTAGATGTCGGCCGGTTTTCCTTCGCATTTGGAGGTCGGGTTGGAGAGGGGAAAGATCAACGGTTGCGCGGTGTTCCGCAACATGGCGGCCACCACCTCTTCGGTGAAGGCGCCCGGCTGACCGGAGAGCCCCAGCAAAACGGTGATCCCTGCCTGTTCGATCACTTCCCGGAGGCTGGCCCGTCCTGCGGTTTTAAGGTTCCACCCGGCGATCTCTTTCGGATCGCGGGCCAGTTGCAGCTTATATTCTTCCAACCCTTCCCGGTCGGTGGTCATGAGCCCCCGACTATCGACGACATAGACTTTCTTGGCCGCTTCATCGGCGGTCATGCCGCAGTTGGCCATCAGGGTGTTGCGGACCTGCAAGGCGACCCCCATACCGCCGGCCCCGGCGCCGTAGATCAGATAGTTCTGCTCTTCCAACATCTCCTGTTTTATCCGAATCCCTCCCATGACACCGGCCATGACCACGGCGCCGGTTCCTTGCACGTCGTCGTTAAAGGAGAGAATGGTATCGCGGTACCGTTCGAGGTTCGAGAAGGCGTTCTGTTTGGAGAAGTCTTCCCACTGCAAGAGGGCGTTGGGAAAGAGTTCTTTAACCTTGTCCACGAACCGGTCGATGAACCGGTCGTAGTCGGCCCCGGTGAGCCGCTCTTTTTTGTGGCCCAAATAAAGCGGATCGTTGATCAACGCCTGGTTGTCGGTGCCGACGTCGAGGGAGATCGGCAGACAACCGGCCGGGTCGATCCCGGCGCCTAAGGTGTAGAGCGCCAGTTTCCCGATGGGGATCCCCATGCCGCCCGCCCCTTGGTCGCCGATGCCGAGGATCCCCTGATTGTCGGTGACGACGATGACCCGGATGTCGCGGCTCGGTAACGATGCGGCCATCTGCTCCATCCGCTCGACGTTGTCGGGGGTGATCCACAAGCCCCGGGCGATCCGATAGATGTGCGACAGCTTCTGCACCGCTTCGCCGACGGTGGGGGTATAGATGATGGGGGTCATCTCTTCGACGTGGCGGTTGACCAACGCGAAGAAGAGGGTCTCGTTACGATCTTGCAACGCACGCAGGTGGACATACTTTTCAAGGTCGCTCCCTTTCATCGAGAAATTCTCGTAGACCCGGTCGAGCTGCTCTTCCAAGGTCGAGACGTGGGGGGGGAGCATCCCGTCGAGACCGAATTCCTCCCGTTCGTCGGGGGTGAAGGCGGTCCCTTTGTTTAAGAGGGGATGATGCATAAGATCAAAACCGGCCAGATCGACTTCGAGATAAGCGTTCCCTTGGTCGTCGCGGCGACGGATGAAATGGTCCATGAGCGTGTGACTCCGTAATAGAGGTTCAGTCGAGCCATTATACCCCGCCACCCGGCATGGCCAAAGCTCAAGGGGGAAAGCGGCGATGCCGATAAGGAGGCAGAAGGAACAGGATCGTGAAAACCGTTTTCGGCGTAGCGGCGTCAACGCAAATCGCTTTTCAGAGCCTGTCAAGAGGGCGGCCCGACACGGACGACAGGCCGCTTCATCTTCAGCCGGGAATATGAAGGAGGGAACGATCATGGCGCACGGACTCACCGACACCGGCGGCGAATCGAGCGTCCCCCTCTTATCGCCGCCCTGATCCGCCCCCTCCCCCGGCCCGGCCAAGGGCTGAGCCTTTGCGGATATCCGGTGGAACCGGCGGGGAACGGCCGCCTCCGCTATATACCGACGGCCAAACAAGGGGTTGATGTCACCGTCTGACGCGACAAAACCCCCGCGAAACGGACCTCAGCGCCTCCCCTTCCCACAAGGGGAAAATGGGTGTTTTTCACCACGTTTTCCACATACGCCCCATCCAAGACGATATCTCTTTCAGAGAGAATGAGTTACCCTGCTCCCGCCCTGTGAAGAAATATGTTGAAAAATGAAAAAAAACCTTGTCGTGACACATAATTATAGCTATAATTCACCTAATTATATTGAGAGTAGCATTAAGGTAGCGACTTTTTGCGTTAGTTAACCGGAAATTCTTCATAAATTACCTGCTTAATGGGGGACGGCTTTGAAGAGCGGACAACGGGTGAGGTTGGAGCTTGCAAACCCTCGGTATCCCGACAGGGAAATCCGCGAGAGGGTCTCCGAGCTTATCTCGTATGCGCGCTACGCTGGCATTGACCTCAGCGCTTTGCGGAAAGCCATTGATACTGCGAAGCTTGAACCGGGCGCTATTGGCCTGGATATGCGATTCGGTGGCAGGCTGGTTCTCGAAGTAGACCAGAAAACCGCCGATCTGGTTCATCAAGTGGTGCAAATGTATCCCGTGTTTACTTCATGGGATATAAAAACAACGGTCGCAAAATCGGGTAAAGCCGGTAAACCGTCAACCAAGAAGAAAAAGGAGACCTCAATGGCTACTGCGAAGAAAGCCGCCGCCAAAAAGAAACCGGCCGCCAAGAAAAAGGCTGTCGCTAAAAAGCCGGCCGCCAAGAAAAAAGCCGCCGCCAAAAAGCCGGCCGCCAAGAAGAAAGCCGTCGCTAAAAAAGCCGCCGCTAAAAAGCCTGCCGCCAAGAAAAAGGCCGCCGCTAAAAAGCCTGCCGCCAAGAAAAAGGCCGCCGCCAAAAAGCCGGCCGCCAAGAAAAAGGCCGCCGCTAAAAAGCCGGCCGCCAAGAAAAAAGCCGCCAAGAAATAAGCTTTTTTGGCCTGACGGTTTACCCGAGAGACGCCCACCACCCGGTGGGCGTCTTTTGAGTCTTGCGACTCTTCTTCGCCTCCCCTCCCACCGACCAGATGTCGGCTCGCCATGGGACGGGTTGAACGCGCCATGCAAAACGGGGAAGGGCGAACCCCTCCCCGCTCATGAGACTCTTCGAATCTGTCGCGCCTGAAAAACGTTACCGAGGTGGACGCCGCACGGAAAAACCGGCGACGTTCCCCCGGAACGGAATCGACTCAATCTCCGGGGGTGACGGTATATGTGCGGAGACATGAACGTCCCAAGCCCGGTTTCGACGAAGCGGCGACCGCGCAGATAGTTTTTCAGAGACTGACGCCGCGACGGCGTTTGGTCTCCTCGTTGTAGTGCTTGTGGTAAAGGATCTCCCACTCCTCGGTCCCTTCGCGGATATCCTTGGAGTACGACTCGATGGTGTGGCGGACCACATCGTCGATCTCCTCCTCCACGGCCAGTTCGGTCCGAAGAATGTTCACGATCTCCAACCGCATCTCGTTCTCTTCGCAGAAGAACTCGACCCGGTCGTCGGAGAGGAGCTGCCGAAGGATCTGCTTCGACAGGTGGTTGATCTTTTCGCGTGACAGCTTCACTTGTTCTCGCCTCCCATGCGGATCACAGAATCAGTCCCCGTTCGCGGGCGAGCTTGGACTTGACCATGTTGAACATTTTTCTGAAATCGACCGATTCCATCTCTTCCCCCATGTTCTCAAGGATCTCTTTGACCTCTTCGTTGAGGTTGTCTTCGACCATCAGGTCTTCGGTCATAACGGCGGTGATCGATTCGATCACCCCCTGTGCGTTCCCTTCGCAGTCGATCATCTCCATCGCCTCCAGATTCACCACGATCCGGTGGGCCAGGTATTCGACCATCTCTTCGCGCAATTTCATCGTTGACTCCCCTTGTTCATCCAGCCACGACCCGGCGGCCTCGTTGGGCGGCCCGGTGACGCAACGCTTCAACCCGTTTCATCGGGAGACGTACCGTCCCCATGCCACGCGCCCCCGATCCGGGCCCGTGACTGTCCGACCCGCCGGTCACCAGCAGGTCACTCTCGCGCGCCACCTTCAGGTAGCGCATAATCTGCGCGTCCGAATGGCGTCCGGCGTAGACCTCGATCCCGTCGAGCCCCGCCTCCACCAAACGGCCGATTTTTCCGTCGATACCGGTCAGGCCCGGGTGGGCCAGACTGCTGACCCCTCCTGCCGCAGAGACCAAAGCGATGGCCTCTTCCGCCGTCAGTTTCTGCGCCGGTTCATAGGCCGACTTCCCGTCCCCCAGCACCCGCGTAAAGACCGCTTCCACATGCCGAAAATGGCCTTTGGCCACGAGGAACCGGGCCAGATGAGCCCTCCCCGGCGTGGCCTCTCCCAACGACGCCTGCAACTCGGCAAGGTCCAGAGGATACCCCAACTTGTTGAGTTTGGCTACCATCCGTTCCATCCGTTCCGTTCGACGCGACTTCCCGTCGATCATCAGCGACTGGACCGTCGGGTCGGTCGGATCGACGTAATAGCCTAATATATGGACCGATACCCCATCGACATCGGTCGATATCTCGATGCCGGCGATCACTTCGACGCCGAGTTTTCGCCCTTCGGCCTGCGCATCGGCGATCCCGGCCACGGTGTCGTGATCGGTGAGAGCGATGGCGTCGAACCCAAGCTCCGCGGCCATCCGAACCAGCTCGGACGGCTCCTGCGATCCGTCGGAACAGATCGAGTGGAGATGGAGGTCCGCAAAACCGGTCGCTGGCATTTTTCCTTCACTTACAATAATGTATATCAAGGTATAGTAAACTATCATCCGGCAGGCTGGCAAACCCAAAGAGGCCCAACCGGCCGATTAGACCGATATGAGGCCCCCTTCGCCCACGGCAAGCCATTGGAGTTTCGATGACCGACCAGCCCCCCCGAAACGCAACCCCCTACAATTCAGAGGAGTCGGCCCTTATTCGAGCCTCCTTCCCGATGGTGGAGGAGTTCACCTTTTTGAACGCCGCCTCCATGACCCCCCTCCCCCGCCCCACCGCCGACGCCATGAGCCGATTCGCCGATGGCGCGGTCGGTCGTGGCTACCTGAACATGCCGGAATGGATGGCGACCCTGTCGGAAACCAGACAGCAGGGCGCCTCGCTCATAGGCTGCTCCCCCGACGAAGTCGCCTTTATCCGGAACACCGCCGAAGGGGTCAGCAAAGTGGCCGGCGGGTTCCGGTGGCAGGCGGGGGACGAAGTGATCGTCAACGATCTCGAGTTCCCGTCGAACATCTATCCGTGGCTTAATCTCGAACGGACCCGTGGCGTGAAGGTGGTGACCGTCGAGAGCGTCGAAGGGCGGGTACCGCTGGAGAGCATCGCGTCGGCCATCACTCCCCGGACCCGGCTCGTCGCCATCTCGTCGGTCCAGTTCACCACCGGGTTCCGGGCCGACCTCCCGGCGTTGTCCGCCCTCCTGCGCCCCAAAGGGATACGGCTCTTCGTCGACGCCATCCAGTCGCTCGGATTGGTCCCGATGAAAGCGGTCGAATGGGGGGTCGACTACCTCGCCGCCGGGGGGCACAAATGGCTCTGCGCCACCGAGGGGATCGGTTTGCTTTACGTCGCCCGCGAAAGGATGGACGAACTCGATCTGATCACCGCCGGATGGCACACCGTAGCCGATCCGTTGAACTTCACGAAGATCGACTTCACCCCCGTCGCCACCGCCGAACGGTTCGAAGAGGGAACGCCGAACCTCGTGGGGGTCTACGCGCTCAACGCGTCGTTGGCTTTGCTGATGGAACGGGGGGTGGAGCGAAACTTCTCCCATGTGTTGACCCTGACCGACCGGCTGATCGAAGGGTTACAGGCGAAGGGGTACGACATTGTTTCGCCGGTCGAAAACGACGGCGAACGCTCCGGGATCGTCATCTTCGCCCCCGCCGACCGGAACGACCTGACGGGACTGATCCGCCGACTGGAGGATGCGCGCATCCAGGTCATCCCCCGCGGCGTCGGCGTCCGGGTGTCGCCTCATTTCTACAACACAACGGACGATATAGACGCCCTTCTGGCGGTGGTGTAACCTGTCGGAGCCTCCCACCCTTTGGGAGATACGAAAGGTTTCGACATGCCGAAAAAAGATTCAATGCGCGACCCGAAGTCGCTGATCAACGTTCGAACCGCGACCCTGACCGATATCCCCGGTATCGTCGCCCTGACCGAAAAGGCCTACGCCTCGTCGGGGATGCAAGGCTACTCTCGTGGCGCGATTCTCGGTCAGATCAACCATTTCCCCGAAGGGCAACTGGTGGTGACGGTGGGGGATACCATCGTCGGTTACTGCTCGACCTTCCGCATCCATGGCGACGCCGCGTTGCGTCCCCACACCTGGGCGGAGATCTCCGGCAACGGTTACGGCTCCCGTCACCATCCGGCCGGTGACTGGCTCTACGGCATGGAGGTCTGCGTCGACCCGGACCATCGAGGCTACCGGATCGGACAGCGGCTCTACAACGAGCGGAAACGGCTCTGCCAATCGTTGGGGCTTAAGGGGATCGTCTTCGCCGGACGTCTTCCCTCCATTTCTCGCCGGATTTCAAAGTTCGGATCGGTCGAAGAATATGTCGAGAAGGTGGTTGCCAAACAGGTGGCCGACCCGGTTCTCTCGTTCCAATTGCGCAATGGGTTCGAGGTGATCGGCGTTATCAAAGACTACCTCCGGGGCGACCGTGAGTCGCTCGGCTACGGCATTCATATGGTCTGGAAGAACCCGAAGATCGCCGAAGAGGAATCGTCCGCCAAACGGAAACGGTACGGGAGCCGCCTCCCCGACACGGTTCGGATCGGCACCGTGCAATACATGCAACGGCGGGTGGCGTCGTTTCAGGAGTTCATCGACCTGGTCGAATACTTTGTCGACGTCGTCGCCGACTATAAAGGGGACTTCGTCGTCTTCCCGGAGCTGTTCACCTTACAACTTCTCTCTATCGAAGATCAGGAACTCTCCCCTGCCGAGTCGATCGAAGCGTTGACCAAATATACCCCCCGGTTCCGCGACGCCATGCGGGATATGGCGATTCGGTACAACATCAACATCATCGGCGGGTCACATCCGACACGGGTACCGAACGGACGGGTGGAGAATATCTCCTACGTCTTTTTGCGCGACGGATCGGTCCACGAACAGGCGAAGATCCACCCGACCCCCAACGAGGTTTTCTGGTGGAACATCGAAGGGGGACACACTTTAAACGCCATCGAGACCGACTGCGGCCCCATCGGCGTTCTCATCTGCTACGACTCGGAGTTCCCGGAGCTGGCGCGGCATCTCATCGACCAAGGGGTGAAGATTCTTTTCGTCCCCTTCTGCACCGACGAACGGCAGTCGTACCTGCGGGTCCGCTACTGTTGCCAAGCCCGGGCCGTAGAGAATCAGTGCTACGTGGTGATGTCGGGGAACGTCGGCAACCTGCCGCGCGTGGCGAACATGGATATCCAATACGCCCAAAGCTGCATCCTGACCCCGTGCGATTTCCCCTTCGCCCGCGACGGGATCGCCGCCGACACGACGCCGAACGTCGAGACGGTCGCCTTCGCCGATCTTCGGCCCGAGACGGTGACCATGGCGCGCAACTCCGGCACCGTCCAGAACCTGCAAGACCGAAGGCACGACCTCTACGCGATGCAGTGGCGGGGGAAGTGAGGAGCGGGCGCTATCGACGCGCTTCTCGCCCTCCCCCCTGCCAAGAGCTTTTCGCCACCTCCGGTAGAGGGGATCGGCCCCCTTGTTGGCTTCATGACTCCCCTCCGCACGGTCCGCCGCTCCTGTCCACCGTCGCACGAGCGCAGAAATCGTCCGCGCGAAGTCAGTGGATGAGCCCACTCACCGTTGGGCCGTTGGGCTCACCCGGAATCCGCACCGACGGTATTCTTTCGCCTCATCCCCCGAGAATCGCGTCGGCTTCGATCTCGACCATAAGCGCCGGGTCGATCAGTTTGCCGACTTCCACGATCGTTGTGGCGGGGCGGATGTCGCCGAAAACTTCACCATGAGCCCGGGCCGCCTCTTCCCACTGGGCGATGTCGGTGAGAAACAACCGAGTCCGGATAACGTCGCGCATCGATGCCCCGGCCTCTTCCAGCGCCGCTCCGAGAGTCGCCAACGCCCCTTTCGTCTGCTCGTACAGATCGGCGCCGGGCGACGTGGTGCCGGAGACGGCGATATGGTTTCCGATGCGCACAGCGCGGGAGTAACCGATGATCGGCTCCCATTTCGAGCCGGTGGAGATGTTTTTTCGTTCCATGACGTCCTCTGACGATAAGGGTTTAGGCAGAGGAGCATAGCACAGGCTTGCGCCCGTTCACCTCCTCGCTTTTTCGACGAACGCCCGCGTCTTCGCCCCCCCGGTGAATTGAATGAGAAGGGTCTATCCCAGCGCTTCTTCGGCCCACTTCAGCGCGGCGCCGGTCGCTTTTTCGCCGGCGGCCATACGGGCCAGTTCGGCGATGCGTCCCGACCGGTCGAGTTCGACGACGGTGACGGTGGTCGCTTTTTCGTCGGACGATTTTTCGACCTTCAGATGGGTATCGCCGGAGCGGGCCACTTGGGCCAGATGGGTGACGCAAAAAACTTGCGACCGTTTGGCTAACGCGCGCATCTTCTCGCCAAGTCGGTCGCCGGTGACGCCGCCGACGCCGGCATCGACTTCATCGAAGATCATCACCGGGGCCGGCTGACTTCCCGCCAACGCGCTTTTGACGGCGAGCATGACGCGCGATATCTCACCGCCGGAGGCGATCTTGGCCAGCGGTCGGGCCGGCTCGCCCGGATTGGCGGTGAAGAGTATTTCGCCGACGCCGATGCCGGTGGGGGTCAGCCGGGTGGGAACCGATTCGCGCACGCAAGGAGAATGGGGCTCTTCGGGATAGGTGAAGGAGACGGAGAGTTCGGCTTTCTCCATGGAGAGATCGGCTAAATGAAGCCGCACTTCTTTGACGAATTTATTCGCCCCTTTTTGTCGTTTCACGTCGAGCTGTAACGCGGCTTTCGCCACCTCTTGCCCCAGCGACGTCACCTCTTTTTCGAGCTTCTCTATGGAGCCTTGGTCGAAGGCGATGGCGGCCAGCTCGGCGGCGGCTTTGGCGCCGAAGGCGAGAACTTCTTCTATGCTCTCGCCATACTTTCGTTTCAATCCCCGTATGAGGTCGAGACGGTCATCGACGACCGACAACCGGTCGGGATCGGCTTCGACCCCTTGGCCGTAGGCCCGCAGGTCGTTGGCGCCTTCTTCCATGGCGATCAACGCTCCGGCGATGTTCTCCTTAAGCGGGATCAGGGTCGCGTCAATGTCGGCCATTTTTTCGATCAATCCGAGGGCCGCGCCGATCCGCGCCGTGGCCGCCTCGTCGGTTTCGTCCAAGGCGTTGAGCGCCTCTTGCCCCCAACCGAGGATTTTCTCCGCGTTGGCGAGGACGCCCCGTTCGCGGGTAAGCTCTTCTTCCTCACCGGGGGTCAATCCGGCGCCGTCGATCTCTTCGACCTGAAACTTCAACATGTCGAGCCGCCGTTCGGTCTCCCCCCGGTTGGCGTGAAGCCGTTCGAGCCGACGGAGGGCTTCACGCCATGCTTCGTACCGGGCGGCGTAGGCGGCGACGTCGGGGTCGAGCCCGAGGAAGGTGTCGAGAAACGGGACGTGCCGGGTCGGATCGAAGAGCGATTGGCTTTCGTGCTGGCCGTGGAGATCGACGAGGAGTTCGCCGACACCGCGCACTTGGGCCACGGTAACCGGGGCGCCGTTCAGGTAGGCTTTGTTCCGCCCGTTCCGGCTGACGACGCGACGGACGATCAGCTCCCCTTCGTCGTCGAAGTCGTTATCGGCCAGCCATCGGCGGGCGGCGGGGGCGCGAGTGAGATCGAACCGGAGGGTGATGTCGGCTTTCTCTTGGCCTGCGCGGATCGCCTCTTCGCCGGGACGGGCGCCAAGGGCGAGATCGATGGCGTCGACAAGGATCGATTTCCCGGCGCCGGTCTCGCCGGTGAGGGTGGTGAACCCTTCGCCGAAGGTGAGGTCGGCCTGCCTGACGATGGCGAAGTCGCGGACCGAAAGTTCGACCAGCACGCTACGAAGGGAGAGAGGCTGAGCCGAGATCGGCTTCGGTTTTAATGAGGTTGCGACCGCTGCTCTTGGCCAGATACAAGGCGTCGTCGGCCTGTTTGAGAATATTCTGCGGCCCCTCGCCGAGGGCGATGGTTCCCACGCCACCGGAGATGGTGATGATTTCGGTCTTCCCCCGGATGGTGAATTCGTTCCCTTGTACTTCGCGCCGAGCGGCATCGGCCGGTTGGTACGCTTCCGGGGCGCTCCGCCCCCGGATGACGGCGGCGAACTCCTCTCCGCCGAAGCGGTAGAGCCTCCCCGCCCCTTGCAGGGCGTGGCTGATGATGCTGGCGATGGCGACGAGCGCGTTGTCCCCTACCGGATGGCCGTAGATGTCGTTGATCCGTTTGAAATGGTCGATGTCGAAGAGGACGAGGCTCGATACGGCGCCCTGTTTTTTGACCCAGGCGATCTCTTGGGCGAAGTCTTCGTTGAAGGCGCGGCGGTTGGCGATGCCGGTCAGATCGTCACGGCGTGCGTCGGCCATGGCTTTGTAGAGCGACTGGCGCAGGTCGTCCATGCTCTCCCGATAGTGATCGAGATGGTCGCCGACGCTCTGGTTCTCTTTGACCACGGCGTCGGTGGCGGCCTGCAACGACTGGACGATTTGGCGCACGTTATCGGCGGTGGCGTCGTCGCTGATGGAGCGGTTCAGGTCGGTCAGTTTGTCGACGTAGCTCTTATTGTTGGCGGTCAGCTTCGCCAGATCTTCGGTGATCGGGGTCAGTATCCGCTGGGCGGCGCTGTTGACATGATCAAGAGCGGCCATCTCTCCGGCCAGCTTGTCGGTGATCGCGTCGTCCCCTTTGCGATCGAAAAAGCGGCGATAAAGATCGAGATGGAGGTCTTCGTCAAAGGAGGCGTTTTCGGCCTTCAGCCGATCGATCTCTTCTTTTAGCTCGATCTTGCCGCCGTCGTAGTACTCGTACCAGATCCGATAGTTCGTCGGGGTGATGGGAATGGCCCGCTCGCTCATGAAGGGGATAGCGGATCGGGCTATCTGCGTGGATCGAGCGAAGTTTTCTTTAGGCGCCGGCATGACGGATCGTCTCCCCCCATTTCAATTTACTGCGCAAGAGGTGATAGTAGTCGTTGTCGTACGAGAGGATCACCCGCGTCACCTGCGTCGAGCGGCGGACTTCGATCCGGTCGCGGGCCGAAAGCTGATAGCCGACCTGCCCGTCGAGGGTGGCCACCGCTTCGCTTGCCATGCTCCCGTCGGTGAGGGTGATGACGATGGTCGACCGGTCGGGAATGACGATGGGGCGGTTCGACAAGGTGTGGGGGCAGATGGGGCTGATAATCACCCCGGCCAGACTCGGATGGACGATCGGCCCCCCGGCGGCGAGGTTGTAGGCGGTGGAGCCGGTAGGGGTGGAGATGAGCAGACCGTCGGCGGTGTAGTTGTTCAGGAGCAATCCGTCGACCGTCACCCGCACCTGCAACATCCGGGCGAGCGCCCCCCGGTTGATGACCAGATCGTTCAGAACGGTGCAGGCGGCCACTTGGCGCCCTTCGCGGCTGATGGTGGCGTCGAGCATAATCCGGTCTTCGTAGCGATAGTCGCCGGCCAACACTCGGTCGAGCACCGGCAACGCCTCTTCGTAGCGAAACTCCGTGAGAAACCCCAAGCTCCCCAAGTTGATACCGAGGATCGGAACGGTTCGTGTTTCCATCATCCGGGCGATGGAGAGAAAGGTGCCGTCGCCGCCTAACACCACCAGCAAATCGACCTGATCGATCAGGTCGCTTCGCTCGACGTCGGATTCGAATCCCGCGCAGGCGGCCGATTCTCCGTCGACGAGGCAGGCGATCCCCCGCGCTCCCAGATGGGATGTGACCGCACGTATCCCTTCGGCCGCAAGAGGATGGTGCGCCTTTGCGACGACGCCGACGCTACGGATGGGTTGATCGTTTTGCATAAGATGAACGCCGATTTTAGCATCCAACAGTTGGAAAGGAGAAGAAAAGTCTCATCGGCCCCGGATTGGGGTATCCTGTCTACCTTATGTTGAACGCTCTCTTATGCGAGGTGACCATGCGACGCGCTCGGGCGGCTCTGATGCCGCTGCTTATGATGGTGGCCGGTTGCGCCGGCGACCAGCTCATTCAGCCCGATTCGGTCACGGTCAATCAGGGAAACAATTACTACGCCCGCGAGCGGTTCTCGCAGGCGGTCACCGTCTATCGAAAAGCCATCGACGAAAACCCCGACTCCCCCTATCGACGTCAGGCGTTGGTGGGGTTGGCCGACGCGCTCTACAAAGACCAGCAATATTTCGAGGCGGTGGTCTACTACGAGCGGTTCGCCGAGCTCTACCCGCTCGACCCGTTGACCCCCCGCGCCCTCTTCTATATGGGGATGTGTTTCTATCAAGACTCCTACGACCCGGAGCGGGACCAGACCAACACCGACAAGGGAATCCACCATTTCGAGGTCTTTTTGCAGACCTACTCGAAGAGCAAATACGCCCCTTTCGCCGAACGGTTCAAAAAGGAGATGGAAGGGAAACGGATCCAGTCGCGCATCGAGGTGGCCGATTTCTATCTGCGGCTCGATAAAAACGTCTCGGCCATACGACGGGCTCGCGATTTCCTGACCCGCTATCCCGGCGCTCCGCAAGAAGCGCAAGCGTTCTACATCCTCGGCGCCGCCTACTATCGTGAGGAGGCGTTCGCTAAAGCGGCGCAAGTCTATACCATCCTGCTGGAACGATACCCCGACAGCGAATGGGCCAAGAGGGCGATCCCTTACGCCGAGAAGCTGAAGATTAAAAAAGCAAGCGGAACCGACGGATAACGTCGGACATAAAAAGAGGCCGTGGGGAGAACCCACGGCCTTTCGATTCTGGTGCGCTGACGATCAGACGGCGGCGACGCTACGGCGCGTCCTCACCTGCCGGTAATGCCCCATGAAATCGCGCAGGGTGTCGAGAGTCAAGGCCTCGGCCTCTTCTTCACTTCCGGCGATACGGGTCGCTTCGTCGTGAATGCTGGCGTAAATTTGCCGGGCCACTTCGGCCATCCGCGCTATGTCGTTCTCAATCGTCATGGTGGTGTCCATTGCAGGTGTTCTCCTGCCAACAGACGTTGCAATGGCGATGCCAAACCTAACGCTCAGCAAAAACACCAGACAACTATATGTTTTTACATGCTGTTACTCACATCGAGCGACGCCGACTCTTTGACGGTGGCCGATCCGTAATACAAGGAATCGGAAGAAACGATGCGCCAGATTTCTGACCCCGGCAACTCTTACGACTTTTCGGCGACCACCGAGACGCATCAGCCCCCTCTGCAAAGGGGTCAGGCGAAGCGGACTTGATTCCCGCCGGCCCGTTTGGCGGTATACATGGCGTTGTCGGCCCGTTCTACAAACGCTCCGGCCGATTCCTCCCCTTCCAGCACGGCGCCGCCGATGGAGACGGTTCGGGTCACCTGTCGCCGCACGCCATCGACCTCCGGTTGGAAAATCGTTTTGGCGAACTCTTGCCGTATCCGGTCGGCGACACGGGCGCCCTGCTCGGCGTCGGCGCCGGGGAGGAGAATGGTGAACTCTTCCCCACCGTAGCGGAACCCGGCGTCACCATGGTCCCGAATGGTCTGCCGAATGATCCGCCCCAAAGCGCCGAGACAGACGTCCCCTTCCACATGGCCGTAGGTGTCGTTGAAGCTCTTGAACCTGTCGATATCGAGAAAGAGAAGCGCCACCGGGTTCTTGCCCCGATTCTCGGCCATCTCATGCTCCAACCGGTCGAAGAAATGCCGCTTGTTATAGAGCCCGGTCAGGTTGTCGGTGATGGTCTGGAGCCGTAGCTCGTCTTCCATCTCTTTTCGAAACGAAATGTCTTTATAGACCCCGATGATCGAGGGATACCCTTCGACGTCGGAGACGTGGGTGTGGGTCGCCAGATAGTAGCGCCCGTTGGCGGCGGCGATCTCCACCGAGGAGACGGCGCGGCGCTCTTTCATGCCGAGGTGGCAACCGGGGCATGGCGACGTTCGCCCCGCCACCGCTTCGTAGCAACGCTGGCCGATGGCGGTGGCGCCGAAAGTGTTGCGCATCAGCTTGTTCATGTAGGTAACGGTCGATTCCCCTTCGACGATCATGACGGCGTCTCCCATGCCGTCCATGATGGCGTTGAGTTTGTTCCGCTCCACGCGCAACATCTCTTCGGCCCGTTTGCGGGACGAGATATCGGTGACGACGAAAACCAGCCCCATAAGCTCATCGGTGGAGTCGATGAGGGGCCCGATATTAAGCAGGAAGTGGCGGTGGCTCTCTTTGAGGATTATGTCGAACTCTTCGTGATGCTCGACGTCGCGCCCCTTCGCCCCTTCTGCGACAATCCGTCGGCAGACGCCGGTGAGCCGCTCTTGCTGGTCGGGGGGGAGGAACGACGACAAGGGGCGCCCGACCATCTCGTCGCGGGAGAGGTCCAAGGCGTACTGTTCCCGTTGCCGGTCCCACTCCACGTTAATCGAGTCGATGACCAGATCGGTACCGGTGGTCAGAATGATCCGTTGGGTCGAGTCGACCACCGCCTGATAAAAGTCGCGGGTGGTGCGGACCGCTTCGACCTGTCGGGTCACTTCGCCGGTCAACTCCACGTTCGACCGGCGCATGACGTCGAACATCTCTTTCAGACGGTCGCTCATGATGTTGAAGTGGGACGCCAGCGCCCCCACCTCATCGTTGCGAACGAGCGTTACCTGCCGCCCGAAATCGCCTCGGGCCACGGCCGCGACGGTCTCGGTCATGGCCAACACCGGACGGACGATCGTTCGGGAGAGAAAGAGGATCAGCGTCCCCATGAAGGTGAGGATAAAAAGGCCGCTGTAAAGAGAATCGCGGGTTAACTCGGCGATGGCCGCTTCGACGTCGGCCTTGCTGACTTCGGTGACCACCAGCCCCAAGACGTAACCGACCGGCACGTGCCCGTCGCCGTCGGGGTTGTCGTGGCACCGGACGCACGGCGCGGCGGCGGCGAGGGGGACGACGCGAACGAAAACCGTGTCGGTCTGATAGGTCTTGATCTCTCCATCGACGAGGCTGGCGCTCTCTTGGGGGGTGAAGGGCTGCTCCTTTTCGTCGAGCAGGTATTGTTTGTTGATCGCTTCGCTATGAACCATCCGAACGAAGACGCCGGTCTGATTGTCGTTCACCCGGTCGAGAAGCTCGTCGATGAGCGCCCCCCCTTCCGCCGCCCGGAAGACGAAGGTGAGAATCGATGCGGCGATGGCGTCGGAAAGGGTGACCGCCTCCACTTCCCCCGCGCGGATCAGTTCTTTTTTCAGGTGGACGTATTGCAAAGACAAAAAGAGGCCGAATAGCAGCATGAAACTTATGCCGATGGCCCCGACTTTGATCGTAAGTCTTTGATACCAGCGCACTGCGATCCCCTTGGCGACATCGTGAACGGGGAACCCCTCCCCCGAATGGTCATCATAGTACATCCCTCCAACCGACGCATTACCGAACCGGTGGCTCCCCGACTATAATGAGTTCTTTGTCGTCGAACGCGTAAGGAAGTCATGCGAGACAGTATCGTCATTAAAGGCGCCCGGGAACATAACCTCAAGAACATCGATCTGACCTTGCCCCGTGATCGGCTGGTGGTCATCACCGGCCTCTCCGGCTCCGGCAAGTCGAGCCTCGCCTTCGACACCCTCTACGCCGAAGGGCAACGCCGCTACGTCGAATCCCTTTCGGCCTACGCCCGCCAGTTCCTCGAGCAGATGGAAAAGCCGGACGTCGACCATATCGAAGGGCTGTCGCCTGCCATCTCCATCGAGCAGAAGACCACCAGCAAAAACCCCCGCTCCACCGTCGGGACCGTCACCGAGATATACGACTATCTCCGACTCCTCTTCGCTCGCGCAGGAACCGTCGCCTGCCATTCGTGCGGACGGGAGATCAGCTCCATGACCGTGTCGCAGATGGTCGACGCGGTGATGGAATTGGCCGAGAAGACGAAGATACAGGTGATGGCGCCGGTGGTCCGCGACCGAAAAGGGGAGTATCGGAAAGAGTTCGAACAGTGGCGGGCCAAAGGGTTCGTCCGGGTCCGGGTCGACGGCGAGATGAAGGAACTGGCCGAGGATATCAAGCTCGACAAAAAAAAGAAGCACACCATCGACCTGGTCGTCGATCGGCTGGTGATCAAACCGGGGTTGGAGCGCCGTCTCGCCGACTCGCTCGAGGTGGCGCTCGGCATGGCCGACGGGATCGTCCTTATTGACGTTATGGGCGAACGGGAATTGCTCTTCTCCGAATCGTTCGCCTGCGTCCATTGCCAAATCAGCTATCCCGAGATCACCCCCCGGATGTTCTCGTTCAACAACCCCCACGGCGCCTGCCAATCGTGCGCCGGGCTGGGGGTCAAACGGATCGTCAGCGAAGACCTCGTGGTTCCCGACGCCACCCTTTCCATCGCCGACGGAGCGATCAAACCGTTCAGCCGGTCGACGGCCGTCTACTACCGGCAGATGCTGGAAGCGGTGGCCAAGCACGTCGGGTTCTCCATGACGACCCCCTTCGCCAAGCTGACGAAGAAACAGCGGGAGGTGGTCTTCTACGGCTCGGGGGAGGAAGAGGTGCGGTTCCATTTGGTGAAGGAGAACCGAAAGCATTCCTATGTCGGGACGTTCGAAGGGGTGATCGGGAACCTCTCCCGCCGCTATGTCGAGACCGACTCCGACGGGATGCGCGAAGAGATCGAAGAGTATATGCGCCACGAGCCGTGCGCCGCATGTGGCGGGAAACGGCTCCGCCCCGAGGCGTTATCGGTGACGGTCGGGGGGCGGAACATCATGGAGGTGACCGGTCTCTCCATCGGCGAGACCGCCGCCTATCTCGCGGGAGTCGAGCTGGCGCCGCAGAAGACGGACATCGCCCGACGCATCTTAAAAGAGATCGAAGAGCGGCTCCGGTTCCTGACCGACGTCGGCCTCGACTACCTGACCCTCGACCGCCCCGCCATGTCTCTCTCCGGCGGCGAGGGGCAACGGATACGGCTCGCCACCCAGATCGGTTCGTCGCTGGTCGGCGTCCTCTATATTCTCGACGAACCCTCCATCGGCTTGCACCACCGGGACAACCGACGGCTCATCGAAACGTTGACCCGGTTGCGGGACATCGGCAACACGGTCATCGTCGTCGAGCACGACCGGGACACGATCCTCGCCTCCGACTTCGTGATCGATCTCGGCCCCGGCGCCGGGGTTCATGGGGGGGAGATCGTCGCCGCCGGGACACCGGACGAGGTGATGGCCGATCCGAAATCGGTGACGGGGGATTACCTTGCGGGACGGCGTGTCATCGAACTCCCGGCCAAACGGCGCACGCCGACCGACGCGGCGTTGGAGATTCAGGGCGCCACGGAGCACAACCTGAAAAACATCGACGTGAAGATTCCGTTGGGCCTCTTCACCTGCATCACCGGGGTGTCCGGTTCGGGGAAATCGACGTTGATGCTCGACATTCTCTATAAATCGTTGGCCCGCTATTTCTGGAAATCGTCCGACCGACCCGGCGCCCACAAACGGGTGGCCGGTCTCGAACATATCGACAAAGTCATCGACATCGACCAGTCCCCCATCGTGCGGACGCCACGATCGAACCCGGCCACCTACACCGGCGTCTTCAACCATATCCGCGACCTCTACAGCCAGCTCCCCGAATCGCGCAAACGGGGTTACAAACCGGGGCGGTTCTCCTTCAACGTGAAAGGGGGACGGTGCGAAGCCTGCCAAGGGGACGGGGTCATCAAGATCGAGATGCACTTCCTCCCCGACGTCTACGTCCATTGCGACGTCTGCGCCGGTCGCCGATTCAACCGGGAGACGTTGGAGGTGGAGCATAAGGGGAAGAACATCGCCGACGTGTTGGCCATGACGATCGAAGAGGGGCTGGAGTTTTTCCGCAACCACCCGCAGATCGAGAAAATCTTGCAGACCCTCAACGACGTCGGGCTGGAGTATGTGCAGTTGGGACAAGCGGCGACAACGTTGTCCGGCGGCGAAGCGCAACGGGTGAAACTGTCGAAAGAGTTGGCGAAACGGAGCACGGGCCGAACGTTATATCTGCTCGACGAACCGACCACCGGGCTTCATTTCGAGGACATCAAGAAGCTGCTGGAAGTGCTGGGGCGACTCGTCGAAAACGGCAACTCGCTCCTCGTCATCGAACATAACGTCGACGTCATCAAAACCGCCGACTGGATCGTCGACCTCGGCCCGGAAGGGGGCGACGCCGGTGGCGAGATCGTCGCCGAAGGAACGCCCGAACAGGTGGCGAAAGTGAAGGGGTCGTACACCGGGCAGGCGTTGAAGGACGAGTTCGCCTATATGAAGAAGGTGGGGGGGTGACGTGACAAATACCGAGACAGATGTACCCCTTGCCCGCTCCCCTCCCCCACGCTACGATTGAGCGAAGTGACACCTGACAAACGAGACGAGCGATGACGAAGTCAAACCCCACGCCCCCGCAAACCTACGCCGAGCGCCATGGGCAGACGATCCAAGCCTTGGGGACGTCGGTGCGGGGTGGACCATCCCCCACCAGACGCTCGCGGCGTGGGGGGTACGTCTCGGCACAAAGAAGCCGCTGACGGAACTTCGTTGGACCAAGGGCGTCCGCTACGGCGCGGAAGTGGGTTCGCCGGTCACCCCATCCAACGACCCGATGATGAGTTCGGTCGCCTCATCCAGTATCGCGTAGCTTGCGACGAAATCCTCTTGACTGGAGGCCATCCCCGCCTCGTTGAGAAGATCTTCGGCTTTTATGGCGATGTCGTTCGATCCGGTCGATCCGGCCGTCTCGAAGCGCTCCTTCTGCACGCGCAAGAGATCGCAAAGCATACCGCTAACCCTGATATGCCCGACCATGTTTTTCTCGCCGGCGAGGGTCTTGGAGATTTCCTGGCGGGTCTGGAGATACTCGTGCGTCGTTTCGGCCTCCCCCTCGGCCGGCGGGGAAAAGAGGACGAGGGTGACGTATACGATAAACGCAAAGGGGAAAAGGCTCTGTCGCATTTCTGACTCCCGAATGGCGGCATGAACGATGTTGCGATATTGTAGGCTGAAAGGGGAACAAAATGGACGCCAAACGCATTCTTCTCTCCCGCATAGGACGCACAAAGGAAAAACGATGACCGACAATCACGACTATTTCATGAACCTCGCCCTCGAACAGGCCGAGAAAAGTTTCGGCGAAGGGGGCGTTCCGGTCGGGGCGGTTCTGGTCCGGAACGGCGAAGTCGTGGCGGTCGGCCACAACCGGCGCGTGCAAAACGGCGACCCGATAGCCCACGGAGAGATGGATTGTCTCCGCACGGCGGGACGACAATCGACCTACGCCGACACGACGCTTTACACCACCCTCTCCCCTTGCATGATGTGTTCGGGGACGATCATTCAGTTCAAAGTCCCTCGGGTCGTCATCGGCGAGGCGGTCAATTTCCTCGGCGACATCCCTTTCCTCGAAAAAACCGGGGTGGAGGTGACGTTGCTCGACCATGCCGGATGCAAGGCCCTCATGAAGCGCTTCATCGAAACCTCCCCGGCTCTCTGGAACGAGGATATCGCGGAGACCGACCAACGATGACCGGCCTGCGCCGTATCCGCATCGATCTCGCCTACGACGGGGCCGCCTATGTCGGGTGGCAGATGCAACCCAACGGCGTTTCCATACAGCAGGTCGTCGAAGAGACCTTAGCCACACTTCTGAAAAGCCCCACCCGGATCGTCCTCAACTGCGCCGGTCGGACCGATGCAGGGGTCCATGCCCTTCGCCACCCTTGCATGGCCGACATCCCCGGTCGGATCGACGACGCCTCGTTGATGCGGGGGCTAAACACCCTCCTCCCCGACGACATCGCCGCCATCGCCGTCACCACCGTCGATCCGACGTGGAACGCCCGGCACGACGCCACCCGCAAAAGCTACCGCTACCTCATCCACAACAGCGTCGTCCCCGACCCCTTCTTGCGCAACCGAGCGTGGCGCATCCCCTTCCCGCTCGACGAAGCCGCCATGCAAGAAGGCGCCCGCCACCTCGTCGGCCAGTTCGACTACAGCTCGTTTCGCGCCGTCCGATGCTCCGCCAAAACTTCGCAACGGCGGATCACCCGGCTTAACGTCGAACGGCATGACGAGAAGATCGTCATCGAGACCACCGGCACCGGGTATCTGAAACATATGGTCCGAAACATCGTCGGCGTCCTCGTTGATGTCGGTCTCGGAAAACGCCCGCCAGAATGGGTGGCCGAACTCCTCGCCGCCCGCGACCGGCGGAAAGGAGGTCGCTGCGCCCCTCCCGGCGGCCTCTATATGGTCAGCGTCGAATACGACGGGCCCCATTATCGGGATATCGAAGACGACTGACCTCGCCAAAACATTCTCTCTTTCGTTCTCTCTCCGGCAAAACGATAAGCGGTGCACGCTTTGTAATAACAGCCACTTCCCCTGAACAAGATCGCCAACTTTTTCCATATTTTGTTTAATTTCGTTTCTCTTTGAACAAAACATGACTCGGGTCATACCGGATATTTGCCCCCTTTGCCTACAATCCACCTCTCCATTTCGATCTTTCTACTTCATTTCGTTCACTAGGAGGACCCGACCATATGAAAATGTTCTGCGACCAGTGTCAGGAGACCACCCGCAACGACGCCTGCACCAGCGCCGGTATCTGCGGTAAAGACGAGGAGGTCAGCGACCTTCAGGATCTGCTGGTCCACATCACCAAAGGAATCGCCTACTGGGCCGACAAAGCCGGGAGCGACGCCGGAACCGACCGGTTCATCGCCCAAGCCCTTTTCTTCACCGTCACCAACGTTAACTTCGACCCCGACCGGCACATCGAGATGATCAAAGCCGCCGGAAAAATCCGCGACCGCCTCCGCCATAAAGCCGGATCGCCCGAAGGAACCCATCCCGACGCCGCCACCTGCGTGATTCCGGCCAAATACGGCCGCATCCTCGTCATGGCCGAAGAGGTCAGCCCGTTGATCGAGGAGAACGAAGATCTTCGTTCCCTCAAACAGCTGATCACCTACGGCGCCAAAGGGGCCGCCGCCTACACCGAACACGCCATGGTTCTCGGCGCCGACGCCACCGAGGTGATGGCCGGTCTCCGCGCCGCCCTCGTCGCCACCCTCGACCCGATGGCCACCGTCGATTCGTTGCTCGGCGCCACCATGACCCTCGGCGACACCTGCGTCGCCGCGATGGCGCTACTCGACGGCGCCAACACCGGTCGCTACGGTTCGCCGGAGATCACCAACGTCGACGTCGCCCTGAAAGGGGGCCCCGCCGTCCTGATGTCGGGCCACGACCTGAAAGATCTGGAGGAACTCCTCGACCAAACCGAAGGGACCGGCGTTTCGGTCTACACCCACTCCGAGATGCTGGCCGCCCACGCCTATCCCTTCTTCAAGAAGTACAAGCATCTCGTCGGCCATTTCGGCGGCGCGTGGCACGCCCAGCGGGCCGAGTTCCCCGATTTCCACGGGGTCATCATCCACAACACCAACTGCATCCAGGAACCGACCGCCGCTTATCAGAACCGGATGTACACCACCGGTCTCGTCGGCTGGCCCGGCGTCCACCACATCGGCGAAAACGCCGACGGCTCGCGTGACTACACCGACGCCATCGACCACGCCAAAGCGTTGGGCGACATCGGAACCACCAGCGGAAAGGAGCTGACCATCGGCTTCGCCCACAATCAGGTGTTGGCCTTGGCCGACAAAGTGGTCGATGCGGTGAAAGCCGGCGACATTAAAAAGTTCGTCGTCATGGCCGGTTGCGACGGTCGCCACCCGGAGCGGGACTACTTCACCGAACTGGCCAAAGCCTTGCCGCAAGACGCGGTGATCCTGACCGCCGGTTGCGCCAAGTATCGTTATAACGATCTCGACCTCGGCGACATCGGTGGCATTCCCCGCGTCCTCGACGCCGGACAGTGCAACGACTGCTACTCGCTGGCGACCATCGCGCTGGCGTTGAAAGATGTCTTCGAGTTGTCCGACATCAACGACCTGCCGCTCGACTTCGCCGTCGGCTGGTACGAGCAGAAAGCGGTCTGCGTCTTGCTGGCGCTGTTGGCGCTTGGCATCAAGGGTGTCCGCCTCGGGCCGACGCTCCCCGCGTTCTTGTCGCCGAACGTGGTGAAAGTCCTCGTCGACACCTTCGACGTCAAAGGGATCACCACCGTGGAGCAAGATCTCGACGCGATCATGGGAACCGTGGCTACCGCGTAAACGCCAACGCAGGCGCGGCGCGATATTCCCGCACGTTCTCGCGCGGGAGTGTCTTCGCCGCGCAGGACCTGTTCGATGAAGAAGCGTTATCGGCAAACGAAAGGGGTCGCCAACCGGCGGCCCCTTTTTTACCCGAAGCAGCGATTCTTAAAAGGCGCTACGTTCAAGGCCATGGCGGCCGAGCCTTCTTTTAACACCTATTCGGAGATCGTTTCGTGAGACACACCTACCGCTTTTCGCCTCTGGCGCTCCTTGCGCTTCTCCTCTTCTCTCCCGCGGCTTCGGCGAAACCGACCCTCACCGTCACCGTCCCTTACGGGCTCCTGATCGTCCAGGTGGAACAAGACGGCGTTTGGAAGGAGGTCAAACGACTCGGCTTCACCCATCTCTTTAAAGAAGAGAACCTCGACCTGTCGGCTTTCGTCGACGAGAAGAAACCGGCCCACGTTCGTCTCGTTCGTTCCGGTGGCGGGAAACATGCCCATCTCGACGTCATCTCCCTTGGCGGGGCGTCTCCTTCGACCCTCGCCGGTGGTGAGATCGAACTCGCCCTTAAAGCGGACAACGACGTGATGCCCCTTACGGAGCGGACCGAGCTGACCTTCCCGGCCAAGCGCGACGGCGACACCCTCTCGCTCATCGCCCGGGTCGAGCCGGAGAAGATCGGCACGATGCCGTTTCGGTATCCCCCCGAGAATCAGCGGGAGGAACTGACGGCCGCGAAGAGCTTTTATGGCTATAAAGTCGGCGCAGAGAAAGGGTCGTTCGCCCTCAACGGCGACCCGACGCAGGTCGATACGATGAAGCCCCTCTTTAACGTCCACTCGGTCCCCCGCTCCGGCCACCCGGAAGGGGCCACCATGGCGTGGGTCAAAGACGACGGCGAAAAACTCTACATCGCTTTGGAGTTCACTCCCGACAACACCGTCGACGGTCCGGTCGACTACGCCAAGGTCTTGGCCGTCGGGCCGAAGGGATCGAAAGAATATAAGATCACCGAAGTCGAAACCAAATGGGGAAACGCCGGATTCACCGCCTCCAAGCGGGCCTCCTATCGGCACAAGTTCTATGAGTTCGCCCTGCCGCTGTCCGACGTCGGCGCCACCACCGGCGACGATCTGAAACTGGCCTTCGCCGCGTATGGAACCGCATCGCTTACCGCGCCCGCCGACGGCTCGACCCTGGCGTTCGGAAATGGCGCCGTCGGCTCCTCGACCTCGCTGAACCTTACCGCCCAAATATCGAGCGCCGACAACGTCACCGCCGTCATCGCCACCGGCGACCCGACCCTGTGGAAGGTCACCGCCGGGACCTGCGCGTCCGTGGCCACCGCCGGCGACCAGTCGATCACCATACACATGGCCGGCGGCGATCCGAACCCGTGCGACCTCTCGGTCACGTTCACCCCCACCTCCGCTGGCGCCAAGACCAGCGTGATTACCCTGGCCACCGCCTCCACGCCGGGGGCGACGAAGAACGTCACCCTGACCGGAACCGGGGTCGCCGCGAACACCCTCGATCTGACCATCGACGGCTGGGGCCGTGTGGTCAGCGGCAACGGGGAGATCGACTGCACGGAAAGTTGCTCGAATCCCATCACCTACGGAGCGCTCCCGCAGCGACGACTCGCGGGCCAACGCGGTCGTGAACAATAGCTACACTTTAACGGCCACCGCCCATCCCGATTATTTCTTCAGCCAGTGGAGCGGCGACTGTGGCGGAACCAACCCGACCTGCACGCTCATCGGCCTCGGCGTGGGCTTCTCCGGTCGTCCGAGCGCCATCGGAATCACGCCGCAAACCTATCGGGTGACGGCCCACTTTACGAAACGGCCCGCCTCCGAAGTGACCCCCACGCCGACCTCGACCCCGAATCAGCCTCCCGCTCCGCCTGCGGACGCCGGGTCGACCTGGATCGTTTCGCCTCCTGAAGGGGCCACAGTCACCGGCGCTCCCGCTTTCATCTGGAAGGCGTTGACCGACCCGGAAGGGCAAGAGGTCACCTACCAGTTGTGGGTCTGCAAAGACGGTGATTTTGACGCCTGCGCGCCGACCACCATCACCGCCACGGTGACGCAACGGCTCGCCGCGGTCGCCGGCGGCGTCGGCGTCGGATTGTCGCTACTCGCTTTCGGCTTCACCCGGCAGGGGCGGCGTCGCCTCGTCATCGTCGGCGCGACGCTTCTCATCGGCGGGTCGGGCGCGTTGGCCGCGTGCGGTAGCTCGTCGAGCGGAACCGGCTCGTCCACCGATGGATCGTCGACCGAAGTGGTCACCAGTTGCGCCGCCGTCGCTTCCGACGAGGTCTGTTATGACATCTCCTCGTTGGAGAAAGGGGATTACTCGTGGAAGGTGATCGCCCTCGACGGCGACAGCCAATCGACCGTCAGCCCGGTGATGACGTTCACCGTGGAGTAACGCTCGACAGACTGAGGGGGCCCTCGAAAGAGGGCCCTTTTTTTATGGGGCGCGCCTCTCGCTGGGGTTATTCACCCTCACTGTCGATCTTCACCACCCGGCCGCAATGTTTGCAGTGGATCGCGTCGGGGTCGTGGCGCCCGAGGCCGCAGTCGGGGCACGTGTAGCTCACCTTCGACGGGCGGAAGACCGACTGCGCCAGCCGTACGAACAGCGCCACGCCGAACACCATGATCAGAATCGACAAGAGCTTGCCGCTATCCCCTTCCGGGGTGATGTCGCCGAACCCGGTAGTGGTCAACGTCGCCATGGTGAAGTAGAGGGCGTCGACATAGCCGTTGATATGCGGGTTGAACCCGATCTGCATGACGTAGACGATGTCGGTCATGATGAAGACGAAGACGATCAGATTCACCGCAGACGATATCACCTCCTGGTTCCGGCGAATCCAGGTGTTGTCGCCTTTCTCCGACAGCTCCGCCAACGCCCGGTAGGTCCGCAGAATGCGCAACGCCCGGATGACCCGCAGGAAGCCGAAATCGCCGAGCATTAAAGGAGCGAACATCGAAACGATGACCATCAGATCGATGATCGAAAGCAACGAGAAGACGAAGGTCATCTTGCGCGGCGCGATCCAGTAGCGAAGCCCGTACTCGACCACGAAGACCAGGCCGAACGCCATTTCGACCCAATGGATCAAAAGGTCGCCGCCGGTGAGGGGATCGAGGAAAAAGAGAAAGATCGCCGCCGCGTTCAGCCCGAGCAGGAACCGGTTGAAGGCCCGACTCTTCGGCGTGCGGGAATAGAAGAGCTCGACGGTCTTCTCGCGTAACGTCTTGGGCGATTCGGTCATGGGTCTCGGTAAATTGGTGTTCGTCCAGTATACCCCGACGCTCCTTTCTTGTTACGATAGACACCCTGAACTTCACAACGGACGACCTATGTATTCCCTGACCCGCGAAGCCTTCGCCGACGCCGCCGCCAAGGGCGACCTGATCCCGGTCTACCGAGAGATTCTCGCCGACATGGAGACCCCGGTCTCCGCCTTCCTGAAGCTGGGGGACCGCCCCTTAAGCTACCTGCTCGAATCGGTGCAGGGGGGAGAAATGGGGGCGCTATACCTTCCTCGGCGCCGATCCCTCGTTGGTCTACAAGTATCACGGCGAGACGGTCACCATCACCGAGAAGGGGGAGACCACCAGCCGCCAGGCCGACGGCGACCCGCTCGACGAACTCCGCCGGATCATGGCCCGTTATAACCCGGTCGCCTTACCCGGCCTTCCCCGGTTCTACGGCGGGGCGGTCGGGTTTCTGGCCTACGACGCGGTCCGGTTTTTCGAGCGGATGCCGGAAACGGCCAAAGACGAGTTGGGAACACCCGACGGCCTCTTCTTCGTCACCGACACGATCTTGATCTTCGACAACATAGCCAACACCATCAAAGTGGTCAGCAACGCCCATGTGGGCGCCGACGGGGTCGACGCCGCCTACGACGAAGCGACCGCCAAGATCGACCGGCTGATCGAAACGCTACGCGCCCCTTTACCGGAACGCGAGGTCGTCAAGGGAGACCCGACCGGAGTCGGTTTCACCGGCAATATCGACCGTGCGACCTACATGAAAAACGTCGAGCGGTGCAAAGAGTACATCACCGCAGGCGACATCTTTCAGGTGGTCATCGCCCAACGATTATCGGCCAAACTCTCCGTCCCCCCGTTTCAGGTCTACCGGGCGTTGCGGACGGTCAACCCGTCTCCTTACATGTACTACCTCAACTGCGGCGATCAGGTGATCGTCGGGGCGTCGCCGGAGTCGTTGGTCCGAGTGGAGGAGGGGGTCGTCGAAACCCGCCCCATCGCCGGAACCCGCCCCCGCGGCAGGACCGAAGAAGAGGATAAGCGGCTCGTTGACGAGATGATGGCCGACGACAAAGAAGTGGCCGAACATATCATGCTGGTCGATCTGGGACGGAACGACATCGGACGGGTTTCTGTCGGCGGCACGGTGGAGGTCGACGAGTTCATGAATGTCGAACAATACAGTCACGTCTCCCATATCGTCAGCAACGTGAAGGGAAAGCTGGTCCCCGACATGGACGCTTACGACGCGCTACGCGCCTGCTTCCCGGCCGGGACGTTGTCGGGCGCTCCGAAGATTCGGGCCATGGAGATCATCGACGAGATGGAAGGGACGAGACGGGGGTCTACGGCGGCGCCGTCGGCTACTTCTCCTTTAGCGGCAACATGGATGTCGCCATCGCCATCCGCACTTTGCAGGTCATCGGAGACACGGCGTATCTCGGCGTCGGCGCGGGCGTCGTGGCGGACTCGGTCCCGGCTTCCGAGTATCAGGAGACGATGAACAAAGCGGGGGCGCTGTTGAAAGCGACGAAACTGGCGGAGAACGGTTTAGAGGCGCCACCCCCATCATGAGGCGCCGCGTCCTTCGTCCGCTCCCGCTCGACAGCTCTCGTTTATGAGCGTCTATGCCATCGGTGACGTGCAGGGGATGTACGATCCTTTGCGTCGTCTCGTCGATGCGGTCAACTTCGATCCGGCTTCCGACCGGCTCTGGTTCGTCGGCGATCTAGTCAACCGAGGGCCGCAGTCGTTGGAGGTGGTTCGGTTTGTACGTGACTTAGGCGAAAGCGCGGTGACCGTTCTCGGCAACCACGATCTCCATGCCCTCGCCGTCGCCTACAACATGCGCCATCCGGGGTCGGAGGGCGCCAAAAGTCTCGAACCGCTCCTCTATGCCGAAGACGCCATCCCGCTGATCCATTGGCTCGGGTCGCGTCCGTTGATCCACGTCGAAGGGGATTTCGTGATGGTCCACGCCGGGATCTATCCCGGTTGGACGGTCGCCCGGGCGGCGGCGTTGGCCCGCGAAATAGAAACGCTCCTGACCGGCCATACCCGGATGACGTTCCTGCGCCAGATGTATGGGGACGCGCCGCGCCGCTGGTCGGACGACCTGGCCCAGTTGCCCCGATGGCGGCTGATCGTAAACGCCTTCACTCGGATGCGGGCGGTCACTCCCGACGGCGATCTCGATTTCGCATTCTCCGGCCCACCTGCCGAACTCCCCGATGGGTTGATCCACTGGGCGGACCATCCGGCCCGGATCGACGAGGGGAAGACCGTCGTCTGTGGTCATTGGGCGGCGCAGGGGTACGCCACCCGTCACGGCATGGTGGCGCTCGACACCGGCTGCGTCTGGGGAAACGAAATGACCGCCCTCCGTTTGGAGGACGGTCGTCTCTTTTCGGTCCCGGCGACTACTGACAGGTATAGGTGAACGCGGCGCTGACTTCGCTGGTGAAAGTTCCGTCGGTCTCCTGCACATAGTAGGTGTAGCTATTGCCGCTGGCGCAGGCGTGGGTATAGGTTCCGCACCACCCGGTCCATGCCGCGCCACCGGGGCATGCGGAGGTATACACCGCCGGATTGGCGCTATAGGTGTAGCCGGTCGGCCCGACGGTGGCGCTGGTGGTGTTATTCACGATCTTCAGCCAGCTTGATACCGGTCGGCGTGGCGCCCGGCGCCGCCGGGCTACTGTCGGCGGTCCAGTAGAGAACCGTCGATCCGGTTCCGCTCCCGTTCTGCCCCAGATCGACCGGTTGGTGAATGCCGGGATGGGTGCGCGGACCTTGCGTCCCGGTGGCCGGGCCTTTTCGTCCCAGACAGTCGGCTCCCCCGACGGCTAGAAATGGTGATCCACTCCACCCCGTCGAGCATCTCCTTAACGAGGGTGGTCACCCCCGTATCCGTTTTCTGCAAGGTGGTTCCACCGGCATCGTAGACACGATAAGCAGCTTTCGCATTGGCGACGGAGGCCCACGGAGGACGACAATGCTGTTCCTGTTCGTGCTGACGGTAGGGTGAACCCGGTGGGGGCGATGGCCACCTGCGCGCAGTCGACGGTGAAGGTTCCGTTCCTCGTGTCGGACATGCCGTACTGGTCGGTGACCTTGACCTGATACGAATAGCTCCCTCCGGCGGCGTTGTTCAGGGTGACGGTCTGACCGTTCACGGTCACCTTGGTCCCGTCGGGCTTGGTGAACTGCCACTGAATGGTGTAGGTCGATAAGATTTGGAAGAGGTCGAGGGTGGCGGAGATGGTGTTCCCTTCGAAAAGGGTTCCGTTGAAGATAACCCCTTTGATGGCCGGTTTGGCGTAGTCGATGGTGACGGTTCCGGTTTTGCTGGCGCTCCCCCCGTTCCCGTCGGTGACGGTGAGGGTGACGGTGAAGTCGCCGGCGATGGGGGGCATGACGGTGCTGACCGTCTGACCGGAAAAAATCTTGACCCCGCCGTCGGGAGCGACCCCGCGCCACGTATAGGTAAGAACGTCGTCGGGATCGGGATCGGAGACGAAGGCGGTGATCACGAGTGTGTCGCCCGGTTTCGGGTTGGTATGGGAGACGTCGATCCGGTCGATGACCGGCGGGGCGTTCACCTGAAGCGGGATGGTCACGTCGGCGGTGGACAGATCGACCTTGACGGTTTTTGAGCCGGTGAAGGTATCGCCGCTTTCCGTTTTGACCAAGACGTCGAAGGTCCACTCGCCGAAGGTGAGGGTGACGGTGACCGCAAGGGTATTGAGCGGAACGTTGAAGAAGCGGGTTTCCACATCGTGGCCGGAGACCCGCAAGCCGACTTCGGTGACGTAGCTGGGGGCGGAGAGCCGGTTCGCCCCGGTCGGCGCCACGAAGGAACGTTCGGCGCCGTTATAGACATACCCCTCGGGAAGGGCGGCGCTAATCCGGGTGGTGGCGGACGACCGTCCGTCGGTCGGTTGGTCGAGCGTGGTGGCGGTGTCGCAACCGGTTACCGACAGGAGACAGGCCAAGGTAAATCCGGTGAACATCTGAAACGAAAGAAACCGCGCCATGGCCAACCCCTTCAAAAAAACGCTTAATTCCCCCCGCCTAGTATAACGCCCGACCACCAAAGACGTCACGAACCGTTTAACATCGGTATCACCTCAAGGAACTTGACGGAAAACGGGCAACTTTTGAGCCCGCCCGCATCTCTATTGAACGTGCGATACTGTTTTCGCAATAGAGGGAGCCTTTACCATGAAATCGTTGACCGTTCTGATGACCGTCGCCCTTCTCGTCCCTTCAGCGGCCATGGCCGCCCCCGATCTGTTTCAGGGGAAGAAGTTGTATAACGCCTACTGTTCCGCCTGCCACGGGCTAAACGGCAAAGGAGGAGGACCGCTGGCCGGGGCGTTGGCCAAAATGCCGTCGAATTTGATCGGCGATAAATACCAGACCATGGAGCATGGCGAACTGTCGGAGCTGGTGGTCGGCTATGGGCGGGGCGACTCGCTGATGCCGAAGTGGGGGGATACGCTGACAGCGCGGCAACTGACCGACGTAGTCGGCTACGTTCAGAAGATCGACGAGCCGGGGATGGTCAACGCCGGTGACGCCGAGCGAGGGAAGGTGGTCTACGAGCAGACCTGCACCGCCTGTCACGGAGCCGACGGTGGTGGAGGCGGGATTCTGGCCGAGATGATCGGCGCCGAAGCGGCCGACCTGACCGGGGAGGCGGTGGCCGATCTTACCACCGCCGATATCGAAGGGTTCGTCTCCGACGGTGGAGGGTATCTCATGCCGGCGTGGAAAGAGGTGTTGACCCCGAAAGAGATTCGGGACGTGGCCGTCTACGCCAAATCGCTTAACACGGCCAAGAAGTAACCTCCCCCCCCGGCGTCGTCGGGCGTCGGGGGTTTTTTGTAGCGGGGCCGCATCGCTGAAAGAGCCCCTCTCCTCAAAACGCTCTCCCCTCAGATCCGCTTCTCCACCAGATAAAGATACTCTTTCGTATGGAGCTCTCGTTCCTTCAGGTTGCGCGCCCCCCGGAAGGTGTTGTAGCGGGTCTCCAATATCTCGACCTCCCCGATTTCCCGCAACAGGGCGACCATCTCGTCGGGGGTAACGAATCCTTCGCCGTTAAACGAGATCAGCGCGAACCGGGCGTTGACGTTTCGCACCAGTTGGCCCAACGCCTCTTTGGCGAACGGCTTTTTGTTATAGACCGACCGGTTCCAGTCGGTCGGGATGCCGGAGACGGGGCTGATCGAGACGGGGCGTTCATAGGTGGCGATCAGGTTGAGCATGAAATAGTTCGACCCGTAGGGGTGTTGGTTATAGGGGGGGTCGAGATAGGCGACATCGACCGGCGGGAGGGTCGGCGCGATCCGGTTGGTGTCCCCTTCGAAAACCTCCACCGGGCAGGCATGATCGCTGAAGACCGGAACTGGCAGGGTGAACGGTTTGAGTATCCGAGCCAGCGCATGTTTTCCATTGCCGCCGAACTGGCCGACGCCGGTGGCGCTGTTTTTGTGGAAGCCTTTAAACACGCCTGACGTGTTGGCGTGGACCGAAGCGACATAGAGCAACGGCGCCACGGCGAAGGGGCGCAGCTCTTCAGGGAGTAGATCGTCGATCAACGTCCGGCTGGTGTCGATCATCATGGCGTTCCGGCGGGTGTAGAAGACCCGTTCCCCCGGCTCTATGCGGCGGTCGTCCCGGGGGCTATAAAGCTCGGTGATGAATCCGGCGTGGAGCTCTTCGACCGCCCGTCGGTTGATGAGGCCGATAAGGTGGGCGATCTCTTTTTCGTCGATTTCGTCCCGGTTGGCCAGATAACAGCGGTTGGTGACGGTAGCGTACCGTTCGCCGTCGCAGAGGATCAGCCGGTCGGCGTATCGTTTGGCCCATCGAGAGACCACCCCCGACCCGGCGAAGGCGTCCAAAAGGGTCAGTCGCTCCCTCCCCAGTTTTTCTTGCGCCCGCCCTATCCCTTCGCCGACGAAGTCTAAAAGCCCCCGTTTGTTGCCAAGATAGGTCAAAATCTGCTCGGACAGGAAAGAGGGGGATTCGACGTGAGGGGATGACGAGGTGACGTTCATAATCGCTCAGTATATGACATCTCCCCGCTGATGGAGGAGGGTAAATAGGCGGAATGACTGGCTAGAGTTGTATACGTTGGCGTTCAAAAAGTGGCGGTTTTACCCTGGTCGAGTCGCTCATCGTCACTTCGATCGTCGGAGTTCTGGCCACGATCATGATGTGGTCCCTCTTTTCGGCGAAGAACAGGGCCGACTGCGCATCGGTGGTGACCGACCTAAAAAATCTCTCATTGGCGCTGGAGGCCTATCTTTACGAAAACAACACCTATCTGGCGGTCAACTCCGGCCCCGGGAATCAGACCAATCTGGTCGGCATCTATCTTTCCACTAGAGTGGCGATCGACGCCTCCTCCGCCACCGCCACCTGGAGCGTCACCGCCTCCCATCCCGGTTGCGACCAACCGCCGATCACGTGGACCGAGCGAGGCCAACGGTAGGAGCCCTCTTGCGTCAAATGGTATACTTTCTCCAAAGCGGGAATGGTCCCGTCGGACGGAAAGAGAGAACCAAACGGCATGAGCCATACCATCTTGGTCGTCGACGACGAAGAGGAGATTCGTCGCCTTTTGCAACGAACGCTCGTTAAATACGGTTATCACGCCATCGGCGCCGAAGATGCCATACAAGGGCTGGTTCAGTTGCAGGATCATCAGGTCGACCTCGTCATCACCGACATCCGCATGCCGGGAATCGACGGCCTCGATTTCATCGAGCAGATTCACGATCTCAATCCCGATCTGCCGGTCATCGTCATCACCGGCTTCGGCACCTATCAAACCGCTATGGAAGCGGTTCGCCGGGGCGCTTTCTTTTTCATCAGCAAACCGTTCGACAACGAAACGATGATCGACACGGTGAAAAAGGGATTACGCATCCCCCACGCCGCCCGGAAAGGGGCCACCGCCACACTCGACGCCCGCCTCCTCTTTTCCGTCACCGCCCCCCCGTCCGCCGAGTTGTCGGAAGGGGTCATCGCCAGTCTTTTACCGTTGCTGAAGGTCTACGGTTACGACGACCACACGGCCAACGTTCGCCTCCCCTTCGTGATCGACGAGATGATCACCCGCGCTCTCAGGGCGGAGGTCCTGTCGCTCAAGGTGGAAGCGACCATGGAGGAGGACCGGGTCGATCTGACTTTCGGCGGCGACGGCGGCGAACCGTACGATCCCGAGTCTCTTCCGGCGTCGGCGATCGACTTCGACCTGACCGAAGCGGCCGGGGTCGGCCTCTTGGTGGCCAACGAATATAGCGACCAGTTGGTCTTTATGCCGCAGGGAAAGGTGGCCCGGGCCACCTTCTACCGAAACCGACCGGCGCCGGTCGCCGATTAACGAGAAACGGACCCTGTATGGATATTACGAAACGGGAGGTCGGCGACGTCGTCGTCATCGACCTGGTCGGCAATCTCAGAAGCAACGACGACTACGGCCGGTTTCGGCAGGCGATCGACGACACCCTCGACCAAGGAATCAGCCGGGTGGTCCTCAATTTCGCGCAGGTCACTTTCATCAACAGCTCCGGTCTCGGACGTCTGGTGATGGCGGCCAAGCGGGCCAAGGAAGGTGGGGGCGCCTTGCGGGTCGTCTCCCTCTCGCCGGAGTTACAAGAGCTTTTCGCCTTCACCCGGCTCGACTCCAAGATTCCGACCTACCCCACCGAAGAAGAGGCGATCCGCGCCTTCACCTCATCCTAACGGACCAACGTATTGATGCCCGTTATAATCCTCGGCCTCGTTCTCCTCTGGCTCTGGGCGTTGCACCGTAAAATGGTGCGGCTCGCCCATCAGCGACAGGTTCATTTCGACCGACTGGTCGTCGCCCTTGAACGTCGCCGAACCCTCGTCGCCCGGATGAGCGACACCCCTTTACCCAAACCCCCTCCCTTTGACGAAAAAGAGATCGAGCCGTTGGTCGCCTACGAATCGGAGATGGGGGCACGGGCGCACGCGTTGCGCGACGTCGCCATCGACGAGATCGAACGAGAGATCGGGTCGGCCCGGAATCTGTTCAACGAAGCGACCATGGCGATCAACGTCCGGGTCGACGTGATCCCGACCGCCTGGTTCGCCCGGCTGATGGGATACGGCCCGGCGCCCTACTTCACCCCAAGCGCCACGCAATAGCGAGGGTTCTCCTTGAGATCGGCGCGACCGGTCAAGACCGGGGCGGCGGAGGCGTAAGCTTCGTCAACGCCGGACTCTTTGTCAACGCGTGAGGCCAAGAACGGGCGCAAGCCTGGGCCACTTCTCGTTGACCCGCTCGACGATCTCGTCGCTCATGATCAACTCGTCGGGCCATTCTCTCGGGTGCCCCTCTTCGACCAGTTTCTTGGTGGCGTCGATGATCAACCGCCCGTCCTCCACGAACATGTCGCGGCGGGGGTCGACGTTGTTAAAGAACTTCCACAACGCCACCGGCCAATCGGCGGGGTTCACGTGCGCGTCGACCACCAACAGGACGCCGATCCCCCAGTTCACGTCGGCGGCCAACGCTTCCCGGGCGTGGGTGTGGCCGTCCCACGCCGCTTCTTTATCCACGGCGACGATGGCCAGCGGGGTTTTCACGTCCCGGTAGGGGATCGAGACGCCGACGATCTTCTCGTGTTCGGCGCATCCGGCTTCGAAGGGACCAAGGTCGCGCCCTTGTCGATCTTCCGGCGCGTGGCCCTCTTCGCCGAGGACCGGACGGGTGGCGTCGATACCGAGCTTGGCCCCATACAACGCGGTGGGCGCCGAGTGGTCCAACACGTCCAAAACCCCTTCGCTCTTGACGATACCGTTCACGTCGATGGTGTCGAGGAGCCGCCGCGCGACGGCGTCGTAGTTGTGAACGTCGATGTCGTCGTCGACCATAAGCAGCATCTTGGCGAAGGCCATCTGCCCGGCGCCCCACAGCGAACTCATCAGCTTTTTCGCTTGGGCCGGGTAGCGTTTCTCGAAGGAGACGATGACGCAATTGTGAAAGACCCCTTCCCACGGCAGGTCGTAGTCTTTGATCTCGGGATTGACGGTCCGCAACATCGGCAGGAATATCCGCTCGGTCGCTTTGGCCATGTAGCAGTCTTCCATGGGGGGCTTGCCGACGATGGTGGTCAGATAGATCGGATCGCGCCGATGGGTGATGGCGGTGACGTGGAAGACCGGGTAGTCCCCTTGCAGGCTGTAATAGCCGGTATGGTCTCCGAAGGGGCCTTCGATCCGTAGCTCGTCGGGATCGACGTATCCTTCGATGATGATCTCGGCGGTTCGGGGAACCTCCATGTCGACGGTCTTGCATTTGACCAGCTCCACCGGTTTGTTCCGTATGAATCCGGCGAGCATCATTTCATCGATACCGTGGGGCGCCGGCGCCGTGGCGGCGTAGACCACCGACGGGTCGCAGCCGATGGCGACGGCGACTTCCATCCGGCGTTTGGCTTTCTTGTAGCCATGGAAAAAATCGGCGCCGTCTTTATGAATGTGCCAATGCATGCCGGTGGTTTTCGGATTATAGATCTGCATCCGGTACATGCCGACGTTCTTCATCTTCCCGTCGACCGATTTGGTGAAGACGCAGGGCAACGTGACGAACCGTCCGCCGTCGTCGGGCCAACATTGCAACACCGGGATGGCCTCGAGGTTGATGTCGGCGCCGGTATGGACCACCTCTTGGCAAGGGGCGTTGTCGTCGCTGACGATCTTCGGCGGGAACTTCGTCGCCCGAAAAAGAGTCGGCAACATCGCCAGCTTCTCGCTTAGGTTTTCGGGGGCTTTCTGGTGGAGCAGCTCTTCGATGTCGTCGCCGATATCGTCGAGCCGTTCGCACCCCAAGGCGGCCGCCATACGGCGGGTGGAGCCGAAGGCGTTGATCAGCACCGGCATCTTCGACCCTTCGACGTTGGTGAAGAGCAACGCTTTCCCCCCATCGGCCGATTTGCTCACCCGGTCGGCTATCTCGGTGATTTCGAGAATGGGGGAGACCTTCTCGTCGATCCGAATCAGTTCGCGGGTCAGTTCGAGATGCCCGATGAATTCACGTAAGGAGTCGTAGTTATAGCGGTTCTTTGCCATCGTTCTCTCAGATCATGAAAAACTGTCTGCGTTGGCTCCGGGGTGTCGAACCCAGGAAAACGCCCCCGGAAGGCAACCAAATCTGTCGCCGGGGGCGCACAAAATCCTCATGTATTGTCGCATACGCTCCGGTTTTTCGCCTGCTCTCTCCTACCGGAGCCTGCGGAATGCCCCCGGAACGGAGACCGAATCAACGACCGGGGGCGCTCGATGACGTTTTTCCCTCGACCTGAACCGGCTTATTTCGGTTCGAGGAGCGATTGGCCGGTCATAAGCGCCGGTTTCTCGATTTCTAAAAGGGCGAGGACCGTTGGGGCGATATCGGCCAGTCGTCCGCCGTGGCGCAGAGTGTAGGCGCCGTCGCCCAGATAATAGAACGGGACCGGGTTGGTGGTGTGGGCGGTCATCGGTTTGCCGAACTCGACCATCTTTTCGATGTTCCCATGATCGGCGGTGATGAGCAGATGCGCGTCGGCTTTTTGGGCCGCTTCGGCGATGCGAGCCACGGCGCCGTCGACGGCGCCTACCGCCTGCAACGCCGCTTCCCATACGCCGGTATGCCCCACCATGTCGCCGTTGGCGAGGTTCACCACGATCAGGTCGTAGCTCTTGGCTTCAATAGCCGCCACCACCCCGTCGGTCACTTCGGGGCAGCTCATGGAAGGTTGCAGGTCGTAGGTCCGCACTTTCGGCGACGGGACGAGCTTCCGATCCTCCCCTTCGTTGGGGGTGTCGATCCCGCCGTTAAAGAAGAACGTGACGTGGGCGTATTTCTCGGTCTCGGCGGTGCGGAGCTGCTTTTTGCCGACGGCGGCCAGCGTCCGGCCGAGTCCTTCTTTAATCTCGTCGGCGTCGAAGGCGACCGGCAGGGGGAAGCCTTCTTTGTAACGGGTCAGGGTGGTCGGGGTGAACAGAGGCGCGCCCCTCCGGTCGAATCCGTCGAAAGCCGGGTCGTACAGGGCGGAGACGATCTCCCGCATCCGGTCGGAGCGGAAGTTGAACATGACGATCTCGTCCCCTTCGCTCAGGAGTCCGAACGGCTCCCCCCCGTCGGTCATCAAGGTCGGTTCGATGAACTCGTCCTCCACCTTCCGTTCGTACGATTCGGCGATGGCGGCGTCGGCGGAACCGAAGAGCCGCGCCGTTCCGTGGAGCCAAGCGTCGTAGGCCATGGCGACCCGATCCCACCGTTTGTCCCGGTCCATGGCGTAGAACCGCCCCATGACCGAGGCGATCCGTCCGGCCTTGAGCGCCTGCAACGTCGTTTCGAGATCGGCGACGAAGGCGCGGCCCGAATCGGGAGGGGTGTCCCGCCCGTCGGTTAGGGCGTGTATCAAAATCTTCTCCGGCGCGACCCCTTTGTCTTTGGCCATTCGCACGAAAGCTGCGATATGGTCGATGTGGGAGTGAACGCCGCCGTCGGAGAGAAGGCCGATAAGATGAAAGGCGGTCCCCTTGTCGGCGGCCCGCTCCATGGCGGCGGTAAGGGCCGGGTTGTCGAGGATCGATCCGTCGGCGATGGCGTTGTTGACTCGCATGATGTCTTGATAGACCACGCGACCGGCGCCGATGTTCAGATGCCCCACTTCGGAGTTCCCCATCTGGCCGGGGGGAAGTCCCACCTCTTCGGCGGAGGCGGCGATGGTCACCGGGGGGCGCTCGCGGTCGATCCGGTCGAAGAAAGGGGTTTCCCCCTTGGCGATGGCGTTCCATTCGGTTTCGCCGGAAACGCCCCAGCCATCGAGGATGCAAAGAACGACAGGTTTGCTCATAAAGGCCCTCCCGGTTACTTCTTCAGATAGGGGATGAGATCGCGGTCGGAACCGGTGGTATGCTCCACGATCCATTTTTCAAGGAACGGTTCGATATCCCCCACCAGATCGCCCGAGCCGTCGAGATAGCTTTCGTAATGGCGGTTCACCTGCCGCAACAGATCGGTATGTTCCCGCTTATGTTCGGCGACGTCGGGATATTCGGCGGCCAGCATAAGCTCCTCTTCGGTGGCGAAATGATGGACCGCCGCTTTCACAAAATCGGAAAACGCTTCTTCCACGGGGCGCTCCCCCATGACCGGGCGACGGACGACGGTCTCGTGCAAGACCCCCATGAGCCGAATCAACTCGCGATGTTGTTCATCGAGATGCGCGATCCCCAACGGGGTGTACTGCTCTACGGTTAGCATAGACCTCTCCCCAAAGATTTGTTACGCCGGTTCCGACGTCGTCTCGCCGGCATTTTCACCCCATCGGGCGAAAAGCCGATGGTCAAGACCGAGCCGATCCATGATCTTCCCCACCGTCTGGGCGACCAGATCTTCTACCCCTTGGGGGGCGTGATAAAAGGCCGGCATCGGCGGCAAGATCACCGCTCCGTTGTCGGCCGCTTCCAGCATCAGTTTCAGATGCCCTTTGTGTAACGGCGTTTCGCGGGGGACGAGGATCAACGACCGCCCCTCTTTGAGCGTAACATCGGCCGCGCGGGCCAGCAGGTTGTCGGCGCGGCTGTGGGCGATGTCGGATAACGTCCGGATGGAACAGGGGGCGACGACCATCCCGTCGGTTCGGTACGACCCGGACGAAACGGGCGCGGCCAGATCGTGGTAGTCGTGGACGACGGTGGCGAGCCGATGAACCTGCGGCAGCGTAAACCCCATCTCGATGGCGAGGTTTTTCTCGCCCGCCGGAGTGAGAATGAGATGCCGCTCGACGTCGGGGGCGTGGTCGCGCAATCCTTCGAGAAGACGAACGCCGTAGATGACCCCCGACGCTCCGCTGATCCCGACGACGATTCGTTTAGCCATGGGTTAAGTATAGACGATGAGCGGTTCTCGTGGGGTGAGCGGGAAGAGCAAGACGCGCTTTCACCCCCGGCGATCGATTCGGATTCCGTTCCGGGGGCGCTTCGCTTTTCCCGAAAAGAAAGCGCATCTTCTCTTCTCCTCAGTCCCCCATGACGATATCGCCCAAGCCGCCTAAGACCGAACCTTCGCCGACCCGTTTGCCCCCGGTCTGCGGCGCCGCCGCGTGGATACGTCCCGCCAGACGGGAGAAGGGCAACGACTGGAGCCAGACCTTCCCCGGCCCTTTCAGCGCCGCATAGAAGAACCCCTCCCCCCCGAAGACCGCCGACTTGATCGACCCGACGAACTCGACGTCATACTGGACCGACGGCATCAGCGCCACCAGACAGCCGGTATCGACCCTCAGTTTCTCCCCCGCCGCCAACTCCCGTTCGATGATCGTCCCCCCCGCGTGGACGAAGGCCATCCCGTCGCCGTCCAGTTTTTGCATGATGAACCCCTCGCCGCCGAAGAGCCCCACGCCGATCTTTTTCTGGAAATGAACCGATATCGCCACCCCGCGAGCCGCCGCGAGGAAAGCGTCTTTTTGGCAGATCAACGTCCCCCCCATCATGCTCAGATCGACCGGGATGATCTTCCCCGGATAGGGCGCCGCAAAGGCCACATGCTGTTTCCCCACCGGCCCCGCATGGGTGAAGACCGTGGTAAAGAGCGACTCCCCGGTGACCAGCCGTTTGCCTGCGCCGAGGAGTTTCCCCATGAATCCCCCCTCGTTATCGTTATGGGAGCCGTCGCCAAAAACCGTGCTCATGGCGATATGTTCCCCCATGTACATCATCGATCCGGCCTCGGCCACCGCCGACTCTCCCGGATCGAGTTCGACTTCGACGAACTGCATCTCCTCGCCGACGATCGTGTAATCGATCTCGTGGGCCGCCTGCCCCACGCGGGGGGGGCGTGGCGGAGCGAAATCGGCGGAGCCGACACTCTTTTGCGCGAATTGGGGGAGATGGCGCATCTTCGTCCAGTTCATCATCCCCGGCCCGAAGAGGAGCGACTCGGGGGTCACCGTCCCGTCGTCGATCAGTTTACGCAACGCCGCTTCGCTCATCGGTCCTTTTTGTTCCCGCCCTTGGGCGTAGTACCAGTCAGACATGATCGTCACTCCCCTTTCGAACGTTCTTGAGAAATGCTGCGGATGATCGACTCCGCCTCCTGTTTCGTCAGCCCCAAAGCTGACGCCAGTTTTCCGGCGAACCGGTTTTCGGAGGGCGCCACCTTCCCGTCGGCCTTGAGCGCCGCCACCGCCAAAGCGAAGATCGTCCGCCGCTCGTCGATCGGATCGTTCTTGTCGGCGAACGATTCGATGGGACGAGGAGCTTCCAACTCGTGGCGGATATATTCCTCCTCTTCCGGTGGAAGCGAGGTCAAGCGCCCTTCGATCATCTTCCGTTCCGGCCCCGACAAGGCGCCATCGGCGTGGGCGGCGGCGATCATGGCGAAGAGGGCCTTCCCTGCGAAGGTGTCGGCCACCTCCCGCGAAGGGACTTCGACGAACCATTGGTCCTGCTCCTCCTCTTCCGTCGGCAAGGGAGGGGGGATGGTCGGGGAGGTCCGATTGGCCCCCTTCTCGGGGAAATCGATGATGGCAGGGGTCTCGGCGGGACCGGCGCCCATCAGGTTTCCGACGTCGCTGTCGAGCTCCCCCTGATGCGCCGAGGGGGGCGCCATCCCTTCGGTTCCCATGAAATCTTTAAAGCGATCCTCTTCCGTCGAGAAGAGTCCTCCCCGTCGGCGATGGCGGGGGCCGGTTCCGAACTCGATTCCCTTTCCCCGTCGATGATAGTCGCCCCCCCCGAGAAAGGCCGCGAGAAGCTCACGAACCAGCAGGCCCGGTATCATTTCTTCCCACCCAGCCCGACGAAGGGATCGACCACGTTCCCCGCTTTGTCGATCATCGTCCGTCCCTCCACCACGCTTCGCAACACCCGCATGGCAAGCTCGGTGGCTTGCGCCGGGGTGACGCCCCGCACGGTCTGACGGCGGACGATGTAGGGGGCGTAGACGACGCAGTAGTAGTCTTTCCATTGGGGGTCGGGGATCGGCGCCGTCACCTTCGCTTCCCAAGGGATGTCGCGCTCCCCCCCCACCAGGCTCCCTTCGAAAGAAAAGCCCCCGTCGGTATTCAGTTCGCCACGGCTCACGGTGTCGCTCCGGTTGGTATGGTCGATGCGTTATCCTACCAAAGATCGAGACTCGTTGCCCTTGTCGCTCCGAGCCGTTAGACTGACCGGAGTTTCCATTAAGGAGCCTTCATGAGCGAAACGAACGGCAGGCCGGTGATCTTCGGCGAAGTTCTTTACGACCGGTTCCCCGACGGGCGGAGCGTGGCCGGCGGCGCCCCCTTTAACGTGGCGTGGAACCTTGCCGCCCTCGGCTACGACCCCCTCTTCGTCAGTCGTGTCGGCGACGACACCGACGGACGGGCGTTGCTCGACGCGATGCACAAAGCCGGTATGAGCCTCGACGGGATGCAGGTCGACGCCACCTTGCCGACCGGCGAGGTGAAGGTGACCCTCGGCGGGGGGGGGCCGTCGTACGAGATCGTCTTTCCTTCGGCCTGGGACGCCATCGACCGGGACCAGACGTTGGCCGCCGTCGGCGCCGCCAAGCCCTCCCTGATCTATCACGGCACCTTGGCGTTACGCCACGAGACAAGCCTGAACGCCCTCAACCTCTTGCGCAACGCCCACCGGACGGTCGCTTTCGTCGATCTGAACCTGCGCGCCCCCTGGTGGAAACCTGCACGGTATCGAACGAGCGGTGGTCGGCGCCAATCATGTGAAACTCAACGACGAAGAGCTGGCCAAACTGACCGGGCGCCCCTGCGCCACCGCCGACGAAGCAGCCAAGGCGGCCGCAAGCTATTTCGACGAATGGGGATTCGAAAGCCTCATTGTCACCCGCGGCGCCAAAGGAGCGTTGATGGTCGATGCCAACGGGGTCCATCAAGGCCCCCTCCCCCGAAACCGCACTCTATCGTCGATACCGTCGGGGCGGGAGACGCTTTCGCTTCGGTGATGATCGCCGGCATATTGTCGGGATGGGAGATGCGTCGTTCGCTGGCGCGGGCGGGCGACTTCGCCTCGGCGGTGGTCGGCCTTGCCGGGGCGACCAACGACCAAGCGGCCTTTTACGAACCGTTCCGGCGTCAATGGTCGGACCAGTGACCGATTAGGCTCCGCCGCTGCATCATTTCTGTTACAGTGGGAGGATATTTACACCTCCCGGCGGAAATCGATGTATGCGCAATCTCAGCCTTCAGAACAAAATCGTCATCTCTCTCGCCCTCTCGATGGTTATCGTCGGCGTCGGCCTCTCCTACTTCTATATTCGGGACTACCGGACCGACCTCGTGGAGGAACTCCACTACAAAGCCAAGGCCATCGGCAAAATGGCCGAAAACGCCCGGGTAGCGGCAGGCGAAGCGTTGGGGAAATACGACGCCGTCAAGTATGAAGAGATGCAAAACGAGGCGATCGAAGCCTTGCAAGGGGTGACGGTCGGCTCCGATAAGTTCTGGGCCACGTTGTACGCTTCCCGCTACTACAACACCGCCATCCCGGTGGTCTGGGCTTTCAAAGTGGCCGGCCCCGGCGCCGAAGCGGCCCATTTCCGATTCAACCCGATTCGATTCGACGCCCGTAACCCGGAGAACGATCCGAAAACCGAGAAAGAAAAAGAGCTCCTTCGCACCTTGAAAGCGGAAAACAAAGAAGAGGTCTCCGGCGTCGATAGGGAGACCAACACCTTCCGCTATCTGCGTGCGGTGAAACTGACAAAAGAATGTCTCGTCTGCCACGGCGGCCCCAACGACGACCCCCTTCACCCCGATACCGCGGTCGATCCGGTCGGCTTCAGGAAAGAGGGGAAAGTGGTCGGCGACATGCACGGGGCTTTCCAGATTTCCATGGATCTGGCGCCGATCGACGCGGCGGTCAATGGCATGCTGATGAAAGCGGTGGTGACATCGCTGACGTTGATCGGCTTGGCTGGATTCTTGGTGGTGACGTTTATCCGCAAAACCGTCACCCTCTCCATCGAGCAGGTGACGCAAGAGATGACCGACGGCGCCGAGCAGGTGACCGACGCGGCGGGCCAAGTTTCCAAAGCTTCGCAAGCGTTGGCCGAAGGCTCTACCCGACAGGCGACCTCGTTGGAAGAGACGACGGTGGCCATGAAAGAGATGGCCGATAAAGTCCGCGAAAACGCCGCCGCTTCCGATCAAGCGGCGGACCTCATGAGCGAAATGGGGCAGATGGTGGTCGACGGCAATACGTCGATGCGACGGATGGTCGGCGCCATCGACTCGATCAAACAAAGCTCCGACGAGGTCGGCAAGATCATCAAGGTGATCGAAGAGATCGCCTTCCAGACCAACCTGCTGGCCTTGAACGCCGCCGTCGAAGCGGCCCGAGCGGGCGAACATGGCAAAGGATTCGCCGTCGTCGCCGAAGAGGTGAGGAACCTCGCCCAACGGGCAGGTTCCGCCGCCAAAGACACCGCCACGCTTATCGCCGAGTCGGGCGTACGGAGCGAAGAGGGGGTCGCCATCGTCGAGGTGGTGGCGCAAGCGCTCGACAAAATCGACGCCGCCGCACGCAATTCGGTCGACCTCGTTAAAAATATCGCCTCTTCCTCCAGCGAGCAGGCGCGGGGGGTCGATCAGGTGAGCGACGCCATCACCCAGATCGACCGGGTGACCCAAACCAACGCCTCGGTGGCGGAAGAATCGGCCGCCGCATCGGAAGAGCTGTCGGCCCAGGCCGAGTCGCTCAAGGATATGATCGTCATCCTCAAAGGGATCATCTCCGGCGACACCTACGACATCGGCGCCCCCGCTCCGCCCCAACGGCGTTTGCGAGGACGGTGATCGGTAACGGACAAAAAGAGACCGGACGCCCATACGGGGGTCCGGTTTTTTTTGTGAGGGTACTGTGGATGTGGAGAATGCCCCCCTATACCGGGGAGCTTACGCTGTCTAAACCAAGCCCCCGACTCGGGGCGGCTCTTATCGAGCGACTGTCGCAACATCGCCGCCACGCGTTGTGGTCAGTCGGTTTCGCGGACGAGGTTGACGCAGGAGGCGTCCGGGGGGAGCGGCTTGTTCAGCGGAGTCTTCGAAATGAAGGCGATCAGATCGGCTTCCGTCGGCTCTTCGTCGAAGAAGGCGTCGACATCGACCGTGGTGTCGTCGAGCCCGTAGCAGAGATGCAGCTTCCCTTCGGCGGAGAGCCAAAGGTTATGGCACGCTTCGCACCGCCGTTGAGCCAGCGGGATAAGCTGGGTCATCGGCCCCTCTTCTCCTCTTCGATAGAGGAATTCCCCCCGTTTTTCCCATCCCCCGGCTTCGGCGGCGTCGGCGAAAAGAGAGGCGACCGAAACGAATGGGTCGGAGGAGGCCGCATGCGCTTCGGTGAAAAGAAGATCGATCCTCTCCTCTGCGGCCAACGCCATCAGGGGGGCGATCTGATCGTGGTTCATCCCCCCCACCAACGGCGCTTTCAGTCGCACCGGAGCGCCGAAAAGCAGGGCCGTTCGCAGTCCGGAAAGGGCCGAGGCGAGACCGTCGTGCCCGGTCATCAGGCGATAGCTCTCTTCGTCAAGCGCCGGAAGCAACAGGTCGATTCGCGCCAGACGCAACGGCGCCAGTTCTTCTAAGAAACGGGGGAGATGACGACCGTCGGTGGTCAATACCAGCGACGCCACCGCCCGGAGCCGACCGATCCGTTTGAGCAGTTTCAGAATGTCGGGACGGGCCAGCGCCTCGCCGTGATCGAGGACGATCCGGTCGATCCCAAGACGCGCCAAAACGGCCACGAAGGTGTAGAGCCGCTCGGTGCTCATGACACGGGTCGAAGCCGACGGCCCCCCTTCCAGCAGGGTCATCGGTCGACCACTCGGGTCGATCACCAAAAGATCGAGCGTCCGGTTGAATTTATCGAGTAACATCGGCGCATTAACCGGCCATAGCGGACCGGTCGGTTATCGGTAATTGCGTACCCCCTTACTCTACTCCCCCGGTCACCGGGTCACAAGGGGAGACGATTACTCTTTTTCGAAAAGAGCCACCGTCTCCACATGCCCGGTTTGGGGGAAAAGATCGACCGGCGTCACGCGGGTGAGGGCGAAACCGGCGCCGACCAACGTCTTCGCGTCGCGCGCCAGATCGGGGGGGGAGCACGAGACGTAGACGATCCGCTCTTTGGCGATGGCGGCCAGATGGGCCACCGCGTCGGGGGCGCCTGCGCGGGGCGGGTTGAGCACCACCGTGTCGAAGGTGAGCCCCCCTGCGGCCAGATCGCGGGCGGCCATGGCGGCGTCTTCTTTCGAGAAGGAGGCGGTCACCACTTTGGCTCTCCCGGAGTTGAAGCGGGCGTCGCGGATGTTGTCGTCGGAGACGTCGACCCCGGTGACGGCGCCTCCGGCCAAGGCGAGCGGAATGGCGTAGTTCCCGGCGCCGCAGTAGAGATCGAGAAAGGTCTTGTCGGCTTTCGGTCCCGCCCGATCAAGGGCCGTCGCCACCAACACCCGATTCTGTTCCGGATTGATCTGCGCGAAGCTGCCCGGCCCTAAGCGCAACGTCGCCCCTTCGGCCACCTGCATCTTCAAGAAGAGTTCCCCGGCGTCGGCTTCCCGTTTGCCGCCGGTGGAGACGAGCCGAATCCCTCCGGCGCCGTCGGTGGCTTTCAATATCCGTTCGGCCATCCGTTCGTCGACCTGCCCTTTCACCGTCGCAACGACCCGCCCTTTATGGGCCGGGTTGGCCGCTTCGAACAGGACTTCGGTCACCCGGTCGGCGATGTCGGCCTGGGCGCAGGCCACGGCGAAGGCCGGAATCATCGTGTTGATTTTATCGTTGGCCACGGCGCATCGGTTGACCGGGATCAGCTCGTCCGACCGGCGGCGCCGGAACCCGAACGAGAGGTCGGAACCTTTATAAATCGCCCCCATCCGCACCCGCGCCCGATAGCCATACTCGGCGACGGCGGCAAGCGGTTCGTCGACGGCGACGTCGATCTTCCCGATACGGCACAGCGACGAGGCGATGGCGTCCCGTTTCCACCGCAACTGTTCGGCGTAGTCGAGCTCCATCCAGGGGCAACCGCCGCAGTCGGCGACGAAGGGACAGGGGGCCGGTCGTCGATAGGGCGACGGCTCGACGATCTCGAAAGCGACCGCCCGGGCCCACGTCTTTTTCTCGACGGTGTAGCGGGCCCGCACCGTATCGCCCGGATAGGCGTCTTCGACGAAGACCGTCTTTCCGTCGAGCCGGGCCACGCCGTCGCCACCGAAAGCGAGCCCTTCGATGGTGAGGGTAACCGGCGCGGCGGCGGGGGGGGTATGTTTGCGACGGGGAGGTTTACGCTTCACGACGGGTCGCCCGCAATCCCGGGGGTTTCTATGATCAGACCGATCTCGTCGCAGTCGGGGAATTTATGGCACTTCACGCATTCGCTCCAAATCTTGTGGGGGAAGGCGTTTTTATCGACTTCCTTAAAACCGAGCCGGGTAAAAAAGCCCGGCACATAGGTGAGGGTAAAAACTTTCGGGATACCGAGCCGTTTGGCTTCGACCAGCTCTCTTTGCACCAGAGCGCTACCGATCCCTTTGCCCATATGGTTCCGGTCGACCGCCAACGCCCGAACCTCGGCCAGATCTTCCCACGCGATATGAAGACCGCAACAGGCCAAGGCCTTTCCCTCTTCTTCATAGATGGTGTATTGGCGGATCGTCTCGAAGAGTTCGTTCAGACTTCGGGGGAGCATCTCCCCACGGTCGGCGTGGCTCTTGATGAGGGTCTGGATGTCCCGGGCGTCTTTGATAATCGCCGGTCGAAAAATCCCCGGTAGCGGGGTGGTAGCAGTCTTATTCATCGGGCTATTCTAGCAGGAATGGGGGAGGATTGACGGTGAACGATGGCTACATCCAACGGAGCGGGGCTCCGCCCCGGTTTCATGACGCCCCCCGATTCTATCGGTGGTTTCTCGACCGGAAGATTCCGCTGGTCGCGGCGAACAACCTTATGTGGCCCGGTTAAGCACAGGCGAAGGCCCGCTCTCCTCCTGACGATTCCGTCGCTCGGTGGGGCATTGACCGGATAGACTCTATCCTTCCGCCAGCCACCGTTTCACCTGCGCCGTGATGGCGGCCCGATGTTTCTCCCCTTTCGCGCGAAAGAGGGCGGCGTAACTCCCGGCGGTCGGTTTCCCTCCGGGGCCGTAGAGGGTCTTGCCCCATCGGGCGGCGACGTCTAACGTGTCGATGCTCCGGCTCATCCGTTCCCGCTTGGTCAGCTTCACTTTGCCGACGACGACGGACGGTTTCGACGAGGGGGCGGTTTTCGTCTTGGTCGGCGCGGCTTTTTTCTTTTTCGGGCGGAGGAGATAATAGAGCGCCCCGAGCAAGGCCACCCCTCCCACCAGCAGGAGGGCCATCAAAGCGAGCATCGTCGTTCTCTCGTCCATACTCAACCCCGCGGATGGGCTTTCTTATAGATCTCGGCCATGCGGGCTTTGGCGACGTGGGTATATATCTGGGTGGTGGCGATGTCGGCGTGCCCGAGCATCCGTTGCACCGACCGAAGATCGGCCCCCCGCTCCAGCAGATGGGTGGCGAAGGAGTGACGAAGGGTATGGGGCGAAAGCTCGCGGGCGCCTCCTGCTATCCGGGCGTATCGTTTAATCAGCTTCCAGAACCCTTGCCGGGTCATGGCGCCCCCCCGCCGGGTGACGAAGAGGCTTTCGCTCACCTTCCCCCGAAGTAACGTCGGGCGGGCGTCGTATTTATAACGCGCCACCGCTTCGGCCGCCACGTCGCCCAACGGGGTCACCCGCTCTTTGGCGCCTTTGCCGACGGTGGCGACGTAACCGGCTTCGAGGTTCACCGACGACATATGAAGATTGATCAGTTCCGACACCCGCAGGCCGGTGGCGTACAACGTCTCCAACATGGCCCGGTCGCGGATACCTTCCGGCGTCACGTCAGAAGGGGCGACGAGAAGTCGTTCGACCTCGTCAAGCGACAGAACCGTCGGGGTGGTTTTGGTGAGACGTCCGGCGCCGGTGGCTTCGGCGGGGCTTGTGGGGATGACCCCTTCCGAGGCGAGGTAACGCAAGAATCCCCGGACCGCCGCCAACGCTCGGGCTATCGACCGTTCGGCCAACCCTCCCTCTCTCAGTTTGAGCAGAAACGTCGTCATGTCGGGCGGGGTCAGCGCCGCCAAAGCTTCCACGGTGTCGACGCCACTGAGTCGAAGGAACCGCTCGATGTCTCGTCGGTAACCGTCTACCGTATGTTCGGAACGATTTTTCTCCAGCGCCAGCGACGAGAGAAAATCGTCGAGCGGCCCGAAGGAGATCGGCTCTGACTCGCTCATCGTCGTTTCCCCGTCAGCGGCAAGGTCACCGGGGCGCCGTTCGTCGCTCCGCTCTTATACATGGCGAAGATCATCTCGGCGGCCCGATAGCCGTCTTCTCCCGACGAGCCGCTAGGGACGTCGGTTTCCATTTGGGCGATCAGATCGTCGACGGCGCCGATGAAGGGGTTCTTGGCGTCGGGAAGGGTCGGAAAGGCGACCGGTTGCAACTCCCGAAACCCGGTGAACTGTTTCGACGTGTCGGTCATGAAGAGCTTGGCGCCGGCGTTGCCGATGACGGCTCTGGCGATGTCGGTCTGGATATCCAACTCGAAATGAAAATAGTCGCGGGCGTCACCGGCCACGAAAGTACCGACGACCCCGCTGTCGAACCGGATGGTGGCGTGAACGGCGTTGTCGATGGAGCGCTCCCCCCACTCCCGCACTACCGTGGCCCGGACTTCGACCGCTTCCCCGGCGTACATCCGAAACAGATCGGTCATATGGGTCCCGTCGTGAAATGACGCCCCGCCGCCGTAGCGTGCGCGGGGGACTTTGGGCCAGCGGGACGAAAGAACGAGGCCGGTCATGGTTCTGATGGTTCCCAGCCGCCCGCTGTCGAGTTCGGCTTTCAGCGCGAGAAATCCGGGGCTCCATCGCCGTTCGTGCCCTACCACCATCTTGGCGCCGCTTTTGGCGACGGCGTTGACGGCGCGACGGGCATCTTTTAGATTGGCCGATATCGGTTTCTCGCAATAGATCCCCTGCGCTCCCGCCTCACAGGCGGCGACCACCATCCCGGAGTGGAGTTCGGTCCAGGTGGCGATGGAGACGATGTCGGGGCGGACTTCGGCGAGCATCTTCCTATAGTCGTCGTAACGGCGGCGAACGCCATACAGCTTGCCGACGAGGTCGCGCCGCTCTTTGTCGATGTCGGCGATGGCGACCAGTTCGGTGCGGGGGTGATGGTCGTAGGCGCCTGCGTGGGTGCATGGTTTTCCCCGCAAGGGGTCTTGCTCCAAGAGAGCGCCGATCCGCCCTGCGCCGATCAGGGCCACCCGGTACGGTTTTCCCCGGTCCGGTTTTCCCCGGCACGGTTTTCCCCGGTACGGCCTTTTCCGATCCGGTTTACTGGGGATAGTCGTTCTCCCGGTCGGGGGGATCGCAGGTGGCTTTCCCCAACGGATTTTTAAGATAGACCCGTTTGCATTTTGTACAGAGGATATAGGCCCGCTTCTCTCGTAGATCCATTTTTCGAGTTGCGCCGACTCCAGATGTTCGAGGTGGCTGATCAATCCTTCGATCTCGGCGGCGTCGATGGGGCGGTCGATCTCACCCCCGTCGTCGACCGCCACGCCGATACGGACCGTATACCGGAGATCCCCCCAGGCGATGGTCTTGTGGCAGCGGTCGCAGATCTCCATGGAGGGCCTCGTAGCGTGATTCTCCTACAAAGATACGGTGAACCGGGCCAACTTTCAACTCCGGCGACCGTCAGCTTTGTGACGCTTTCGCTTTGGCATCACCCTTGCTCTGTATCGGGGTGAACCTGTTGCATCGACGAAAGGATGACGCATGTACAAGGGGATGTATACGGCTGTGTCTGGCGCGGTGGCGAACCAGAAACGGCTCGACGTGATCGCCAATAACCTGGCCAACGTCAATACCACCGCCTTCAAGGCCGACCGACTCTTGTTCGAGTCGTATCTGTCCAAGAACGAGCGTCCTATGGCTGCGGGGGAACGCCCTCCCGACCAACGGTCCGAAAGCGAATACGTGGTCGCCGACAACACCTATACCGATCTTGAATCGGGGGGCTTCGCGGATCACCGGCAATCCGATGGATCTTTACATCGACGGTGAAGGCTTCTTTGGCGTCATGACCCATCAGGGAGAACGATTCACCCGCGCCGGTGATTTCAGCGTCGGCGCCGGAGGGGAGTTGGTAACCAAGAGCGGCCACATGGTCCTTTCCACCACCGACCAGCCGATCTTCGTCAACGACGGTGACGTCACCATCAACGACAAAGGGGAGGGATGGGTGCGGAATTCGGTCATCGGTGGCCAGTCGGGAACCGGGCCGGAGGGGGAGACCGGCGAACTGGTCGGACGGATCAAACTCGTCACTTTCGACAAGCCGCACGCCCTCACCAAAGAGGGGGCGGGGCTTTATAACGCCAAAGGGGCGGCGTACGAATCGTGCGGCGCCACCCTCCAGACCGGCATGCTGGAGACGAGCAATGTCAACATGATTCGGGAGATGACCTCGTTGATCGCCAATCAGCGCAACTTTGAGGCGCTGCAAAAAACGATTTCCCTGAACACGACCAGATGACCACCCAGCTGTTGCTGAAAGTGGCCCGGCCAGCGTAACGGATAGAAAACAAGGAGAGATGAAATGATCCGCACCCTGCACACCGGCGCGACCGGCATGATCGCTCAGCAGCTCAATATCGACGTCATCGCCAACAACCTGGCGAACGTGAACACCCTCGGCTATAAACGATCCCGCGCCGATTTCCAAGACCTCCTCTACGAGACCATCAAGAGCCCCGGCTCGGTTTCGGCCGCCGGCAACCAGGTGCCGGTCGGCATTCAGGTGGGGCTCGGCGTCAAACCGGCGGCGGTCACCAAGATGTTCGCCCAAGGGGATATGCGCAACACCAGCAACGAGCTCGACGTCGCCATCGAGGGGAAAGGGTTTTTTCAGGTGACCATGCCCGACGGCTCCATCGGCTACACCCGGGCCGGCGCCTTTAAGCTCGACAGCAACGGACAGATCGTCACCCCCGAAGGGTATCTCGCCTACCCGGCGGTCACGATCCCGCAAGACGCCATCACCGTCAACATCGACCGGTCGGGATTGATCAACGTCACCCAACCGGGGACCACCACCCCCAACCAAGTGGGACAGTTCGAACTGGCCAACTTCGTCAACCCGGCCGGGCTCAGCTCCGAAGGGAATAGTTTCTATAAAGAAACCGCCGCCTCCGGCCCCCCCATCGCCGGGTTGCCCAACCAGAACGAATTCGGCGCCATCCAGCAAGGCTTCGTCGAGAGCAGCAACGTCTCGGTGGTCGAAGAGCTGACCCAGATGATCATCGGCCAGCGGGCCTACGAGGTCAACTCGAAGGCGGTGACCGCCGGTGACGAGATGCTCCAGCAAGCCAACCAGCTCAAACGATAACGCACCGGTAACCGGAAACGAGGAGACCGACTATGAAACCGACGTTGAAACGGGGAGTGACCCTGCTGCTGTCGCTGGCTCTGACGCTGGCCGCAAGCGGGCGGGCGGTCGCCCTTCCCGACACGGCGCGCGTCTCCTTCGCCGACCGGCTGACCGACGCGGTGACCGACACCCTGACCCGCGAATTGGCCGGGCCGGGACGGCGGATCGGAAACGTCTCGCTCACCCTGCCGATGAATTTCCGTCCTCCCGAAGGGTACGACACCATGGCCATCGCCCTCCCCTACAAGGAGCGGCTTACCGACCGGATCTTCGTCGCCGTCGCCTTCACCAAAGGGGGCGAAACGCTCGGGCGACTCAACGTCGTCGCCAACGCCGAACTCTGGGCCAACGTGGTGGTCACCACCCGCGATATCGCCCGTGGCGCCTACTTTTCGAAAGAAGACGTGGCGCTGGCCGAAGTGCGGCTTGGCCCGGCCCACGCCGGGGTGGCCACCGACATCGCCGAGGTGGTCGGCAAGACCGCCGAACGGAGCTTGACCGAAGGAACCCCCTTAAGAACCACCTATATGGCCAACCCGATGTTGGTCAATAGCGGCGATATGGTCACGGTGCTGGCCGAAAACGGACGGATTCGGATAACGAGCCAAGGGCTCGCCAAAGAAGACGGCGACCGGGGTCAGTGGATTCGGGTCATGAACATGCAATCGAAAAAGCTTTTCACCGCTCGGGTCGTCGGCCCGGGAACGGTGCGAGTCGAATTCTGAGCGAAGGACGAAACGATGAAAACCCCCCAACGCAAAACCGTCTCCGGCCTGATGCTGGCGGCTCTCGTGGCCCTCATGACGAGCGCCTGCGCCTCCGACCCCCCTCCCCGCCCGGAGGTGGAGGCGGAGCCGGAAAAACTGACCTCCGAATATGGGAGCCTCTGGCCCGGCAAGAGCAAACAGAACATGCTCTTCGCCGACAACAAGGCGACCCGCATTGGTGATCTGGTGACGGTGCAGGTCGTCGAAACCACCACCGCCTTGAACCGCTCCACCACTCAAGACCAGCGGGCCTCCACCAACGACATGACCATCGACACCGGGGGCGCCACCCCCACCGCCATGACGTTGGGGGGCGGCTATAACTTCAACGGACGGGGTTCCACCAGCCGGTCGGATCAACTCTCGGCCACGGTCTCCTGCCTCGTCACGGAGGTCTTGCCCAACGGCAACATGCTCATCGAAGGGCAACGCCGGATGCAGATCAACAACGAAGAGCAATACATCCTCGTCAAAGGGCTGGTCCGCCCCGACGACATCAACTACAACAACTCGATCCTCTCGACCCAGATCGCCAACGCCGACATTCGCTATACCGGCGCCGGCGGCATCGACTCGAGCCAAGGACCGGGTTGGATCGGCGGCGTCCTCAAGTCGATCTGGCCTTTCTGAATCGCATAAAAGGAACCACCCATGCAGACGATCATTCGACTCGGAACGCTTCTCCCTGACCGTCGCCATGCTGATGGCGGCCACCCCGGCTCAAGCCGAGCGATTAAAAGACATCGCCTCGCTCAAAGGGGTCCGGGGGAACCAGCTCATCGGTTACGGACTGGTCGTCGGTCTGAAAGGATCGGGCGACAAGTCGTACAAAAGCCCGTTCACCATCCAGACCCTCCTTTCGATGTTGGAGCGACTCGGCACCACCGTCGACGTACAAAAACTGGTCGATCCCCGGTTGGGGGTCAGCGACGTCAGGCAACTGCGCGACGTCCGGGTGGAGAACGTGGCCGCCGTCATGGTGACCGGATCGCTCCCCCCCTTCGCCCAAGTCGGCTCGGCCATCGACGTCACCGTCAGCTCGCTCGGCGACGCTCGGTCGCTGGCCGGTGGGACGTTGCTCCTGACCCCGATGAAAGCGGCCAACGGCGACATCTTCGCGGTGGCGCAAGGATCGGTTTCGGTCGGCGGCTCTTCGCGCGACTGCGGTCCCCGGCCCTGCGGCTCGTTACGTGGCGGTGGGCATCAGACCGTCGCCAAAATCGCCGGGGGGGCGTTGGTCGAAAAAGAGGTCGGCTTCGACTTCGCCTCGATGGAGGAGTTCTCCTTCTCCATGAGTCACCCCGATTTCACCACGACCCAACGGGCCGTCGAAGCGATCAACGCCCAGATGGGGGGCCAGATCGCCCACGCCCGCGACTCCGGTACGGTGCTGGTGACGGTCCCGGCCGACTACGCCAACGATAAGGTCCGGTTCATCGCCGAACTCGAAAAAATCGACATCACTCCCGACAGCATGGCCAAGGTGGTCTTGGACGAACGGACCGGCACCATCGTCATCGGCCAGAACGTCAAGATCGACCGGGTGGCCATCTCCCACGGAAATCTGACCATTCGGGTCGGCGGCGACACGGCGCCGATACCGGGGAACGCCATGGTCGTCCCCGATACGATCCTCTCGGTGGAAGAGATTCGGACCGGCAATTCCGACCGGGTGATGGAGTTAAACGCAGGCGCTTCTATCGGCGACATGGTGAAGGCTTTGAACGCCATGGGGATCGCACCGCGAGACTTAATATCTATATTCCAAACACTTAAGACATCCGGCGCGTTACAGGCGCAACTGGAGATCATCTAGAAACCGGGTATGACAGGTTTTTGGCGCCCAAATTGTATCAATCGTTAGGCAGACAAGGGAGAGAGACCATGGAGATCAACGTAAACAGGATGACCGACGCCGTGAAGCCGCTTGACGGCTTTGGCGGCAAAGGACTCCTCTCCCTCACCGGCGACAAAAATATGGAAGAAGCCGACAAAATCAAGCTCTTGGCCAAAGAGTTCGAGTCGGTCTTCCTCAACCAAATGCTCAAGACCATGCGCTCGACGGTCCAGGAGAGCGATCTCATCAAAAAAGGGGCGGGAGAAGAGATGTTCACCTCCATGCTCGACGAAGAGACCGCCCGGAACATGGCCTTCACCCCCGGTGGCGGCATGGGGCTGGCCGACCAGCTCACCTCCCAGTTGGTGGGTCGGACCATCAGAGGCGAGGGGGCGAAATGAGCGACATCGTCCGGATCGAAAAGTTACTGGATCGCCTCGTCACTCTGATGGAGAGAAACGGCGACCTCTACGACCAGATGATCGCCCTCCTCGACGAAGAGACCGCCTCCCTCAAAGAGGCCGACCTGACGCGACTGGAGCGGACGGTCGAGAAGAAAAACGGGGTCGCTTCGTCGCTGATGGCTCTCGAATCGGATCGGCTCAACACCCTCACCACCTTGGCGAAGGAGATGGGGGTCGAAACGACCACCGTCACCTTGCGCTCGCTGGCCGCCGCCCACCCGAAACGGGAGAAGGCTCTTTTGGCTTTGCGCGAGCGGATGAATACGCAGGTGGCGGTCGTGGCCGAAAAGAACGATTTCAATCGGGGACTGATCGCCAAACTGATGAGCCTCAACGCCGAGGCGGCGGCCAATCTCCACGCTCTTTCACAACACGACTCGGTCTACGGGAAAGGGGCGAAAACCTCTTCGACCCCGTTGCCCGCAGGCAAAGTGGTTCGACGCACCCTTTAGGGAGTAACGGTCATGGCTGGTATCTACATGGCGATGAACACCGCCAAGCTCGGTCTGATGGCCCATCAGATCGCGTTGGAGGTGACCGGCCAGAACCTCGCCAACGTCAACAACCCGAACTACACCCGGCAAGAGCTGACCATCGAAGCGGCTCAGCCGGTCTCCTACGGCGGATCGCCGGGAATGATCGGCGCCGGTGTTCTGCCGACCACCATCATCCGCCATCAAGACACCTTCCTCGAAGGGCAACGGAACCTGAACACCTCCCAGCAACATTACTGGGATAACCGGCAAAGTTTTCTCTCCCGTCTGGAGGTTTCGTTCAACGAAACGTCGGGACAAGGATTGAACTACCTCTTCGACAAGTTCTTTCAGGGAATGCAAGACCTCTCCTACAATCCGAAAGGACTGACCGAGAGAACCGCCGTCACCGCCGCCGGACGGAACATCGGGTCGATGTTCTTTAAGGTTAACCAGGACATCAAGAACCTGAAGGTCAACCTGAACGATCAGGCCAGCAACTCGGTGACCGAGGTCAACCGAATCACCACCGAAATCGTTCGGATGAATCAGGCGATCCACGAGTCGGAAGGGAACAACGTCAACGCCAACGATTTCCGGGACAAACGGGAAAAGTTGATCCGCGACCTCTCCGGCTACATGAAGATCAACGCCGTGGAGGACGCCCAAACCCGACAGACCACCGTCTATCTCTCCACCGGACGCCCCTTGGTCATCGGCCAGACCTCGTTCCAACTCGCCAGCCAAGTGCGGGCCGACGATCCTTTGGCCAACGATATAACCTGGCGCGACACCAACGGCAACGCCACGGTCATCACCGGCGAGATAAAAGAAGGCTCCATCGGCGCCGCCATCGAGATGCGCGATCAAGATATGCAAGGCTATCTCGACCAGCTCGACCTTCTGGCCGGTTCGATGATACGCGACATCAACAAGCTGCATGGCGAAGGATATGGCCTCGACGGCTCCACCGGCGTCGATTTCTTCACCGGTATCAGTCCGCAGGCCACGTTCAACGCCAACAACACCGGCAATGCGGTTCCGGCGGTCACCGTCACCGCCCCCGACCAGCTGAACCTGCACAAGTTCACCATCACCGCCGCCGGCGCCAACAGCTTCAGCGTCACCGACTCGACCTTCGGAACCAACGTGGTTCCGGCTGGCGCGACCTTGGCCCAGGTGCAGACCTACTTCGCCACCCAAGGGATGAATTTCTCTTTCTCTTCCGGCGCCGCCGCCGCCGGCGACACCTACACCGTCAACGCCGCAGCCAACGCATCGTTCAACATGCAGGTCAACACCGCCGTTTTGAACGACAGCCGCAAAGTGGCCGCCGGGCTGACCACCGACGCAGGCAACGGCGGCAACGCCCAACGGATGGCCGCCTACCAGAACACCGACGCCATGAACAAGGCGACCGCCACCGCTTCCGGCACCGCGACCTTCGCCGAATATTACAACTCCATCGTCGGCGACGTGGCGGTCAACACCAACGAAGCGACCGCCACCTATAATCAGCAAGAGGGGATCATCGTCAACCTTGAAGCCCGGCACCAGCAGATCGCCGGCGTCTCCGTGGACGAGGAGATGATCAACATGATCAAATACCAACACGCCTATCAGGCGTCCGCCCGGATGATCAGCGTAACCGACCAGTTGCTCCAGACCCTCCTAGGGCTGGGGGCGTAGAATAAGGTTAAGCCGTATCGCGCGAACGCCGATAGGGTAGTGAACGGGAACAAGGAGCCGTAAGAGCATGTATCGGATAACGAACCGGATGATGTACGACAACACGTTGTACAACTCGTTCCGGAACAACCAGGGGCTGATGCAGTCTCAGGAGCAGCTCTCTTCCGGCAAACGGATCAACAAACCGTCCGACGACCCCATTGGGATGATGGAAGTGCTGAAACTGCGCACCGTCATCGGCCAGCAAGACCAATATATGCGGGTCATGGGGAACGCCGACTCGACCCTTTCCGCCGCCGATTCGATCCTAGGCCTCGCTCACGACGAGATGAAAACGGGCAAGGAGTTGGCCATTCAGGCGGCCAACGCCACCTCCGACGCCACCACCCGGGCCACCACCGCCCAGCGAATCGACAGCATGATCGAGCAGATGATCCAGTACGGGAACACCCGTGTGGGTCAGAACTATCTCTTCTCCGGCGCCTCTACGTCGGCCCAGTCGGTCTCCGCCAACGGCGAATATGGAGGATCGGGGCTCGACTGGACTTTGGAGATCAATCAGAACAACAGCCTGCCGGTCTCGGCGAAAGCGAGCGATTTCCTCACCGCCGACATGAACCCGGCCGCCTCCGGGGCGACGACGCTGGCCTCTTTGAACAACGGAACCGGCGTCCCGGCGGGGACCGTTACCATCACCGACCGGGCCGGAACGGCTGGTACCATCGACACCACGGCCATGACCACCATCTCCGATGTGGTCAACGCCATCAACGCGATTCCCGGGTCCAATATCACCGCCTCTCTTTCCACCAACGGAACGTCGTTGGTTCTGACCGACGCCACCACGAGCCCCACCTCGGCGATATCCATCGTCGACGGGGGGAACGGCACGGCGCAGGCGCTCGGCATCGCCGGCGTTCGATCGACCTCGGTCTTTACCGGTACCGACATCAACCCGGCGGTCACCGACGCGACGCCGCTGGCCTCTCTCTACGGTGGTCAGGGGATGCCGCTCGATCCGTTCCGGGTGGTCAACGGAGGGGCTTCGGCCACGGTCACCTTCGTCCCCCCCCCCACCACCATCGGTGCGTTGCGGACCAGCGTCAACGCCCAACTGGCCGCCAATGGGGTCAACGCCACCCTCACCATCGAGCCGACCGCGCAACGCCGCCTTCAGGTGACCTCCAACAACGCCAACACCGTCGCCTTCACCGCCGAGGTGGCGGGAGGGCGCACAGCCGAGTACCTGGGACTCGGCGGGGGGCGAAATATCATCCCCACCCTCAAGACCTTGTCGGCCGCCTTGAAGGCGAACGATACAACGGCTATACTGGGGTCCATCGATCTTCTGGACAGCGCGATGAATAATACCAACGCGGTCCGGGGCTCGGTGGGAGCCAGAGCGAATCAGGTCGTCCAAACGCGCGACTCGGTGGAGGCGTCCAAAATGGACAACACCAAGTCGATGTCGTATGTGGAAGACGCCGATTTCCTCAAGGCCGCCAGCGAACTGGCCATGTTGCAAACCGCCTACCAAGCGACCCTGAAGTCGTCGGCTTCGATCATCCAGCCGACCCTGATGGACTTCGTCGGGTAAGAGGAGAGGGCCAGACGTCGGGTCGGCTCTCCTTTTAGCGTCGCCACCAGGGAAGGTTTTGGGCATGCTGGTTCTTACACGAAAATTGGGCGAGTCGGTCACCATCGGCGACTCTATCAAAATATCGGTCATCGATATCAAAGGACGCCAAGTCCGTATCGGTATCGAAGCCCCGCCCACCATGGCGATCCATCGGGAAGAGATCTACGCCAAGATTCAGGAAGAAAATCGGCAGGCCACCTTCGACCAAGCGGTCAACATGGAAAAACTAGCCACCCTTTTCCCCCGCAAAAAAGAAGAGAAAAAACCGGAGGAGGGGAAATGAAAATCACCTCCGCCCGTTTGGGCGCCGTCGATATCGATCCGGGCAAAATCGTGACCTTCCCCGACGGGATCATCGGTTTCCCCGACCTGAAACGATACATCATCCTCCCCTTCATCGAGGATTCCCCGCTACAACTGTTGCAGGCGGTCGACGAGCCGAGCCTTGCCTTCATCATCATCGACCCCCTCACCTTCCTGGCCGAATACCGGCTCGATCTGCCGCCGGAAGATATGAACTCCGTGAAGGCGACCGATCACGCAAGCCTTATCGTCGCGGTCATCGTCACCATCCCCGAAGACCCCTATAAAATGACCGCCAACCTGCAAGGGCCGCTGGTGTTCAATCCGGTCTCCCACCTCGCCAAACAGGTGGTCAACGATCCGGGAACCTACCCCACCCGCCATCCGATACTGACCGACAACATCGAAGCCACGTAAGCGCCACATATTCCACTTATTATTCAGATGCTTACAAGATCTGAATCCCTTTCGCCCTTTAGGAATCTATAGTACGATACACGTCTATGGTGGCGCTTTTGGCGCCTCCGGGACGATGGGGGTCATACGGCGTACAGGTCCGACACGCGACACAACGCCGAACACGAGCAACCGCATTTCGTTTTGAGGGAGTTCTTCCATGCAAGCTGACAAAGTAATCGACTGCAAGGGGCTGTCGTGCCCGGAGCCGATCCTCCACACCAAAATGGCGATCAACGAACTCTCTTCGGGACAGATTCTCGAAGTCTCCGCCACCGACCCCGGTTCCATCAACGACATGGCCGCCTGGGCCAAACGGACCGGTAACGAAATCGTGGAGCAAGCCGAAAACGGCGGGGTCTACCAGTTCTTCATCAAAAAGAGCTGAGAAAGGAGACCGCAATGTCGAACGACACCAAACGTATCGCCTTGGTCGCCAGCAAAGGGACGCTGGACATGGCCTATCCCCCGTTGATTCTCGCCTCCACCGCCGTGGCTCTCGACATGGAGGGCGCCATCTTCTTCACCTTCTACGGGCTTGATATCATCAACAAGCATAAGTACAAGAACCTGAAGGTCGCCCCCTTGGCCAACCCGGCCGCGCCGATGCCGGTGCCGAACATCATTGGCGTCCTCCCCGGCATGACCGCCATGGCCACCGGCATGATGAACAGCTGGATGGGAAAAGCCAACGTCGCCTCCATCCCCAAACTGATCGAGTCGTGCCAGAAAATGGGAGTCAAGATGATCGGCTGCCAGATGACCATGGACGTCATGGGGGTCAAACGGGAAGACCTGATCGACGGCATCGAACTGGGGGGCGCCGCGACGTTCCTCGACTACGCCGCCGACTCCGACATCAACATGTTCGTCTAAATGAAAAACTACCTGCGCGGCCGCTGCGGTGTCGAAACCGGCCTTGAAACGCTCACGTACTTGCCGGTACGCCGTGCTTCTTCGCCCCCTTTCTCCTTGCCGCGCCCGCCTCGCTAACGTTTTTCAAGCGATCTTTGAAAGCCCCGGATTCGTCCGGGGCTTTTTCTGCGCGATGCGACCCTGCGTCGGAGAAGGATCGACCGCCTGCTATACTGCCTCTTGTCCGGTCTCATAGATAACGCAACCACGAGGCAGACCATGAAACGACTTCTCTTTATCGCGCTCCTTCTCGCCCCCATAGCCGCTATCGCCGGGGAGCAGGTCACCGTCAAGCTCGACAACACCCCACTCCTCACCACCCCCGCCTCCGGCGCCACGACGATCACGACCCTTAGCCGTGGCCGGTAACCCTCGAAACGTCAGGAGCCGAAGAACCTGCCAAGTGTGAGCTGGAAAGGAAAAACCGGATACGTCCTAAAGTTTCGGGTCAACGCCGCCCCCCCTCCCGCCGCACCGACCGACAACGGCGCCGTCGGTGAGTTAAAAGGGATGAGCCGCGTCGCCCGTGTCGACGAAGCGGCCGCCGGCCATTCCATTCGGGGATTCACCGGCGCCGCAGAGGGGGAAGAATATGTGGCCGCGATCGGCGCGAAAGTAGCGGCGATTCGCTGTGGCATACATAGTATCATGGGTGATGCGTTGGATCACCTACGATCCCCAGGGACTAGTTGGAGTATGCGATTGGCTGGTTCAACGAGCCTTAGAAATCTAAACCTAGTTCTCACTTTTACAGTTGTAAACGCATCTTCACACGTCCGTTCCTCTTCGACAGACTTGTTGAGTCTGTCAGGTGTGTCGAATGCGACTGCCTCCTTCGTATCACTTGAAGAATTCAAATTGAGGCATATCCTCTTGCTTCCCATTTTATGATTCACAGATATGAAGAATACTTGTCTATGGGTGGATTTAATGTGGTTTCAATGGTATCATGTGCTAGTCGTGATGATGATGACGATGACGATGAAGAAGTATGTCGTCTCACTCTTCACGGCTCATGATGGCATCACCACATGAGCGTATATTCACATTACAGCAAGAACATACTGTTTCCTTAAAGTGCTGAATGAATATATGTTCTGAAGTCATCAAACAGAGGAAGTACATTTATCTTCTGTCAATGCCAACCGCAGGTGTAATTAATTCGAAATTCAGTAACAAGTATGATGGTTTTCTCCTGTTTGCTTCCCGAGAGATCAGAGACACGCACGAGCCATTCGTGCATTCCTTGAAGACAGGAAGACTATGTGTAGTTGTGATGTTGGAGCTTCAAGCGACAAGTAGGTAGCTAGATTTTTAAAACACTAGAACTAGAATCTCAATCCATTTCAGCTTGCGCCTCCCACCAGTCTTTGCCCAACCAACCACCCACGCGTGCCATCTACATACCACCAGTACATCATACGTGTACTCGTACGCTCGTACGCGCCAATACGCCCATCATTAGGCCCCAAAATCCCAAAATGGCGGCGAAAGCGGCCCAGCGATGCCGTAGTACCAGCGAAATATAGTGGGTAACGTTGGCTGATCTTCCGGCTGATTATTAAGATTACCCGCTGGCGGGAACGGTCATTGATAGCCAAAACCGGCAGAATAACGCGCCGCGCGCCATAAAGACTGATAGCCTGATTGCCCATCTTGTTTTGCTTTCTCCGGCACATGGCAGATGTGGCGGGTTAACGCCTGCGTTGTTCTGAAAGAGAATCTTGTTGCCGTTGTAAGTGAAGGCGGCGTTCACCTTTTGGTCACCGAACTCCGTTTCTGTCGCGGTGTGAAAGACTTATTCTCCGGATGGACGGAACCACAATATGTTGGTGAAAGTCCCTATCAGGCTGTCATAGAGGAACATTGTCAGTCAGTACGCCGTCGGATAAATGGCGCTGTGGATCGCCGTAGACCAGTCAAACAGCCAGTTCGGCGGAAGTGTCAGACGATAGTGAAGAAGACTGACCACGGTCGATGCCTTCTTTGTCTAATGTGCTATGGTTGTGTGAAATGCCGTAGCGTGGAGAATTTGTGATCATTGTCGTAGCGCATAGAGTGAGATTGAGCGCGTCGGAAGCGACGTTTGAACCAGAATCCGTGTCTTCGCCTCGGTCTAAATGCAGTTGCACCGTGTCGATGGTAGTTATCGTATACGGGTAGCGGGTAGATGCCTGACTGCCATGGATACGATAACAATGCCAGCCCAACGGTATTGAGATAACAGTCGGACTGGACGGTTTACTGGCGTTGAAGCGATAATGTCTGGTCCAGAACATCAGCAGCACAAAGAATTCAACGCCTGTTGGTACTGTTCAGGTTTTGGCTATTGACGCTCACCGTCGCTGGTGGACAGCTCGTCATGTATTATCGCCGTCCATACCAATGTCGATAATCTCTCTTCCAGTACCATGCTGGCTTCACCATTTAAGGCAATATGCGCCGATCTCTTGACGATAGCCAGCTCAAATCGTCAGCGAGATGCTGTAGTTGCGTCTGGAAGGTGCGGTGGTGGAGGTAGATAAAGTTATCCAGTCCCGCAGCCGCCAGATAACGACCTCAACATTTTCGGTATTGATTCGTTGCAGGCTTTATCAGCCTCATACCTCACACTCTTTAGCGGCCTGGAAGGCTTGTTTGAAAATTGCCGAAGCAATCTCTTTGTACTCTGCTGGTGATAAATTTTCCAATAAGCTAGCAAAACAGTCTTGCTTGCAGTTATGCAATCATTGACAAGGCATTCCAATTTCTAGCCTAGATCTTCTCTGATCAATTCAAAATAGTAGTTTTCATACAGTACCAGGAGGTCTGTATTTTATCTGAGTGTTTCAGCATCGGTTCGTCGATACAAAACATTTGGCATTCAGCGTGTGCTATATGTTTCTTCGACATCGATCTCGATTTTCTTTGCTCTCCAGCTGTTGATGTAGTTCCTTCAATGATGTGCACATTCATTGCTAAAAATTCGTGCTCATATTCATAAAATTGACCAATTTGTTGGTGTCTCCATCTGAATCTCTTGTACGTGGCAATTGCTCCTGGACAATGAAAATATTTTTGTGTGCGTATTGCATATTTCCCTTTACCGTACGAATTTGCCTTCTAGGTGTTAAAGTATTGGTGTCAAATGTGATGGCCTCTAGTTCTGTCAATCTTTGTTGGTGGCCGGTAGACATCGATCATCGACATGTTCTCAATAGTTGCAATTCGTCATTATTGGTCTTGGTAAATTCTTTTCAGCAAACACGTCGATGAGACGTGTTGATATCTTTGTCGAGGTCTCTGCCACCTCAATTGGCAAACATATTCGATGGGTCTCGATCTCCTTGTTGATAGTGCAACTAAACGAGGACATGAAGGGTACCTTCTCGTCGAACAGTGATGGATATATTCATTGATTTTCATAGTGGTGTTGATGAACTCTTCCTTGTGTAATCGGTGGATCCAGCCTAAATCCATCACGAAATGGTGGCATTTGGTGGGCAAAGTTCTTGAAAAGTGACAATTCGGCAAACACCCAATGTCAATTCCGGCGGGAATTTGTTGGTCGGTCCCTTAATTTTCTCGAGTAGTATACGGAAGATCAATTAGTTTTATCCCTCTAGATTGATTCAGATCCATCTGCGTAGCTGCTTGTTCTTCTTTTGGTTGGAAGAATTCACTGTAGATTCATTTCAGGTCCACCCATGTCCAGTTGAGCTGATTGGTGCAATTGCTGAGCTTGTTCTTCCTTGTTGATATTGTTCTTGTTCCATCGACTAGTAGTGGGATCGATGAGACCCATTTTCGGGGCGTCTCGATATCGTAGATTATCGGCATTTCTTGTACGTCGAAGATCAGCTCGGTGGCCATCGACATTATCGAGGAGATTGTCGACAGTGTGTCTAAATTGACCCTTGTCGACAACCGGCTGATTCTTGGCGAAAATAGACGGCGGCAAAGCGCCGATGGGTACCAGCAATGCCCAGGCCATTCGATGGAAGACCGATCGCAGATCGTCATAGTGCCAGCGATGCCTTCAGCCGGTTTCGACGAGATCAGCCAGTTCTGGATATGGCCCGGCAATCTCTGCTCCGCCGACAACAAATGGTGTGCTCGCGAGGACGCTTTGCCG
>CALOCG010000040.1:0-22022 GCA_942491805.1 Nitrospinota bacterium
GACCGGAGCGTCGGTCAAAAGGGTGCGGGGAAGGTTCCGGTCGATCAGGCCCATGCCCCGTCTCCTTGATCAGTATTGTTTTTCGTAGCGGGAAAGATCGTCGTGAGGGATTTTCTTGATCCAGTAGCTGGTCGCCGTCGGGTCGAGCTTCCGGTTCATGTAGTCGACACCCGACAGTCTCATGATAATCCCAATGGGGGTGATGACCAGATAAAAGACGGCGGCCAGCAGCAGGCGGGTGTTGAACCACGCCATGACGCCTGCGAACTTCACCCACAACCGATAGAAGGGGAGCAACGCCATCGGCGCGGCGGCGGCGAAGATCGCGAAGAAAGCCGACGCCCCGGCGAAGTAGGGATAGGCGGTCCGCTCCCGCCACCAGAGCATGCAGGCGATGCCGCCGAAGATGACGGCGAACCCGATCCAAGTGGTCCGTACTTCTTTTTTCGATTCGCCGATAGCCATGTCAGTCGAGCTCGAATTCGGTGCGCCAGTCGCCGTCGTCTTCGAAGGCCGGTTGCGCGGTTTTCTCCAACACGAACGATCCCAGAACCAGATGGTCCATCTCGGTCCGCATGAAACAGGTATAGGCCTCTTCCGGGCGGCAGACGATCGGCTCGCCCCGGACGTTAAAGGAGGTATTGATGATCACCGGGGAACCGGTCAGCTCCTCGAACGTTTTGATCAGCTTGTAGTAGGCCGGGTTCGCCACCCCGTCGACGGTCTGGAGCCGCGCGGAGTAATCGACATGGGTGATGGCCGGAAGGCCGGAACGGGGGACGTTGAGTTTCTCGATGCCAAAGAGTTTCGACTGCGCCTCGGTCATCTGGATGCGTTTGTCCTCTCTGACCGGCGCCACCATCAGCATGTATGGGCTCTCGGTGTCGAAATCGAACCAGTCGCCGACCCGCTCCCGCAACAGCGACGGGGCGAAGGGGCGAAACGATTCGCGGAACTTAATTTTCAGGTTCATCACCGACTGCATCTTCGGCGACCGGGCGTCACCGATAATCGACCGCCCGCCCAAAGCGCGGGGGCCGAACTCCATCGGGCCGTGGAACCAACCGATCACCTTCTCGTCGGCGATCAACGGCGCTACGGTAGCGGCCAGTTCGTCGTCGTCGGCGCACCGGGTGTAGGGATAGCCGTTTTCTTTCAGATAGGCTTCGATCTCGTCGTCGGTCGGGACCGGCCCGAGATACGATCCCTTCTGGCTGTCGTGTTTTCCGTCGGCGAATCGTTGTTCCCCCATGACCGTGTGCCATCCGACCAACGCGGCGCCGAGCGCCCCCCCGGCGTCTCCTGCCGCAGGTTGCACCCATATATGGTCGAACAACCCTTCGGCCACCAGCTTGCCGTTGGCGACGCAGTTAAGGGCCACCCCGCCTGCCATGACCAGATTCCGCATGCCGGTGGTTTTGGCGATATGCCGACCGATCCGCAAGATCGCCTCTTCGGTGACTACCTGTACCGACCGGGCGAGGTCCATCTCTTTTTGGGTCAGTTCCGATTCGGCTGTTCGCGGGGGGCCGCCGAAGAGGGTGTGGAACTTCTCGCTGGTCATGGTCAGACCGGCGCAGTAGTCGAAATAGCTCATGTCGAGCTTGAACGACCCGTCTTCTTTCAGGTCGATCAGGTGGGTCATGATCTGGTCGACGTAGGTCGGATCGCCATAGGGGGCCAACCCCATGACCTTATACTCGCCGGAGTTGACCTTAAACCCGGTGTAGTAGGTGAAGGCCGAGTAGAGCAACCCGAGCGAGTGGGGGAAATGGATCTCCTGCTCGATGGCAAGTTTATGCCCCCACCCGGTCCCGATGGAGGTGGTGGCCCATTCGCCGACCCCATCGGCCACGAGGAAGGCGGCTTCGTCGAAAGGGCTGGGGAAGAAAGCCGAGGCGGCGTGGCTCTCGTGATGTTCGGGGAAGATCATCGTCCCGTCGAACCCGGGGAGGAAATCGTAGAGGTTGTCGCGGGTCCAAAGCTTTTCTTTTAGCCATACCGGCATCGCCGAGAAGAACGACCGGACGCCCAAGGGAGCGTGCATCAGGTAGGTTTCCAGCAACCGCTCGAACTTGATCCACGGTTTGTCGTAGAAAGCGACCATAGAGAGGTCGGCGGGGGTCAGCCCCTCTTGCTCCAAACAGAAAGCGACGGCGTTGGCCGGAAAATCGGCGTCATGCTTTTTCCGGGTGAACCGCTCCTCTTGGGCGGCGGCGACCACCTGGCCGTCTTTCAACAGGGCGGCGGCGGAGTCGTGATAAAAGGCCGATATGCCGAGGATGTAGGTCGCCACGTTGTCGGCCTAAAACAACGTATAGATGAAGGGCGCCAGCGCAGAGCCTTCGGTGAAGACGATCAACGCCCCCAGCATCAGAAGGAGCAGGATAATCGGCGCCAGCCAGAATTTCTTGCGCACCTTCAAAAAGTCCCAGAACTCTGCCCAGACAGACGGCCTCGCCATACTCTCAAACGACCTCAGTTGATTGATTGCGCTTACCCAAGGGGTGGTAGAACGGCAATATTACCCTGCAAACGGGCCGTTGTCGAGGATTACCCCCTCTCTCGCAGACGGGTGGCAAGGCGACAATTGTCCTGTTACAATCCTTCCAGTCGAACGATAATCGAGACGTATCCCCGTGACCTAACTTTTCACCAACGGAACGCCAACGACCATGTCTTTCTTGCGCAATACACTTCCGCTCCTCATGGCTCTCGTCTTCGCCTCTGTCGCTGGCATGACCGGGTGCGCCGATGTGCAAAAGTCCGATCCGGTCATCGCCGCGCCGGTCGATCTTCGCGCCACCCCCGGCACCGGAGAGGTGTCGCTGGAATGGGCCGGTCTTGAGTCGGCCGGAAGCTATAGGATGTTCTATAGCCCGGTGGCCGGGGTCTCCGAAGCGACCACCCGATGGAAGGATACTACCGACGTTAACGTTACCGTCGATGGCCTGACCAACGATCAGACCTACTACTTCCGCGTCGCCTCGGTCGCCGGTTCGGGGGCCATCGGCCTCCTATCGGGTGAGGTCGAATCGACCCCCTTCGCCCCCCCCTATCCCCCCGACAACCTGACGGCGGTCGGCAACGGCGACACCGGCATCGACCTGACATGGGACGCTTCGAGTAACGGCAACGTCACTCGCTACTACATTCACTACAAATCGTCGGGGGGGGTCACCAAGAACGATCCCTATATCGATATCTTTGGCCGAACGACCACCACCCATACCCATGGCGATCTCGACCCGAAGACCACCTACTACTACCGGATCGCCGCTTTCGACGAGCGGGGAGGCGGGGTGGAGGGAGAGCTGGGCGACGAAGTGAGCGCCATTCCGGCCCCCGAGTCGAGCGGCGGCAGCATCGCCCCGGTCGATACCTCCTGCGTCACCGGTCCCCACGCCGGGGCCAGCTGGTCGGCCAGTCTCTGCGGCCCGGCCAACCGTATCGACGTCGACCAAGGGACCACCGGCGACGACGGCTCGGCGCTCGGCACCCGGAGCATCGCACGGGGGCGAGCCAGCTTCAAAACCGCCGGCATCGTCAACGGCGATTTCCAGCAGGGGAAAGACACTTTCATGGTCTTCCTCTACGGTCTGACCGGCGGCTCCGAGCATAACTGGCACGTAAGCGGTTGGGGAGACGGCGCCCAAACCACCACCCGTCTGACCGCCCAACGGTTCAGCACCGGCGGCTGCAGTCCCTTCTGCGAACGGTCGGGAGGTAACGTCGGATTTAACTTCGTCGCCCGCACCGAGGTCTTCCAGTGGATCTGCGGGTGGGAGAGTAGCCAAGCTTGGTGTGATGTCTACGACGGGAACGGCGCTCAGGTGAAAGCTTATAGCGTCGACACCGTCGGCGACATCGGCATTTTGAACTTCTTCTCCGTCGGACAGGACGCGTTACATAACCCGTCGTATCCGTCGGTGCCGCTGACGGTTTACGATCTGAGGTTCTCGGTCTTGTAGCAGGATGTCGAATAACGATCCGCGTTGGCTCCGGTAAGAGAACGTCGACAAGGGAGCGGAGCGCACACGAGAGTACGTAAGCGTCCCGAGTCGGCTTTCGACACCGCATCGCCGTGGCGGCGCAGATAGCTTTTCGAGGTCTGCTAAGCCGGTTCGGCCAGACAACGGGCCAACCCCTCCTCCCACTCCGGCAGTCGAACGCCAAAAGTGGACGCCAGTTTCTCGTTGGACATCACCGACCAGAGGGGGCGGGGCGCCGGGGTCGGATAATCGGCGGTGGCGATGGGGGTCACCTCGGGAGAGAGCCCCCGATGAGCGAAGATCGCTTCGGCGAAACGGCGCCAGCTGGTCTGTCCGCCGCAACTCATATGGTAGATACCGGAGATCGTATTCGCCGCTTCGGCAGGCGAGCCGCCGACGGCGGCGATCCGGTCGAAGACCGACATGCTCCCCTCCACCAACGAGCCGACCCAAGTAGGGGCGCCCTCTTGATCGTCGATAATGGTAAGGGGTTTCCCGTCGTTGGCCAGTCGCAACATGGTGTTCAGAAAGTTCTTCCCTCGCCGCGCGTAGAGCCAACTGGCCCGAAATATGAGCGCCGAACCTCCGGCGGCCAGAATCGCCTTTTCCCCCTCTCGTTTGCTGTGGCCATAAATCGACAACGGGTTCGTCTCGTCCTCTTCGACGTAGGGGGTTCGTTTCGTCCCGTCGAAGACGTAGTCGGTGGAATAGTGGACGAAAAGGGCGCCGCTCCGTTTGGCCGCTTCGGCCATTCGGGCGGGAGCTTCGGCGTTGACGATTTCGGCCAACGCCGGTTCGCTCTCGGCTTTATCGACGGCGGTGTAGGCGGCGGCGTTGATGATTATGTCGGCGTCGCTGGTCTCGACGAACCGGGCCGCTTCGACCGGGCGGGACAGGTCGACTTTATCCCGCCCCACCGCCGTGACCGGCAGCCCCCGGTCGGCGAAGGCTCGTGTCATCGCGGCGCCGAGTTGTCCGTTGGCGCCGATGATCAACGGTTTCATCGTCCCCCCTCGTCGATAAAGGTAAAGCCGGTCCACCAGACCTCTCCCCCGTCGCCGTCGAAAACGAAGAGCGACCCGGCGCGCGTGTCGAGTCGGCGGTGAGGGACGCCACGCTCCCGAAGCCGCGCCGTCAGTTCGTCGGCGTCGGCCGGATCGACCAACCCGCCGACTCCCGGTTTAAGCCGTATGCGGGAGGTGTCTTCCGTGGTCGCTTCGATAAACGAAGGCCCGGCCAAAGCGATTCCTTCTCGTTCGGCGATCCCGGCCAGTCTCGCCCGCCACCATCGGTTGACCGCGAGATAGGCGCCCCCCGCCTCTTTCACCGTCGCCATTAGTTCGTCGGGCGCCATCCGCCAGTCGGGTCGGATCGGCGCGGCTTCTTCGGTAGCGTACAGGAAAAGATCGTGGGCGTCCCACGTCCCGGTCGCCACCATGGTCAACCGAACGAAGCGGGTCGGGGTCGGCGCAAAATTCCATTCTTCATAGTCGCGGTCGAGATCCCACGAGAGACGGAGGTAGGGACGCGGCCCCACCGGGTAGACGAAGGAGGGGGGGGCGTCGGCCACGGACGTCCATGCGCCCCCGTCAAGCGACGTTTCGATCTTGATCGACGCAGGCCAGCGTCCGCCGAGAATCAGTCGAACCTTGGCCAACGTCACCGTCTCGGCCAGTTCGACGACCGCCACTTTCGTCCCCTCCCCCCACCAGGTCGCGGCGTGGTTCCGGTCGGCCAGACCGGTCGCCTCTTCTATGCGCCACCTGTTCGTCGGGATCGAGACCACCGGGGTCGGGGTCGGAGGCGCCATGTCGTAAAAAAGGGTGTACCCCTCCACCGGAGCGGTTTTGAAGTCGCCGCAACAGGCTCTCAGCCAGCGCGAATAATCGGCCACCTCGTGGGGGGGGACGAGAAACCCGGCGTTCGGATTTCGCTCAACGGAGCTGGTCCAGTCGTATTTGAGGCTCCCGACGTTGCGCATAATATCGAGGGGAACCCCTTTCACCAGCGCGTCGTACCGTATCCGCATCTCCCGGTTGTAATCTTCGTGGACGACGCCGGTGACGCCGAGGGAGGCGATGGTATCGACGGTCTGGCCGATCTCCTTGTCGAGGGCGATCCGCTCGTCGTTCAGGTCGGCGAAGAGAACCCCGTTAACCGCCAGATTAACGCCGAGGACCAGAGTCAACGCTCCCGCTCCGACCGTTTTCTTCCACCGGTAGAGGATTGCGAAAGCCATTCCCGCCGCCGGAAAAAGGGCGGAGAAGAGGGGGATGGCGTACCGAATCTGATCGCTGGCGGAGGCGGTATTGGAAAGATAGATAAACGAGAAGAGAAGCGTAAAGAGGGCAAGCGGACCCAAGGTCGTGGACGAAGGGGCGAACCGTCCCGCCACCAACGAGGTCAACGCCCCGAGAAACATGACCGCCGACGACGACGCCACGACCAGCCAGGCCCCATGACCGAGCCAGAGAAGCCACGCCGGATCGTCGGGGAGAAAGGCCCAGCGCAACGTCACCCAATAGTCTTCGATCCGCCCAAGGGCGCCCATGGGGTCCATCTTCCCGACAGCCGGGTTGTGCAAAATGGCGTCGAGATTAAAGAAGATCGGCGCCGCGCCGATGAGCGTTCCGACCGCGAAAGCGACGTTGAGCCGGTTAAAAGCGGCCAGTCGCCACCGCCACAGTTCGGCGATGGCCACCGTCGCCACCGCCGGGGCGATCAACATCCTGCTCCATAGAATGATCCCGGCCATCAGCCCCATGGCGAACCCGACCCCCGGCCGGAAAACGAACCCCTTCCATCGTTCGGTGGCGTACCAAAGGAGAAGCGCTCCGCCGCAGATGGTTTCGGGATAGGCGCCACGCGGGGTGATGTTGTAGTACATGGCGCCGAAAGGGGCGACGGCCCAGAGGAGCGCCGCGAACAATCCGGCCCGTCGCCCGTGAAGGGTGACGCCGAACAGGTAGAACGGGATCACCCCTAAGGTCGAGATGACCACCGGGGCGAACGGGATGCTCCACCACGTGGGGCCGGTGAGGGCGACGAGGGCGCCGTGAACCAGGCTTCGAAGGTGCCGGCGTAGGGTCCGCCGTAGTACCAGAGGGGGAAATCGGCACGGGTGGCGATGTCAAGCGCCATCTTGCCGACGATGATCCCGTCCCCTTTTTGGTAGTGGAGACAGGCGAAGACGATCCGCAAAATCAGAGCGACGAGAGTCGCCCCCACCAGAAGCGGCGCGACACGGTTACGGGCCAGATCGCCCACCGCTCAACCTTTGTCGAAGATGGCGGGAGATGCCATCCCCCACTTTGCGAGACGGTATTGCGCTCCGACGCCGAGGCAGCCGAGCCCGTATGTACTCGACCGGATGAAATTAATGCTCGAAGCGTCGTCATGGTAGAGGGTCGGACAGCTGACCTCCCCCACCTTGCCGCCGAACCAGAAGATTTGGCCGAGCATCTGGTTGTCGAAGATGAAATCGTCGGAGTTTTCGTGCAACGGCAACCGTTCGATCAGCTCGCGGGAGAAGGCCCGGTAGCCGGTATGATATTCGGACAACTTGGCGCCGATCATCATGTTTTCGGCGGCGGTCAGGAACCGGTTGGCGACGTACTTATAGAGCGGCATCCCCCCGGCCAGCGCCCCCCCGCCCAAAATGCGGGAGCCGAGAACGCAGTCGTAGATGCCGGAGACGATCATCCCGGCCATGGCGGGGATCAGCTTGGGGGTGTATTGATAATCGGGGTGGATCATGATCACCACGTCGGCCCCCTCCGCCAAGGCCAGCCGGTAGCAGCTCTTCTGGTTGCCGCCGTACCCTTTGTTCTCTTCATGAACATGGACCATCAGGTCGGGGATGCCATTGGCCACGGCGACGGTGTCGTCGGTGCTCCGGTCGTCCACCAGAATGATTTTATCGACGATCGACTGGGCGGCGACCTCTTCGTAGGTCTTCACAAGGGTCCGTCCGGCGTTGTAGGCCGGCATGACCACGACGACTTTTTTGTTTTCGAGCATTGCCTTAACGGGTGGGGTAATACGAGAAGAATAGGATAGCACAGCGGGGCCGGTTCGGCGTTTCCCTTTCGCCCCGGTTAGGGGATAATGGGCCGGTCGTTCGCCCCCAATTGAATAAAGCACGATCTTCGACACCATGAGCCCCACGCTAAAGACCCTCCTTCGGATCGCCGTATCGCTTTTGGTCATCGGCGTGGTGGTGACGCAGGTCGATACCGCCGAACTGCTGGCGACCTGGGCGTCCGCCGATCCGGCGTGGGGGATGGCGGCGCTGACGCTCTTTGTGGCCGACGAAGTCGTCGTCAGCCTTTTGTGGCATCGGATGCTGGCGGCGCGGGGGGCGACCATCAGCCGGTTCGACACCATCCGCTTCGTCGTCGGCTCGGGGTTTTTGGGACTGATTTTCCCCACCAGCCAAGGCGCCGACGTGGTGAAGATCGCCGGGCTTTCTCGGTATCTCGCCAACGTCACCGAAGCCTTCACCTCGCTGACCCTTCTTCGGGTGGTGGGGCATCTGATCCTCTACACCATCGCCGCGTTGGTCGCCTTCTTCTTCGGCGACGCTCTCCCCGACGATCCGGTGATACGGATCGCCCGATGGATCGCCATCGGCTTGCCGATAGCCATCGTCGCCGTCATGGGGGCGACCGCCCTGATGACCGGCCCGATCAAAGGACTTTTATTGCGTCTGGGACGAGAGGGGCTGTTCCTTAAGCTGAAGGGGGTCTACGACGCGCTCCGTTTTTATTTGGCCCACACCGGGGTGATGACCGCGCTGGTCGCCGGGGGGCTCTTCTTGCAAGTCAGCAAGATCGTCCTGATGTATTGGGTCGCCCTGATGCTGGGGCTTGACGTCCCCTTCACCGCGTTCGCCATCATCGTGCCGCTCGTCAACGCCGTGGCGCTGGCGCCGGTATCGTTCGGCGGCATCGGGGTGCGGGAAGGGGCGTATACGTTGCTCTTTTCCTACGCCGGTCTCTCCGACGGGCAGGCGGCCGGGTTGGCGTTGGGAGGCTTTCTGGTGATGATGGCTTACAACGGGCTGGCGGCGATCTTCTACCTCGTCTTCGGGATGCCCGGAGGCGAATCCGCTACCGAGGGGTAAACTCGATCCAATCGACCGCCACCGGGGGGCCGCCGCCGAAGATGACCCGGACGTCGACCAACGCCTCGTTATTCAGCGTGACCGGTATCGACAACGTTCCCCACTCCCCCACCGGGATGCGCGGGTCGTTGGAGACGATCTTTTCGGCCATGCTCTTCTCGCGTTGAACGTCACGGACGATCACTCTCATGGCGGTCGCATCGCTCCCTTCGACCCGGTAGCGGATACGAAGGTCGTACCCCCCCGCCGGTAAGAACCGGTCGGGACCGAAGATCATGACGTCGGCCGGATTGTCGGGCCGGGACGACCGGATCGCTTCGACGCCGCCCGTCTCTTCGATCAACCGACCCGAGTAGTAGTTCAGCCGTTCGGCTTCGTACCGGTACGACGGATCGGTTTCGTTAGCCGGAAGGAGATAATAGGCGTCGACCCAGAGCGGAGCCTCCCCTTGATAGGCGCGAAACTCTACCTGCCATCGGCCCCCTTCGGCGAGGGCGAAGGGGATCGTCACCGGATGGTAGCCAGGCCCTTTCACGTCGCCGGCGGCGACGGTAACGTCGGCCAGAATCTTCCGCCCTTCATCGGCGGCGATATCGAACCGGACCACCGGCGTATCGGGGGCCAACGTCTCGCCGCCGTCGACTTTCACGTAGGCGGTCAGACGATAGTCGCCGGAGGGCAACGTGGCATAGGGACCGGCGTTGAGGATCTCTCCCGGCTTCCCATCGCCTCGTAACGCCCAGCCGTTCCCTGCGGTCGGTTCCTCTTTGGCGATTCCTTTGATGCGGACTTGGGCTTCGGCTTCATAGAGCAACCCGGTGCGGGGGGCGATGCGGGGACGGTCGGCCACGTAGGTCGCCTCTTTGTCGAAGGAGAACACCCAGATCGGGTCGGCCTGGTAGACCAGCTTCAGGTAGGGGGAGTCGGCCAGTCGGCGCAGGGTGAAGTAAGGCGAGTAGGCGGAGACTTTCGGGGGAAAGGCGTCGGCGTGGAAGACGACGCGCCGCACACCGAGACCGGCCAAAACCTTCGCCTGTTCCGGACCGAGGTCGCCGCTATTCATCGGGAAGAGGGGCCAAAAGACGTTATCGACGTAGTCGGGGATTACCAGCGGCGAGTAGCCGTTGACCATCGGAACGCCGCTCTGGACGGTGTAGTATTGGTAGATCGCCTCCCACGACGCTTCACCGGGCCAGATCGGGATGTTGACCACCGGCGCTGGCGGTTTCTGACGGGCGAGATATTCGTACGCCTTGTTCCCCTCGTCGAGCATACAGAGCCCCACCATCTTTTTCGGATGGTCGTCGATGGCGATAACCGCCACCAACGCTGCGGCGAGTATCGTCGTCCCCTCTTTCCGACTGGCGTTGAGCCACGCCACCAGATAGCCGACCAGCAACCCCAAGGCCGTCATGGCGAGGATCATGATCTTGGTCGGGTTGCGCGAAAAGGAGAAGTAAGGGAAACGGTCGTAGAAGAGTTGGTACAACGGCAGGTGGTCATTAAGCGATACGCCAAACGCCAACGCATAGGCGACCAACAATACCCCGCCGAAAAAGAGGGCGTCCCATCGCCCCGGCCGTTTGGCGACGACGGCCCACAGAAGAGCGACCATCGCGGCGACTCCGGCGACGCCGAGATAAACGGCCCACGTCTTGTCGGTGTCCCATGCCCCATCGAGCGGGGGAGAGAACAACGCCACCTCCCCCATGGTTCGACCGGCGCCGAGAGCGGTTTTCTCGACGATGGTCGCTTTATAGCTCATCATCCAACCGATAGCGCCGAGCATGCCGATGGCGAAAGGGAGTCCGGCGAAGAGGAGGTCTTTTACCGTTTCGCCCCGATACTTGGCCGTAATAACCGCCCCGGCCAATCGCCACGGGAGGTAGGCCATCAGCAACATCAAGAAGTAGTAGGCGAAATAGTTATATTGAAACGCTAAGACGAACCCGCTTACCCCGGCCCCTATCGAGTATTTGAAACTCCCCCGGTCGATAGCCCGATCCATCAGGTAGAGGGTGAGGGGAACAAGAAAGACGATCATGCCGGAGGGGTGGCCCCCCAAGATTTCGACCAGCCGATTGGGGAGGAAGTTAAAGGCGACCCCGGCGGCGACGGCGGCGAACCGGTCGCCGGTTTTGTCGTAGGCCCAAAGATACATGCACAATCCGCCGAGGGCCAAGGTCGTCAGCAAGAAAACGTTGTAGGCCAACGGCATCGAGATGAAGGCGAAGGGGAGATAGATGATCGCCACCGGCAGGGAGTAGGAGAAGAACCAGTCGGGCTGATACGGGGTGGCGAACTCCAACGGGTTGGTGAACCAAGCGATATCGCCGACGGCGGCGTGGTACATCAGGCCGAGGTGGTAGTAATACTGAAGATGGTCTCCCATAAAAAGACGGGCCAAAGCGTAGCCCGGGTCGGCGTCGTAACCGAAGGGGATCGCTTCGAGAAAATGGTTCGCCAACGGCCAGGTATAGGCCAGAGACAGCGCGAAGAAGAGCATGAAGACCATCAGCGGATGGGCCGGGCGTCGTTTATCCATCGGCCCGCTCTCCGGCGACGCGGCGTTGATCCCCTTTGGCAGGCGACGTGAACGCCGAGGGACGTCCCCTTCTGCGAGCGATCTTTTCGGCGACGATCCGCCCCCACGACCAGCGCCCGGCGCCCGGCAAACGGTAGAGGTAGTCGTCTTTGATCCGGGGGAGATGGACCACATGCGGCGCGGCGTCAATGAAGCGCGGCGGGACCACCCCCCACGCCCCCGAGACGTAGCCGGCTTCGGCGACCGCTTTGACCGCATCGACGGAGCCGATGGCGAAGGGGAAGCAGAAGTGATCGCACGGTTTTCCGAGCCGCTCTTCGAGCGTACGCTTCGATCCGGTCACGGCCCGTTCGATGGCGGCGCGGCGCGCTTCTTCGCTCTCGACGGTTCCGTCGGCGGGGTTGTAGCGACGTTTCTCCGACAACCGGGAGTCGGCCCGATAGAGCGTGGTTCCGGCGGGATAGGCGCGGGTGACGTCGTCGCCGATCATCGGACGGTCGACGAGATACATGGCCTCCCGCATCGCTTCGGTAAACGTTCCGACCGGCTCGTCGGAGACGAACATGATCTGGTGATACATCGAGTGCGACCCGATCTCGATGACATCACTCATGGCCATCGCTTCGGGCCAGGTCACCAACGGGTCGCCCGATGTTCGAACGCCGAAGGGGCGGGGTTCGGTCGCCTCTTGCATCTCTCCCGGCAGGAGATAGGCGGTGGCGGTCATCCCCCGCTCTTTTAACGCCGGATAGACGATCCCCCACAAGCTGGCGTGGCCGTCGTCGAAAGTGAGGGTGACGAGCCGTTCGCCGCGGCTTTCTCCTTTTCGCTCGACCCACTGCCCGACGGTGAGGGTGGCATAACCATTGGCATTGAGATAGTCGAGTTGCCCGACGATCCCCGCTTCGGTGACGTCATGAAACGAAAAGATCGGGATGATGCCGGGAACACGCGCCGCTCCGAAAACAAAACCGGGGTAGCGCCCCTGCATTACGTTGGTCGCTTCGGCCCATATTTGCACCAGCGGATTGACCGCCGCGAACCCGTTCATTTGGTTCGTCGCAGGAGGGTGATCCGATAGGCCGGTTCGACCCGGTCGACGTCGACGGCGAATCGATCATCGGCGATGAACATGTCGTGAATGGTCTTGGCGCCGAACTTTTTAAGATCGATCCCGGCGGTGTCGTCGGCAAGCGCACGGGCATGGACCAACAGAAGTCGCCCCCCGCCGCTCACCCGGTCGGCGACTTTTTTCACCACACCGGGGAGTTGCGTCGGCTCGAAGTAAAAGAGGACTTCGGAGCAGACGACGAGATCGAAACGGTCGGCCAGCTCTTCGGTGAAGACGTCGGCCCGACGGACTTCGACGTGGGGCGCCCCTTCGAGCGATCTCTTGGCGCGCGCGATAGCCAGATCGGAGATATCGACGGCTAACACCTTGTCGCAGACCTCCCCCAGATGGGCGGTCAGTTTCCCTTCGCCGCACCCGATCTCTAAAGCCGAGCCGGTATGGGGAACCACGCCACGTAACGTCTCGACGACGAGGGCTAACTTCGCCTTCTCGTAATCGCTCTCCATCAGGGCGTAGGGGTCCTCTTTCCGGTAGAGCCAATTGAAATAAAACCGGACGAAGAACCGGTTTTCGGTCAGCAACCGTTTGATGGCCGGGATATTTTTCAGTTTATGGAGCAGGACGCCGATTTTCATACCACCATGACAGGCAAAAATTGTTTCCCCATTGTATGCGACAAAAATTGATTTTGCCAGTGCACGCTTTTCTGCTAGACTGGATTATTCCTTGTTTTTCCTAACTTTACCGAAGTAGCCCATGATGAGCCACGTTTCGTCCCTTCTCCGTTTCACGGCTTTGGCCCTCACTCTCACCGTGGCCGCTTGCGGCGGTGGCGGTGGCGGAGGGGGGGGGGCGACCGAGCCGACCGAGAAATGGCCGTCGGCCCTGCCCGAGAAGACTTCTTATCTTACGATGCTTCCCGACAACGGCGGGGGCGTCTATGCCGACGCCCCCGCCCTGACGGTGATCAACGCCGATCCGACCACCTATACCGAGGGGATCTACGGGTTCGAAGTCTATCTCGACGAGTCGCGCAATAACGTTATCGCTCTCATGGGGGGGCTCACCGAAAAGGCCGACGGGAGCGTCACCTATACCCTCGACGCCGACCTGATCCCCGGTTTTCGCTACTTCTGGCGCTTCTCGGCCCGCTATCAAACCAGCGCCGGGGAGGTGACGGTCACCTCCGATATGGCGAAGTTTTTCGTTTCGTCGGCCAACGGCGGCGCACTGATGTCTCCTGCCGACGGGGGGATTCTCGACCGGTGGTTGCGGACGACCCCCTCTTTCACCGTCAGCGACGGCTTTTCCGATAACGCCGACGTGACCGCCCGCTATGAGTTCGAAATCTATGCCGAGGCAGGGCTCATCGGGTTGGTCGCCACCGGTTTGGCCGACGAGGCGACCGACGACCGTTACACCACGTTGGTGAGCGATACGGCGTTGGCCGACGGCGGGACTTACTACTGGCGCGCGCGGGGTATCGTCAACGATAAGCCGATGGCGTGGCGGACGGCCCAGTCGTTTCGGATCACCGATCCGTGCAGTATCCCCGGTTCCCGTTACGCTTCGGCGGTGACCGACACCTACCGGGCGCGCGACTGTTCGGCCCTCACCTTCAACGATCCGACCCAAGCCCTCGGCGCTCCGAACGCCACCGAAACCCCTTACGCCAATTTCTACTCGCTCGATTTCGGCGGGGAGCTTCTGCTGGAGATGGGCGCCACGGTGGTCGACTGGCCGGGGGACGACCTGCGGGTCTACGAATTCGTCTCGTCGGAGTTTCTGGAGGTGCTGGTGGCGCCGACGGCGGTGGGACCATGGGTTTCGTTGGGGGTTTCCCACTGCCCCGAATCGTGCGATTTCGATCTCGGCGTCGCCGGGGTCCGGTACACCCGCTATGTGAAAGTGCGAGACGTCTATTCGTTGGCCGGCCCCTGTCACGCGACGTCGGGGGCGGATATCGATGCGGTGGTGGCGTTGCAGCCGGGGAACTCCGGTCAGTGCGCTTCCGGTTGGCGGTAGCATGGAAAAACTTCCTGCGGCGCCTCTGCGGCGTCGAAGGAGATCGTCTACTTGGTAAGAAGAGGAGACACCAGCTTCCAGTAAAGTGAAAGCGCCGTCTCCATCACCCCTTTGGCGACCCCCATCAGACCGCCGACGTCGCCGAACATGAATATCTCTCGGGCGTCGAGGAGTCGGTTGTCGGGGGTTTTCTTCGCCGCGATGACCTTTCGTCTCCGCGCCATAAGGGATTCCCGCTCTCCCCAGACCAACGCGACCCCTTTCGTCCATTCGCCGAAAGTTCCTTTGACGATCATCAGGGCCACCAAAGCAAGTTCGAAGGCGAGCAACGGAGGCGACAGCAGAATCCACGTCCGGGTGGCGTAACATTTCGCCATCAAGGAGAGCCGCCCTTTGATCTGATACCGGCGCCGGGCCAGGTTCCGCCCCGGCTTTTCGATGTGGTAAACGTGAGCGGCGGGGCAATGGATCACGTCGTACCCGGCGGCGCTGACCCGATAGGTAAACTCGCCGTCGTCGTAACCGAAGATGAAGTGTTCGTCGAAACCGTTCAGTTCAAGCGCCACACTTTTGCGTGTCAGGAAGATGCCGCCGGAACCGCAGACGGTGCGGCGAGGAGTGGTGTCGATAGCGTCGGAGAGCCGGACGTATCGGTCGTCGATGAGGCCGAACCCGACGTAGTGCAACGCCGAGCCGTTGGAGTAGATTTTGTCCCGTTCGTTGAAATCGAGAACCATCGGGCTGGCGACGGCGACTTCGGGGCGGGCCGTCAGTTGGTCGACCAGAAGCGCAAGCGTGTCGGGCGCCACCTCGACGTCGTTGTCGGTGACGAAGACGAGATCGTTTTCAGCCTCCCGGACACACCGGTTCCGGGCGGCGTTGGGTCCGCTGTTTCTCTCTTGGATGAAGAGCCGGACGGCGGGGAACGCTTCGGCGATGCGAGCCGGACTGCCGTCGGTGGAGCGGTCGTCGGTAACGACGATCTCTACGGCGCCCGCGTAGTCGGCGGCCATCAACGCACGGATAGTGTTCAGGACGACATCGCCACCGTTGTAGTTGATGATCCCGACGGAGAGGGGGGGATAGTCGCTCATGCCCCCTCTTCCGGCTTACCCCGTTCCCGCACCACTTTGGCCGGAGCCCCGACGGCGACCACTTTTTCGGGGAGGTCTTTGACCACCACCGAGCCGGAACCGACGACGGTATGGTTTCCGACGGTTACTCCGTCGACCACCGAGACGCCGGAGCCGAGCCAGCAGTCGTCGCCGACGACGACCCCCGCCGACGACCACCCTTGGTCGAGAATCGGCACGCTGACGTCGTCGAAGTTATGAGTGGTGGCGAAGATATTCGAGTGAGGCCCCATGAGGGTCTTCTTGCCGATGCGAATAGACGAGTTCGACGAGATGTTGCACCAGGTCGAAAGGTTCGCTTCGTCCCCTAAAGTAATGTCGCCGTCTTTGCACGAGAGAATCGTCCCCCGCCCGACGTAACAGCCGTCGCCGATGACGATTCCCCGGTTCTTCTTCCCTTTGGCGTCGAGCATGACCCCGTCGTCGATGATGGTACCGGCGCCGATCTCGATTTTGCCGGGATGACGAAACCAGACGTCGGTTCCGAAGACCACCCCGTGCCCGACCTTTTTGAAAATCATCGGATAGAGAAATTTGCGCAAGACGATGCCGAGCGCCCCCGGCACGCGAGAGGCGAAAAGGGTGATGAACTCGAACTTGATCAAAAACCAGAGGGAGGTCGAGCCGACCACCAATTCCTGATACTGGGCGAGCTTCCCCCCCCGTTTGGCGACATGCTGAATCTGAACGCCGCCGTCACCGTCGGACGTGGTCATGCTTGGTCTCTCTCCTTGGAACGCATCGAAAGGCCCCTATTGTACTCTATCGTCCCCGTGATAATAAAAGACGCCCCGCCGGGTCGACGGGGCGCCTGATGATACGGACGACTTCTACTGGAAGAAGGTCAACTGGAAATCGGAGACCTTGCCGCCCGCAGGCCAACCGTACGGCCCGGCGTTGTGGTAACCGCCGTTGCCGACGCCGACATAGCTTAACTCGCCGTAATTCCCTTGGGTGTCGACGTTGCCGGTCTGGTAGATCACCGTCCCGGTGGTCGGATCGGAGACGTCGCAACTGGCATAGGTGATGGGGTCGGTCCCGGAGAGCCACATGCAGTCGAAGTGATACGACGTCGACCGGTCGGTGCTGCTGTTGGGGAACTGCAACGCCTGGGAGATGCTCTTCTGCTCACAGAAGGGGCTGCACGTTCCGTCGAACCGCTGGGTGGTGAGCCGATGTTCGACCACGGCGCCGAGGTTGTAATATTGGAAGTGCCAGTTGACCTCACGCCCGTTGTTCATGGCGTTGAAGAAGATCAGCATCGCGTCGCCGCTGCCGATCTCCCAGTTGGTGGTGCCGGTGATGGTAAAGGAGAGTTTCCCATAGGCGGGGCTTCGCGTCCCGAGGGTTTCGCCCGCTTCGTTGGCGGTATTGTTCCAGACCGTCACGCCGTCGACCGCGTCGCACGAAGCGTAGCTGAAGATGGCGGTCTTGCCGGTCCAGGTGTGGCTGCTCCCGCAGGAGCCGCCAGCCGACGAACGTTCGACCCCTTCTTTCGTCCCGGCGTTGTTTTTCGCCACCGCGATAACGCGGAAGAAATACTCGGTATCCTTGTCGAGACCGGTAATGGTGGTCCCCCCGGCGGCGGTCACGGCAGAGGTGTCGGCGTCGGTATAGGCGCCGCTGGTGGTGGTCCACTGGACTTTGTACCCTTCGAGCACACCACCGATTTTCGTCCACTCGACCATATAGCCCCCTTGCGTTTCGTCATAGGTCACGCTGCTAATGGAGACCTCTTGCAAGGCTGCGCCAACGTTGGAGGAGAAGAGCTGCTTCCCGTCGGCGTCGAGCGCCTGCACCACTAGGTAGTAGACCACTCCCGGCGCGAGATCGCTGATCGAAAGGGTGACGGCGGTGGCCGGATCGACGGTCGGCTCGACCGTCGGGTCGGTGGTCGGGGTGGTGTCGCTGGCGCCACTGTCGGCGGCGGCGGTGAAGAAGGTGGCCGTGCCGTCGGCGGCGAAGTCGCGGGTGGTCTCAAAAGCTTCGCTGGTGGAGATGTTCTCCGATTGGCCGAGGAAGACTTTATATTTTGACGCGCCACTCTGAGACGGGAAGGTGACGGTGACACTACCGTTACCGTCGTTGGTGGCCGACGTCACATCATACGACCCGGTTTTGTTGGTTTCGGGAACGGTTACCGAACTCCCACCGCCACCGCAGGCGTTCAGGGTCAAAAGGCCAACAACGGCGGCGCTGGCGCACGCGGTTTTCATCATCGATCGAAGCATGTTTTCTCCTTGCACGCTTATGTTCTCGTTTGGCGCCGCCACGTAGCGGTATGTCCAAATAAATAGGGGTATTCTAATGGATTTTCCTTCCAATAGGGAAATATTCGTTATGCCCCCCAAAAAAAGGAACGCCATGTCTGCTTAGTGGGTCATGAGGGATGAGATTTATCGTTTTGCGTTCATCGGGTTATGAGTTATAGTCGGCGCCGCAACCTCACCATATGAAAGAGACGCTCCATGAGCCTGAAAAAAATTCTCTTGCCGTTTTGTGTCACCATCACCCTTTTCGCCTGTTCGGGCGGGGGAGGAGGCGCCACCGTCGCCGACGAGGCCACCGCGGAGAGCAGCGCGGCCACCCCGGAGCCGACGCCCGCCCCCTGCGTCGATCCCCACGAAGGGGACGTCGCCTGGACCCTCACCAATTGCGGTCCGCTGGTGAACGGCGGGGTGGTAACCATCGATCAATCGACTTCCGGCGACGACGGGGTCGTTTTGGGCGACCGTGACGTCAGCAAAGGGCGGGTCACCTACACCCTGACCGGCATCGGATGGGAGATGTACCCGTGGCCGACCGACGATATCGTCTTCATGATCCTGATGGGAAAAGGGGCCGACGGCGCCAGCGAGGTGAACTGGCATCTGCTGGGGAACCGCTACAGCGAGACCGGCGACATCGAAGCCCGTCTGGTGACCCAACGGTTCGACGGGGTCTGTATCCCGACGGCCATCACCTATTGCGAAAAGAAAGACTGGAGCATGGACAAACCGAAGTTCGAGGCGACCCGCTCCTATCGTTTCGATTGCGCATGGGATTCGTCGGCCAGCTCCGGTCGTGAAGCGGCAGGGATCGTCGATGGGAAGGCCTACTGCGACATATTCGACGTCACCGACTCGACCGGCGGGCTCTTCGTTCGTAACCTGACGGTCCCGACCAGCGGCGGCTATCCGCACCTCAACTACTTCGAAGCGGGGGGAAACACCAGCCAGCGGTTCGTCAAGACCAACGTCGCGGCGACCATGACCAACTTCCGCTTCTCGATCTTCGAGTAACGGCGCCACAAAAAAAAGGACGGCCCGTCGGGTCGTCCTTTTTTTGTGCATGAAGCGGTCAGGAACCCATGGCGAGTTTTCGAATGGGCTTCTTCAACGGGTCGAGAACCCGGATGAGCCACTCGCCGTAAGCCGAATAGTAGGCTTTGTAGATAAGCGCTTTCATCAACGACTTCTCCTTGTATACGTTGTAGGCGAAGTTGTGATACAGCTCCAATATGTCCTCGCGGGGGAAGCCGGGGATGGTAAGGGGGGTGTCGGTCCGCGAGATGAAGTCTTTCTCGAAATAGTCTTCGGCGAGGAACCCTTCCTTCAGGCAGAGGTCGTATAACGCCGTGCCGGGGTAGGGGTTGAAGATGTAGCAGACGACGCTATCGGCTTCCAGTTCCCGGTTGAGCCGGACCGTGTCCATATGGATTTCGCGGGTCTCGAAAGGGAAGCCGACGATGTTGTAAGACTTGGTTTTGAGTCCCGCTTGATGGGCGGCGTGAAAGACTTCGATGATCTTCTTGTTGGTCATCTTCCGTTGCAACACCTTGCGACGGAACTCTTCGTTCCCCGACTCGACCCCGAGGGCCACTCGTGTGCAACCGGCGTCGGCCAGATACCGGAAGGTCTCCAAGGTGGAGGACTCGACCCGTGTGGTCACTTCGAAAGGCAACCCGATCTCTTTGGCGTATCGTTCGGCGAACTCTTTGACATACTTCCGGTCGATGGTGAAGACGTCGTCGGCGAAGAAGATCGACTTGACCTTGTACCGTTCGACGACAGCCTTGATTTCGGCGATACCCCGTTCGATGCTCCGGAACCGGACGTATTTTCCCTCCTGCAATTTCCCCATGGCCGGGGCGCCGCAGTAGCTGCATTGGTAGGGGCAACCGCGGCTCATCATGAAGGTGGCCCGGTCGTAGTCGGAGTCGATGACGGTTTGATAGTCGAACATCTCCCGATCGCCGTCGGGGATCAGGTCGAGGTCGTGGATGAAACTGCCGCGCAGGTTTTCCTTGACCGTCCCGTCGGGGAGTTTGAACCGGATATTGGCGATGTCGTGGAAATCACGCCCTTCCCCCATCCGGGTCACCAGTTCGAGGAGCGAGTTCTCCCCTTCCCCCTGGCAAACGGCGTCCAATCCTTCGATACTCTCGAGGCATTTCGGGTAGAACGACGGATGAGCGCCCCCGGCGATTTGGAAATAGCCTTTTCCGGCCATCTGGCGGACCAATTTGGCGACGTGTCGAATCTGGGACGAGTCGGCGGTGTAGGCGATGATCGACGGGGCGAAGCGCGCCACATGGGCGGCGAACCCTTCCGGGTCCCACAGATCGAACATATAGTGAAGCTCGGTCTCGTGCCCCGCTTTTTTGAGGGTGGAAGAGAGGAGCCCCAAGCCGAAGTGGTAACTGCGGGCGCCCCCTTTGACGTCGATATCGGTGTAGACGAAAAGGACTTTCATTGGTTCACATATTCTGATGTAGGTAAACCCAGTCTAAACCGGGCGTGACGTCAGCGCAATCGGCGGTCGCCATCACTTCTTCTTGTAGATCCAGTAGGCGGCGTAGAGGTCGGAGATCCGATAGACCCATTGGTTCGTAGCGTCCTCTGCGAAAAATCGCCCGAAATCGACCATGCCGGGATAGGTCGGGATATCCCACTGAACCGAACAGTCGGTGGCGTTCATGGTCAACGTATATTCGTTAGCCGCTATCGACGGGAGCGTCGGGTCCATTTTAAGGGTCCCGGTCACCGAACAGTCGGGGTAGGTATAGGTCAGCTCGGTGGCGGTGGCGCGAAAGTCGGTCTCTTGATCCCCTAGATAGACCCCCATGTCGGGGATGTTGATCAACTGCCAGCTTGAATCCGAAAGCCAACCGGGAACTTGGTGCGTCGGCTCAGGCGTCGGGGTCGGTTCGACGCTCGGTTCCGGTTCGGTCGCTCCTCCTCCGCCGCCGCATGCGGAGGTGACGAGCAGGATGAAGAAAACAGACACGGCAAGCGAACGCCGTCCGAGAAGAAAGCATTGAATTACTGATCGATGCATGGTGTCGGTTGTTCTGGGCCGTTGATGGGGAATGGGAATGGCCAGAAATCGGTTCAACCGGCTTTCCATCGGGCCACACGCCGGTCTATGATAGCTCTTTTCCTCCATATCGTCACTCATGAAGAAACTCATCGTCACCATTATCGCCGTCGCCACCCTCGGGGCGTGGGGGCTGATCGCCGTCGCCCCTTTCATGTCGCACGCCTATCTTCCCGACGAAACGCTCAAGGAAGAGGGGTTATGGGCCGGTCGAGAATCGTTCCGCGCCGAGATCGCCCGACAGATTATCCCCCGCCAGATCGCCGGCCCCGCCGACGGGTGGGCCGGAGGGGAGCCGAAAGAGATCGTCGTCGAATCCCCCTACGCCGGACGGGTTCTCGTCGCCCTCTCTTTCGCCGACAGCCACGACCAGTCCCCGCCGACCATCGCGGTGACGGTCGGGGAGACCGAGGTCGATCGGTTCACCCTGCCGGCGGGGAACGGACAACGCTCCGAACATTGGACCCTCTCGGGGCGCCGTTCAGGCCATGAGACGACGATCCCGTCGGGGCTTTTGACCGCCACGCCGGGGGAGATTTCGATCAAAACCGTCGAAGGATCGTGGGCGGCTCTTTCCCGCATCGAGCTGACGAAGCTGGCGCCCTCGTGGGCCGAACCGGTGGCTTACGCCGGAACGATCGTTCTTCTGGTCTGGGGGGGGTGGACGTTGACCGTCGCCGGCGGCTGGCTGGCGGCGGCGATCAACGCTCTTTTGATGATCGTCTCCATCGCCTTTACCCTCGTTGGCGCCGAGTACGCCATCCGCTGGTTC
>CALOCG010000041.1:0-6648 GCA_942491805.1 Nitrospinota bacterium
ACGACGTTAGCCTTCAAAGGGGCGCCCCTCGGCTAAGGCGGCGCTCATAAGGGCGCACATTTCGACCAGCCGCTCACGCCGCAGATCGCCGTTCAGGAAGGCGACCATCCGGGTGGAGAGGGTCCCCCGGTCGAGGATCGTCTCCGCCGCCGTAACGATTTCGTCGGCCACCGGGAAGGCGTCGAGGGCATGAGGGGCGAGCCGTCGCCAAAGCCCCCCTGCCGTCACCGACGCCCCTTCGAGGCCGAAGAGGCCAAGGTAGGCCCGGTCGTCGATGATCGCCTCTTCCCCCCGGTCGATGGTCGCCAGCAGCAACTCCCGCAACCGACCGGTACCGACCCGCCGTTGCGTGGCGTAGGCGACCCACCGTTCTTCCACCATCATTTTCAAAAGCCCGGTGATAAGCGCCGCCACCCCCATATCCATCTGCGGGCATTCTTGCGTATCGACGAGACGAAGTTCGACGGCGCTTCGGTCGAATCGTGGGATGGCGCCCCGGGCGTTGAGCCACTCCCCGGCGCCGAGGACGCCGTCGGTATCGAGCGGCTTCATGGCGTCGTAGAGGGGTTCGAGGATCGTTCGCCGATAGTCGTCGGGGGCGAAGAGCGGCTCCGGTATGGTGGCGCCGGTCATCAGCGGAACGGCGAGGGCGTTTTTCATATAGGCGATGAGCCGAGCGTCACGCGCACCGCTCAGCGTACCGTCGATCACCGGACTGGCGGCGGCGACGGCCGGGACGAGGGGCGCCACCAGCCGAAGGGCGGCGTGTAACCGACCGAAGGCGTCGTCGCTGTCGAACGGGTAGTTCAGATGAACGCTCTGGACGTTGGCGTAGCCGTGCTGGCGGGCGTTGAAGATCCGGTCGTAGGCGTCGTAGATATCCTTCCCCTCGTGGGGCCAGATGACCGTATCGGCTTCCGGGTTCATGAACGGATGAGCCCCTCCCCCCATCAACGCGGCGTTCATCGGGGCGAGGAGTTCATTGGCTTTGACCACCGACGCGGCGAAATCGGCGGCGACCTTTCCGAGAGCGGCTTCGGGAAGCGGGGTTTTCATCTCGATAAGATGGGCCACGAACTCGTTCGACCAGTCGATGGAGCCGCAGACGACGTCGGTGACGAAAGACCCTTTCCCCTCGGCGGCTTTCAACAATTCGGCGGCCACCGGGCGGACGGCGTACCGGGCGGTATCGACGATCATATATTCGATCTCGACGCCGACCCCGGCGAAGAGAGGGTAGCGCTTCACCCCCGCCCCCCTTTTCTTATCCGTTCGATCCGGTTGACGAAACTTCGCATCACCTTTCGGTAGAGCTCGTCGCCCAAGATCAGGTCTTCGACCCCATGATCGATGTTCGGATTGTCGTTGACCTCGATCACATAGACCTTCGCGCCGACCTGTTTCAGATCGACCCCATACAAACCGTCGCCGATAAGCGACGCCGCCTTCAGCGCGGTTCGCACCACCCCTCGCGGCGCCTCGTCGACAGGCATGGCGTCGGCCAATCCCTCCCGCCCTCCCCGTCTGGCGGCGGCGTTGATGATCTGCCAATGGCCTCTGGCCATATAGTAGCGGCAGACGAAGAGGGGAGCGCCGTCGAGTATTCCGACCCGCCAGTCGAAAGGGGTCGGCATGAACTTTTGGGCGATCACCAGATCGGAGCTTTTGAGCATCGTTTCGATGAGTGGGGCCAGCTCCTCTTCCGTGGTCGCTTTCACCACCCCTTGCGAGAAGGCGCCGTCCGGTTTTTTTAGAATCACCGGAAACCCGAGCCGGCGGGCGATGTCACCGACGTTGTCTTTATGGACGATCACGGTCTCGGGGGTGGCTACTTTGCGCGAAGTCAGAAGCTCGGCCAAAAAGACTTTGTTGGCGCATTTCATGATCGACTTCGGATCGTCGATCACCGCCAGCCCTTCGGCTTCCCCCTTCCGGGCGAACCGATAGGTGTAGTGGTTCACCGAGGTGGTGGCCCGCACGAAGAGAGCGTCGTATTCGGCCAGCCGCCCGTAATCCCCTTTTCCCACCTGATAGACGTTGATCCCGACTTCGTTGGCCGCTTTGGTGAATCGGGTTAGCGCCCCCTTGTTGGACGGAGCGTCGGCGGCCGTTTCGTCGATCAGCAACGCCATGTCGTAGAGAGCCCGTTTCCGGGAGATCGTGGTTTTCCGGGGATGGGAGAAATAATCAGTGGCCGCTTCCATGACGAAGGGGCGATGGGTGTCGGGGATGTCGGCGCCGGCCACGGGACTGATGTTGTTTAACGCCCACTTTTTCCCTTTCACGAAGGTGGCTCGCAAGAAGGGGGCATGGAAGGCGTTAAAAAGTTTCGCCGCCAATCGGTCGTACCGTTTGGCCATGTTCCGTCCGAAGTAGATCGAGAGGGTGAACTTCCCCGAGGTAATGGGGGCGAGGCTTTTCTGTATCAGGTCGTCGAGTTCGTCGGAGGCGATTCTTATGACTGACTGCGACTTCATATCTTCGATGGTGATGACGGACGGTATGGGACGGTGTCCGCGCGCTTCGGCCAGCAAAGAGACGTAGTAACCTGCCGATTGGTACTTGTAGGAGCGGCAGAGGTTGAAGACTTTCAGGCGCCGCTCGTCGCTATAGGTCTGATCGGTCAAATAATCTTTGGCCGCCACCAGATCGACGCCGTCGATTTTGAGGGGCCACCGGTCGGGATAGTTGACGACGATGATGGCGCGCATATTACCCTTTTTTCCCTTTCTTCGGTTCGATGACGAGCAAGTTGGCGTCGTAGGTGATGACCCCCAACAAGACGGCGCAGACCAGACGGGCCAAGGGGGCTTCGTAATGATGCCCTTCGTCTAACGGATTCTCGGCCAGCGGGTCGGCCACCATCACGGTCCGTTTTTCCATGTTGTAGCCGTAGACCACCACGAAATGCCCCGCCGGTTCGCCGTTGATGTCGTCTTCAACGTTATCGTGGGGCCTCTCGCGGGTCCCCTGATATAAGTAAGTCGATGACAGTCCCGTGAGCACCGGCAATCCCCTCTTCAGGTACCGGCGAAACAGCGACGGGGTCAGATCGACGTAGCGAAGCTCCCCCCCGAGGGCGAGAAAGTCGAGATACCCTTCGGTGGCGACGGCCAGTTTCGGATCGTTTTTCGCCTCCCGCTGAAGCTTCAGTTTTTCGGCCATCGCTTCTGAACCAAGGTTCCACCAGGTCGGATCGAAGACTTGCAGGTTATAGGTATAGATCGACGCGGCGAATCCCCGGCGCAATGCGTCCAGCCCCAGTTGTACCGCCAGCGTCCCCCCGTCGTCGAGGCCGACGACCGTTTCGATCACCTCTTTGAGTGGGACGTTGAGACCGTGATAACGATAGACGGCGTGCAACGACGTAGGGCCGCAGGTGATGTCGTCCGGTTGGGCGAGGATGTCGAAATCAAGGGTTCGTTCCATGATCCGCTAACGGGGGATGAGGTGAACGGAAACCGGAAGCGACCGACCACCGGTCAAAACGAAGAGAAGCGTGGCGTTCATAGTCTCCGGTCGTCGGCGCCGCCGGGATGGGGCGTCGGACTTCATCTCAAATATACGCCGATTCGCCTCTTGCGCAAGTGGCGGCGACAGGCTTTCCGATTATCTTTCCAGCTTCGCCGCCAGCGGACGGTACTGCAACGTGAAGAGGGCTTCCAGATAGCGACGGGTCTCGTCCCGTTCAAGGTTGGTGACGAACTTCCAGAAGCCGTAGACCCGCGCCAAAGTCATCAGCCGTTCGGCGTACCGTTCCCAAGTATAGCGGGCGGCGACGCGGGCCTCTCCACCGGCGGCGATCCGATCCCAGACCGCAGGGTCGGCGGCCACTTTCTCATAGAACGCGGCGATGGTCGCCGCCGCTTGATCGCCGAAGTTGGGGTTGATGTGGAACCCGGAGGCGCCGTCTTCGATGATCTCCAAGGGGCCGCCATAGCAGGTGGCGAAGGTGGGAAGCCCGGTGACCATCGCTTCGATGACGGTAAGACCGAAGGCTTCGAACAGCGCCGGTTGCACGAAGGCGCCTTTTCTATCGGCGATGCGGCGATAGAGTTCGCCGGCGAATTGTTTCTCCAGATGCATGCCGAGCCACCGGATGTTTCCGTCGAGGTCGTATTCGTCCATCATCCGATGCATCGTCTGAATCTGTTCGGCCTCTTCCTGATCGCCGGAGCGGGCGGGGTCGGTCTTACCGCCGACGATGATAAGGTTGCACCGTTCGCGCAGTTCGGGGCATTCGGCGTACCACTTAACGAACCCGGTGACGTTTTTGATCCGGTCGAACCGGGCCATGGTGAAAAGCGGCGGCTTGAGCGGATCGGCCAGCCCCCCCCGTGTGTCGGGACGTCCGGCGGGGCCGAAGAGGAGGTCGTCGATCTCCGGGTGATGTCGCCTGAGACGTCGGTTCTTTTTGCGGAACGAATAGTAGACCGTCGGGTCGGCGCCGGGGGAGACGATGTTAAACTTCGGGTCGAAGACGTCGACCCCGTCGACCACCCGATAGAGCCCCGGCATGGTGAACGACCGATAGCTTTCGTACTGCCCCACGGTGTCGGCCCGTCCGCCGATCTCCTGATAGGTGGAGGTGACGATAAAGTCGGCGTAGTTCATGGCGATCAGGTCGGCGGTGAACTGGCAGGAGAAGTGGTACCGCTCTTCGTTCTCCCGCCAGTAGAGGTCGGAGTAGAGATACTTGGTCTTCTCCAAGGCGTGGGCGACGTTGCACTGGGTCACTTTCAGTTTACGGGCCAGAAGCGACGCCACCAGCGAGCCGTCGGAATAGTTGCCGATGATCAGCGCCGGTTTACCGCCCAGTTCGGCGAGCACTTCCTTTTCGGCCTCGAGCGCGAACCGTTCGAGATACGGCCAGATTTCGAATCGGGATATCCAATGGGGAATGACTTCGCCGGCTGTGTCGCGAAACGGAACGCGCATGATCTGGGCGTTCTTGGTGCCCAGGATTTGCTCGCGCGGTTGATCGCACGTCGTGCCGTCCGCCTCGGGAATCAGCCGCGTGACGGCGAGGATGCGCGGTTCGATGTCGATGCCCTGCTGATCGAGTCGCAGGCGCATCTCTTTTTCGAGCGCCCGAACCTGATCGAGGATGTAGACCACCTGCCCGCCGGTGTCGGGTTTGCCCAGCACGCCGGCTTGTCCGAAATAACCGTGCGGCGTCAGAATCACGATGCTGAAGATCATGGGGATACGCGACAGGAATCGTTCGAGATTGCCGCGGATCGGGGGCTTCGAGAATGTCCGACAGCAGATGCAGCGTGTCGCCCATCCGATCGGCTGTCTTGCCCCAGCCGCGTTCAAAGCCCAACTCTCGAAGGCGGTGCCCGACCTTTGTCCCAGGTCGCCTCGCGGTTGCGACGATAAGTAGTCGATCGCCCGGCGCACCGCGGGCGCAGATGCACCGTGTCGGCGATGCGATCATTGAGCATCAATTGTTCGCCACGAAAATGATGCACCCGCAGAAAGTCGAACAGTCGTTCGTCGCCGTGATCCAGCGCTCGAAACAATTCGCTGGACAGGCGGCGATTCAAGAACGCAACGCCCTGGCCGATGGAGCCGCGATTCGCGCAGCTTGGGAAACGTGCGATTGAATGGACCGAGGTCAAGCTCCAGTGGCGTCGGGGCATTCTCGCCGTCGCCAGTCACAAGCCGCTCTTTGAAATGCAGGAATTCGGAGACGTCGATTTGCTCGGCGATGATCGCTTCGGTTTGAATCCGCCAGTATTCCCACCGGCCGATGCGCGGACGCACCGCCAGGTAGATCCACGGCGTGGCGACGGCTGCGTCCTGCACCATGCGCACCAAATCGCCCATGGGCGAATGCGACAGCGTCTCGGATTCCTGCTCGGCGCAGAAGGCGTCGAATATATCGTGCACGTCGCTCTTGAGCAGAAACGGTCGGTTGGCCGCCAGCAATCGCCGCATGAATTGATGCGTTTCGTCGCGATGCGATTCAAGGTAGTCAGCCAGCGCGTCGCCGGTCGTCGTGGTTTTGGCCATCGGGGTCGATCCGATCCAAGAAGTCGTAATGGTCCATGCCTTCGATGATGCCCGCGGCATGACAGCGCTTGCGAAGTAAATGCGCGGTTCGCCGCGCGCGCCTCCAGTTCCTCGTCGCGGTTGCCCACCACGACCGCCAGCGTGTTGCCGGTCAGCATTTCCACGTCGTTGCCGGATCGCCCCGCCACCCGGCAGCGCTCCGGCGGAATGTTCCAGCGATTGCACAAATATCGCAGCGCGGTGCCTTTGGACGCGCGGACCGGCAGGATGTCCAGATACGCGTCGTGCGACATGATCACCGACGCCTGCAACTTGGCCCGCCGCAGATCTCGCCGGATTTCGCTGACATCCACCTTGTGCTTTGAATCAACATAGTAGCTGACCTTGTAATCGTCTTGCCCCTCCGGTCCCTGAAGTTTGAGCGCCGGATGGTCCGCCAACACTTTACGAATCGCGTCGGGGCTCCAGCGATAGCTGATATGCTTCTCCCAACTGCGGTCTCGCAGCAGATGCCGGCTGTAATAGATGGAACTGCCCACCGACGTAATCAGGATTTGCGGGACGGGCACCTTCCATTTGCGCAGTTCGCGCATGGTCAGTTCCAGGTTGCGGCCCGTGGCGATACCGAAG
>CALOCG010000042.1:0-13130 GCA_942491805.1 Nitrospinota bacterium
GCCCTCATGGCCGACGACATCGGCGCCAAGATCGGCGCCCTCAAAGAAGAAGAACGTACCATCGAAAAAGCGGGCGATCAGATCATCGAACTTCGCTTCCTCTTAGGCGAGATCGAAAAGAAACTCAACGAATACTTCAACCTGAAAAACAGCGAGGGGTGAAACACCTCACGCCAAAGAGCCGATCGGACCACCGGTCGGCTCTTTTGTTTCCCGCGCAGCGAAAGAGAACATGATTAAAATCGTCACCGCCGCTACCATGCGGCAGATCGACCAAACCGCCATCGACACCATCGGTATCCCCGGTGTCGACCTGATGGAAAACGCCGGACGCGCCGTCGTCACCGAGATCGAGATGCGTTTCGACTCCCACTTTCCAAGCTTGGCGTAAACATCTTCTACGGCAAAGGGAACAACGGAGGAGACGGCTATGTCGTCGCCCGACGCCTTTTTGACAAAGGGGCCGAGCCGACGGTCTTTCTCGCCTGCGAACGGGGAGACGTTGCCGGCGACGCTCGGATCAACCTCGATGTTTTCGAGCGAATGGGGGGGCGGGTCAAAGAGTTCACCGAAGAGAAACATATCCGCAACTTCAAGCTGAAGTTCATGCACACCTCGGTGGTGGTCGATGCCCTTCTCGGTTCCGGCGCCACCGGCGCTCCACGCGGTTTTATGAACGAGATACTCGACGTCATGAACGGCCAAGGGAAAGTACGCATCGCCGTCGACATCCCCTCCGGCGTCGAAGCCGACACCGGGGCCACACCGGGAAAAGCTTTCAAGGCCCATTGCACCGTCACCTTCGGGGCGCCGAAACCGGGGCTCTACAGCTATCCCGGCGCCGCTTTGGCCGGAGAGATCGTCATCGCCGATATTTCCATACCGCAGATGATCCTAAGCGAAGCGGAGGCTTTCGCCTACGTAGCGGAAGAAAAGGACGTACGAGCCATGCTCCCCTGCCGTCAACCCGACGGGCACAAAGGAACCTACGGCCACGCTCTTCTCATGTGCGGCTCTACCGGGTTCGCCGGGGCTGGCGCCGTCGCCGGTATGGCGGCGTTGCGCATGGGCGTAGGCCTCGCCACCGTCGCCCTCCCCGCTCACTCTCGTCGGCCTATCTGGGCGCCGCCCCCGAGCTGATGACCCTCCCCTTACCCGAAACCGTCGATGGAGGAATCTCCGCAGAGGCCGTCGAACCGCTCCTTGCCAAAGGGGCGACCCTCGACGCTCTCCTTATCGGCCCCGGCATCGGGGTCACCGACGCCACCCGAACGGTGGTCGAGCGGATCGTCAATGAATCATCCCTCCCTCTCGTTCTCGACGCTGACGCGTTAACCCTCATGGGAACCGCCGACTGGCTGAATCGTCGCACGGCGCCGACAGTGGTCACCCCTCATCCGGGAGAGATGGCCCGCCTCGCGGGGCTCTCGACCGAAGAGGTCCAGCGCGACCGGGTTGGGGTGGCCCGGCGATACGCCGCCACCTCCGGCGCCGTCGTCGTCCTCAAAGGCGCCCGAACCGTCATCGCCACCCCCGAAGGAAGGGTCTCCATCAACCCGACCGGCAACGACGCTCTCGCCACCGGCGGTAGTGGCGACGCTTTGGCAGGGATGGTCGTCTCCCTGCTGGCGCAAGGGGCGACTCCCTCCGACGCTTCGGTGGCCGCCGTTTGGCTTCATGGGGCCACTGCTGACCGATGGGTGACCGATGGGGGGGCGCCCCGCTCCTTCGTCGCCACCGACATCGTACGGCTTCTTACGAGCGTCGTCTGACGACAGGGCTTCGCAACTACGGACGGATAGGGTAGTATTGAACGTCAGGGAGGGGGGGATTCTCTCTCGTTCGCCGTCACCACTATCGGGAGTCCAGACCGGCTATGGCATCACCGACCCGTCAGGAGATTCTCCTCGAATCGGGCACCAACGAAGTCGAGATCATCGAGTTTCGATTGGGGACCCAAAGTTTCGGCATCAACGTCGCCAAGGTGCGGGAGATCATCCCCTACAAGGACGACGATCTGACTCCCATTCCCGATTGCCACCTGTCGGTCATGGGGATGGTTACCCTGCGGAGCCGCAACATTCCCATCGTCAATCTGAATACCCATTTAAACCGCCCCCAGGCCGATGTCGACCCGAACCGACGGGTCGTCCTCATCTGCGAGTTCAACGAACTGGTGACCGGTTTCCTCGTCGACGGAGTCAACCAGATTCACCGGGCGTCGTGGGACTCTCTCAAACCGATGAGCGCCATGATGGGGGGGGACAACACCCGGCTCACCGGCTCGATCAATATCGACGAGCGGGAGATTCTGGTCCTCGACGTGGAGCGGATCGTCACCGAGATCGATCCCTCCACCAAGATGACCTATTCCGACGAAGACCTGGCCGTCGAGAACGCTTCGTTGCATACCGTCACCACCCGGGAACAGGTCCGGCTGATTCTGGCCGAAGACTCGATGGTAATCCGGGTCAGCATCGAACAGATACTCAAAAAAGTCGGCTATCTGGAGGTCGCCTCCTTCGATAACGGGAAGGCGGCCTACGAAGAAATCGTCCGCCGCAAGGAGAGCGCCGAAAAACGGGGACAACCCTTAAGCGACGTTCTGACCTGTCTGGTCACCGATATCGAAATGCCGCAGATGGATGGGCTGACCCTGACCAAAAAGGTGAAAAAAGAGCTGAAGCTTCCGGTCCGGGTGGTTATCTTCTCGTCGTTGATTAACGAGCAAATGGCCATCAAATGCCGCGACGTCGGCGCCGACGCCTACATCACCAAACCGAAGGCCAAAACCCTCGTCGCCCTCATCGACCGCCTGACGCTCGAAGCCGACGAAGGTTAAGGTTCGTAGACCCGAAAGACGTTGCGACCGGCGCTCTTGGCGCTATACATCGCCATGTCGGCGTGGCGCATGAGGGTCTCCCGATCTTCGCCGTGGAGCGGAAAGAGAGCCACCCCAATGCTGGGAGTCACCGGCAGTTCACGCTCTCCCGCCACAATCGGACGGTCGAGTTCGACCAACATCTTCTCCGCCAAGGTCGGCGCGTCGTCGGCCGCGAGACCGGGGGCGATCACCACGAATTCGTCGCCGCCGAGCCGCGCCACCGTGTCCGATTCTCTCAGAGACGCTTCGAGACGGCGGGCCACTTCGCACAAGACCATGTCCCCCACGTCGTGCCCTAAGGTGTCGTTGATCTGTTTGAACCGATCAAGGTCAATGTAGAAGATGGTCAGATTTTTCCGGTCACGCTTGGCATGGGCCAGTTCGAGCCCGATCCGCTCGTTGAAAAGCTGCCGGTTGGGAAGCCCGGTGAGGGGGTCGTGATAGGCCAGCTTGTGGATCAGCTCTTCTTTATTCTTCCGCTCGGTAATGTCGTCGAAGACTCCGACGAAATTGACGATCGTCCCCTTCTCGTCTTTCACCGCCGTCAAGGAGAGCCACTCGACATAGACCTCGCTACTTTTTCGACTGTTCCATATCTCCCCTTGCCAGCTCCCGTCGTTGAGAAGGTTGCGCCACATGACTTCGTAGAAACGGTTATCGTGACGCCCCGAGCTGAGCATATTGGGGCTACGTCCCACCACCTCTTCGACGCTCCATCCGGTCATGCGACAAAAGGCCGGGTTCACCGACTGGATGATCCCGTCGGCGTCGGTGATAAGAATCCCTTCGATGGCGTTTTCGAAAACCGTTTGCGAAAGGTTCAGCCGCTCTCGCGCCAGTTTCTCTTCGGTGACGTCGATACCGGTGGCGATCACCCCCGCGCTGATTCCTCCTCGACGCGGCAATCCGGCGACACTCCATCGGACGATACGCACGCCATCGGCCATCGATATCCAACGGGTCTCCCCCTCTACCACTTCTCCGGTGGAGCGGGCTTCGCTCACCAAGGCGTTGAATTGGGGAACGTCCGATTCGGGGAGGGCCAGCTCGGCCAAAGTGAGCCCGCGCACCGATTGAAACGAGTTGCCGGTCGATACCTGACAGGCGCGGTTAAAACGGATTACCTCCCCCGGCTGTCGAGGACGACGATGAACGCCCCCGAGGCGTCGAGAGTGACGGCCATGAAGTTTCGTTCCCATTCGAGCTCGATCTGGGCCATCTGCCTCTCTTCCATCTCGTTGGCCAACGCCCGTTTGCTCCCCTTCATGGCGTAGAGGGTCTCGGTCAAGAGTTCCGATTTGATCCGGGCGGTGTACGACATGCAACGCATGGCCAGCGCTTTTTCGGCCAGCTTCCGGTTAAGGGAACCGATGTAAGCCCCCCCGTTTCGGTCCGCGGGGGGAGGGGTTTGGCTTTCGTCTACCATAGCTCGTCGGAGGTGAGAGGTTCGTCCAGATCAACGCCGCAGGCCAGTTCTCTCAGGTGCTCCATGGCGACGGCCACTTCCTCCCCCTCGATGACCGAACCATGCTGCGGCATGATCCGCTTGATGGGGAGCCTCTGGAGTTTCTCGATGGTGGGGCGCAATACTTTATTGGAGGGCATGTAGATCCGATGAAACGCCTCCATCGCTTCAAGATAGCCGGGGCGGGCTTTCAGCGACCAGTTGTGTGATAGACCGCCGAAAAGATCGGACGAGAAGAGGGTTCCGCTGGTTTCGTCGAAGGTGACGATGGCGCCGGGCGAATGGAGATAGGGGGTGAAGATGAAGCGCAATACTCTGCCGCTTTTAAGAGTCAGTTTGAAGTCGTTCTTCTCCACCGGGTAGTAGTCCGACCGGGTGCCGTAGTGGCGGATGAGCCGAACCGTTTGGCCGTGGGCGACGATCTTGAGGCTCGGGCTTTCCAGCAGGTCCTCAACCACCGCGATGTTCCCGCAGACGTCGGGGTCTTGGTGTTGCGCGATCAGATAGGATATCTGCCCCAGCTCCACCAGATCGATGACTTTCCGCATAACGATGGGAAAGTGGGGGATGGTACCCGAATCGATGAGGACCGCCTCTTCCCCGTCGATCAGCAGATAGGGATTGCAGTGCAGACTCGCCTCCGCATCATAGAATCCAACCCAATAAATCCCGTCGGCGAGGGGAATGGCGTTTTCGTAATCGTAACGATCCACGGTATGCTCCGGTGAAGGGACTCGGTCCATTATAGGTAGAGAGGGGGCGTCTTGTCACAAATTGCGTCGTTTTCCCCGGAAAGAAGTGTCCACTTTTCCGACAATATTTTGCCGTTCCCTGTACAAAGAGTGTCGATTTCGTTCGATTGTCGACAGTGGCGAACGACGTTCTTTATCTGATGACATTCCATAACATTGTATTTATTGCCACTTGTCAGCCATCAAACCTTTTTGGCGCCCTTGATGCTTGTCGTTGAGGCATATTTACCTCGGCCTTGGGCGCTGATAAGTATAGTGAAATGAGAAGAACGATGGTCGCCTCTGTGAGAGATAGGTTGCGACACGTGCTGAACCCTTTGCACGTCTATTGCACCCTTTCCATGATCCTGAAACGGCGTGGCGCGTTGATGACCGCACGGGCCTACGAGCGGTTCTACAACACCCTCCTCTAAGACGCAGGAGGCTCATCAACGGCTGACGCCGCCTCGCAGGCGGGAAAGGTTAGCCGCACCTTCGTCCCCTCCCCTTCGATCGACGTAAGAGTCAAACTCCCCCCGTTTAACGTCGTCAATTCTTGGCAGATCGAAAGACCGAGCCCGGTCCCCTTCTCCCCACCGGTCCCTAAAGTGGTGGTCGAGTTACTCAGGTCGAGGACTTTTTCCATACGCTCTTCCGTTATACCGATCCCCTCATCGGCGATAATCAACGCGATCCCCTCTTCTCCCGATTCGACATCGAGGGTGACGGCTCCGTGGGGACGGGAGAACTTGATGGCGTTGGTCAGCAGGTTGTTGATCACCTGAATCATCCGATGGCGGTCGGCGACGATACAACAATCGGCCTCGATGGGGGCGACAGTCAGGGTCACCTCCTTTTCGGCGGCCATCTGCGACAGCATGGCGACGCTGGCTTCGAACAGTTCTCCCACCGGCAGTCGTTCGGCTTCGATCTGGATGTTCCCCCGATAGACCCTCGAAAGCTCCAGCAGGTTCTCCACCAGTTTGAGCTGATGTTGCAACGACCGCCCGACGGTTTCGACGATGGTCACCTGCCGGTCGGTCATCGGTTCTTTTCCCGGCTTGGTAAGCAACGAGAGGAGACCGATGTTCGACGTCAGGGGGGATCGGAGGTCGTGGGAGACGATCGACATCAGCCGGTTTTTGAAGGAGTCGAGCTCCTTGAGCTTGATGGCCTGTTCGCGCAACTCGTCTTCCAAATGTTTGCGCAGGGTGATGTCGGAGAGGGTGCCGACCATGCGGACCGCTTTGCCGCCGGTGTCGTAGAAGACTTCCCCTTGATCGATGACGGTTCGTTCTTCCCCGTCGGGACGGACCACCCGATGGTCGAGCTGATACGATCCGGTCTCGCTGATGGCCCGGGTGATCGACCGGCGTACGGTGGAGAGATCGGCCGGATGGATGTGGGTGATGAACGATTTGAAATTCCCCGGCGAGTCGGAAGGGTTCAGGCCGAAGATCCGATACATCTCGTCGGACCAGGTCAGTTCGTCGGCGACGATGTCCCAATCCCAGTTGCCGACGTGGGCGATCCATTGAGCTTTGGCCAGACTATCCTGGCTTTTTATGAGGGCCTCTTCAGCCTCTCGCCGGGCCACTTGCAACCCCATCGCTTCAAAGACATTGGCGCACGCGCCGATAAAGGGGGTCAACGCTTCTGCCAATCCTTCGTGATACCCGCCGGGACGGTTGGCGATGCCGATCTCACCGAGCACTCTTCCCCCTTTGACGATGGGGATACCGAGGAACGATTCCGGCTGCCCCTCTTCGGCGTGGCCGTGGGGAATATTGACGATCACCGGCTCTCCCGATTCGATGACGGCGCCGAAGAGATCGTCGAGCAGGGCGAGGGCGATGCTTTCTTGATCGGCAGGGGGAGCGTCTCCGGCGCCTTCGCCGTGGAAGCCGATGACGGCGTGAATTTTCATCTGCGGCTCATGGGCGTTTTCGGTGACGACCTGGCCGATGAAACCGTGGGCGCTGTCGGTGAGCGACAGGAGGGTCTTGAGAAGACTGGAGAAGACCACTTCCGAATCGGCGTCGACGATGAATTGCGATTGGGCGGAGCTGATGGCGTCGAGGAGTCGATGGCTCCAACCAAGTTCTTTTTCTCGTTCTTTTTGTTTGGTGACGTCGGTGGCGAGCGTAAAAACCCCTCGCACTCCCCCATTGGCGTCGCGATGAGGAATGTAGGTGACATGCTGCACAAGCCACCGACCGTCGGCGCAGGTCTCCCGCTCGAACGATACCCGTTCTCCCTTCAAGGCGTTTCGCATCGGTTCGCAAATAAACGCGAACGTCTCGTGATCGAGTATTTCCCCGACACCCCTGCCGATTATCTGATCGGACGGTTTGCCGACCCACTCTTCATAGGCGCGGTTGACGAACTGGTACCGTTCATGCCGGTCGATGTAGGTGATCAAGGCAGGCAGGTTGTCGGTAATCATCCGCAACTGTTCCCGCTGCTCGGTAAGAGCCTGTTCGCTCAGTTTTTTCTCGGTGATGTTTTGTTTGATCGAGACAAAATTGACGATGGCGCCGGCCTCGTCTCGAACCGGGGAGATGGAGGCGTGGTCGTAGTAGACCGAGCCGTCTTTTTTCCGGTTGATCAGGTCCCCCTGCCAAACGTCTCCCCCCTTGATGGTCCGCCACATCTCTTCATACAGGGGAGGACGATGCATGTCGCTTTTGAGAACGCGAGGTGTTTGGCCGACAACCTCTTCGGTTCGATAACCGGTGACCGCCTCGAACGCCGGATTGACGTAAAGGATATGGCCGTCGGCGTCGGTGATGACCACCGCTTCATAGATGCTCTCCAACGCCTTGGCCATGGTGGAGGAAGAGACGGTGGCGTCGGGCCCATGTCCCGACTCCGACCACGGCTCCAGCGCCACGCCGTAGCGGTCCCGTCCAACCGGGGCGATGCGATAGCGAAAGGGGCGATGCCGCCCCCGAATATGAAGGGTGACGGCGCCTTGCCGCATGCCGTCACCGTCGAGGAGTGAAGCGGGATCGTAAAGAGGAGGCCCCATATGGTCGAGCAAAGGGCGGATGAAGGATGCGAAGGGGCGACCTTTCATGGGAGCGCCGTCGGCCAGAAGATGTCGGGCCGCCCGGTTGGCGTCAACGACCCTCCCCCGCCGGTCGATGGTGATCAGACCGTCGCGCGAAAGGTCGGTGAGGTTTTGCTCCATCGTCTCCCCGTATCGTATTCCGTGCAGTCTAGCAAATGTAAGACGCCGGGAACAGTCTCCCAAAAAAGAACGAAAGCGCCGGGAGTGACTCCCGACGCTTCGCTGGTCTCTATCGAGATCAGACTTTCAGCTGCGCGATCGATTCGATAACCGCTTTGCCCGATTTCTGCAACGCGGTGTTCTCTTCGTCGGTAAGCGGCAACTCGATGATCTTGGCGACGCCCGACCAGTTGAGCAACACAGGAACCCCCATGAAGATGCCGTCGAGTCCGTATTCTCCTTCGAGGAGGGCGGCGGCAGGGACGATCCGGTTTTTCTCCAGCACGATCGACTCGACCATGTTGACCACCGACGAGGCCGGGGCGTAGTAGGCGGAGCCGGTTTTCAGAAGCTGCACGATCTCGGCGCCCCCGTTTTTGGTCCGCTCGACCAGTTCGTCGATTTTTTCGGCGCTCATCAGTTCGGTAAGGGGAATACCTGCCACCGAAGAGAAACGGGGCATCGGCACCATGTCCTCGCCGTGAAGGCCAAGAACGGTGGCGTGGACGTCTTCGTTTGAAACGCCCAGCTCCATGGAGATGAAGGAGCGGAAACGGGTCGAGTCGAGCACCCCGGCCATACCGACAATCCGGTGTTTATCGAGCCCGGAGTATTTCTTCGCCACGTAGGTCATGGTGTCGAGCGGGTTGGTGACGACGATCATGAAACAGTTGGGGGAATACTTCCCGATCTGCTCGGCCACCATTTTCATGATCTCGGCGTTTTTATCGCGGAGATCTTCGCGGGTCATCCCCGGTTTTCTCGCCAAGCCGGCCGTGATGATGACGATGTCGGAGTTCGCGGTCTCTTCGTAGCTGTTGAGGCCGACGACGCGAGAGTCGAATCCTTCCAGCGGCGCCGATTCCATCAGGTCGAGCGCTTTCCCTTGGGGAATGCCTTCGACCACATCAACGAGGAAGACATGGCCCAGTTTTTTGTAGGCGATAAGTTGCGCAGTGGTGGCGCCGACATGCCCAGCGCCGACGACGGTGATTTTTTTCTTTGCCATATGGATACCGGTCCCCCCAAGTATTGACGGTGTCTTTGATGCGAATGAAACGCGCGCCTGCGCGCGAATGGACGGTGCAAGCCTTTCTTTTATAGGATTCCGGCCATTGTTTCAACCGTATTCTGCCGGCCCCGCGCAAGGGCCCGACCGTTCACCGTTTGGGAAGGTATCGGGTTGGATTGACCGGTTTGCGGCTTTTGCGTATCTCGAAATGAAGATGGGAGCCCGACGCACGTCCGGTGGCGCCGACGGCGGCCAGTTTATCCCCCTTTTTGACCTTCGCCCCCTTCTTCACGTAGTTCCGCTGATTGTGGGCATAGACCGAAATATAGACGGCGTCATGTTTGAGGATAACCAGATTCCCATATCCGGCCGGTCCCCAGCCGGAAAAGATCACTTCGCCGCTGGCGGACGCGTAGATCGGCGTTCCCCGCGGCGCGCGCAGATCGAGACCGTCATGCTTCCGGTTCTCCCGTATGCCGTAGGGAGAAGAGATATCGATTTTCTTGAGAGGCCAAGCGAAACGGACATCGCTCGACACCGGGGCGTCGTACCCCTTTCTCGATTGAGGCTTCGGGCGTGGCGACGGTCTCGACGAAGCGACCCGCCCTCCCGACGGAATCCGCAACCGCATGCCGACCGGGATGTCCCGCACATTGGTGATGCCGTTTAATTTTTTAAGGTCGGAGAGGTTCACGCCGTAGGTACGGGAGATTTTATAAAGGGTATCCCCCTTCTTTACGACATGAATCCCGCCGCCGGGGGTTGATTGAGGGGTGTCAAGATAGTTCTGCTTTCTTATATCCTTCACCGGGGCGCAGGCGACCATCGACGAAAGAATGGCGACGCTGAGAATTAAGAGAAGCCGTCTCATCGTTCCTCTCCGTCGAACCCGAGAACGCGAAAGAGTCGGTCGACCCCCTCTTGAGCCGTCGCCCCTTTTATCACCCCCGGTAGATCGCCCCATTGCGATCCGATGGCCACCACCGGCTTTCCCATTTTGCGGGCCAAAGCTATCTCCGAAAGGGTCCCCGTTTCACCGGCCACGGCGATCATCCCGACGCATCCGGTGGCGATGAGGGCATTACGGGCATGCCCCATAGCGGTCGGCAGAGGGAGCGTCACCCAAGCGTTGGCGTCGTTCGGATCGTCGCCCGGCAAGAGACCAATGGTCACCCCACCGGCCTGTTGCGCCCCACGGCATCCGGCCTCCATAACGCCGCCGAGCCCTCCACAAAGGAGCGTCGCCCCCCGTTGGGCCAAGAGGGCGCCCGACCTCTTCGGCGATGGCGCCGATGTCTGCGGAACAGGTTCCGGCGCCGACAAGGGCGACGATCGGGGAGGTGACAAAGAGAGACGACACGAAAGGGTTACTCCCCATCCCGCATGATCTTCAGACCGAGTCGTTTCTTTATGGACCGATAGCGTTCTTTTAGCGCCTCTTCATGACGTCGCTCGTCTTCTTGAAGTTGCTCGAACATGGCGATCATCTCCGGGTCGCGGGAAAGCTCGGCCCCATGTCCGTAGCGAGCGGCGGAAGCTTGCTCGTCGAGAATCGCCTCTTCGAGGATTTTGAGGAGCTTCTCTTCTAGTAACGGGTTTTCTCGATGTGGCATGCTTGGTATCCGTAGATGTTAAAGAGGCGTCCGATCACTTTTAATGCGCAACCGGCTAGCCCCTTTCAACCGGGTTAGGACCCGAGCCATCGGGTCGACGAGTCTTTGGTACTCTTCGAGGGCGAACTTGTCGGTCATTCCGGCGATGTAGTCGCAGATGATCCGCCGTTCGCCGACATCGCCGATATTTTTTCTCACCTGCGGGGGGAGGAGACGGGGTTCTTCGAGATAGGCGTCGAAGAGATCGCCGATCACCCGTTTGGTCTTCGACTCCATCCGCATGACCCGGTGGCTCTTATACATATTTTCCATCAGGAACGCTTTCAGCTCACGCCGCTCCTCCTCCATGGCGGGAGAGAATCGGGCGACCGGTTCGTTGGCGCTTCTGACGTCGTCGGACGTTTCGACTTTCAATCGGTCGATATTCGATTGGGTGGCGGCGATAAGGTCGGAGGCTTGGGCGTCGATGACGGATCGGACCACGGCGCTTTGCCGTAGCTTGGGCGACAGTTTCGGATCGAGCTTCTCGGCGAACCGGCGCCACATGGAGACCTCCATCAGGTCGTCCTGCCGCAACAGCAGGGAGGTCAGCCCGTCGTCGAGATCGTGAGCGCCGTAGGCGATAGAGTCGGCGCAGTCGGCCACTTGGGCTTCAAGCGAGGGATGGGAAAATTGATGAAATTCGTTAAAGCTCGGATGATCCGGCATTTTCGAATGTTTGGCGATCGCTTCGCGGCTCTCCCAGGTCAGGTTGACGCCGCGAAAGTCGGGATAGCGGTTCTCCACATGATCGACGATCCGAAGGCCGTGCACGTTATGCTCGAAACCGCCGTCCTCTTCCATACGCTTCGCCAAGACGCTTTCGCCCGAATGGCCGAAGGGGGGATGTCCCAGATCGTGCGAGAGAGCGATGGCTTCGATCAGATCTTCGTTAAGGCGCATATGACGCGCCAAGGTCCAGGGATTCTGGGCCACTCGAGCACAGAGTATGTCAGGCGAGTGGAAGCGGTCTTCATGAGACGAAGACCCGAGTCCAACCTAGCCGCCCGAAGGCGAGCGCGATGAACGACCCGATCCCGATCCCGCATGAAGGGGGAGCGGTAGGAATGCTCCTGTTCGGCATGACGTCGGCCCCGGCTGGCGCCACTCCGCATGGCATAGGGCGCCAGCCGTTCATCTTCGGGACGTTCCAGGGCCGATCGGTCGATCAACCGAAGACTTCCTCGGGCATGATGAGCCGCTCGACCGGCTGGCCGCCGATAAGGTGTTTCTCGAAGATCTCTTCGACGTCGGCTTCGGTGACGTTGGCGTACCAGACGTTGTCGGGATGGACTACCACCACCGGACCTTGACCGCAAGGACCGAGGCACGACCGAACGCCGGAGACGAAAATGTCGGAGAAGAGCATCTTTTCGTTCAGGATGTCGGCGAACTTCTGCCATACCAGCATGGCGTTCTTCTGGGCGCAGCTTCCACGGGGGTGTCCCTCGGGGCGCTGGTTGGTGCAGATAAATACGTGATGTTTCGGCTTCGGCATTCTGGTTACTACTCCATGATCGAATGAACTGTGTGCATATTACGAAGCGACTTCGCCCCGTCCGTTAAACCCTGCAAGTATAAACAAGCGTCGCCTCGCTGTACACCCTCACCTACTCGACCGACGGGGGGAAGGCCTTCACACCCAGCGCCCGGATAACGTACAGCGTCTGATGAGGCGCATGGTGGCAGGCGGCGCATTTTTCTTCGATGACCGGTCGGCGATAGTACCCCTCCCCGTCCGTCGCTTCGTGCATCTGATGACAATCGACGCAGGCGATCCGGCTGATGCCGTCATGGGCGGCGAAGGCGTGATACCCTCCTAAGGTCGCGTCGGCTTTCAGCGAACGGTGACAGTCGACGCAGCTTTCGTCTTTAAAAGGGCGCGACAGCTTTTTCGGTTCTTCATACGACCCGAGTAGATAGCTGGCGGTATTCTTCGTCTCGTACCAGGCGGTCACCAGTTTCTCGCCGGTGGTGGTTCCCCGATGGCACCGGTAGCACGACGCCCGAATCCCGTTGTTGGTCCGCATGTGGAGCCCGGCCAAGGATTTCGGCGGATGGGCCATGGCCGCTCGGTTCTTCTCGCCGTGTAACGGCTGGCCGTTTTCGAGATGGCACGAGACGCAAAAGCCGCGGCTCTGCTTCACCTGTTCT
>CALOCG010000043.1:0-175167 GCA_942491805.1 Nitrospinota bacterium
AAATGGACTATTTATTTGGGCTTAGAGGATCGTAATGTAACAGAAAAAGAAGGCATCCTTCAGGAATGCCATGAATGTGGTTGAAGAGCGGAGGCCATCCTACTAAGATGCTCATTTCCTTAATACCTGCCATTTTGGAGCGTAGAGATCGATGAAGATTGCGGTTCTGCCCGGAGACGGGATCGGACAGGAAGTGGTCGCGGCGGCCCTTTCGGTTCTTGAAAAGGTCGACCAAAAGTACGGGCTGAAAGTTGAAACGGAACAGGCCAACGTTGGCGGAACCGCTTACGACGAAAGTGGCACCCCGTTACCCGACGCCACCCTTCAGCTCGCCAAAGAGGCCGACGCCGTTCTACTTGGCGCCGTCGGTGGTCCCAAGTGGGAACCGCTCGACTATTCGGTTCGCCCCGAGCGAGCCTTGTTGGGACTTCGCGCCGAACTTGATCTTTTCGCCAACCTTCGCCCGGCCAAGATTTACCCGGCGCTGGTCGACGCCTCTTCACTTAAACGTGAAGTGGTGGAGGGGATCGACATCATGGTGGTCCGCGAGTTGGTCGGCGGCATCTATTTCGGCCAGCCGAAAGGGGTCGAGAAATTGGCCGACGGGACCGAGCGCGGCTTTAACACCCTGACCTACACCACCCCGGAGATCGAACGGATCGCCAAGGTCGCCTTCGAAGTGGCCCGCAAACGGGGGAGCCGTCTCTGCTCCGTCGATAAAGCCAATGTCCTCGAATGCACCGAGCTGTGGCGTCGCGTCGTCATCGACGTCCATAAAGACTACGGCGACGTCGAGCTTTCCCATATGTATGTCGATAACGCCGCCATGCAGCTGGTTCGCTGGCCGAAACAGTTCGACGTCATCGTCACCACCAACATGTTCGGCGATATTTTGTCCGACTGCGCCGCCATGCTGACCGGTTCCATCGGCATGTTGCCGTCGGCCTCGTTGGCCGGGGCCAAAGGGATGTACGAGCCGGTTCACGGTTCGGCGCCCGACATCGCCGGACAGGATAAGGCCAATCCGTTGGCGACCATCCTCTCGGTGGCGATGATGCTGCAATACTCCTTCGGCCAGATGGAAGCCGCCGCCGACATCGAGCAGGCGGTCACCAAAGTCCTCGACCAAAACTATCGTACCGGCGACATCATGTCGGCCGGAATGAAACAGGTCGGTTGCGTCCGTATGGGCGAGCTGGTGGCCGAAGCCATCGCATAACACAGAAAGAGACCATAATGAGAAAAAGGCCGGTTCATGTAGCCGTCGTCGGTGCCACCGGGGCCGTCGGCGAAGAGATGTTCAAGATCCTCGCCCAGCGGGAGTTCCCGGTGGGGAACCTTCTGCCGCTCGCCTCCGCCCGGAGCGCCGGGGAGAAAATCAGTTGGCGCGGAGAGGAGTATGAAGTCGAGGAGTTGACCCACGACTCTTTCAAAGGGATCGACATCGCCCTTTTCTCCGCTGGTGGATCGGTCTCGGAAGAGTTCGCCCCATCGGCGGTGAAAGCCGGCGCCGTGGTCATCGACAACACCTCGGCCTTCCGCATGGACGCCGATGTTCCGTTGGTGGTGCCGGAGGTGAATCCTCACGCCATCGCCGAACGGCCTCGGGGAATCATCGCCAACCCGAACTGCTCGACCATACAAATGATGGTCGTCTTAAAACCGTTGCACGACGCCGCCCGGATCAAACGGGTGGTGGTCAGCACCTACCAGGCGGTCTCCGGCGCCGGGAAGCGGGCTATCGAAGAGCTTTCGCAACAGACGCAGGCGATTTTCTCGTTCCGTGAGGTCGAGTGCCGCAAGTTCCCGAAGCAGATCGCTTTTAACTGCCTTCCTCACATCGACGTCTTTCTTGAGAACGGCTACACCAAGGAAGAGATGAAGATGGTCAACGAGACCAAAAAGATCATGGAAGACGACTCAATCCGGCTGACCGCCACCACGGTCCGGGTACCGGTTTTTCGTGCCCACTCGGAATCGGTGAACATCGAGTTCGAACGCCCCTTATCGCCCGACGAAGCGCGGGAGATTCTCGCGTCGGCTCCCGGGGTGACGGTGATGGACGACCCCGATGCGAAGGAATACCCGACCGCCGTCGACGCCGCCGGAAAAGACGACACCTTCGTCGGACGGATTCGAAAAGACGAGTCATTGGGGAACGGGCTGAACATGTGGATCGTCTCCGACAATATCCGCAAAGGAGCCGCTTTAAACGCCGTCCAGATCGCCGAAAAGCTACTGGAAGAGGAGTAGCCGTTCTCTCGTACTACGCGCGGCCTCTCCTTCGGGAGGGGCCGTTACTATTCTGAAAACAAACGAGAGCCTAACCGTCGCGTCCCCTTTCTCTCTTGTGGGGAAGCTCGCTCCCTCGTATCATAGGCGTATCAACATTCGCTTCCCCCGAGAGGTTTCCATGATCGCGCACCATTCCGATACGCTTGCCATCATCCTTGGCGGCGGAAAAGGCTCACGTCTCTTTCCTCTCACCGAAGAGCGGTGCAAGCCGGCGGTTCCGTTGGGGGGGAAGTATCGACTCATCGACGTGCCGATTAGCAACTGCATCAACTCCGGGTTGCGGCAGGTCTATGTCGTCACCCAATACATGAGCGCGTCGCTGAACCAACATATCGCCCAAGCCTACGTCATGGACGTTTTTAGCAAAGGGTTCGTTTCGGTGTTGGCCGCTACGCAACAGTCGGGGGCGCAAGACGATTGGTTCCAAGGGACCGCCGACGCCATACGCAAATGTATGTCGTGGGCTCATATCTCTCGCTACAAGCGGGTGGTCATTCTGTCGGGCGATCAGCTCTACAAAATGAACTACAACGACATGCTCGAAACTCACGAGAAAAATAATGCCGACATCACCATCGGTGTTCTCCCGGTGGAGCGAAAAGATGTCGAAGGGTTCGGCATCATGCGGATTGACGAGAGTGGCGCCATCACCGAATTCGTCGAGAAACCGAGCGACGACAAGGTGGTCGATTCACTGCGCATCGCCCCCGAATGGGCGCAAGAACAGGGGGTGGCGGGGACCGGCAAAGAGTGGCTGGCGTCGATGGGTATCTACGTCTTCGAGACCAAAGCGCTCATAGAAATGTTAGCCGGGGCCGACAAGGTCGATTTCGGTAAAGACGTCATTCCCAGCGCCTTGACCAAATACAAAACCCAATCGCATCTGTTCGACGACTACTGGGAAGATATCGGGACGATTAAATCGTTCTTCGAAGCCAACATCGCTCTTGGCGCCCAAGAACCCCCGTTTGATTTCTACGGGACCGACGCCGAGAAGATATTCACCAACCAGCGTTTCCTGATGGCCTCTCGATTCGGCGGCGCCCACGTCACCGAATCGGTCATCTCCGACGGTTGCGTGATCTGTCAGGGAACGTCGATCAACAAATCGGTCATCGGCATTCGCTCCCGCATCGGCAAGGGCTCGCACATCGACGAAAGCATCGTCATGGGGGCCGACTTCTACGAGCGACCGCCGGGCGACATCCGTCCGGAACACGGCATCGGCGCCGGGGTGATGATCAAGCGGGCCATCATCGACAAGAACGTCTCCATCGGCGACGGCGCCAAAATCGTCAACGCCAAGAACATTGATACCGAAGACGGGCCGAACTATTACATCCGGGAAGGGATCGTCATCATCCCGAAGAACGCCCACATTTCCGAAGGAACGATCATCTAGCAGGATCTATTTTACAAGTCCCGGGCCGCATGTCCGGGACTTTCTCCTGCCCCACCAACTCGTCATTTCCAAGCTTCTTCACTCAACCCGAAGCGCCCCTTCCTCATTTGTACGCCCCCGTCCGCATTGTGCGTATGCCTTCGCCCGCCTTCGCACGATTTTTGCTTTCATGTTATCGCAACTCGAAAAGCCGATTCCCCAAGGAACGTAGCATGAACGAAACAAGATATTTTTTTCGATCTAAACAACGGTGTGTAGACAAAACATTTATTCGTGTATTCAATTGTTTTGTTGATTACTATCGTGCCCCACTCGAGAAAGGAATGCAGATGAAACGATGGATTGGTATCGCATGCGCGGCGGCATTGTCTGTTGGGACCCCGGCCCTTGCTGTCGATCTGGATGTTACGGGAATGATCAGGTTCCGTCCTGAGTTTCGCAACAACGACGACTTCAACAGCGCGACCGACGACCATGTCGATGCGGTAAGCCAGCGCGCCTTGCTTAAAGTGAAAGCGATTATCGATCCGAAACTGACGGTGGTCATAGGTCTTCAGGACACACGCGTATGGGGGCAAACGTGCCATGCGTGCACCGGGATAAGCGAATATGATCCCGACGGTTCTCCCGGCGATGCGATGGGGGGCGACACAGGCGTTGCCCGCAACCCTCTGGCGTCGGACACGAAAACCGATCTCTACGAACTTTGGTTCCTGGCGAAGGAATTCGCGGGGCTTCCCATGGACCTGAAAGTGGGACGCCAACAACTCACCTTTGGAGACCAGCGGCTCATCGGACATCTCGGTTGGAAGGATCAGGCCCGAACGTTTGATGCGATAAAGACCGAATGGCAGTTCGGCGCCCATCACGTCGATCTGTTCTGGTCGAAGGTGAACGAAACCGAAGAAGTGAACCTGCGGGGCATAACGCCCAAGGATTTCCAGACCTCGCAAAGCAAAGACGAGAATCTTTACGGAGCCTATGCCGTTCTCGTGACAGCGGACGACGCATGGAAAAATAGTCTCGATCTTTACTACTTTGGCTGGGAGGAAGGAAATCTCGACCGCAACGTCCTCACCTATGGAATGCGTCTGAATGGCGGTATCGTCGGCTTCGACTATACCGCCGAGTTTGTCTGGCAATCGGGGGACTGGAGCGAAGGGGTCTCGCAACAAGCCAACGCTTTTGACGCCAAAGTTGGCTATACCATATCCGATTCTTGGCGCACCCGCATCGGCGCTGAATACGCCTACGGCTCAGGAGACGACAGCCCCGGCGAGGGAGATCATAAGACCTTTGTTTTCCCCTTCCACACCAATCATGCATTCTATGGTCTCCAGGATTTCTTTAGCTGGGGCAATATGCGCGGTCTGAATGCGGTCGTCAGCACCAGCCCGATGGGCGGCCCGGTCAAAGTAGAGGTCTCCTACTGGAAACTTGAACTGGCCGAGGCGAAAGACCAATGGTTGACCGTCGTCGGAAATGCGCCGAGAGCCCATCTCAACACGAACCCGAGCGATTCGACCGACGCCGGTCAGGAGTGGGATCTGACCGTGAAGTACGGCTACAGCGAAAACCTCAAGCTGGTTGGTGGCTATTCGGTCTTCATACCGGGAGAGGCGGCTAAAGAACGGTCCGGGGGAAGCGACAACGCCGAATGGGGATATATCATGTCGCTCGTGACGTTCTGAGAAGATCGCTCGATACACGAGCGTGTGGATGCGGCCGTCACCCCATGAAACAAACAACAATCAAACGTAAAGAGGTACCTGAGATGTATGCGAGAGAACGCCGGATGTCGCATTTTGTGGCGATGATGATTTTGGTTATCGGTTCCGCCGCAAACGCCCTTGCGGCGGAAAAGATTGTTATCGCCGGAGACCCATGTACCGTACCGGTCGCCCAGAAGCTGGGGGAAGCCTTCACCGCCGAGACGGGGGTGGAAGTCGAAGTCCGTCAGGGCTCGTGCCGTAGCGGTGTAAGCAACGTCGTCGACGGGAAGGCCGATATCGGCGTATCGACGTTCAATTTCGGGCAAGGGCAGTTGCCAACAACCTTGCACAAAGTTGTGATCGGGAAGGCGCCGATTATATTCGTCGTCAACAAGGACAATCAGATCGACAGCATCACGCGTGAACAGGCGGAAGGGATTATGAGCGGGGCCATTCGTAACTGGAAGGAGGTGGGGGGGAATGATCTTCCGATCGAGAACGTCTATCTCCAGCCGTGCGTGCTGGAGACGATGGCGCACGAAACGAATGCCACGGGAAAGGTAGACGGCTTGCGCAAGATCGTACCGGCGAAAAAAGGGAATCCCATGACCGGAACGAACATGATCGTGTCGAAAAATAAGGGGGCGATCGGACTGCAACTCTACGGTTATGAAAGTGACACCGTGAAGGTTTTGAAGATCGACGGAGTCCTCCCCGCACCAGAGAATCTCCCCGGCGCGTATAGCTATTATGAGGACTTCAACATCATCACCGGAAGCGCACCAGCCGGTGCGATCAAGGAGTTTATCGAATTTACCCTCGGAGAAGAGGGAAAAGCGATTCTCCTCTCATGGAAGCATATCCCCGAAAATCGCGGGTAGCGAAAGAGAGGCGGGCGCCCAGATCGCGTCGGTCGGGCCGTGATCGAGTCTTCAACAGAGGAGCCTCGTAGCGAGAAACGCTTCTGCGGTCGTTGTCGGGTCAACGGGATAGGTTATGAGCCGCTCCCGTTCCGACAACGGGTCTCGTGTCTCACGCTGACGGGCCACCACTTCGACCGTCGCTTCCGACGGATCGTCGGCTTCTCTCCTCGCCAATCGCTGGGGCAGCTCTCCCTCATCCGGGTCGGGGAAGTCGAGGATGATCGTCTCCGTCCCCCTCGCTTCACACTGCTCGACGACTCTCTGTCGCTCCTGCGCCGACAGAAACGCCGCGTCGATGACCGCATGGTACCCGCCTTCGAGGATATGCTCGGCCGACGCCCGTAACCGGGCGTAGACCGCGCCACTCGCCTCATCGCTGTAGCGATTCTCACGGTCGGGGAAGAGGCGGCGTCGCTCTTGGTCGGAACGAACCCGAATGCCATGCATGGCCGCTATCAAACGGTGGGTGAAGCGGCTCTTCCCGCTTCCCGAAAGACCGTGGGTCATGATCAGCTTCGGTGCCGCCGTGGGGCTCCCCAATCGTTCCGCCAAAGAGAGATAGCGGATAAAGCGGGCCATGCAAGGGCCGTCGTCCGGCTCGCCGTCGGGTCGAGAGAGAAGAGCGATCTTCGCCCGTACCATGGCGAAGTAGCGAAGATAGAGGGGAAGGAGCGGAACCCCCGCATAGTCGCCGGTCTGTTCGAGATATCTGTTCAGAAGAATCCGTCCCGTCTCGACCATATCGACCGCGCAAAAATCCATAACCAGAAACGCGATCTCCGCGATCGGGTCGATCCATCGAAAAGTCGGGTTGAACTCCAGCGCGTCGAAGAGGAGAAAGTCGTTCTCGACGATGGCGATGTTCCCCCGATGAAGATCGCCGTGAAGTTCGCGCACATGCCCCTCGGCTTTCCGTCTCCCGACCAGTCCTCGTCGTGTGGCGAACCGTTGGGTCTCTTCCTCTTCCAACGCTCCGAGCCGCTCAAACAGGCTGGGGTCGGATACCAGTCGGCGAGAGTGGGTAAAGTTGGCTTCGATGACGCTCCACACCGTTTCGGGCGAACCGTAAGGGGTATCGGCGTCTGCCACGGCGATAGAAGGATCAAGATGAAACGCTGCGATCCGGTCGGCCAATCGTTCGAATATCTCTGGGGCAAGGCTATAGGACGAGGCCGACGAGAGAAGGGCCGATTGCGGGAAACGACGCATCTGCAAGGCGTATTCGAAAGGGGGCGCCCTGTCATACGCCAGCGTAGGGTGATCGGGATCGCCGTAGAAGGGGACGACTTTCAGATACCAGCCGTCGGAGAAGCGGCGATTGAGACGAAGTTCCTCTTCGAGAAAATGGCGTCGCCGTTCGAGCGTGGTGAAATCGACGAAACCGAAATCGACCGGTTTATTGATTTTATAAGCGAACTCCCCGGCGAGGAGGATCCATGACAGATGGGTTTCGATCAACCCTCCATCGTCACTCGCATGTTCCCACGGTGGCGAACTCAGCAACGTCGCCACCAATTGTCGCCCCGGAACCATTCGCATTTCGCCCCCTTGGTGCGAGCCTAACTCGCGCTTCTATCTTACGCCCAACGGCTAGGGAAGGGGAGAGGGGGGGAGGGTCGGCGTCTCTCCTTTATCGAGTTTCTCCTGCCGCCACTTGACGAATAGCTTGTCGAAATAAGTGGGGTCTTCAACCACCTCCGGCGTCACCGGGAACGTCCCCTGCCAATCCATATAGTTCAGAGCCGATGCGCCGACAAGTTTCGCGGCGATGGCCGCCGTCAGAGAGAGCCCCTTCTCTTCGGCATATTGTTTGACCAGTTTTTCCGCAGAAGCTTCGAACCTCATCTCGACCCCGTGGTCGCGCTGGAACTTGTCGACGAAGTCGGCGAAAGGAGAACGCTCCATCAGTTTGAGCAGGGCGTCTTTCGGCGATTCGCAAATCTCGCGGGTGACATTAAGTTCCTTGAACGGGCTCCCCGGCAACTCGAACTGGAACTCGGTCAAGATATCCTCGAAGACCGATATCAATGCGCGGGCGCCGGTCTTTCGATTCTCGGCTTGTCCCGCTATCCAGAGGAGAGCCTGCTCGTCAAAGGAGAGATCGACGCCGAACAGGGAGAACTCGAACCGGTACTGCTCCAGCACCGAGTCTTCAGTTTCGGTCATGATTCGGATGAGGTCGTTTTTCGACAGAGCGTTCACATAGGTGCGCACCGGCGCGCGTCCCACCAACTCGGGGATGACACCGAACTCGATGTAGTCGTCGGCGTCGGCTTCCTTAAAGTAGTTTCGCGGATTGTCGTCGCGGCTTGCGCGATTTGAAACGAAACCGGTGACGGTAACGGAGCCGTCTTCTTTGAACCGACCGGCGCCCCGTTCAAGCCGTTTCTTCACGATTGATTCGAGATCGTCGTGGGTCCGGGCGAACGATCCGCCGAGAATGAAGAGGATGTTCTCGGTCGAAACGGTTCCGCTGGTGGAAGGGGTATTCCCTCCACCGCCAAACATCTTCTTTTGCTGGTTCATCATCTCCGAAATCTGACCGGCGGGCGACATCGGATCTTCCACCGAAATCTGTTTTCGCTCGATCAGCTTCAGCACCGCACGCTGGAATCCTTCGCGGGAGATGTCGTGGCCGATCACCTTGCCGTCTTTGGCTTTCTTGTCCATCTCGTCGATAAAGATGATTCCGCCGTTCTGTTCGATGTACTGGGCTTTCTCACCCTTCGACTCTCCCGGCGCCATTTGGATAAGCTCCCGGATCATATCGTCGGCCGACTTCCCCACATACCCGGCTTCGGTATAGTCGGTGGCGTCGATGACCAGCGTCGGCGTCGACATAAAGTCGCCCAATATCTCGGCGCTGTAGGTTTTCCCCGATCCTGAAGGACCGCATATCAGGGTGTTCTTTTTACGGAACCGTTTCACCCGTTTCGGTCCGGCATGTCCTTCGCGTAACGCTTTAACAACGGCGAAATGGTAGGCGGCGGCGATGGAAAGCCGTTTTTTATAATCCTCCTGACCGATGACGTACCGGTCGAGATGAGCCTTGATTTGGGCCGGAGTGTGGAGAGGGATTTCGGGGATTTCGTACTTTTCCCCTTCGCCCAGTTGGCTCCTGATAGCCGCGCGAAACGCCTCTTCTCCGGCGTTGCGAGCGTTCAGCCAACTTCGTACCGCTTCGTCTTGCGTGCAACCGAACCGCTCGACGATTCGGTCGATCTCTTCTTTCGGGACTTCGACGTGGGTCGGGTCGATCTTCATACGTCTCCAGAACTTCTCGGTTAAAGGAGCTTCGATCATACCAAAAACCCCCTCCCTCGGTGAAAGGAAGGGGGATTTCGTAAAAGCTCTTTATCAGACGGCGGTGAAAAGATAGTCCTTCGCCCCCTTGGCCACCAGCAAAAGCATCGGCGCCGCATGCATCGCCAGGTCGAAGATATCGAGCGGTTAGACCAACGTCCCATCTTTGAGCATGATCAGCTTCTCGATAAGATGGGGCATCGGCGATATCGGCGCCATCGCCATGGCCACCGCCACGGCGATCAACATCGGGTAGGGAATCGCATCGAGCATTTTTATCACCTTACTTCTCCGGCGCCATCTTAGCCGCCTGATGTCGTTTCCAGTTGTCGGCTTCGGTCTTAAAGTAGAGCAACGGAATCACCACCAACGTCAGCGCGGTGGATGCGGTCATACCGAAGATCAACGCCCACGACAGCCCCGACCAGACCGGGTCGGCGGCGATGACCAGCGCTCCCAGAATCGCGGCGGCGGCGGTCAGGACGATGGGGCGGGTACGAATGGCGCCCGCTTCGATGATCGCTTCGGCGATGTCGGCGCCCTCCTCTTTTTTGTCGAGAATGAACTCCAGCAGTACGATGGAGTTGCGGACGACAATACCGGCCAGCGCGATGATGCCGATCATCGAAGTGGCGGAGAGATAGACCCCCACCAGCGCGAAACCGGGCATAACGCCGATCATCGAGAGGGGGATCGCCCCCATGATCACCAGCGGAATCATGAACGACCGAAACCGACCGACCAGTATCAGGTAGATGAGAATCACCGCCACCAGCATCGCCATACCGAGGTCGAACATAACGTCCCACGTCAGATCCCATTCGCCGTCCCAGACCACCGTGTAACCTTCGGGCAACGGTTCGTTGCGCAGGTCGAGCAACATGTCGATGACGGCGTAGACGCTGCCACGGTCGCCCATCTCGCCTAATACGTAGACCACCGGTTTCAGGTTTTTGTGAAAGATCGGTCGCTCCAAATCGCCGGGGATGATCTCTACCAGTTCGGCCAGAGGCACCACCGATCCGGTGGGACTCATGATGTAAATCTTGGCGATGTCGGTTGGCTCGTCACGGGCTTCTTCCGGGTAGCGCAAGAAGATACCGACCGGGTCTTTGGCGGTGACGTCGTGCAATGTCGAGACCACGGCGCCGTCGACCCCTACGCGGACTTCACGCACGATGTCATCGACGGTGATGCCAAGTTGCATCGCCTTCACCTTGTCGACGTTTAGGTAGAACTTATGAACCACCTCTTTCACCGAGTCGTCGATATCGGTCACCTCGTCGGTGGCGGCGAAAAGCTTTTTCATCTTGGCCGCCAACGACTGCTGCACCTTATAATCGGGGCCGTAGATCTCGGCGACGATGGTCGATTTCACCGGCGGTCCGGGAGGGTCTTCCACCACTTTCACGTTGGCGTCGAACGGTTCGCCGAGCTTGTGCAACACCGGGCGAATGGCGAGAACGATCTCTTCCGACGTCCGGTCGCGATCCGCTTTGTCGAGCAGGTTAACCCGGATATCGGCGAAATGCTCTTCGTTTCGAAAGTTGGCGCCCCGCAAGAGACCGTTAAAGTCGATGACCGATCCGGTCCCGACGAAGACTTCGTAGTCGGTCACTTCGGGTAGCTTGGCGATCTCCTTGCCAAGCACACGGGCCAGCTCGTCGCTCTTGACCAGCTCGGTCCCGGTCGGCATATCGACCGTCACTTGGAAGGTGTTCTTATCGGCTTTCGGCAACATCCGAAAGTTCACCAACTGCACCAGCGGCATCGCCATGGCTATGACGAACGCCGTCGCCACCACCAACAGGAAGTTCATCCGTTTCTTCTTGTCGGTCAGCAACGGGTTCATGATCTTTCGGTAGGCGACATAGATTTTCTGCCGCTCCAGCGGAACCTGTTCGTCATGGTCGTGGATTTTGATGAGCCGGTACGAGGCCCACGGGGTGACGATAAAAGCGACCGCCAGCGAGGTCAGCATCGCCACCGGAACGTTGAAAGGGATGGGCGCCATATAGGGGCCCATCATCCCGGTGACGAAGGCCATGGGGATGAAGGCGACAATGACGGTCAACGTCGCCAACACCGTCGGCGACCCAATCTCGTGAACCGCCTGCACCGCCGCGTCGATTCTATCTTTCGCCCCCATTTTGTAGTGACGGTAGATGTTCTCCACGACGACGATGGCGTCATCGACCAACAGGCCGAGCGACAGAATCAACGCGAAAAGGGTGATCCGGTTGATGCTCTGCCCGACAAGTTCGCCGATGCCAAGGGTCACAAACAGCGTTAGCGGAATGGCGATGGCGACGATCATCGACTCGCGCCAGCCGAGGGTGAAGACCAGCAGACTGACGACGAAGACTATCGATAAAAAGAGATGGAAGATAAGTTCGTTCACCGCGTGGTTGGCTTTCTCGCCATCGTTTCGGGTGATGCCGAAAGCGACATCGGCAGGGATGACGCCGCTCTCTTTGAGCCGCTCGATTTCGTCGATGATCGTGTCGGCGATGGCGACGGCGTTGAGCCCCGCTTTCTTCGCCACCGCCACACTGACTGCGGTCCGTTCGCTTTTATCGTCCTCGGCGGAACCGGGACCGAAACCGATCCGGGTGAGAGTGGTCACCTCCTCATACCCGTCTTTCACGTCGGCGATGTCGGAGAGATAGATCGGGCGGCCACCGTGAGCGGCGACGACCACCGAAGAAACATCGTCGGGGGTCTTCAGAAAGTCGCCACTCTCGACGAAGCGCCGAATGCCGTCTTGGGCGAAGTCGCCCACCGGCATGTTCCTGTTCGACGCCTGGATGGCGCCTGCGATCTGCGAAGCCGAAAGGCCGTATTGCGCCAGTTTCTCCGGGTCGAAGGTGACGTTGATCTGCCGTTTCCGTCCGCCGACGATATGGGGATTGTTGGTCCCCGGAATCTGGCGCAGGGTGTCGAGAACGTCGTCGGCCACTTTGCGTAGCTGACCGTCGTTTAGCTTCGGCGATGAGAGGGTGGCGACCACAATCGGCACGTCGTCTACGTCGACCGGTTTTAAGATCGGTTGCGACGCTTCTTTCGGTTTGACGTCGAGGTTGCTCATGATCTTGTCGTAGAGCTTTACCAGCGAGTCTTCTTTGTCTTCGCCGACGTAGAACTGCACCGAGATGATCGACTGGCTGTCCATGGAGACCGAGTAGACGTTCTCGACCCCTTTGAGGGTCCAGATGAGCGCCTCCAACGGCTTCGAAATATGCTCTTCCACCTCCAGCGCGTCGGCGCCGGGGTATTGCACATAGACGTTGGCGCCGGGGACGATGATCTGCGGGTTCTCTTCGCGGGGGGTCATCAAGATGGCGAAGAGCCCCCAGACCGCCACGGCGGTCATGACGAGGATCGTTAACTGAGAGTCGATGAAGTAGCGGGCCACCCGGCCAGCCAGATTCAACGATTCCGTTTCATGCTTCGAGTCGCTCACAGCGGACTCCTCTTATCGTTCGTTTGGATAGGGGCGGAACAAAGGTCCCGGTGGGACGAAGGTCCCGGTGGGGCATTAGTCCCCGGTTTACTGCCAACGGACTTTGCCGTACATGCCCGGTTTCAATCCTTCGGTCGGGGCGAGGTCGATACGGACGGTGAACGAGTGACTCGTCGGATCGCCCGACGGGACGAGATGGGCCACCGCTCCTTCGATGGCCGTTTCGCCCAAAGCATCGACGAAGACGTTTACCGTGTCACCGACGTTGATCCGGTTGACGTCCGATTCTTTCACCGACGTCTCGAACCGGAGATGGACCGTGTCGGTCACTTTCATCAGCGGCTGGCCGGGAGCGGTCAGTTCGCCTAGTTCGACTTTCCGAAACTCGACGACGCCGCTAAAAGGGGCGCGGAGAATGGTGTAGCCAAGGTAAGCGTTGGCTTTGGCCAGTTCGGCTTTGGCGATGGTCACGCCCGCCTTTGCTCGTGCGTTGGCCATGGTGGCGTCATCAAGGGCGCTTTGGGTGGTCGAGCCTTTGGCCATGAGCGACGCCATCCGGTCGTATTGTTTCTCGGCGTTGGCGGCTACCGCCGTCGCTTCGTCGAGATGGCCTTTGGCAAGGGCGGCGCCTGCGGCGAACTCGGCGTTGTCGAGGATGATCAGCGGGGCGCCTTTTTTGACCGTATCGCCAGCGTCGGCGCTGATCTTTTCGACATAGGCGACCACTTTGGCGGCGATGACGGCAGAGTGTTTCGCCACCACTATGCCGGTGGAGAGAACCGCGATTCCCTGTTGCGCGTGGGCGGTGGAGGGTAGGGCGATGAGGGCCGCGACGCAGGCGGTCATGAACGATTTCATGGTCACTTCTTCTCTTCGATGGAGGTTACGATGCGGCCGGTGGCGAGATCAAGGCCGGCCTGCGCGAGGATTAATTCGCGGACAGCGTAATGGCCGCCAAGCTCGGCGTTTTCTTTCTGCTGCTGGGCGCGCAACAAATCGGCCGACGATTTCAATCCTTCACGATACTGCTGGTCGCTGATCCGATAGGCTTCGTCGGTGAGCTGGATCTGCGATAGGGCGATGGTCAAGTTGTCCCGCGCGGTCAAAATCCCCCGATATGCTTCGCCGATTTCGATGCGGGCTTGGTCGTATGCCGACTGGGCGTTCCATCGGGCGGAAGCGGCCGCCGCTTTGGCCGCCTTATATTTGGAGTACGATCCGCCACTCGAAAATATGTTTAGTTTCGCTTCCACCGCTACGAGCCATGCGTCGCCATCGGCCCCGCCGATTTCGGCGCCGTTGAGGTTGCGCTCGTAAGCGACGCCGATCTTCGGCAAAAAAGCGCCATGGGTGGCGCGGGCTTGAAAGGTCGCAGCGTCGGCAAGTTCGTTCGCTCGTTTCAAGTCGGGACGTTGGCGCATCGCTTCGTCGACCAACGCCGCCATATCGGGCGCCAGAGGGGGGATGGCGTATTCGTGATAGGCGGGCTTTAACGTCTCCTCAGGCGTCAATCCCAACAACGACGCCAGCCGCTCCAGAGCGGTCTGACGTTGGGCTTTGGCGACGTTGATCTCTTGACGGACCCGATCATGATTGATGGTCATATCAAGACTATCGGTCCGATGGGCGAGTCCGGCTTCTTCCCGGTCATGGGCGACTTTCATGCTTTCGCGCGCCAGTTCCCGGCTTGATGAGAGGGCCTCCAGCTTGCGATCGGCCAACCAAAGCCCCATCCATGCTTCAATAACCCTGTAGACCAGCTGACTCTTCGCCCCTTCGGTCATTTGGGCCGCCGCGTTGGCGTCGGCTCGGGCGGCTTTGAAGCCGTAATAGATCTGCCCACCGGCGAAGATCGGCTGGCGCACCGAAAGGGTGGTACGCCAGTTCTCGTACGCCTCAGGGTTATTCAAAGCCCCCGGATCGAAGTCACTCTGGGTCACCGATTCCCGTTGCAGTTTCATGCCGAAGACATTCAGAGGATCGTCGCTTTTAACGTAAGTTTCGGAAATCGCTACCTTAGGCCCGAATTCCGAGAGGGCGGCGCCCGCTCGATAACGGGCTGCTTCCCCCTGGGCTCCGACCGCCATCAAGTGGGGGTTTCGCGTAAGTGCGACGCCGATCGCCTCGGTCAAAGTCATGGCGTGACCGACGCCGGTGGTCGCCATCATCCCGGCGACGATGAAGAGTGTCAGTACGGTTCGCATGGGAACTTATTCCTGCTTGTTATTCGGTAACGGTGTCGAGAAGCTGGGCCAGCGCCGGTTTCGGAACGGCGCCGACCACTTGGTCAACCGGCTCGCCGCCATGGAAAAGAATGAGCGTGGGGATGCCGCGAACACCGTATTTCGTCGGCGCCTGATGAGCCGCTTCGGTGTCGCATTTGGCGATCTTCACCTTACCGGCGTACTCGTCGGCAAGTTGATCGAGGATCGGCGCCACCATCCGACAAGGACCGCACCATTCGGCCCAGAAGTCGACGAGTACCGGAAGGGCCGATCGGAGAACTTCCTGATCGAAATTGGTGTCGTCGACGTGAACGATATGTTTGCTCGCCATGATATAAGCTCCCGTTGTCAGTATTAGTTGGAAGGAGAGATGTCGCAGTAGGAACGCAACCCGAGTTTCTTTAGAACCATCGTCATCGGGCAGAAGCGGGTGAAGCCATATTGGAAAAGGTTCAACCCGACGAAGCCGGTGAGAAAAAGCCAGTAAGAATTATGGAGCCATGCCAGAGTCAACGAGACCATAATGAAAAGACCTGCCATGACGTGAACCATATCTTCAGCGCGCATCATCGAATCTCCCGTGGTGATGTTAGTTGGAAGGAGACATTTCAAGATGCGGGCCAATCATAGGTGCTCTGCATTATCAGACAGATATCATTATTTTCGAAAAACAGAGGCCTGTGAAAGCGTTTCAGCGCAACGCACCACGCAACATGTTGCAACGATACGCAAAAAGGGGAGAGGGTCTGCGACTCATGGCGATCGCTATCCGCCAATGGGCGGGAACGTAAGGGTTTCGCACGTCAAATCGGCTTAACGTTATCCGGCAACACAGTTTACATAATATATCTTATCGGAACCGCGTGGGGCGACGCCCGTACTTGACTTTATTTGCCTTACCTATTATTTATAGAGACTTAAACCGGGAGCGACCATGGATAATCTTCTCTATTTTTGGAATAATTACGACTTCAACAGGGTCATGGATTGGGTCGGGACCGCCTTGCGAGATCCGGTCGGGACGATGATGAATCCATGGATAGCCGCCCCCCTGATCATCATGCTGGCCCTTCTGGCGAACCGGAGGACGGCCGGATTGGGTCAAAAGCTGGTCATCGGTGTTCCTGCTATCGGCTATCTTTTCGTCACCTTGACGGTCTTGCGCAACGATTCGATATCCCATCCGGTCCTTTTATGATGGGGCTTGGCGCGATGATCATTATCGTCGGCTGGTTCATCTACGACCGGCTGATGAGAAGCTAGATTGCTCGCCTACTGATCCATCTTGCCAAAATCTGACGGTCTGATATCGTCGAGCCACTTTTTGAACTGCTCTTCATCTTCGGGCGGCTGAGCGGAACTCTGTTTATTCAGCTCGCTATTGTTCTTCGCTTCTTCCAACACCGCCACCGTCACAAAGATCGGACATCCGACCCGCAAGGCCACAGCGATGGCGTCTGACGGGCGAGAATCGACTTCAACAATGCCGCTTGACACAGAGAGCGACAACTTCGCATAAAATGTGTTTACTTTCAGATCATTAATAACGACATGTTGAAGTTTTGCGTCAAGGGTGTCGAGAAGGTTTTTTATCAAATCGTGGGTCATGGGTCGAGGCGTTACAACCGTTTCCATCTCAAGGGCGATGGCGGTCGCTTCGGGATAACCGACCCATATCGGCAATGAACGCTCGCCTGCTTCATCTTTTAGAATAATAATCGGTGTGTTGCTCAAGGGATCGAAAACGAGCCCCTCAACCTTCATCTCGATCCGGTCGTCTAAGTGGCTCATGCCCATTCCCCCTGCGTGGCGGTGGAGAGCAAGCGTCTCTTATCGTCGGCGGGCGCAAGCGTACCTTCAAGACTAAACTGGCCGCTTTTGACAATCTGCACCGGCACGAACCGCCCGGTCAAATCGTCGTCGCTACTCACGTTCACGGTAATATTCTGCGGCGACCGACCGGCGTACCGATGGTCGTCTTTACGACTCGCCCCGTCGATCAGAACCGTCGTCCGCTCCCCTACCCGCGTCAAAAGTCGACGTGCGGTAATCTCTTTTTGGAGACGTAGCGTACGCTCGAACCGTCGCTGCGCCTCTTGCGGTTCGATCTCTCCCTTCATCGTGGCCGCCGGGGTACCGGGGCGCGGAGAGTATTTGAACAGGTAGATGTTGTCGAACTGGGCCTGGTCGATAGCGACTAAGGTCGCCTTCAAACTCGGCTTCGGTCTCGACCAGGGAATCCTGACGATAATATCGGAGGCCAACGAAAGGTCAGGAACCCCGCGCCGTAGATCGCTCCACCGGGTGTAACATCATGTTCGACGGTATAGCCCCGATCCATGTCCGCCAAGACTCTATTCGCCCCCGACTGAAGCGGCAGATGTAACGCCGGAGCCACAGAACCCAAACTCCCCATGGCCTCAATCAGCTCGTCTGACAAATCTTTCGTGGGAGGTCATAAACCGCACCCACGGGATGGAGGCTTCGTTGTCGATCCGACGCAACAAAGTGGCGAAATCGACAGCCGGTTCGAGCCCTTTTCCGTATGAATTGACGTTTTGGCCGATCAGCCAAATCTCTTGGTACCCCTGTTCACCCAGTTCGACCGCCTCACGTACCACGGTGTCGATGGGGCGCGACTGTTCGGGACCACGGGTCGTCGGAACGATGCAGTAGCTACACCGATTGTCGCACCCCCGCATGATCGAGATCAACCCGGTGACGGCGGACGTACGGCGCATCGGGTAGTCGTCGAACGTTTCACTATCGCCGACGTCGATTTGCCGATGTCCGGTCTCCTGATAGGTTTTCAGCAACAACGGGAACCGATCAATGGCGCGAGTGCCGAAGACGATATCGACCGACGGCGCCCGGCGGATGATACCGTCGGCCAGTTCTTGGGCGATACATCCCCCCACGCAAAGAACGAGGTGGGGATTCTTTTCTTTCATCGGCGCCAATCGGCCAAGGAGGGAGAAAAACTTCTGCTCGGCTTTCTCGCGAACCGCGCAGGTGTTCACCACCACCACATCGGCCCCATCGACCGATTCGCTGTAGTCGTATTCGTCCGCCAACAGCCCGGAAACCCATTCGGAGTCTGAACGGTTCATCTGGCAGCCGAGGGTGACGAGCGCGAGTTTCTTCTTCACAAATACCTACCGTAAGCCCTCAAAGCGGCAGTATACCCCCCTTTTCGAGCGACCGAAAGGGCATCCCCCGCAAAGGTGACGGCTATGCTACAGTTTGGCCATGAGCGACAAGTCTTACCTCTACGGCGGACCGCCGGTCATCGGCGTCTCTTGCCGTAATGGTCATTTCGAAGTGCGCCGCCGACGTCTCTCCTCCCCCCTCTTTCCGGTTGTCTTGGCGACGGTCGGCGTCGTCATCGATTTCGCATGGGCCTTCCCCACTGATCAGGCCTCCTACTACCTACCGGTCATTCTGATTAACATCGTAATCGCTTGGATCGTGCTCCTCTCGACTGACCGATTGCGCCATCATTTCCTCCCTCTTCCTACCCTTTGCCCGCTATGCAAAGGGAAGCTCGATTCGTTTCTCGGGTCGGTCGATACCCAAAACGGCCCGAACGAAATCGAAGTGGTATCGGCGATACTCTTTCTTCTTCTGCACCTTGCCATCATCGTCCTCATCTGATCCAGCCTGCGTTGCAATGTTGCAACATGTCGGCTACGATACATCATGGATCAAGAATCGTTCGAAACGTGTTTGGCCTACAAGGAAAACCTTGAGGCGGTCTTCAACGCCGTTTACGACGGGATCGTCTCCCTGACTCCCGACCTTGCGGTGGTCAACATGAACGAAGCGGCCGAAGCCTTCTTTGGGGTCACCGGCGAAGAAGTCAAAGGACGCTCCTGCTTTTGTGAGGAGATGCTCCCCGACTTGCGGGAGATATTAATCAACGCACTCAACAAAAAGACGGCGATCAAAAACTTCTCCATCCGTTTCACCGACCGGACTGGTGACGACCGGACCGCTATCATCTCGACCGCTCTCCTCCACGACCAGAAAGGCGCCGTCAACGGCATCGTCCTGATCCTCCACGACATCTCCGAGATCAGAAAACTCCAGATGCGGTTCGAAGACCATCCTGCCTACCATCGGCTCATTGGACGAAACCAACGAATGCAGGAAATCTACACCCTTATTCGTAAAGTCGCATCTGCGGAAGCGCCGGTCTTGATCGAAGGGGAATCGGGCTCCGGCAAAGGACTCATCGCCGAAGCGATCCACCATCTATCGAGCCGCCGCGACGGCCCTTTCGTGAAAGTCAACTGTTCGGCGTTGTCGGAATCGCTCTTGGAGTCGGAGTTGTTCGGACACGTCAAAGGGGCGTTTACCGGCGCCATTCGAGATCGGGTGGGACGATTCGAAGTAGCCAATCGGGGAACGATTTTTCTCGACGAGATCGGCGAGATACCGGCCTCGACTCAGATCAAGCTCCTCACCACGTTGCAGGATAAAATCATCGAACGGGTCGGCGATACGACGTCGGTGAAAGTCGACGTGCGAATCGTTTCGGCCACGAACCGACGGCTTAAAGAACTGGTCGAAGAGAAGGTTTTCCGCGAAGACCTCTACTACCGCCTGAAGGTGGTGCGGATCGAAGCCCCCCCGTTGCGTGAGCGGGCCGACGACATTCCCTTGCTGGTCTCCCACTTTGTGGAGCGCCAGCGAAAGGAGACCGGCAAAAGCATAAGCGCCGTCACCGACGAGGCGATGCGTTGCCTCGTTCGTTACCGGTGGCCGGGGAACGTGCGGGAGTTGGAAAACGCCATCGCCCAGGCCTTCGTCTTGGCGGAACGGGAAGTCATCACCCCGGACGACCTACCGGAAGAGTTGCATGCTCCCCCTCCCCTGTCGCGCAGTTCGAGTGGTCTGCCGAGCGATGAACGACAGATGATCATCGACGCCCTTGCGCGGGCGAAAGGAAAAAAGGGAGAGGCGGCCCGTTCGCTCGATATGGATCGCACAACGTTGTGGCGAAAGATGAAGACGCTCGGGATCGATTAGATCTTGATTGCGCGCCCGATGCGACAAGCGGCTCCCATCTATCGAGACCGAAGGGGCGGGTTTCATCTCCCACACCCTGCTAAATATCGAGTTCGCCACCCGACGATACGAACGCCGCCGAGTTCCGCTCGATGAACTCGTAACGAGCGGAAGCGTCTTTTCCCATGAGTCGACTGAAAGCGTTATCGGCCATCATGGCGTTATCCACTTTCACTTGCAGGAGTCTTCTCTGGCTCCGATCCATGGTGGTCTCTTTAAGGACGTTCATCGGCATCTCCCCTAACCCTTTGTAGCGGGAGATCTGCGGTTTCACGTTCCCCGGCGCTTCGGCGAGAAGTCGATCAAGCTCGGTGTCATCGAGGGCGTAGTGGACCTCTTTCCCCAGTTCGACTTTATACAGCGGCGGTTGAGCGAGGAAGATGTTCCCCTTCTCCACCAGCTTCGGCATGAAGCGATAGAAGAAGGTGAGCAACAGGGCGGAGATATGGGCGCCGTCGACGTCGGCGTCGGTCATGATGATGATCCGCTCGTACCGAAGCTTGCTGTAGTCGAAATCTTTTCCCATTCCGGCGCCGATGCTGATCGTAAGAGCTTTGATTTCGTTGTTGGCGGCCAGCTTCTCGGCGGTGGCGTTTTCGACGTTTAAGATTTTCCCCCGCAACGGCAAGACCGCCTGCGTTCGCCGGTCACGGGCCTGTTTCGACGATCCTCCGGCCGAGTCCCCCTCGACAATGAAGAGTTCGGTCTCAGACGGATTGGTCGACGAGCAGTCGGCCAGTTTCCCCGGTAACGTAAGTCGATGAGAGATAGCCGTTTTCCGCATCACCGAATCTTTGGCCGACCGGCTGGCCATCCGAGCCTGCGCGGCCAACGCCACGCGGGCCATGATCTCTTCGCCGGTAGTCGGGTGCTCCAGCAAGAACCGTTCGAAGGCGGTGCGGACGGCGTTGTCGACCCACGTCGAGGCTTCCGGGTTGTTCAGCTTTTCTTTCGTCTGTCCTTGAAACTGAGGATTCGGCAGAAGCAACGACAAGACGGCGACGAGCCCTTCTTTCACATCTTCGGCGGTAGGGGCGATGTTCTTGTACTTCGGAGTTCGCCCCATATGGGTCCGCAACGTCTTGGTCAACGCCGCACGCAAACCGTTTTCGTGGCCTTCCCCTTCCATGGTGTGGACGGAGTTGGCGTAGGATCAGACCCGACGTTTGGGTCCGCTCGCTCCATTGCAGGGCAACCTCCACCTGCATCCCGTTTTTGTCGGAGAAATGAAACGGCCCGCTGCCGACCGCTTTTTTCCCCTTCAACAACTTGCCGAGATAATCCTTCACCCCGTTCGGATAATGGAACGTATGTTTCTCTCCCGTCCGTCGGTCGATGACGTCGATAGTCAACCGAGCGTTCAGGAACGCCTTCGTTTCGGCCCGTTCGAGTATCGCCTTCAGGGTGAAGGTGGTGCGGGGAAAGATCTCTTTATCGGGCAGAAACGTAATGGTCGTCCCATGCTCGCTCTTCGGAACGCTCGCGAGCTTTTTTATTTTCCCTACCGCCACCCCACGGCAGAACTCCATCCGATGGTGTCCCCCGTCGCGGCGGACTTCTACGATGGTCGATTCGGAGAGGGCGTTGACCACCGACACACCGACACCGTGAAGCCCACCGGAGGTGTTGTAGGTTTTATTGGAAAACTTAGCGCCCGAGTGAAGCGTCGTCAGAATGACCTCCAACGCCGGTTTGTTGTACTTCGGATGTTTATCGACCGGGATACCCCGCCCGTTATCTTCCACCGAGCAGGTCCCGTCGTCGCCCAAGGTGACGACGATATGGTCGCAATAGCCGTTGACCGCCTCGTCGACGGCATTGTCGAGCGCTTCCCACACCAGATGATGCAGTCCGTTGGTGTCGGTCCCTCCGATATACATGCCGGGCCGAACCCGAACCGGCTCCAACCCTTCGAGGACTTCAATATGTTTCGCCGAATAGCCTTGTTCAGACATGCTTCATCTCGTTTCTCATAGAATCAGGACCGCGCAAGTCCAAAGATCTTTTTCCGGGCCGCGCCGACCTTTTTCCCTACCTGTCCCCGATCCCCTTTGGGGAGATCGCCAACCTTGATGGTGTCGTCTTTGCCGGCCTGATACATTAGCGAGACCTTGTCGTTCTTGCCGAGGAGCCGGACCCCCAACACCCGTTCGCCGCTGTGAAGTTTGATGAGCCGCGACCCGAGCCCCGGTCCCGACAGTTGCGGAACCTGCTCGACGTCGTAGCGGATTCCGTAGCCGTCGCTGGCGAGGATGAAAAGGGTTTTGTCGTTCCCCAACAGGGTGATTGAAAAGGCGGCGTCGTCTTCTCGAACGTTGGCGAACTTTCTCCCGTTCCGGTTGGTGGCGCCGAGGGACTCCACCGGGAAACGGAACCCCATCCCCTGTTCGGAGACGAAGAGGAACTCCCCCTTGCCGTCGAGTATCTCGCCGTAGATACCGCCGACGTCTTTAGCTTTGAGTTGATCGAAGAGCCCTCGTTGCGCCCGGGCGTTCGCTTCGTCCCCCTCTTTCCCTTTCTCGACCGGGGTCAGCAGCCCCATGACGGCGATGATCCGCTCACCGTCGGCGAACTTAAACTGCGCCTGCACCGGCTCGCCAAATCCGGTCGTCTGTGCGATATCGAGCCCCCGCGCCGAATAAAACTTCCCGGCGGAAGTGAAGTAGAGAATCAGATCGCGGGTGTTCAGCGGCAACCACGCAAGGAGCGAGTCCCCCTCTTTGAACCGGAGCGACTCCGGGTTCGTCACCTGTTTCATCCGGCGGACCCACCCTTGGCGGGAGACGATGACGTGGGTGTCTTCGTGCTGGATGAACTCTTCCGCGTCGTATTCGGGGACGACCTTCTCCGATGCGACGATCTTGGAACGTCGTTTGTCGCCGTAGGTGGTTTTAATGTCGGCCAGCTCTTTTTTAACCAGCTTCCACATCAGCGTGGTCGAACCGAGTATCCGCTGAATCTCTTCGGCCTCGGCCTCTTTTTCGGCCTTTTCCTGTTTGATCTTGTTGATCTCAAGACCTACCAACGCGGCCAACCGGAGATCGAGAATGGCGTTGGCCTGAATCTCGTCGAGCGTGAAATGGGCCATCAACCCTTTGCGGGCCTCGTCGCGGGTTTTTGAAGTCCGAATAATCTTGATGGCGGTGTCGAGATCGTCATAGACCTTCGCCAACGCTTCGAGGATATGGAGCCGTTCTTTGATAAGCCGCAGGTCGTAGTTAAGACGGCGCCCCACCACGTCGTAGCGAAAATCGAGAAACGCGCGAAGCATCTGCAACAACGTATGGCGTAACGGAGTCGCTTTGGCGGTGAGCGCCGTCAGGTTGACCGGGAAGCTGTATTGCAGATCGGTATGTTTAAAGAGATAGGCCATGATCCGGGCCGGATCGATGTTCTGGGAGCGGGGTTCCAGCACCATCCGAATCACTTCGGTCGATTCGTCTCGAACGTCGGTCAGATCGACCATTTTTTTATTGATGATCAGATCGGCGATCTTCTCGATTAGCTTGCTCTTGTTGACGGTGTAGGGGATCGACGTGATGACGATCTGCCATTTGCCTCGTCCCAAATCTTCCTGCTTCCACTCGGCCTGAACCTTTACCGCCCCACGCCCGGTCTCGTAGATCTCTCGAATCTCCCGTTTCGACGCCACAATCTCGGCGCCGGTAGGGAAGTCGGGCCCTTTGATATGGCGCATGACGCCGGTCAGGTCGATGTCGGGTTCGTCGATCATCGCCACGAGGGCGTCGGTCACTTCGGCCAGGTTGTGCGGCGGAATGTTGGTCGCCAACCCGACGGCGATACCCGAAGCGCCGTTGACCAGCAGGTTCGGGAACCGGGCAGGCAAAAGACGGGGCTCTTTATTCTGCTGGTCGTAGGTCTCGGTGTAATCGACAGTCTCTTGCTTCAGTTCGGTCAGCAGTTCACCGGCCAGGGCGGTCAGCCGGGCTTCGGTATACCGCATGGCGGCGGCCGAGTCGCCGTCGATGTTGCCGAAGTTCCCCTGCCCATCGACCAACGGATAGCGGAGCGAGAAGTCCTGCGCCAACCGGACCATCGTTTCATAGATGGCCTGATCACCATGGGGGTGATATTTACCGATGACGTCACCGACGACGGTGGCCGATTTTCGATAGCGGGCCTCATGCCCCAACCGAAGCTGATGCATAGCGTAGAGGACCCGACGATGGACCGGCTTAAGGCCGTCTCGCACGTCGGGCAGGGCGCGGGAGACGATAGTCGAGAGGGCGTAGGAGAGAAAACGGTTTTCCAGCTCTTTCTGGATATCGGTGGAGACGATCTCCCCTCCGGTTTCCTCGTCGGTCGCGGTTCCCCGCTTCTTGCGTGCCATCGGTTCGTTTGGTCTTTCGGTCGCAGATAAATAGGATCAATGATGGCTCAATATATCCAAATCAATTGACATAGGCAATATCGGACCACCATTCAGCGGAAGATATTCGGATAAACGATTGAATCGACGCCCGAATTGGGCGATTATCAATCATGCGCCCAATATCCCGTTCATTCGCCCACCACCGGCATAGACCGCAAAGCTGATTCATGCGTTTCTTTTCGTTTCTCTTACGCCGCCCATTGCTGACCCTTGCCACGCTCACGCTGGCCGGATGTTTAGGGGTCGTCATCGGCACGCTCGCCGCCCTTGAACGGAGCCTTCCGCCGGTCGAAGGATTAAAAGATTACCGCTCCCATGTCGTCACCCGGATTCTCGACCGAAACGGGAAAGATCTCGCCGAGCTCTTTCGGGAAAAACGGATATGGATCGCCCGACGACAGCTCCCTAAAGATATGGTCGAAGCGTTGCTGGCCGAAGGTGACGAAACGTTCCTCTCAGGAAACGGAGTCCGCTACGCCGCGTTGCTCGGCGCTCTCTTTGTCGATCTGAGAAAAGGGACGATGATTCAAGGAGGGGACACCATCACCGGTCAGGTGGCCCGCCGGATGATCCCGACCGACGAAAGAACCGCCACCCAGAAGATACGCGAAACCCTTCTCGCCATGCGGATCGAAGGGGCCTATTCGAAAGACGAGATTCTTGAAATCTACTGCAACACCGTCCCTTTGGGGCATGGCGCACGGGGATTCGAGGCGGCGGCCCGTATCTATTTCGACAAATCGGTGGGGGAGCTGACCCTCGCCGAAAACGCCCTCTTGGCCGGGATGACCCGATCCCCGGAACGTTACTCGTTGGTGAACGAACCGAAGCTGGCCCTCCAACGGCGCGACACGATCCTCTCCCGGATGGTGGAACGGGGGATCATCACCGCCGCCCAAGAACAGAGCGCCCGACGGGAACAGCTTCGTCTCAAGAAAACCGACCGGGCCAACGAAGGGGAGTTCGCTCTGGTGATCCGGTTGACCGAAGAGTATCTCCTCAAAACCTACGGCGCCGATCAGGTCTTCCGGCAAGGGCTCATCGTCACCACCACCATCGACAAAGATCTGCAGCGATCCGCCGAAGCGGCTCTTCGACAAGGGCTGACGCAGCTCGAAGAACGGATTGATCGGAAGCGAATTTATAGCGACAAGGTGACCCCCCAAGGGCTTCTCCTCTCCCTTCGCCCCGGCGACGGAGAGATTGTCGCTCTCGGCGCCGTCGGTGAGGCGGGAAGCGACATGGCGACCCTGCTTCGCCCACGCAGAACCGGCGGCGCCATTCTCCCCTTCATCTATCTGGCCGCCTTAGAGTCGGGCTACACTTTAGCCGACCGGGTCGATGACGTCCCGACCACCTTTATCGTACCGGGTGAACCGGGAGGATGGCGCCCGACCAGCCGGAACGGGCGGTACCTCGGCTCGGTCACTTTGCGCGAAGCTTTGACCGACCGGCTGGCCGTCGCGTCGGTGCGATTGCTCGAAAAAGTCGGTGTCGATCACGCCGTCGGCGCTCTCCATCGATTTGGCGTCACCGCCGCTCTTCCGCGTGACCTTTACCTCGCCGCCGGGGAGACTCCCCTATCCCCTATGGAACTGGTGGGCGCCTATGCCGGATTCGCCAACGGGGGATTCATCATTCGCCCGGCGTTTATCCGTAGCGTCGCCACCGCCAACGGCGAACTACTGGAAGAGCGAGAACCGGCCCCGGTTGAAGGGGGGAGAGAAGCGACCTACCTTCTGACCACCGCCCTTAAAGGCGCCGCAACCGATGGGGCGGCGAAAGGGGCGGCGACGTTGGAGCGCCCGGTGGCCGCTATGACCGGCGAAAGCGAAGAGATAAAGGACGCTTGGTTCATCGGCTATACCCCAACGCTGACCACCGGCGTATGGGTGGGGATCGACCGCGATCGTCCATTAGGTCGGGGGGAGTCGGGAAACGATACCGCCGGACCGATCTGGAACGATTTCATGATCCGCGCTCTCGACCGCACAGCGGTGGCCGATTTCGTCCCGCCGACCGGAGTGGTGGTGAAAAAGATCGATCCGGCTAGTGGTAAACTGGCCTCCGACGCGTGCGACGGATCGATGGCCGAGTTTTTTATCCAAGGGACCGAACCGGTGGAACGATGCCGTCGGGCGTCCGATCTCGTAAACGACACAAGGACCACGCCATGAACGGCTTTCGCATCGGCCACGGTTTCGACGTCCATAAGCTGGTCCCCGCCCGGGCGTTGATTCTCTGCGGTGTCCCGATCCCCCACGAGACGGGACTCGACGGTCATTCCGACGCCGACGTGGCGACCCACGCCTTATGCGACGCGTTGCTTGGCGCCGCCGCCTTGGGCGATCTGGGGATACATTTCCCCGACAGCGACCCGACCTATAGGGGGATGTCGTCTCTCAACCTCTTGTCGACGGTCAACCAGCGGGTCCGCGATATCGGCTATGCCGTCGCCAACGTCGATATCACCATCGCCGCCGAAGCTCCCCGACTGGCCCCCCACGTCTCCTCCATGCGCCGAAACATCGCTTCGGCCATCGGGGTCGATCCGGCCGATGTTTCGGTAAAGGCGACCACCACCGAAGGACTCGGTTATACCGGTCGTGGCGAAGGTATCGCCGCATGGGGAGTCGCCCTTATCCGTCACCTCTCCGCCGACATCTAAACATATGACCATACGACTCCGCTTCGCCCCCTCCCCTACCGGCGCCATGCATGTGGGAAACTTACGCACCGCCCTCTTTAACCGCCTTTACGCTCTGCGGCACGGCGGCACGATGATTCTTCGGATCGAAGACACAGATCGGGAACGCCACGATCCGGCGGCGGAGCAGGGGATTCTCGACACCTTGACGCGACTCGGCATCGGGTGGGACGAAGGCCCCTCTCGCCAAAGCGAACGAGGCGACCTCTACCGAACCGCTCTTGACCGGCTCATCGCCGAAGGGAAGGTCTATCGTTGCTACTGCACCGAAGAGGAGCTGGAAGCCGACCGGCGAAAGGCGATAAAAGCGGGGAAGGCCCCCCGCTACTCGGGTCGCTGTCGCAACCGGACCGATATTATTGAAGGGGCGCCGTTCGTCTGGCGGTTTCCTACCGGCGACCGGTCGCTATCGTTTGAAGACGGCGTCCGGGGGAAGGTAAGCTTCTCCGCCGCCGATCTGGGCGATTTCCCCATCGCCCGCGCCGACGGTTCTCCTCTCTTTCTCTTCGCGTCGGCGGTCGATGACGCCGACATGGGGATCACCGATGTCATTCGTGGCGAAGACCATATCTCCAACACCCCCCGGCAATTGCTGATCATGGCCGCTCTTAACGCTCCGGCGCCCCGTTACAGCCATCTCCCGATCATCGTGGACGACGAAGGGAAGAAGCTGTCGAAACGGAAAGGCGCCATCGACGTTGGTTCGTTACTGCACGAAGGATATTTACCGGAAGCCTTGGTCACCGGTGTCGCCCTTTTGGGATGGTCGGGGATAGACGGCTCGAAAATTATGGACGTCGCCGAGATGGCGCCCTATTTCGATCTCTCCCACATCTCCCGTTCCCCATCACGCTACGACGCCCCTCGGATCGATCATCTGAACGTCAAACGATTGCAGCAGACCGAAGGGACATCGTTGGTTCCCCTCTTCGCGACCCACGGCCTATCCTTTGGCGCCATCGACCCGGCGAAGGTGGCGCGGCTGGTGGCCGGTACGGTAAAACGGACCGACGAGGCGATCCCTTTCGCCACCCAATTTGCGCGGTTGCAAGAGCCTGACGACGAGGCGGCGGCGTTGCTCACCACCCCGGAGGCGCGGCAGGTCATCGAGGCGGCGTTGGATGTCGCCACCGATGGCCACGACGCTGTGGTAGAATCATGCCGCTCCAGAACCGGCGCGAAAGGGAAAGCCCTCTTCGCCCCTCTCCGGGCGGCCTTGACCGGCCGACTGACCGGTCCCAACCTTAAAGATCTTTTCGAAACCCTCGGATCGGCTGAGATCGCCGAACGACTCGCACAGACGGTGAATAGATGGCGCTCGTAGTTTTCAATACCCTTACACAGAAAAAAGAACCGTTCGTTCCACAGAACCCGCCGAACGTCGGCATGTATGTCTGCGGTGTCACGGTCTATGACCTTTGCCACATCGGCCACGCCCGGGCGGGGATCGTCTTCGACGTCATCTCCCGCTACCTCCGGTTCGCCGGTTACGAGGTCACCTATGTCCGGAACATCACCGACATCGACGACAAAATCATCCAGCGGGCCAACGAGAAGGGGGAGGCGTGGAACACTCTCGCTTCGACTTTCACCGACGCGCTTCACGAAGATATGGGGAAGCTCGGCCTCGCCGATCCCGACCTCGAACCGAAAGCGACCGACCATATCGCCGAGATGCTGGAGATGATCGGCGTACTTATCGAAAGGGGCACGCTTATGAAAGCGCCGGGTCGGTCTGGTTCTCGGTAAAAAGCTTCGTCGAATATGGAGCCCTTTCCAAACGAGACATCGACGACCTGATGTCGGGCGCTCGGGTCGACGTCAACGAAGCGAAGCGGGATCCGCTCGATTTCGTTCTCTGGAAAGGAAGCAAACCGGGCGAGCCTTCGTGGGAATCCCCTTGGGGAGCGGGACGTCCCGGCTGGCATATCGAATGCTCGGCCATGGGGAAAAAATATCTCGGCGTCACCTTCGATATTCATGGCGGAGGCAAAGACTTGGTCTTCCCTCACCACGAAAACGAGATCGCACAGTCGCACGCCTGCTCCGGCGTGGCGCCGGTTCGCTACTGGCTCCATAACGGATTCGTCACGGTTAACGAAGAGAAGATGAGCAAGTCGCTCGGCAACTTCTTCACCATCCGCGATCTGATGGCCAATCACGATCCCGAAAGCCTGCGGCTGTTCCTTTTGGGCGCCCATTATCGCAGCCCCATCGATTTCGCCGACCAGTACCTCAACGAATCGTACAAAGGGCTGGCCCGGTTCTACGACCTCTTCGCCGCAGTCGATGAACTGGTCGGCGACGATCCGGTGGAGGGGGTCGATGAAACGTTGACCGCCGGTTTCGTCCGGGCCATGGACGACGACTTCAACACCGCCGCCGCTACAGCTATCTTAAACGGCGAACTCCGCCGCCTTAATACGTTCAGATTCAGCCTAGCCAAACTGAAAAAGAAATCGGACGCCTACGCCGAAGGACGGTCTGCGCTTATCGTCTCCACCGCCACGTTGCGTCGGCTTGGCGGCGTGCTGGGGCTCTTCTCCCGAAAAGCCTCCGAGTTTGTCGAAGCGGCCAAAGCGAATAAGTTGCTCGAAGCCGGTCTTACCGCCGACGAACTCGACGGCATGATCGACGCCCGCACGGCGGCGCGTGGACGGAAAGACTTCGTCACCTCCGACCGTATCCGGGACGAGCTGGCGGCCAAAGGTATCCTCCTTCAGGATAGTTCCGAAGGGACCGCCTGGTCGGTTTCGTTCGAGTAAGGGGGAAACATGGGACAAGACAAACGTCGCAAACCTTTCCGGGGCGCCAAGAAAAAACCGGGCGCCCGACTTCGCGCCGCCATCGAGAATTCCCCCCTGCCGATCAAAGGGCTGACCGGATCGCAAGGGGGGGAGCTCCTCTACGGGGTCAACCCGATCATGGAAGCCCTCAGAGCGGGACGGCGCAAGTTTTACCGTATCGTCGTGAAGGAGGGGCCGATCAAAAGCCCCCAGATCAAAGAAGTCCTCGAAGAGGCGATGCGCCGCCATGTGCCGCTGGTCGAAGGGTCGATGGACGACATCGCCACCACCGTCGGCGCCGAAGGGCATCAGGGAATCGTCGCCTTGGTCTCCCCCCTCCCCTACACCCGGTTCGACGACATCCAGGAGCGGCTTGATGGGCTTGCTCAACCGTTCGTCGTCCTCCTCGATGGCGTCACCGACCCCCGCAACTTCGGGGCCGTCATCCGCTCCGCCGAAGCCTTGGGCGCCGAAGCGGTCATTTTCCCCGCCCACCGAGCGGCCTCCTACACCCCCACCGCCGCCAAAACGAGCGCCGGGGCGGGTGAAAGGATGACCTTGGTGCAGGTCCCCAACATCGCCGAAGCGGTTCGCAAACTGCGCGAGGAGTCGGATTTCTACGCGGTGGCGTTCGAAGGAGACGGCGACGAAAGTGTGACCAATCTCCCGACAGGCAAGTTGGCCATCGTCATGGGGGACGAAGGAACCGGCGTCCGTCCACTCACTCGTAAGCGATGCGACGCGGTCGTTTCGATTCCGATGCAGGGGAAGGTCGGATCGTTGAATATCGCATCGGCCGCCTCCATCGCCTGCTTTCTTGCGTCGATCCGTTCGAAAGGCTAACGGCCCCCTCCTGTCGTATAATGGAAAGATATATCGAACTGATACGATTCCCTTCGACAACGACCGTCTGAGGGGAGAGGAAGGAAAGCAGTTATGAGTGTCGTGACCGACGAAATCGCCGAATATCAGGGAAAAATCCGCGAGCTACTCAAGGAGCGGAACGCCGTGATGTTGGCCCACAACTATCAGCGAGACGAAATCCAGGAGATCGCCGATATCGCTGGCGACTCTCTGGAGCTCTCCCGCAAAGCGGCAGAAACCGATGCGGAAGTGATCGTCTTTTGCGGGGTCCATTTCATGGCCGAGTCGGCGGCGATCCTTTCTCCCCAGAAAACGATCCTCCTCCCCCGCACCGAGGCCGGTTGCCCCATGGCCGACATGATTACCGCCGATAAACTGCGCAAGAAAAAGGAAGAGTTGGGACCCGACGTGCCGATCGTCACCTATGTCAACTCGTCGGCGGCGGTGAAGGCGGAGTCGGATATCTGTTGCACGTCGGCCAACGCCGTGGCGGTGGTCGAATCGCTCGACGCCGACAAGGTCTTCATGACCCCCGACCAGAACCTTGCCCAGTATGTCGCCCGCTTCACGAAAAAGGAGGTCGATTACTGGAAAGGGTTCTGCCCCACGCATCACCTCCTGAAACCGTCGCAGGTTGCGGCCGCCCGCGAGGCGTTGCCGGGGGCGAAGATGGTGGCCCATCCCGAATGCCCGCCGGAGATCATCGACATGGCCGATCATGTGACCTCCACCAGCGGCATGTATCGCTACGCCAAAGAGTCGGGCGCCGACAAGTTCATCATCGCCACCGAGAGCGGCATTATGTATCGGTTGCGAAAAGAGAACCCCGACAAACAGTTCATGCACGTTTCGACCGACATGATCTGTCCCAACATGAAAGTCACCTCCATCGAAGACGTCTACGACGCGTTGGTGGAGATGAAAGAAGTCATCACCGTGCCTGAGGATATTCGGGAACGGGCCAAAGTAACGCTCGAGCGTATGCTCGCTATTCCACGAGGTTGACCGATCCCCATGAGCCGGACTGTTATAAGGTTCACCCCCGCCGAACGATGGTTTCACAACTCTGTCATGTTCAGCTTCGTCTTGTTGCTGGTCACGGGACTGACCATGGCCTATTTCAATCTCAAGGGGGGGGATCGTGAAGCTCACGCATTCCTGACCGAGATTCACGAAATCGCCGGGGTCCTCTTTATCGCCGTGCCACTTGTCCTCTTTCTGACGGCGAAAAAGGGGATATGGGCAGAGAACTGGTCGGTCATTCGCCATTTCAACCGAACCGACATCGTGTGGCTGATGAAAAAACCGGTGAGCAGCTTTAAGCGGGGGATCGACCTGCCCGAAGAGGACAAGTTCAACCCGGGCCAGAAGATGTGGATTTATATCGCGCTCGGCGGTTCATTTATCCTCACCACCACCGGTATTTATATCTGGCTGAACCACTCGGCCATCCTCGCTCTCTTCGCCCATACCGCCACCGCCCTTTTCATCACCCCGGCGCTACTGGGGCATATGTTCATGGCGTTGGTCAACCCGGAGACCCGTCCCGGCGTCACCGCCATCATCGACGGTGAAGTCGACGCCGAATGGGCCATGGAACATCATCCCCTCTGGATGGAACGACACGCCAAAGAACGGGTCGCCGCCACGGCTCGACACGACCGGGTGTTGGGGGAAGAAGACGACCCCCCGACCGAACGGGACCTCTGATAACAAAAAAGGCCGCCCGCAAGAGCGGACGGTCTTTTCATTTAGAGCCCCGCAAGGCTCGCAAACCCGCGTGGGTCAGCTCATCAGCTTTTCGAAAAAGCCTTTCTGATGAGGTCGAACGTTCTCCCCTTCCACCTCGGCCAACTCCCGATAGAGTTCCTCTTGGCGCTTGGAAAGTTTCGTCGGTGTCTTCACTACTAGTTGCACCAGCAGATCGCCCCGACCATAGGAACGAACGTGAGGAACCCCTTGCCCCGATAACCTGTGGACGTCGCCCGACTGGGTCCCGGCGTTGACGGTAAACTCTTTGTCGCCGTCGGGAGTCGGGATGGTCAGGTCGGCGCCAAGGACCGACTGGACAACGCTGATCGGTTGGCGCAAGATCAAGTCGTCCCCTTGCCGCTCGAAACGTTCGTGCGGTTTGACGTGAATGACCACGTAGAGATCGCCCGCCGGACCGCCGTTGCGCCCGTCCTCACCTTCGTTGCGTAGCCGTAACTGCGAACCGTGATCGACCCCGCCCGGTATGCGGGCGGTCAGTTTTTTCTCTTCTTCCACCACCCCGGCTCCGTCGCAAGTTTTGCACGGGTTTTCTATCTTCACCCCTTCGCCGTGGCAATGGGGACAGGGCGCCGAGAGGGCGAAGAACCCTTGCGACTTGGTGACCTGCCCGGTTCCGCGACAGGTGGAACAGGTGACCGGCTCGCTACCGGGGGCCGAGCGACGTCCGTCGCAGGTGGCGCAGACGACCGCTTTGTTGATGGTGATCTCTTTTTCGACGCCGAAGATCGACTCCATAAAATCGATCTCGATATCGTAGCGAAGGTCGGAACCGCGCCGGGGAGCGTTGGCGCCACGCCCTCCTCCGCCCCGTCGTCCGAACCCGAAGAAGTCTTCGAATATATCGCCGAAATTGGAAAAGATATCTTCGAATCCGTTAAAGCCGGCGTGCCCCGATTGTCGCAACCCTTCGTGCCCGTAGGTGTCGTAGAGTTTTCGTTTCTCCGGGTCGCGGAGGATTTCGTAGGCTTCGGCGGCCTCTTTGAATTTCTCTTCCGCTTCCGGGTTATCGTGGTTCTGGTCGGGATGATATTTATAGGCCTGTTTCCGATAGGCCTTTTTTATCTCCGCATCGGAGGCGTTGCTGGCCACCTCCAGAATCTCGTAAAAATCTCTCTTCGTCGCCATCGTTCCTCGTTACGCTTTCTGGCCGACGCGCACCAGCGCCGCCCGCACTACCCGCCCGCCGAAGCGATAACAGGGCGCCAATTGTTCCACGACCTTTTGGTCGTCGTCATCCGACTCCACAGGAACCGCCCCCACCGCCTGCGCCAACTCCGGGTCGAACAGGGCGCCGGTCAGGTCGAGCTCTTCCAAACCTCGCGTGGTCAGCGCTTTCATCAGCCCGGCCCGCATCATTTTGATCCCTTTAAGCAGCGGATCGTTAGACCCGCTATTGTCGGCCATCATGATGGCTCGGTCAATATCGTCGATCACCGGTAGGAGTTCCCCAACCAATTCGCCGAACCGTTGCTGCGCCCGATTCTCCACATCGGCTTCAAGCCGTTTCCTGAGCGCGTCCATCTCGGCCATTTTTTCTTTGTGGGCCGCGATATATTCCTTTAACCGCTCGTCATTGGCTTTCGCCTCTTCTTCGAACTTGGCCACTACCGAAGGCGCCCGTTCCAGATCGGCCTCGTCGGCGTCGTCGCAGGTGTCGTCCACCGATTTGATCCGTCGCTTATCGGCGAAGACGATCCGGGGGGCCTCTTCGTTATCTCTTCTCTCTTTACTCATGTCGGTACTCCATCAACGATTCAAGTAACGTCACCAAGGTCGTCGTCACCACCCTTCCGTCAATACGGAGCGGTCGTGGATGGTGAAGATCGACCGCACGGTAACCATCATGGTCATTATCGGCCCGGTAAAAGGCGACACGATTCACCGTTTCGTCGGCGTCGTTGATAACCTCCACCGTCGCCGCCGGTTGACCGGTCGGAAGGGCGCCAAGGTCGTCGGCCCCGTATGCCAAGGCCAGTGTCCCCCAAACGAAACGGTAGTAGGGCTCGTCGTCGAGTCGGCCAGCCGTCGGAGAGGTCATGACGCCGCCGTGCTCCCCCTTCTCGACGACGAATCGCTGGTCGCCCCGTTCGACGACGATTTTCTTGACCGACGCCGCCTCGATGGGAAAGAAACGTCGATCGACCGGCGGTGTGGCGGGGAGCAACGAACGGGCTTCGTCGGCCCCCATCGACGCCACCCACGACCAGCCGGTAGCGGTCACGAAATAGGTTTCCCCCATCCGCCCAATGGTCACGCTACGGCGGATACCGTCGGGGGCGAAAACCGTCGCTTCGGCGAAAGGTTTGTCGAGACCGTAGGTGACCGGGTCAAAACCGGGTCCGGCGACTATGGTCTCCCCTTCGCTCCAGCCGAGATGATGAAGAAGTCCTTCGATCACGCTTTTGTCGGCTGTGGCGTTCACCGGCGCTTCGAGTTTCCACCGGTCGTCGGCCCGAACCAACGTCACCGCCATCGCCCCTTGGCGATATTCGATGCGAAGCGTCGTCTCTTCGACGCCGGGGAGGAGACGGAGATCGAGAAAATCGGCGGCCCCCGTAGGGAGAGCGTCGTACATGTCGGGAGCGATCCGTGCGACCCGTTCGCCGATCATAACAATGGCGGCGCCACGGTCGGTCACGCCGACTTCCAAGACCGTCTCTTTGCCGTTGGATTCGAGGCGAATAGCGCGAGAAGCGGCGAGGGTCACTTCAGCTTTTTCTGCGGCGGTTTCGTAGAAACCTGCGGCGGTAAGGTTGACCAGCGTCGCCAACGTCGCCACCACATTTTGGCGGGACGCCGGAAGTCGGTACGGGGCGGTCATCTCCCATCCGTCGGCGGTCCGCTCGACGACCGTCGGCCTCTCTCCTTCAATGACGATCCGGTCGATGGCGTCGGTGGTAATCGTGAGAAGCCGCTTGTCGCGTAGCTCGAAAAGATTCCGAAAAAGCCCCGCCCCCACCGAACGGGCGACGGCGACCACTTCGTTTCCGGCGCCGACCCCAAGATATCGGAGCGACTGGTCGGGGTTCATACCGCCGATGCGGACGGTCTTCCCCGTTCCGTCGCTTAATAAAAAGGTCACGACTACCGGTCTGTCGAGTCCAAAAGGCGCCAGATCGTCGACCATCCCCAGTCGTTTCTCCACCGGGGCCGATGTGGCGACGGCGACAATCCCCTCGACCTCTCCTCTGTCGGCGTTCGACGAGACCGGGCGGACAAGGTACCAGGCGCCCCCCATCTTTTCGATGTCGATGATCGGTCCGTCGGGGCGCTGGAGCGTCATGCCACTCACCTGGTCGGGGGTAAACGAAAAGAGACGATCTTCTTCTCGCTCCGCCGCCCCCCCGCCCAAGAGCCAGACGGAGACCAGCAGAAGGAGGAGAGCGGCGGCGACGAGCAGTCGGCTCCCTTTCATCGACGGTTTCTCCGAAACCAGACGGCCCCGCCGGTCACCATCGCTAGCAGGGGAATGGCGACAACGAAAAGAAGCAACGCCCCGCGCAAGTCATCCTCGTCCATCACCATCGGGTCGAACCCTTTCGGTTGCGGACGGATCATCACCCTCCCCTCGTCGCCGACGAGCCACGCGACCATGTTCAGCGTCAGGTCTTTATTCCCCCCAAGACCGAGAGTGTTGTTGGCTGCGAAATCGGAGTCTCCCACTACCACCATCCGGTTCGTCGCCGGTTTCGCTCCGATGGGGCGATCTTCTTTGAGCGAACCTTGTTCCCACGAGAGAGCCACTGCAACGGTGCGCGGTCCGGGAGGGTCGCGCTTCTCGTCATAGGTCGGTTTCCCCGCTTCGACGCTAGGGATATCGGTCTCCGACCAGCTATCGACCGACGTGGAGCACAATGGAACCGCCGTCACCCCTTCGACCTTCGAGACCATCAACGAACGGGCGAGGGGAAAAAAGGTGGCCAAGGTGAATCGATCGACAATCGGATGGTCGGCATAGGCGGTGGCGGTGGCGACCAGCGGATCGAGCCCCAGTTTTTGTGAAACCGGATCGAGGAGAAGATCGGAGATCAACTCGACTCCAAGGGGGACGAAAAGTTTCGGCGATTCGACGAAGTTTCCCGGATCAAGCCCGGCGAGAAGCGCTCCCCCCTCTTCGACCCATTGGCCGATCAGTTCGCGCTCCCCCGTGGTCAGGTCGCCTGACGGGCCGCCGATGACCAGCAGGTCGAGCCCTTTCGGCAGGGCGCCCCCGTCAAAAAGATTGACCGTCGTCACTTTATACCCGGCGCCGGTGAGGGCGTCACGGAACTTGGTGTAGCCCTGATTGCCGCTATCGTCGATCCCCCGCTCACCGTGACCGGTAAGGAAACCGACCTGCGGGATCCGGTTACTACTCAGTCGAGCGAGACTTTCGGTGAGAGCCGCTTCGGTCAGATCGTCGAGGATCTCGCTTTTCCCGTCGCTCCGTTCGACCACGAATCGTCCATACCGGTCGATCTTATATTTCTTCGCTTCCGCCGGGTCGCTGTCGGGATCGGTAAACGTGTACGAAAAATGTTCCGGCGCCGCCAACCCGTATTGTTCCAACAGGTCGCGGGCCGGACCGACAGCCTCTTTTTTGACGAACCCTTTGACGGTTACGTGGCTCGGTAGCGCCGCGACGGTCAGGCGACTCTGCTCCGATAACGAGAAGGTCCCTTCGGCGGTCAGGTCGAACCGAACCGGCGACCGATAACCGATCATGTTCGCCACCACCAGCGCGGCGACGACGATGATCGTATAGATCGCCGCTTGTGAACCTTTGGCCACGTTATGACGGCTCATCCGCGCCACCCTTTCGATTCGAGCGACCGCAAGGTGAGGAAGAGAAAGAGACTGATAAACGAAAGGTAGTAGATGAGATCGCGGCTATCAATCACCCCTTTGGCGAAAGGGTCGAGATGCTCGATGATCGAGAGATATTTAATCGTCACCGTCAAAGCGCCGTCCCCCTCCCCCACGGTCCAAGCGATGACCCAGAAGAGGAGCAATGCGCCGAAAGTGACCGCTCCGGCCACGACCTGATTTTCGGTGAGGCTCGATACGAAAAGCCCCAGCGCGATAAACGCCCCCCCCATCAGGAAAAGCCCCAGCCACGAGGTGAAGACATGCCCCCATGGGGTCGGCCCGTAGTGCGAAAGGAACAGGGGGAACAGGAGCGTCGGCGCCAACATGACGGCGTAGAGGGTGACGGCGGCCAGATATTTACCGAGGGTTAGTTCGAGGTCGGTCAACGGCCAGGTGAAGAGCATCTCGATAGAGCCGGAACGTTTCTCTTCGGAGAAAAGACGCATGGTCACCAGCGGCAAGAGCATCAGGAGGACCACACCGAGGTTGTTGACCAACGGGCGGATCGCGTGACTCCCGAGGGTCAGTTCCTGCGGCCCCACCACTTCGGCGAGGCGCATCTTTTCGAAGCTTTCCATGCTGTAGAGATAGAGCAGCGAATAGAAGAAATAGCCCGACACGAGCAGAAAGATGGTGATGAGACTCCACGCCACCGGCGAGAGAAACGCCCCTTTCACTTCGCGTCGCCAGATCGTGACAAGCCGGGTCATGCTCCCCCCCCCCCTCGGTGATGAGCGAGAGATAGACCTCTTCAAGCGACGCCGATCCTTGGGTCAGTGAAACGATTTCCCAGTCACGCTCCGCCGCACGTTTGACGACCCCTTTTCGAAGGGTGGAAAAGTCGTTGCCGACCGGCGTCAATCCCCAGACCGTCGTACCGTCGTCTTCGCGGACCCGTCGCGCTTGAGCCACACCGGGGATCTCCTGCAACAAGCCAGCGGTACATCCATCGCCTACCAAGGTGACGGTCACCTCTCCCCCTTCGGCGAAGCGACGGGCGAGGTTGGCCGGGGTATCGGCGGCGATCAGCTTTCCTTTATTCATGATCAATACCGTGTCGCAGACCGCCTGAACCTCCGGCAAGATATGGCTCGACAAAATGATCGTATGGCGTCCGGCCAGTCGCCGGATCAACCCCCGGACGTCGCCGATCTGCCGGGGATCGAGCCCGATGGTCGGTTCGTCGAGTATGAGGACGTCGGGGTCGCCGATCAAAAGCTTGGGCGATGCCGACCCGTTGTCGATACCCTTTCGACAACGTTTTGATGAGCGAACGGCTCCTGTCGGCGATGTGGGTCGCTTCGGTCACTCTCTCGGTTTCGGCGGTAAGGAGGGCGCCTTTATACCCTTTAATGCGGGCGACGAAGGAGAGATATTCCCCCACCCGCATGTCGCCGTAAAGAGGGGTCGATTCGGGGAGGTAGCCGATCCGGCGTTTGGCGGCCAACGGCTCTTGGGCCACATCGTGACCGAAGACGTTGACCCTCCCCTCGGTAGGGGTCAAGTAGCCGGTGATCATCCGCATGGTAGTGGTCTTCCCGGCGCCGTTGGGTCCCAGAAACCCGCAGATCTCCCCTTTTTCGATAGAAAAGGTGACGTCGTCGACGGCGACCCGTTGGCCGTAGCGCTTCGTCAAACCGGTTACGGAAATCAATTGTCACTCCCTTGGTAAGGCTTCGGGGGATATAAGACCTATCGACCCGCCGGTCAAGGTGAGGTCAATAATTATTCAACAGATTAGAAGCGAGGTGTGACGAAAGTGGATGAGGAGGGATCGACACGATCACTGCGACCACTCGAACTCTTTCACGGTCCAATCTTCCGAAAAGAGTACCCAGAGCGAGTTAAGGTCGGGATCTTTCCAAAAGTAGGTCATCCCCTCGGCGGTCGGGATTTTCATCTCCGGCTCGCCAAAGGTCTTGAGGAGTTCGGCCCGGGTGGTCACCTCCTCGGTGATCGACGCGGTGACACTCGGCTCGATCTTCCCGGCGGCAGGGACGCCGAGTGGTTCGGTGGCGCAAGCGGTAACGAGCAAGAGAACGGCTACGAGAACTAGGGGGGTCGGCTTCATGGCCGATATTCTACCTTCCCCCCCACGCGAACGCCATACTTATCGCACCATCCGCCCATCAGTTCGAGGGCGGCGATGATCGGTTTCCCCGAATGATAGAGGGGACAGGGTTCTTTCGCGCAGGGTGGAGCGTTCTTTGCGATGGAGACGATGGTTCCGTCGGGGCCGACAAAAAGAATATCCAAGGGGAACGAGACGTTTTTCATCCAAAAGGTCTGAGGTTCCTTTTGTTCGAAAGCGAAATACATTCCGCTCGACGAATCGAGCGGTTTATGAAACATCAACCCTTTCCCACGGGCTTGGAGGGTCGAAACGACTTCGACGACGACGATCCGTATCCCTTCGTTGGTAGCGATACGGACCTCTCCCTTTTCGGCGTAGGCGGTAAGCGGGATGAAAAGGAGGGAGAAGGCGAAAAAGAACGATACACGGGCCAGAGAAAACTTCACGCTATCAACCGAGGGCCTCTTGCATTCGGGCCAGTCGGGCCGCCTCTTTGTCGTCGTGGACTTTCTTCCAACCGTCGTAGATGCCGTTCATGGTCTCTTGTTGAATCTTGCTGAAGTAGCGGATTTTATAGTCGACCGACAAGGCGTGCAGGCAGACGGCGAGTCCCACCACCGTAATGACGAGGAACTCTACCGCAAGAAGGTAGTGGAGCAAGGTTCCCACTATCGTCAGGTCCATGTCGCGCCTCTTTGATAACGTTCTCTACACCCTTACTATCGGACGCTTTCCCCTGCGGCTCAAGGGAAAATATTGCCGCCCAATAGGCGCACAAAAACAGGGAGACCCCGAAGAGTCTCCCCGTCGATACCGAAAAGTTTTATTTAAGCTTCTCGTATTTAGCCTGCAACTCTTCGCGCGACTCGGCGTTGTCCGGGTCGGGAACGATGCAATCGACCGGGCAGACGTCGACGCACTGGGCTTCGTCATAGTGCCCCACGCACTCGGTGCATTTGGCCGCTTCGATGACGTAGATGTCATCACCTTCGCTGATGGCGTCGTTCGGGCACTCGGGCTCGCAAACACCGCAATTGACGCACTCGTCATTGATCAATAATGCCATGATTCCTCTCCAGTTCTCCGTTGAGTGGTGGCCGACAGCCGCCTGTTGCGGTACTGCTCCGCCTGGTACATAAACGCTTCCAACCGGGTTTTTACACCCGAATCTTCCATTCCGTCATAGTCGAGATTAAGCCACGGGATCGCCTGATGGTCATCTCGTATTTTGCCCGACAAAGCCGCGACAACCGTTCCCGGCATGCAGGAAAACGGCAAGATGTTAATCACACCGGCCAGCCCTCTGCTGGCGTACTCCACCGCTTTGCCGACCCCCAGAATCGCCTCCCCTTCGAACGTATGGTGAAGGTAGGGCGCCGCCCTTTCGAGCGTTCGCTTCGTGGTCTCGTCCTCACCGTTTCGAAGGAACGTTTCGAACGGCTTGTAGAGGCGGCTCTCGTCTTTTTTCTGAATCCTATCCTGCATGTAACCCTTAAGCAGGTCAAGATAATTTTTGTCTCTTCGACTGTTCTCGATGAAGCGATTGGTGGTGTACAAAAGCCATTCGCCGATAGGGGCCAGCCATACCTCGCCGCCCTGCTTTTCGATGCGCCGAATCACCTCCCGATTCCCGAAAGAATGGCTCCGCAGATAGATTTCTCCCACGATGCCGATGACCGGACGTGGGCGATAATCGACCGGCACGGAAGCGAACTTTCGCTTCGCTTCTTCCATGTAGTCGAAGAGTTGCGCCGAGTCGTCCTCCACCAGATCGCCCACGGCGGCCAGACATTCGTCATAGACCCGGTCGGTGGCGCCCGGTTCGATCTCATAGGGTCGGGTCTGCAACGCCGCTTTGATGAGAATATCGACCGCCACCCCACCCCGCCATGCGTCTCGCCGGAATCGGACGCCAAGCCCCAACCCGTCGCCGGTGTCGTAGCCGCTTTTGGCGTCGGGGGAGAGAAGCGGCACGTCGGGCATGCCGAGTTCTTCGAGGAAGAGCTTCTGCACACTCTGGTACTGGCCAAATCGACACGGGCCGTTGGTGGTCGGCATAAAGAACGCCGAACCGCTCGGATCGAAACCCGGCTCGGTCGCCTTCTTGACGATATCACCGGTGGTCATGGTAAAGGGAATGCATTCCTTCCCCGACGAGTAGCGATAGCCCAGATCGAGCGACGCCTGATCGGTAACGGGAAGCAGTTCCGCCCTCACCCCCGATCCTCGCAACGCCGCCGCGAGCACGTGCCCGTGATCGCACATGTAGGGGAGGTACAGCGTACGGTCGCGGGTTTTTACTTTGGCCGTCACGTTGGGGGAAACGATATCGGTCGCCCCTTTCGGTTGCAGACTTTCAGCGGCGAAGAGAGCGCTATCGACATTTTCGAGGCTATCGAAATAGGCTTCGCATCGGGTAATGGCTCCGGCGTCGGCTGAGTGCTCGTCGATCTCCAACATCAGCATGGGTTTTCCGGCGAGCGTTTTGCGTAGATGATATTCGATGAACGAATCAGGACCACACTTAAAGTTGCCGATCATGATGGCGTCCATGGCCGGATCGCGTCGAACCTTATCGACAGCGGCGATCATTCGTTGTCCCGACCGCCAATACATGTCGGGGTTGGCGGCCAAGGCGGCCGATTCGTCAAGGTCGAGAAAGTCGATGGGGAGCGCAACCTTCCCCATCTCCCGAAGCTTGCGAGGCAGATCGAGGTTGATTCCGGCGTCGCAGCCGTTGTAAGGACGGGAGACGATGGCGACCGGGCGTTCGCCACGCGACCGCACCTCGTCAATCACTTCGACGCCACGGAGACGAACCGCATCGGTGAAGGCGTCTTGGGCGTTTCGTCCGGCTCGTACCGCCTCTTTTACTTTACGCGCAGGTATCGAAAACTCTTTCTTGAACAGCGTCGTCAGCTCACGGACGATATCCCCCTCTCCCCGTTGGAAGAAGATGGGAGGCTCGAGTATCTTCACCCCGGCGGCGTTGAGGTCGATGGCGGAGCGGATCATGTAGGGGATCGACTGGACCAGCGGGCAGGTGTGCGACGCCTTGAACCCGGTGTCGGGGGCGTTGACGGTGATGGTCGATGGGAGAAAGAGATAGTCGATTTCTTTCTCCAGCAGGTCGGCCACGTGACCGTGCATCACCTTGATCGGGAAACAGGTCTCCGCCTTCACCTCTTCCACCGCTTGGGCGATTACCTTCTGGTTGGTCTTGCCGGAGAGGACGACTTCGAACCCAAGCGTCGTCAGGAAGGTCGACCAGAAAGGGAAATGTTCGTAGCTGTATAACGCGCGCGGAACGCCAAGACGAACCTTATCGGGGGTCTCTTCGCGGCGGAAGTTTTTCTTGGTCAACCAGTCGCCGAAAAGGAATCGTTCACGCTCGGCGAAAAGGTCGGGGAGTTTGGCCTGTTTACCCCTCATCGAGCGAGCCGCTTTCCCGTCGAAAAGATCGCAACGGGCGCCGTAGTAATGGGCCTCTTTGTCGAATCGAACGCGAGAGACGTCGCAGACGTTGTCGCACGCTTTGCACTCGAAGGTGGTCACCTTCCACGACCGCTTCGTAAGATCGAACCCGATGAAACGGGAGGGCTGTTTATCCCGTTGCCGTTCTCTATGCCGCGCCGCGATGAGAGCCGCGCCGACAGCCCCTGCCACGTCGTGATGAGGGGGGACGGTCACTTTCTTTCCGGTGATCGCTTCAAACGCCGCCACCACCGCTTTGTTCCACGCCACCCCCCCTTGGAAAAGGAGCCGGTCGCCGATTCGTCGATCGCCGACGACCCGGTTCAGATAATTACTGACAATCGAATAGGCGAGTCCGGCGGCGAGGTCGGGTTGGGACATCCCCTTCTGCTGGTTGGCGACGAGGTCTGATTCGATGAAAACGGTGCAACGGTCGCCAAACTTTCCCGGCGCCGAAGCGGCGAAGGCGGTGTCGGAGAACTCTCGTTCGATATTCAGCGCCAGCTTTTCGGCCTGCTCCTCGATGAACGATCCGGTCCCGGCGGCGCAGACTTTGTTCATCTCGAAATCGACCACGGCGCCGTTGTTCATGGCGACGTATTTGCTATCTTGTCCGCCGATCTCAAAGAGCGTATCGGCGTCGGGGACGAAATGAAGCGACGCCGTCGCCTGGGCGGTGATCTCGTTGCGCACGATGTCGGCCCCCACGTAAGCGCCGATCATATAGCGTCCCGAACCGGTGGCGCCGACGCCCAAGACCTCCACCCGGTCGCCGATCTCGTCGCCGATTTCTTTGAGTCCTTTCGTCACCGCTTCGATGGGGCGCGACTGGGTGCGGAGATAGCGCCGCGCGACCACCTCGTTATCTTCGTCGAGGGCCACCACGTTGGTCGAAAGCGACCCGATGTCGATGCCGACGTAGACACCGGTTTTCCGGTCGGCCGGTATCGGGATCACCGACGTCTGGTAGTCGGCGTCGTTCCTTTCCCCCGTGAGAGGCGACATCCGCGAAGACGACGCCTCGCGAATCGTCTCGTATCGGTCGAACGCATCAAGTCCGTGAAAGGTGAAGGGGGCGGCTTCTTCTTGCGCGGCCAAGGCTGCGCCGATGGCGCCGGTGACGGCATGCTCGGCAGGGATGAAGAGAGCGGCGACATCGACACCGAGTTCGTCGGCGAGCCCTTTCACCACCCCGGCGTTGGCCGCCACTCCACCGAAGAAGGCGACCGGTCCCTCCATCGTCTTGCCACGGGCTACGTTGGCGACAAACGACCGGGCGACGGCGGCGCAAAGTCCGGCGATGATCTCGTAGTCGGGAGCGCCGATCTGTTGCAGGTGGATCATGTCCGATTTGGCGAAGACGGAACATCGCCCGGCGATCCGGGGGGCGTGGCGGCTCTTCAACGCCATGGCGCCGAACTCTTCGGCGATGGCGTAGCCCATGCGCGACGCCTGCTGGTCGAGAAACGATCCGGTCCCGGCGGCGCACATGGTGTTCATGGCGAAGTCTTCCAAAACCGTCCGGCCATCTTCCTCTTTGAAGAGAAGAAGTTTTGAATCTTCGCCACCCATCTCGACCAACGTTCGGACATGGGGCCAGAGGGTCGATACGGCTCTACTCTGCGCGACGATCTCGTTAAAAAAGCTCCCGCCGGTGATCTCGGCGATAAGTTCCCCCTCCGGCGCCGGTGAAACCGATACCGGCTACCGGGCGATTCCCTGTGGCGTCGAGCAGGTCGGCCAACACCGTTCGCGCGGTGGCAAGGCTTTTGCCGTGGGTGCGGCGATAGATCGTATGGTGTATGGCGCCGTCGGTGTCGATGACGACCCCTTTGGCGGCGACGGAGCCGATATCGATACCGAGATACAGTGAGTGAGGCATACCGCTCCTTACCGTCTTGGATTCATTCCAGTTGTTCGATAGTTTACTATACTGAGCACTCCACCTTTTCTCAGGAAACAAAGATGAGCGACCGGGTACTGATTCCCCTCGGCGGCGCCAATGGCCGAACCCTTTTTATGGACGCCCGTATGGCTAACCGCCACGGACTCATTGCGGGCGCTACCGGTACCGGGAAGACCGTGACGTTGCAGGTCTTGGCCGAGTCGTTCTCTCGTATCGGCGTTCCGGTCTTTATGGCCGACGTCAAAGGTGACTTAACCGGTCTCGCAGCGTCGGCTTCGCCTCATCCGAAGATCGACGAGCGGATCGTCGCCACCGGGCTTGCCGACGCCTATCGCCCCGCCCCGGCACCGGTCCTCTTTTGGGAGATGGAGGGGAAGAAGGGGCATCCGGTCCGCACCACCATCTCGGAGATGGGGCCGCTCCTTTTGACCAGTCTGCTCGATCTGAACGAAACGCAGACCGGCATCCTCTACGCCGCCTTTAAAGCGGCCGACGACAACGGGATGTTGCTGCTGGACCTAAAGGATCTCCGCGCCATGCTGACGTGGCTCGGGGAGAACGCCAAGGAACTGAAGGGGGAGTATGGCCATATCTCGTCGGCCAGCGTCGGCGCCATCCAGCGGGCTTTGCTGGTGCTCGATCAACAAGGGGCGGAGGTCTTCTTCGGCGAACCGGCTCTCGACATACGCGATCTGATGCAGGTCGATTTCTCCGGGAACGGGGTCATCTCGCTCCTCGACGTCACCGATCTTATCCACCAATCGCCACGGGTCTACGCGACGTTCCTTCTGTGGCTTCTCTCCGAACTTTTCGAAGAGTTGCCGGAAGTAGGCGACGCCGACCGTCCGAAGATGGTCTTCTTTTTCGACGAAGCTCACTTGCTGTTCGACGGCGCCCCCAAAGCTCTCGTCGATAAGATCGAACAGGTCGTCCGACTTATCCGCTCCAAAGGGGTGGGAGTTTTCTTTGTGACACAAAGTCCGCTCGACATCCCCGATGATGTTTTGGGACAGTTGGGACTCCGCATCCAACATGCGTTGCGGGCGTTCACGCCGAAAGATCGGAAGAGCGTCAAAGCCGTCGCCCAAGGGTTCCGTCCCAATCCGCCGCTCGACACGGAACAGGCGATCACCGAAGTGGGGGTCGGCGAGGCGCTGGTCTCGACGCTGGACGCCAGAGGGGCCCCGACGCCGGTGGAACGGATTCTGGTTCGCCCCCCGGCTTCGAAAATCGGCCCGGTGAGCGACGACGAGAAGCGAGAACGGTTCAACAGGTCGCCGTTACGAGGAAAGTACGACACACCGGTTGACCGGGAGTCGGCCTACGAGTTCCTTCTCAAAAAGGCCGAGGCCCGAAAGAAAGAAGAAGAGATCGCCACCGAAGCGAAAGCCCGCGCTAAGGAAGAAAAGGGGGCCGCCAAAAGAAGAGGTCGGGAGACGGTGACCGAGGCGCTCTTCAAAAGTGTCGCCCGAAACATCGGAGGTCAACTGGGGCGGCAGATTGTCCGGGGGATTCTCGGTTCGATTATGGGGCGGAAGTAAGGCCGAGCAAGGTATCGCAGCGGCTCTTGCGTTTCTCGTCATCGATGGAACCGGCGATGGCGCGGGCGCGGGTAAAATACCGTTTCGCTTGGCCCTCTTTCCCCTGACGCTGTAGCGATGTCCCGACGCCGATCAGATCGTCGATGATAAGGGTCGGTATGGCCAATGCGCGGTCGATGACGAGGGCGGCTCGAAAATGCTTTGAGGCGACCGCAGGATCGTCTTCCCACCGTCCCAGCAGGCGTAATGAGTGCCCCTCTTCAAGTCGATTCTTGTTTTTTCGATTCACCGACAACGCCTCCCTACCCAAGGCGACGGCTTCCTCTTTCGCTCCTTCGTCCCATTTGGCGCGGGCCCGCAGGTTCACAAAGGCGCCGCCACTAGTACAAGCCGACCGACGGCAGGCTCGCTCTCCCCGTTCGATCCAGATCGGCGCTTGATCGACCTTCCCTACGTCGAGCGATAGATCGCCGCCGAGTATCGCCAACCGAATCTCTTCGTCGTCATACGACATGTCGGCGCTCGTTTTATAGCCCATGGCCCGGTCGTCTTCGATCATCCCCCACCCGCGGGTCACGACGTCGATGGCTTCGTCCCGTCGGTCGAGTTTGCGTAAGAGAACCCCCTGGTTGATCAGCTCGTCGACCGCTTCGTCGATCCGGTCGATGGCGAGGGCGCCTCGATAGGCGGCGCGGCTCAAGTCGAGGGCTCTGAGATGATCGCCGCGCGTATGGGCTTTCCCCCCCAGCTTGTTCAGGCGAGCGCTCTCCTTCAGCAGATAGGGGGCCTCGGCGGGAGGGGTTCCGGCGCAGGCGGCAAGGGTCAGCAACGCAACGGTCATCCAAACCTTATTCATCGCTTTGCACCGGGTCGGGTTCGTTGGACGGTTTTGAGATGAAGCCGCTGATGGGCCACATGTTCTTGAGCGACTCGGTGACGCTGGTCGCCCCTTCGGTCATTTCGGCGCTCTTGTCCATCAGCTCGGGGGCTTTCTCGGCCAACGAAGCCGACATTTTCTTAAGGTCGTCTAAAACCATTTGCAGTTGCCCCAACGCTTCGTTCACCTGCCGCAAGATCTCGGGCATCGCTTTATTGGTCTGGCTCATAGTCCCTTCCAACTCGTGCAGAGCGCCGCTGGAGTTTTCGGCCACGTTGCCGATGCTCTTGTCGAGGTTCCCCAGAAGGGCGGTTATTTGATCGCGGGTTTCGCGGAACTCGGCCATCAGGATGCGAAAGTCTTTGATCGACCGTTTGATATCTCCCTCGGGATCGTTGATGTATTCCAGGAACGTCCCGGCTTTTCCTTTGATCGTCTCGACGGCGCTGGTGATATCGGCCACATATTCGGTGATGCTTTTTTCGCGTATGAAGGGAATCGTGTCCCCCCCTAGCAACGGGATGGCGGCCCGACTGCCGGGTCGAACGTCGATGATCGAATCCCCCACCACCCCTTCTTTTCGGAGCATGGCGGTCGAGTCGCCCCGTATCCATTTCATATATTCGGTGTCGATATCGAGCGTCACCCGAATGACCAGCGACGCCTGCTTATTCTTTCCCCCGACATCGTCGGTCGGATCGTCGATAAGTTCGGCGCCGACGACCCGGCCGATGGTGAAGCCGGAAAGCTTTACCGGCATTCCGGCATGGACCCCCTCGCCGGAGGGGGAATAGATGACCAATTGGGTGGTGGGGGTGAATATCCCCATTTTGTAGGCGACCAACCCGGTGACGACCAGAACGAGGATGAACGAAACGATCCCGTATATCCAGACTTTCAGTTCCAGATAGCGAAAGCGTCGGTCGAGCGTTTCGTCGGTCATGTAAGGTGAGTCCTCATACAAGGGTATAGGAAGCGTCCATCTTCTCAAGAAACGCCGGATGCCCTTTGGCGACGAGGAAAAAGGCGCCCTCGCCCGGTCGCCGGTTTCGTTTCAATAGATCGAGCCACGCCTGACTCTCTTCGGCGTTCATCGTATCGGTCACGTTCAGCAATAGATAATAATCGGGTTTCACCATTAACGCCCGTATCAGTTCGGCCATCCTCCGCTCTTCCGGTTCCAAAGCATCGACCCGCCCGTTGAGTTTGGGCGACAACGCCGCCGCCGCATCACCGAGTGTCTCTATCATCTTCCGCATCTCCTTATGGGCTTGGCGGGGCATGGTCAAGGTCTGATACTGATAGGGTAACGCGATATTCTCCCCCACCGAAAGGTTGGAAAGAAACCGCCCCCATTTGCTGATGACACCGATTTTTTCGAACAGAGGGGAGAGCCCCTCGTCGCCGACGTCGTAGAGATCGACCCCTTTGACGGTCACTCTCCCCTCTTCCGGCCGACGGTCCCCCAACAGGGTGGCGGATACTTCTTGCGCATGACCCTGGTCGGGGGTGATCAACGCCGTCCATTGATCGGACGCCGCCGCAAAGGTGAGAGGTTGATGATGCCCCATGACCGCCGATTCGAACCCGATCATGCCAGATACGCCACATAGCTGAGGAACCCGTTCAAGACGAAGACCGCCAAGAAGGCCCGCATGACCGCCTTGATGGTCGCCTGCGGTATCTGGGTAATAGCGCCGGTGACCGAGACTCCTTGGTAACAGACGATGGCGCCGATGACCCCTCCGAAGAGGGCGCTTTTGGTCAGCGACAAGAAGATATCCCCCAACGTGGCCGACGCCACCAACGTCGTCAGGGTCTTATGCATCGGCACGTCGAGAAGCGGTTCGCAGATGAGTAGCCCCCCCAGAATGGCGGCGGCTTGCAGATAGACGGTCAAGAGCATCAGCGAAACGATCATCCCAACGACCCGGGGAACGATAAGGTAGCTGAAAGGATTGATTCCCATCAGTTCGACGATCCGGATTTCACCGGCGACTTTCATGGCGGCCAGCTCGGCGGTGACGGCGACGCCGCTACGGGCGATGACCAACATGGCGGTAAACAGCGGACCCAACTCCCGCAACACGGTCCAGAGGAGGGCTTTTCCCAATATATCGGTATTCAACCCGAACAAGACGGTAATCTGGGTTATGACCGCCGCCCCCATGAAGATTGAAACAAGAGCCATCTTGAAGAGCGGTTCGAGCCCGGTGAAATATATCTGCCGGTAAAGAACGGCGCGGACCGGGGGACGAAAGAATGGGGAGAACGACGCCAGCGACCCGCCGAGAATGCCGAAGTAGGCGCCGAATTCACGGACGACGCTCGGCATTGTCGCAAGCGCCTCTCCCGTCGTCGTCGCCCGTTTCATATCCGCTCACCGGTTGATGTTGGTTCTTTATTGTACCTGAACTTGCGTCGGGCCTCTTCGGGACGTAGTATCGTTTGGACGAACAATAAGGAGCGAACGTGAGCGATTCGTGGTGGGGAGACCATACCATCCCCGAAGGGGGATCGGCCCGGTGGGAACTAGCCCATCTCAGGTTATGGGTCACCCGTACTGCCCGCGAATGGCTCGTCGCATGGCGGCACGATACCGGAGCCGAAACCGACACTCCCCTCTTCGAGATGGTCGATACGCTCCCCGACGACGTCACCCTCCACCGCCACGTCTTCGTCAACGCCCCGCCTAAAGTATCGATTACGCCGACGTTGGCCCCCCGACCGATTATCAGTCGTCCTCTGTCGCCGGTCCATCTCCCCGCTCGTCAATCGACCACCTTCTACGTCGGCTCCCCCCTATGGATACGGGTCGAAGTCGGAACGCCGGCGGTGACCCTTTTGGAGGCGCCCACCTCGCCGTTGCCCGACACTTGGTTCGGTCCCAACACGGTCGATGGGGAGCTTTGCTACGCAGACCGGACGGCGGCGCGGGTGGAGGCCGACGATATTCCTTTTCGCCCGTTCCGTGCGGTGACGCCGGTCGAAATGAAAAATAACGACGAGACCTCGCTTACCTTCGACCGGGTCATCGCCCCGGTTCCGCAACTGGCGCTCTATCGGGGGACCGGCGACCGGCTCTGGACGACGAGAGTGCATATGGAACGAAACACCCAGCAAGGTTCGCTCTCGTTTACCTTCGCTCACGACGCCCCCCGTGAAGCGACCGGCGGGAAACGGATCGCGCCGCCACGCATCGCCTCTTCAGGGAATGTGGTCAACCGGGCTCTCAACGCCTTTTTCTCGTAGGAGGAATCGATATGGAAGGGAGTTCGGGTGGTATCACCGACTTGATGGCCGGGTGGGATATGATCACCATCCTCCGGGCGCTCCTGCTCGCTCTCGCCGGTTACTGGGTCGGTCGACGACTCTCGATACTGGCGGTCAAACAGACCCAAGGTCGGCTGGAAGGCCATGCCCGCGCCCTTCTGGGTCGTGCGGTCTACTATCTTACGGTCGGTCTCTTTTTCGCTTCGGCTCTCAAAGAGCTCGGTTTCAGTCTCGGCGTCCTCATGGGGGCGGCGGGAATCATGACCGTCGCCATCGGTTTCGCCGCACAGACGTCGGCGTCGAATTTCATATCAGGCCTCTTTTTGTTGGGCGAACGCCCTTTCGGCGTGGGGGACGTCGTACAGGTGGGGGATTTTCTGGGCGAAGTGATCGCCATCGATCCTCTGGCGGTGAAGTTGCGGACCTTCGACAACCGCCAGGTCCGCATTCCTAACGAGACCTTGATAAAAACCGAGGTGGTGACCCTTACCCGCTTCCCGATCCGACGTATCGATCTGAAAGTGGGGGTAGCGTACAAGGAAGATATTCGCCGGGTCCACGAAGTACTCAAACAGGTGGCGGCGACGACTCCCAACGTCTTGGCCGAGCCGGAGCCGTTCTTCATGGTAGATGGTTACGGCGACTCGTCGGTCAACCTTCTCTTCGCCGTTTGGACCACCACACCGACGTTCGGCGCCGTCCGATTGGAACTTTTCATACGGGTAAAAGAAGCCTTCGATAAAGAGGGCATCGAGATTCCGTTCCCCCATCTCTCGCTCTACACCGGCGAAGCGACCGGCCCGATGCCGATCAGGCTCGATCCGCCTCGTAACGAGGAAAACGGATAACGAGCGTTAAAGGAGTCCCCGCTCCCGGTACCATGCCACCGTCTTGCCTATTCCTTCGGCGAGCGTCACTTTCGGGTTGAAGCCGAGCTCGTCGGTAGCCCTTCGCGTGTCGTACGCCCGGTTCTTCGTGTAGAACTCGATCGAACGCCGGAACAAGGGGGGTTCCATCCGGAACATAAAGAAAAGCTTCTCCACCAACGTGGCCAAAAAACGAGCGGGACCGGCGGGACGATACGTAAAGGAGGGGGTTACTCCCAACGCTTCGGCGATCATTTTTCCCCACTCGGTATGGGTCACGACACGATCCCCGGCCAGGAGGTAGACCCTGCCGGCTCCCTTTTCGGATCGAGCCGCCAAAATCAGCCCCTCCACAAGATCGTCGATGTAAAGCGGATGCAACTGCTTCTCGCCATCACCGATGATCGTATGGCTCCCTTTGGCGACCGCTTTAAACATCGCGTACCTTCGCAGGTCGCGGGGACCATAAATAACCGAAGGACGGACGACTACCGTCGCGAGCCCCCCCTTGCCGTTGGAGGCGAGAACCGCTCGTTCGGCGTGTTCCTTGGTGACCTGATAGATATCTTCCCCTGCGAGCGGAGCATCTTCGTTAGCGGGGGGTGATTTTATATCGCCATGAACGTCGGCGGTAGAGCAGTAGACGAAGCGGCTGACACCTGCCGCCGAGGCGGCTTTAAGGAGCTCCTTGGTGGCGGTCACGTTGACGTCCCAATAGTGGGCGTCGACCTTGCCGACCCGCCCGACGAGACCGGCAAGATGAAAGACGACCTCTCCGCCCGCCATCATCGCGGCGACGACGTCGCTGTCACGCATACGACCACGGAAGATGGTGACCGCGCGCTCTTCGAGGAACGAAGCGTCCGTCTCTTTCGCGACCAGCCCCCGGACCTCGTACCCCTCTTCTATCAGCTTTTCGCAGAGCCGTTTGCCAACAAAGCCGGAGGCGCCGGTCACCACCGCGACCGGACGCGATCCCGACAGAGCAGTTTCTGACATTCTCATACTCCTTATGAGGGGTATCCGCCACCCCAGCACCACTATTCCAAAGAAGCATTTCCGGGTCAAGGCGATTCGGAAGCGACATGTTGCTATAATGGACGAGAAATCGGCCTGACCATCCACTTTCGCAAGGTTGACCGTGGCTCCAGAAGATCCATCGAACAAGACGTTGCTTGGCCGCGACCGGCGCTATAACGCCCCCTTGGAGAGAGCCTTCTGGGATATTCTTCACCCCCTCGACGCATTGATCAGGCATCAAACGACGAGCGGCATCTTTCTTATCGCCGCTTGCGCGCTTGCGCTTATCGCCGCGAACAGCGGTTTTTCTCCCCTCTACAACGCCTTTATCAATGCCCCCATTAGTCTGACGGTAGGTTCTTGGACGTTCGAAGAGCCTCTGCGGTTTTGGGTAAATGACGGCCTGATGGCTATTTTCTTTTACTCCATCGGGCTTGAAATCAAACGGGAGATGCTTTCGGGAGAACTGGCCAGCCTCGACAGGGCCAGCCTTCCCTTTATAGCGGCGTTGGGCGGCATGGTCGGTCCGGCCCTCATATTCCTTGCGTTCAATCCCTCGCCCCCCGCCTCTCACGGCTGGGGGGTACCGGTGGCGACCGACATCGCCTTTGTTATCGGCGCCCTCAGCCTTCTGGGACATCGTGCGCCCAAGACCCTGTACGTCTTTTTGGTGACCCTCGCCATCGCGGACGACCTTCTTTCGGTAGCGATCATCGCTCTCTTCTACTCCGAGGAGATCAAGGTCGGTTATCTCGCCATGGCGGGGTTCTTCACCATCTTGCTCCTCGTCGCCAACCTCTCCGGCGGCAGAAGGGCTTCTCTCTACGGGCTCCTCGCCTTCCTTCTCTGGTTCGTGATGCTCAAGTCGGGGATACACGCCACCCTTGCCGGTGTCATCGCCGCTTTCCTTACGCCGGCTCGTTCGAAAGGGCATCCGGCCCTCTTCTCCGAAAAAATGCGCCACTTAATGGATCGATACGACAGCGTCCATAACGACGGACGGACGCCACGAGAAGATGACGATCAGTTTACGCTGGTTCTCGCCTTGCAGAGGGGAGCCGACTATATGGGGACTCCTCTCCACTTTTTTCTCCACAGACTTCGAGCCCCGGTGGCCTTCTTCGTTCTTCCGATTTTCGCCTTCGCCAATGCGGGGGTAAGCTTCGACGATTCGCTTTGGGAAGCGTTGGAGGGGAATAACGTATGGATCGGTGTCTATCTCGGCCTTGTCCTCGGCAAATTTGTCGGGGTCCTCGCCACTTCGCTCCTTGCCGTACGTTTTGGATTGGGGACCCTTCCGGTGGGGGTCGACCGCTGGCTCTTGGCGGGGGGGGCGATGCTCTCCGGCATTGGGTTTACCATGTCGATGTTCATCTCGACGCTGGCGTATCGTTCCTATCCGTTACTCCACATTACAGCGAACTTTGGGGTCCTGCTCGCCTCAATAACGGCAGGGATGATCGGATTCTGTTACCTATGGGTCCTTTATCGCGTCAGAAGCTCCAGCGAAGAGTAGCGCCGGAAGCCAATCGTCATTTCTACCCATAAATTACCCTCCCGATGCCGTCGCCAATGGATCTGTTTTGTATTGACCGGATAGGCATATCTTACTATCGTCTTACAGCCGGTAGCATTCTTACCCTTTTCGTCGAGATACACGATGGCCGCTCTCCCTTTTCATAACAAGACGGTAACCGACCAGATCGCCCTCGTCGCCGACGACAGTGACATTCAGCGGAAGATTCTCACCAGGATACTGGAAGAGATCGGTTGCGCATATGTGATCGCCAAAGACGGCGCCAAAGCTCTCGAACTGATCGAATCCAATAAGATCGACCTGGCGATTCTCGATATTCGCATGCCGGGGGTTTCCGGGGAAGAGATTCTGCGGAGCATTCGGCTCGACCCCGGCCAATCGGAAATGAGCGTTATCATTCTCACCGGGGACGATTCGGTTGACCTCGGTATCAAATGCATCGGGTTGGGCGCCGACGATTACCTCCTTAAACCGATTGACCCGGTTCTGCTTAAAGCCCGGGTCTCGGCGCAATTGGAACGGCAGCGGCTCAAGACCGACCAGGTCAATTATCTATCACACATGGTAGAGACCAACCAGCGGCTGGAGTCGCTGGTGGAAGAGAAGGTCAAAAAGATCGAGGAGCAGCTGGCAACCGAAGCCCGACTCCACACCGAAAAAGAACGAATCGCCCAAGAGATCGCCGTCAAAGACCGGTATATGGCCCTTATTTCGCACGATCTCAGGGCGCCCCTCTCGTCGGTTATCAGCGCCATCAAACTGACCCACGGCAACCTTAAAACCCGTGGCTTCGGTCCGCAGGAAGATCAACTCTGCGACAGCATCACCAACCATATCGAACATCTACTCAAGATGATCGACACGCTCCTCGACATCGAGCGGCTCAAGATGGGAAAGATCGCCTGCGCCCGGCGTTTGGTGGCGGTCTCCCCGTTAGTCGGCAGGGTCATGGAAAATCTCTGGGCGTTGATGGAAGCCAAAGACGTCATCGTCCACAACGAAGTCCCCGACGACGCACGCGCCTTCGCCGATCCCCAACTGGCCTATCAGGTGTTGCAGAACCTTCTCTCCAACGCCCTCAAGTTCTCCCCCCGCGGCGGCATCGTCAAGGTATATCTGGAAAACGACGATCCCCTTGCCCTGTGCGTCGCCGATCAAGGGAAAGGGATCCCCGCCTCCATGCGAAGTCATCTCTTTTCGCACGAGCGACGGGTATCCTTCCCCGGCACCGAAGGGGAACGGGGGAACGGACTGGGGCTTCCCCTATCCGCCGAGATCATGGAAGCCCACGGCGGCGATATCAAAATCATCTCCGACGATAACGAAGGCGCCATCATCCGCATCACCTTCGCGGCCATGCCCGACAACGTTCGGGTGATGGTGGTCGATGATGACGAGTTGCATCGAGAGGTCTTGTCGAGAAACCTGATGCAGATCTTCCCGAAAGTGGAGGTAACTCAAGCCGCTGACGGTCTCGAAGCCATCGCCACCCTTAAGAAATATGAAGGGGTCGACCTTCTGATCACCGACCTCTCCATGCCTCACATGGATGGTCTGTCGTTCCTTTCGCAGGTGCGGGAGGATGGCAAGCTGAAAGACACTCCGGTGATCATCCTCAGCTCGCTGGACGACGAAGATAAACGACGAAAGGCCGACGAACTGGGTGTTATGGCCTATTGCATAAAACCGATGGACGCCGAGAAGCTGGCCGTTACCCTCATGCAATGCGGCTTCACCGCCGAGAAGGAAAAGGGTCTCGCCCCGCGTCAGGCCTGACGATTACGCCGACCAAGTTTTGAGAATGTGTCGGGTCATCCGGTCGAAATACTCGAATTCGCAATTGATCACCGACCAGTCTCGTCCCTCGAACACCGCGCCGACACGACATCCCCCCCAGCAAACGGTCAGATAGGGACAGGGCATCCCCTCTTTCATGCAGAACTCTTTCCACTGGGGATGAGCGATTCGTAACTCAAACCGGTCAAGTTCCTTCTTCTTTTTCCGGTCGGTCCGATACGCCGGTAGATTGTCGAGCGCAGCGCAGAAGGTCTCCTCACCCGCGAAGTTCAGAACCATCCGTTCCGCCGCCGTAAACGACTCGCAACCGATAGCCGGGAAGATCCCTTTTCGACGGAACCCGGCATCGTCGATGAGATCGACGGCGGCGATATAAGTGTCGGTCTCTTTTGGCCCGAACTGACGCGAGTAGGGGGGGAGCTCACCCAACGTCACCGGCCCTTGCGGGAGTGGGGGTGAGATGATCGTCGCTTTGACCTGCGCCAATCGGGTTCGTAGCGGCGCCAGCTTTCCAAGCAATCCCGGCAGAATCGTTTCCTCTCCCGGATGCATATTGACGTTAATCGATATCGAGACCTCCGGCGGCGCCGCCGTCAGGTTGTTAATGATCGTATCGAAAGTCGGGCCGCCGTTTTTAAGGGGTCGGGTAGCGTCATGATCGGGGTCGAGCGTGATGACCACCGAATTGAGCCCCACTTTCACCAGACGTTTCACCTTGGCCGGAGTCATCGCCTGGCCGTTACCGATGATACTTATGGAAAACTCCCGCCCATCGTCCCACGCCGCCTCCTGTACCATTTTGGCGATCTTCGCCAGGTAGTCGGCTGCGAGGAAAGGCTCCCCTCCTCCGGTCACCACCAATCGCCAATACTGCACCGGCGTATTGCGGTAGTAATCGATCAGCTTTTTGGCTATTTTTTCCGGCGGCGACTTCGGCTTCTTCTTATCGTTTTCCCGGATCGGCTCGTTGTAGCAGTAGACGCAACGTAACTGGCAGTCGTAGGTGGGCAGCAACGTGGCCGTGGCGCTGTTATTCGGAAACCCGTGCATCACCACGTTCAATCGATTATCGAGCATCGACCCGATCCGATCGGGCTCGATCAACATAAGCTCGCTGGCGAGAAACCGTCGCATCGCATCGTTGGCTTTGGAACCGAGCGGCTCCCCCACCGCGCGGCGTTTCATCCGATAGGTTTTACGGGAGAAAGTATTGTGCACCAACATAAACCGCCGGTCGAACGGATCGGTTTCGATCACATTCCACGGCGCCGGAACCAGCGAGTCGTCCATCGTTTTCCCATGATTCCCGAAAATACCCCACCCGGAAAGGATGGGATGATCTATTCATACCGCTTTCAGCATTCACCTTACATCAAATTCCAAAAAACTACGCATGTATGGTAGCATGAAGCGACGAGACGGCAGCGGCTTTCCGGGAAAACCCATACCGATAGCAGTACCTTCGCACACTTTCCCCGGTCGCATAGATCACACATGCTGACGACGATATCTCGCCAGCTTTGCATTTAATCCCCACAGGAGAACAAAATGGAAAAGAAAAGCGCCAAACGCCTTACGAAAGACACTCAAAAACGCGCCGCCAATCGTCGTAGCATCTTTACCCCCGATCCCGAAGAATTGCTTGGCACATGTTGTCCCGGCGGCCCACGGCCCATCGTCGTATAACATCAGGAGTCTCCTTTGAACGCATCCTTGGGCTCTCTCACGCCGCGGTAGAGATAGTGGAGAGTCCAAGGATTTCGCATAAGCTCCATATGCTCCTCCGCGGTCAATTTCCAAGAAGTACTAAATGCTTCACTTGGATAATATAGCAATATAAGCGTCGCATTATCCCTTAGCTTCTGCGCGAAACGAAGAACCGTCTCCTTATCATCCGACTTGCGCATTCTCTGATCGAGATAGGGCGCCATCGTTTCATCCTCGCACATACTTGCCTCTGGGGGGACGGAATCGCAATAAACGCTCCTTGTCGCCGCTGACGATTCAAGCGAGCATTTCATCGAAAACAAGACACTTACAACATTACTTTTTCTGCTCCCCGGCGGCGACATTAAAACATCGCCGTCTTCCTGTATTTGATAATCCGCAAGAAGAGTCCCCGCTTCCACCCATTGACTCAAGACCACTCGATAGGCGCTCATGCTACTTTCCGTATAGTTGACGATCGTAGCCTGAATCAGTAACGGCTCTCCCTTATCATTGAGCAAGCGATTATTAACACGTCGCCACCCTGCCTTCTCGAGGAGACGAAAGGCCTCCTCGGGACGATACATATCCTCTTTTTCTTCCAAAACAAATTCTTGTAACGCTGTCGTTTTAAAACGATACGGGGTATCAACGGCGGCGGCCGCAAAGGGGGCGATCGCAGAATGGTATATAATTTCATCCCGATTAATGAGCAAAGAGAGCGCTCTTCGCACCCTTTGGTCAGCCCCCGCTCCGGTCCGTTGCACTATTGCTACATAGGGGCAAGCCACATCTCTCCGATCAACATTAAATCCTTTCTTATCTTCAATAAGCTTAAGATCAAGAGCGGAAAGTTCACGCGTATAGTCAAGCTTTCCCTCAAGGAAGGCGATTGAAATCGCCGCCGCATTATCAAAAAGATGTATAACGATTTCATCGAAATATGATTTTGTCTTCATAAAATATTTATCGAATCGTTTTAGTCGTATCTCTCCTGACTCCTCATTAATAGAGACTACTTTATAGGGGCCCGTTCCCATAGGCATATAGGGTTCCCCACTCCTCATATGCTCTTCTTCGTACCGTTTGTTCAAAATAGCAAATGGCATCGCTTCTTCGACACCAGCCAGCGGGCCGTTAGCCGTCAGGCGAACCCTCCTCCCGCCAAGCCCTTCCACCTTTCCGCGCGCATCGGAACTTTTTATTTTAAATCTATCGCCGTAATAAAGTTTTTCTGAGAACTGAATATCTTCGACGGTCAACTTGTCGCCATTATGAAAATAGATATCGTCTCTCAAAACCCCCTCGACATAATTTTCTTTGGTCCGAATGGTTTCTGGTTCAAAGAGCTCATATTCATTTTCCAAGGAGCAGAGAACGCCGCGCGATTTCCCCGCACACATCGTGACGAGACTGCTGTATATGCCCTCAGAATGCAGCATCGAATGGCCTTCATAGGGGTGACGCTTAAAATAGCTTCGGTACTCGCCTACATGCAAGATGCGACTTTCATCGTCTTTTTTTTGCATGCGCAGATCGGCGACGCCAAAGAACGAGAGTCCGCCGACAACGCCCGCCGCAATGACGATGAGGGCGATTATTCCTTTATTAAATTTCATTCCGACTCCGTCTGATTGGGCAATTCTACCGGATGCGACGAAAGCCCCTCTGTACCTCCTTCTTTCATTTCCAGCGCCCTCTCCATCGACATGAGTAATTGCGTTCCATCAGGTCCGGTCGAGAGTATCTCTATCTCCCCGTTATGGGCGCGCGAAACAATGCGAGCGAAAGCCAGCCCAATACCAAAACCTTTTGTGCGGGTGGTAAAGAAGGGTTCGAAGACTTTTTCCCGTATCTCCTCGGGTATCCCGTTCCCGTTATCGGTTACGGTGAAGAGAAGACGGTCGTCGTCGGCATCGATGACGAGAGATAGTTTCGTCCCCCCCGCTTCCAGACCGTTTCGCAATAAATTGGAGAGAGCCGAGAGGATCTTTAGTCGGTCGGCGTAGACGGCTTCCAGCCCGGTACGGTTCTCCACGCTCCATTGGACACCTTTGGCGATTTCCAGATATTTAACCGATTCCAACGCCTCGTCCATGAGAAGCTCCAGGTCGGTTTCGACAATACGTAAAGAATCACTCCGGGCGAATTCGAGCATGTCCTCGATGGCGTTGGTCATCTCCTTTACCGTCACCCGAAGGATATCTTTCGTCTCGGCGTCTTCATCGCTAAGGAGATAAATCATATTCTGGATGACATGCAGTCCGTGGCGTAGCTCATGGGCCAACGACGATGCGAGACGCCCCACGACCACAAGACTTTCGTGCTGAACCAGAGCGCTTCGGTTCGATTCGAGTTCGTCCGCCATGTCGTTGAAGGCCTTGCCGATACGGCCATATTCACCCGCCAGGTCATGGGGCGCACGGGCGCTCCCTTCTTCACCGAAAGCGTGTATCGCTTCAAGAAGCTCCATCAGCGGCCACGACGAGCGAGCCGCGCTTATGGCCGCCACAATAAACGAAAGAACGATCATGGCCAACGCGGCCCCACCGATGACATAGCGCACCGCATAGACATACCCCAGAAAGGTCCCCCGTTTCGACCACGTGACCAGCGTCAACCCTACCGTTGGAACCGCTTTGAAAGAGACGTACCCCTCTCCGTCGGGAGTAGGGATTGTCCGCTTGTTCTTACGAAGAGCCCAATAGGGACTATATTCGCCAATGGTCCGTATATTCTGAGCGGCGACGATCTCACCATCTTGATTGCGTGCCACCGACAGCTCGGTAGCGGCGATATTGTTGATCTGGTCGATCCACCACCAGAGTTTCTTAAGGTTCAACCTCCCTACCATCACCCCCACCGGCTCTTGCATCGAGAGCATGGGGATCGATATCTCGACATGGGGGATCCGGCTGGCGTCGAGCATGACGTCCGAAACCCATTGCTCTCCTCTCATACCCCGTTTGATAGCTTCTTTTTGAGTATCGCTTAGTCCGGCTCCCGTGACACTGGAGGTGATTGATTCCCCGTCGGACATATATATAAGGACGGCGTCGAGATGAGGAGTCGTGAGGCTGATGTCGTTGACCGTCGCCTTCAGCTCGTATTCGTTGGGGCGCAACCCTTTTATGATGTTACTCATGGAAGTGAGCTGAACGATGGTCTGTTCGAAAAAGAGCCCCATCTCTTTGGCCATCCGGTCGGCGACCATGTCGTGCGTCAGCTTGATCTGGTCAGAAACTTTCGCTTCGTACTGGATGGTAGAGATGGTGAGCGAAAGGATGATCGTGGCCAGAGAAAGACCGAACACGAGGAAAAACGTCCGCACGAAGACCCGGGAAAGATAGTATTCCCGCACGACGCTGCGAATGGACACGGCATTCCCCTTGGTCTTCTCGGCATACTTTGCGACGATAGTATCTCGTATACTAACTCACCTATTCTCCGATTGGTATCGCTCCACCCTTTCTTTCGTGGGGCATGGCATACCCACAAACTACCCTATATCCTTCTACCCCAATTGTGGTAATAATGCCCGCGTGATCGATCGTAGTTGCGGCGACTCGCTTTTTCCTATCATCATTTCTCAAACAACTTTCAGGTGCGCCCATGCGATCCTTGACCGCCGGTTTTTTTTTTTTTTTTTTTGCGGCCTCTTACTGATGGCCGCCTCCCAAACGACCTTCGCCGCCGACCGATCTCTCGTCGAAATGGCGCCGGTGGTGGTGACTGCCGACCGGTGGGAGCAATCGGTCGATGAAACCCCGAATCGGGTAACGGTCATCACGAAAGAAGAGATCAGGGCGCTCGGGCCACGAGACGCCGGTGAAGCCCTTAATCGGATCGTAGGGGTCAACCTCGACAGCTATGCCGATCCCTTTAACGTCAGCTTTCCATCAATCCAAGGAGCCGAGTCGTACCAGATCATGGTGCTGATTAACGGGATACCTTTAAGCGACCTTTCGCAACGGTATGCCGCCATCAGCATGATCCCCACCAACTTGGTCGAACGGATCGAAGTGGTGCACGGACCGGCTGGATCGGAATGGGGGTCGATGTTAGGAGGGGTCATTAACGTCATCACCATCAAACCGGACGCCGAAGGAAACGGCACGGTTCGGGCGGGAGGGGGCGAGCACGACACGAAACTGGCCTCGGCCAATCTGCGCCATACGAGCGACACCTTCGCCCTTGCCGCCGGGGCGTCCTATCGAGATAGCGCCGGACCGGAGACCAATCGCCACCGGGGCCATCTGAACACCAGCGGACTCGCCACCGCCGATATCAAACTGGGCGACAAAACAACCTTGCTGGTTCAGGGGCAGACGTTTCAGGGGAAGGCGGGCATCGGCGAATATCGAGGCGCTTGGGAGGGTAGCTGGTACGAATATCGTTATGAAAACGTGGGGGCGGGGGCGACTCTTACGACCACTCTTCCGGTCGGCGCATTGCGACTATCGGTTCATCGCCAAGATCAGACGTCGTACACCGAAGGATTCACCCTCGATGAAGAATCGTATGGGGCGCCCCGTGTGCACGAACAGGTGAACGGCGGGTCGGCGGTCTGGCATCTTGCCGTGGAGGATACCGGCGTCACCGTCGGCGCCGACGCCAGCAACGGCAAACTTGAAAGCGAAGAGTTGGACAAAAGCTCTTATGACTACAATCCCTACGGTCTTTTCGCCAACGTCCAGCACGACTTGGGCGCTCTTCGCTTGCAGGGGGCGGTTCGCTTCAGCGATGAAGATTTCTTCGGCGACTTTACCGCCTATCAACTGGCGGCTCTCTACCGAATCGGTGACACCGCGATACTCCGGGCAAGCGCCGGAAACGGCTACACCGCCCCTTCGCTCAACTCCCGTTACTATTCGTATGAAGGATGGTTTGTGGCAAACCCCGACCTTAAGGTGGAGACGGTCACCCAGTATCAGGTGGGGGGGAAAGCGTGGCTTACCGATGAACTGACTATCGACGCCAACGCCTTCTACGCAATCGTGAAAGACGCCATTTCGGAAGTCGATGCAGGTAACGACACATTTACCTTCAAGAACTTTGGCGAGTTTCGAAGACAGGGACTCGAAGCGGAGATCGTGTGGAAGAACGGGCCGGTCAGCCTAGCCGCAACGGCGTTGGTCATGGAAGTGCGCGACACCAATCTCGACGAAGTGGTGGAAGGGAAACTCAGGTCGTCCTATGGCCTCTTCGCGACCTATAACGATGGAATGTGGATGGCCTCCCTCTCCGGCCTTTGGCGCGACTGGAACTTCTCTAAGGATAGCGGCGGAACCGACAAAGATTGGTTCTGGAACGCCAAAGCGGGCTATACGTACCAGATGACCGATGATCGCACCCTCGCTATCGGGGTATCGGTACATAACCTGACCGATGTCGACCTTGTTTCGCACGAAGCGACGCCCAAAAGCCTTCCGCGCACCGCTGAAGGATATATCGAGTTCAGCTTCTAAGGCTCATTCGACCGGGGCCGTCTCCTACACGGGAAGCGGCCTTTTCTATTAACGTAAGCGGAACCGGAACGGAATCCGCACCCGGACGCCGACCGGTCGCCCGTCGATGGCGCCGGGTCGGAAACGGCTTTTGCCGATAGCGGCCAACACCGCTTTGTCGAACCGCTCTCCCCCGCTCTCGATGATAACCACCTTATCGACCTCACCGGCACGGCTGATGAAAAGTTCGGCCAGCACGAAGCTCTCTTCGCCGCGACGTCGCTCCTTTTCGGGATAGACCGGGCTACTCCGTCGCAGAAACGAAGGGGGATGGTTGACCTCTCCCGCCGGGCGATAGGCAGGTTCGGGCGCCGGTTGCGGCTTTTCGGGAGGGGCTTCGGGAAGCGCTTCATTCAGGCCGACGGTCGGCTCTTCCGGTTCGGCTACCGGCTCGGGAGGGGCGATAATCGCTTTCGGCGGAGGGACCGCCGCCGGCTTGGGTCGGGGCGCATGGGGCGGCGGCGGCGTTGGAGGCTCTTCTTCTGGTGCGGGGGTGAAAGTAATCAGATCGACCGGAAGATACTCTTCGTTCGCATCGGAACGGGGCGCGACCGCCATCCAAGCGGCCACTGCCATCATGACGCCGTTGATCACAAGAGCGACCAGTGTCGCCCTCCCCCACCGTTCGACGTCGGTCACGGCGGCGGCGCCTTCTCGGCTCTTTTTTCGGTAGCCAACGCCATCCGAGTCACCCCATGCTCTCGCGCGAGGTCCATCAGCGATACGACATGGCCGGTCTCGGAACGTCGGTCGGCCTTAACGATCAGCGTGACCGCCGGATTGGCGGCGAAAGCGCTGTCGATGGTAAAGGCGAGGTCGTCGAGTGTCAGCTCCATCCCGTCATGTCGATAGGCGCCTTCGGCCGTCACCGTCACCATCAGTTGATCGCTTCGCAACGGGGCGGCGTTATCGGCTTTCGGTTTTTCGATAACGATCCCGTCGTTCTCGGGAAAGACGGTCGCCACCATAAAGAAGATGAGGAGGAGAAAGACCATGTCGATCATCGGCGCCATATTCCACGGCGCCGTTTTTCGGAGACGGGGACGGTAGAACATCCCCTATCCTTCCAGCGAACGATGGAGGAGACGAGCGGCGCATTCGTCGAGCCGCCGCACGATCCGGTCGGCCCGATCGGCCAAAAGCTGGTGGAGGTAGACCAAGGGGATCGACGTGATCAACCCGGCTTCGGTGGTCAGCAACGCTTGAGAAATCCCGTCGGCAAGAATCTTCGGATCGCCGGCGCCATGGATGGCGATGGCGTTGAAGGCGGCGATCATGCCTACCACCGTTCCGAGAATACCGAGCATCGGGAGGAGCGAACCGAGCACCGAGATGGCGCCGAGCCTGATTTCCATTTGAGCCGCCGCTTCGGCATAGGCGTTGCGCACCCGGTCGGCAAGAGCCTCTTTACTCTCCCCGTCGCCATTGGGGAGAGACGCCTCGACCATCGGTTGTAGCAGACCCCCACCCCACTCCCCTTCCTTCCGGAGCGCGGCGGCGATCTCTTCTTCGGCGTTCCGATAGCGAAGCCACCGCTCCACCACGAGGGTCACCCCATAGAGGGAGACGAGGAAAATGATCCAGATCACCGGTCCTCCGTGGCGGAACATGTCGGACAGATGGTTCAACAGGTGGCTCATAAAGTACCATCGATAGGTTTTTGGCTACTCTCGGTAGAGTACCGTTCCGGAACGCTCGAAGCAACGGAAAGAGGAGAAGTGTCTTTGAAAAAAGAGCGGTTTTCGATTCTCTACAAACGAACCGTGAAGTGATACTTATACGCGGTCTCCCTGCTTGCCAACGATTAGCCGGTATCGTACAGTAGCGGGCGAACCATAAGGAGTGTGACGATATGGAGATCATTGACCTTCTGATGATAGCGCTTTCGCTAGCGGCGATCATCGTGCCGGTCAAATTCGTTTGGATGGTTTTCAAAGGAAAAAAGCCAGGCTACGTCGAGTATGCAGCCACCCTTATCTTTCTCGTCTACGCCTTCTCAGACGTCTATGAGCGCCTCTTTTGGTTCGTCCCCTCATTCTGGGGCCAGTTGCAGGTCGGTGATGAAATATGGCACGCCGACCGTTACTACTACGGGGTGACCCTCGGCGGATTAATGAGCCTTGCTGTCATGGTTATCTTCGTTAAATACGTATCGTTGCGCACCGGCGAAGACCCGTTCGACCTGGCGCCCCCTCCACCCGAAGCGGGCGAACAAGGGAACGACGCGGATAACGAAGAATGATAGTGGTCGCCGTCCCGCCGTTTCGATAAGCGACCCCGAGTATCACGATGCTAATCGGTTACGCCATCTGCGGCGCTTTCGGCGCCATGAAACTGGCCACCGACAAGGGGGGAACAAAGTCTATAGGCTCGCTGGTGAGGCAGGAATATGTCGTCAGCGTCCCCCCTCCTCCCCCCAAGAGCGAAAAAGAGGAAGATGGCGCGGTATACGCGTCAGACGATCGATCGCCGCCGGGGCATGGCGGAAAGACTGGACTGCTACCAAATTGATACCACGACCGATAAGGCTGTGGGGCAACAAGGCGTAACCCATTGAAAAATGGCGGGGCCGACGAGACTCGAACTCGCGACCTCCGGCGTGACAGGCCGGCGTTCTAACCAACTGAACTACGACCCCGCGTCGTAGGAAAAGACATCGTAAAGAGTCGCCGAATCTTTGTCAACACGAACTTTGCGCCGGCTCTCATTTTCGCCCCCCCTACCCATTTATGCCGATAGATTTACCCACTCCGATGGGATACAATAGACTCCTAGCTATGTTGCGTACTTTCAATGAGTCGGCGGCACGGTGGGCCACGACGCATTGAGCGGAGTCAGATCATGCCAAAAGGTTCTCTCGAAGATTTCCAGCCGTTGACGTGGACTCCATCCTTCTCAGTAGGGGTTGATCATTTCGATCGACAGCATCAAAAGCTGGTCGGCTACATCAACGACCTCTACTACGCCATGATGGGCCAATTCAAACGAGAGGTTATTCAAGAGATTCTCGACGGTCTGATCGAATATACGATGACCCATTTCATCGACGAGGAAATCGAGATGTACCGAACAGATTTCCCCGATTTCCCTCGCCATAAAGAGGCGCACGACCGGTTCATCGCCGTGGTACGCGATTTCTACATCCGCTTTCGCGCCAGCGACGACATGAGCCGCGTCTTCTGCGCCGAGATTTACGCCGCCCTTAACTCCTGGTTGCAGGATCACATCCTCGACATGGATAAAGGCTACACGACCTATCTCAACGAGCGCGGCGTCCGATAACGTATGATGCGGCTCATCGCCCTCGCAGCCTTGTCGGTGTCGCTTTTGGCGCCCATGTCCGCCGAAGAGCCGGTCTCCATCCGCCAGCTGAAATCGGCGTTCCTGTATAAGTTCTCCATATTTCTCGACTGGCCCGACAACGCCTTCGAAAACGCCACGTCCCCTATCGTCATCGGAATTTTGGGAGACAAAGAACTCACGGCAGCCACCGAACAGACCGTCGCAGGGCGTGAAGTCAGAGGGCGTTCCTTTCAAGTCCGCTCATACGCCTGGGCCGAAGATGTGGAACCCGACGTCCACATCCTCTACCTCGATCCCGACTTCGAGGAGCATGGACGCTTGAAGAATATCTTCAAGCAGGTAGGCGCCAAAGCCCCTAACGCCTTTATCGTCAGCGAAGGGAACGAGACGATCACCCGTGGCGCCCACCTCTCCTTTTCCATGGAAAACGCACGGCTCCGTTTCTTGATCAACCTCAACGCCGCCACCGCCGCCCAGATACGGATCTCGTCAAAACTGCTTCGACTCGCCACCATCGTCGATAAAGGGAGGGAGGGGCGATGAGAAACCCGCTTCATTGGCCCTCCGGCTTGTCGCTCCGCTGGCGGTTGACCCTGATCATCATGATATCCAGCCTGGTGGCCATGGCCGTCGCCATGGGGGCGTTCATCTACTACGACGCTACCTACTTCCGCGGGTCGTTGCGTAAAGAGCTGGCGATCAACGCCACTGTCGCCGCCTCGCAGGTGGAGGCGGCCCTCCTCTTCGACGACCCCCGCGAGGCCCGAAAGATTCTGGAAGGATACGGCGCCGCCCCCCACATCCAGCGGATCGTCACCTACGACATGATCGGCGCCGTCTTCGCCCAGTATCATGCCCCTCAATTGGTCGATGTCGTCCCTCCTCCCCACGACAAACTGACCATAGGGATATCCGAAACCGCCGTCGGCTACGCGTTCACCCTTCCCATCCAAACCGAAGGGGAGCAGATCGGCTGGCTCTATATCGAGTCGGACTTCTCCGCTTTGCACCGGCGCCAACAATGGTATGTCTCCGCGCTCGGTGGCATGGCCTTCCTCTTCGCCCTCACCGGCTTTATCTTCTCTTTCCGACTACAAGAGGGGGTCTCCGGCTCGATCCGTAATCTGGCCGCGTTGGCGCGTAACGTTTCCGAAAATCGCGCTTACCATCTCCGGGCCGAAGGGGACTACTCCCATGAGATCGGCGATCTGTACGCATCGTTCAACGTCATGCTGACCCAGATCGAATCGCAAAACGAACGGCTGGCCCGCCATGCCGATGAGCTCTCCCGAACGGTCGATCTTCGAACCGTCGAATTGCAACAGGCCAACGCCAATCTCAAAAAAGAGCTCGAAGACCGTCGTGCGGCGGAAGAGAGCCTGCGCGAGTCGGAACGGAAGATTAACATCGCACTCAAACAAGCGGTCAGCGCCACGCAGATCAAAGACAAATTCGTTTCACTCGTCTCCCACGACCTACGCTCGCCACTGGCCGGAGTCCTCGGCATGGTCGAGATCTTGCGCGACGAAACAACCTATCGCCTCTCGCCCGCCGAGCGGCAGACCTCTTTGGCCAAGATTCACGGGAGATTGTTCAGCCAGCTCGAGTTGATCAACCGACTCCTCGATATCTCCCGCCTCCAGAGCGGCAATATCGAGATACGCAAACGATTCCTCGAAGGACGCGCCATGGCGCAAGCGCAGTTTGACCAGGTGGAGCTCTTCGCTCAGCGCAAAGGGATCAAGCTGGTCAACGACGTGCCGAAAGAGCGCCGTCTTCTCGCCGATCCGACACTCTACGCCGAGGTGATCTTCAACCTCATCAACAACGCCGTCAAGTTCTGCTCGGCCGGAGACACCATCAGGGTCTACGTCCCCGATGGTCACCCTCACACGATCGCCGTCGCCGACACCGGCCCCGGCGTCTCCACCGCTTTCATCCCCAACCTGTTCCGACACGATATTCGCACCACCGGGCGCGGCTCGTCGGGAGAGACCGGCACCGGACTGGGGCTTCCCTACTGCTACGACATTATGAAGGCCCATGGAGGCTCTCTCTCATACGTCGCGCAAGAAGAGAAAGGATCCACCTTCTACGCCACCTTGCCTAGCTCGCGTTTGAGCGCACTGGTGGTCGAAGATGTCCCTCTCCATCGATCATTGGTCGCCCGTTTGCTCGAAACGATCGGCGACATCGAAATCCACGAAGCCGAAGATGGCATACAAGCCATTGAGATGATGGAGACCACCCGTCCCGACCTGATCATCACCAACCTCCTCCTTCCCCGAATGGACGGCTGCACCTTCATCGAACGGGTCCGCTCGAACCCGTTGTTCGACGATGTGCCGATCATCGTCGTCAGCGGCGAGGACGACGACCATCGGGAAATCGACGGCAATATTCGGGAAAAAGTGTTCAACATCGGGGCCAATGATTTCGTCTCCAAACCCCTTACACCAGACGACTTCATCCCCCGCGCCCGCCGTCTCCTGAAACCATCGTGACGACACTATGAAACTCCTTCTCGTTCGTCACGGCGTCACCCCGTGGAATCTGGCCCATCGTTACCAAGGGTCCAGTGACATCCCTCTCGCCCCCGAAGGGGTGGAACAGGCGTTCGCTTTAAAGAGTCGGCTCGAACCGGTTCGGGCGGATCGGGTGGTCGCAAGCCCCCTCGTCCGGGTGCGCCAAACCGCCGAGCGTGCCTATCCTTCGCAAGCGCCTGAAATCATCGACGATTTACAAGAGTTTTCGTTCGGCGCATGGGAAGGGTTGACCGAGCGGGAGATTATGGCCATCTACCCAACAGAGTTCGCCGCCTTTAATCGATACGATGACGGCTTCGTCTTTCCCGACGGCGAACCGATAGGCTCCTTCGTCGAGCGGATGGACAAACTCATTCCGCTCCTGACCGAAGGTAGCGGTGATACCGTTCTCGCCTTCACCCACGGCGGCGTTATCCGGCACATCCTCTGCCGCGCGTTAGGGCTCCCCTTGCCCGCATGGCGACGGTTCCGGGTAGAGCCTGCATCGGTGGTTACGTTGGAGATCAAAGGGAGCTATACGTCGCTGATTGGGGTGACCGGCGCCGGCGGAAGCCACCCTTTCCTAACCGACATCAGTTGACGCAGGCTCAATCTCGGCTACAATAAAGCGCTATCTGTTTTCGGGGAATCGTGTGAGAACTTTGATCCTTGGCCTTCTTATCTTCCTGGCGACCTTCGTGGCCGCCGCCGGAGAAGCGCGCGCGCATGACGACGCGACGGAGGTCAACCGGATTATCTGCGGTCTCCCCCATGCCGAAGAACAGGCCCTCTTGACGTCGGCGGCGGCTCACGATCCGGCCCAGAGCCGCTTTTGTCCGCTGGCCTCCTCGACCGACAAGAAATGCCCCATGAATAAAGGGGAAAGCTCCCTTATCGACTGCTGTTGCCTTCAACGAAACGGCGCCGATGCGCCGACCATTCCGTTAAAAGACACCTTTGCCGGTTCGGCGACTTTGGCCGCCGCCCCCCTCGCCTTTAACCGCCCCGCCGCCGCTATCGTCTACGGAGCCCTCTTCCATCACCTCGACCGCTGCGAAGCGATCCCTTCTCCCCCGCCGGAACGGCTCCACTCGTTCTAGAGTGGCCCCCTCGCCGAGGGCGCCGGTTATCCGACACACATTAAAGCGGGGCCATTGGTCCGCTTACGGGGAGAAGTATCAATATGTCTTTCTTTAGTAAACAGTCTATCCTTGCCTTACCTCTGCTCATCTTGACCGCTTGCGGTTCCTCAGGTGGCTCGACCACCGCTGCGACCTGCTCCGGTGACAACATCACCACCGCCTGCACCAGCTCTTATAAAGTCACCTTCGAAGCGACCAGCCAGATGGTCGGAAAATCGACTTTCACCGTTCGCGTAGCCGATATGGCCGACGCCCCGGTCAGCGGCGCCACCCTCACGGTCACCCCATGGATGCGGATGGAGACCATGGAGCATGGTTCCGTGGTCGATACGGTGGTCGATAACGGCGACGGTTCGTACACCGCCACGGTCTACTATCTGATGTCTTCGATGATGAACGGCGTCCCCATGGGGACATGGGACATGAAGGTGGCGGTCAATGACGAAGAGACGACCTTCTCCCCCGTTGACGTGGCTATGCCGATGGGGCAGACGGTTCGGGTCACCCTGAAACGGAACGAAGACACCATCGCGTCGATGACCGGCCCTGAAGCTCGGTCGTGGATGCTGTTCAAAGAGAGCTGTACTTCCGCCGGCATGATGAAATTGGTCGTCGCCGCCCGGGAGTCGCTCTCGTCTCATCCGAAAGTCTCCACCGGCTCAACGTTGACCGACGCCTCCGGAAGCGCTTGGAGCGTCGATTCGATCGTCGTGGAGCTCTCCACCGATCTGGCGACCTGGCATACGGCGACCGAGAATGGCGACGGACATTACACCGTCAGCGGCCTTACCGGGCTCACCGACGGGGTCGCCTCCGACATCTACGTGAAGCTGACGGTCAACGGCTATCCCTATACGACCGATGGCGACGGTGTCACCGGGAGCAACGAGTACCAGACCTTCGTTGTCATTCCCGGTAGCATGTCGACGAGCATGTAAGGAAATGCGCAGCAAAACCATCTTCAACCTGCAGGGGGGGGCGGTCGTCACGGCCGCTCTCCTCCTTGCGGGGAACGCCTATGCCGCTTCTTGTTGCGGCGGAGGAGGGAGCGCGTCGCTCACCCTGCCGAAGTTTACTCAGTCGATGATCGGCCTCTCGGTCGACGCCGAGAACTACGACGGGTTCTGGGATCACGAAGGGAAAGGACACGCCGATCCACCCGGTTCAACCCTTTCGCAATACCGGATGAACGTCGGTTACGCCCGTCGTTTTTCCGACAACTGGCAAGGGTCGATCAACGCCCCATATATCGTCAACGACAACCGCTATTCGGGAGTCACCAGCCATACCCAAGGGCTGGGAGACACCACCATCGACGTGAAGCGGGAGTTTTTCGACAACATCATGTGCGTCACCGAGGTCTCCTCGATCGAAGACCTTTACCCCGCTCTCTACGTCGGCGGTACGCTGACCGTCCCGACCGGCATCTCCCCTTACGACGACGTGACCAACAGTTTCGACATCACCGGACGAGGGTTCTATCGGTTCGACCTGAACGTCTTGGTCGAAAAGACCGTCTATCCCTGGACCGTCACCCTGTCGGGTTCCTACGGCGTGTCGATGGAACGTCCGGTCAACCGGGAGTACGGAACCTACGTAACCCCCTACACCAAAAAACTGGGGGATCGCTACAACCTGTCGTTCGGAGGGGGCTACACCTGGTTCCTTCCCAATGGCGACATGGTCACCGCCACCGCCACTCTCTCCGAAGTGCGAGAGTTCGCCGGGACCATCGACGGGCGCAACGACCCGACCAGCGGACTTTCGGCTCGACGATGGGCGTTGGCGGTCGGATGGAACACGCCCGACCGGGCTTGGGTGGCGGGGGCTTCTTTTAGCCGTTCGTTTCGTGACGACGGATGGGGGGCCAACTTTCCGATGACCGACATCTTCTCATTGAGGATCAGCCATGTGCTCGATTAAACCGGCGCTCGCCCTTTTGATGACCCTCCTCCTGACGGCTTGCGGAGGGATGGCCGACGATCTTCGCCCGTCAGGCGCCGACAAACAAATCGCCACCGGAGGGGGGGGGACGACCACCGTCGCCAACCTGACGCTCCCGGCTATCGACGGGACGTCGGTCGACCTCGCCACGCTCTTGACCACACACGATGCGGTGGTTTTCTACTTCACCATGTGGTGCCCGGTCTGCGATAGCCATATGAGCCATATCCGCTCGGCGCAAGAGCCTCGGTTCCCCAACGTGGCGTTCGTCATGGTCGACTATGTTTCGTCATCGGTGGAGGAGGCTCGACTGGCCGCAGGAGGGGCCGGATATGCGGGGGGAACGCTGATTGTGGTGGCCGATACCGCTGGCGCTGCGCTGGCAGAGTTTCAAGGAACCATGGGAACGACGGTGGTGGTCGGACCGGGAATGACCCTGCTGATGAACGAAGATTACAAGGACGGGGTGAAGCTTACGGAAACCTTGGCCGGTATTTGATTATTTAGGCTCACCAGCCTCTGATTTCTGTTGACGACGCCAGGGGCCGTTGCTACTATTACGTTTCTTTCGGGGCCGTAGCTCAGCTGGGAGAGCGCCTGAATGGCATTCAGGAGGTCAGGGGTTCGATCCCCCTCGGCTCCACCAAACTCACCTGACTCATATTCTACCGCTCCGACACAGTTCAATTTTCGCCCCCCACGCGGACCCTGTCACGCCCGTCTTTTTTAGCTTTGTATAAGGCGGCATCGGCTGCCTCAATCAGCCAAACGGCGTCCCTCTCTCCCCCCTTCCGAGAGGATACCCCCAACGATACCGTGACGAGAAGCAGCTGATCCTTGTGAATAAATTCGTGTTCCCTTACCGCCTTGCGTATGTCTTCTGCAAGACCGAACCCTTCTTCTCCCTTGGTGTTCGGAAGAATCGCTACGAATTCCTCACCCCCATATCGGCAAAATATGTCGCCGGGACGAATGGCGTTCGTTGCGAGACGAGCGACGGTTTTGAGCACTTGGTCTCCTGCCCGATGCCCGTAGGAGTCATTAAATGTTTTGAAATGATCTATATCGAGCATTATTAAGCAGAGGCTTTGCTTCAAAACATCCGCTTCCTTAAGGCGAGCCAAAAGCGCTTTATCAAAAAAGCCTCGATTGAACACCCCGGTCAAAGCGTCAGTCCATCGCTCCTTTCTGGCTTTATCGAGCGATTGTTCCAATTCGGTGATTCGCCTCCGGGCGGCTTCGAGCCGGCCCCCGGCGCTGGCGACCGTCTCTATCATCCCTGCGCTCGCCTGGCGTGCGTTCCGCATTTCATACAACGCGGCATCTTTCAGCGTTTGGATGTCCTCGAAGTCGATAGCCGCCTCCATGCCGGTGATATAGCTATCGATCTTCGTTTGGAAAGTCGTATTCACGGTTCCGAGAGAATGGAGATGGTCGATCAGTGACGCGACAAGATTTTTAAGCTCTCCACGCTCTTCACCGACCAGAGAAAACTCTTCCCGTTTCGCAGAAAAGAAGCGCTCTAGCGATTCGACAAGAGGATCGATTTCATTCGGAGGGATCGTTTCAAAACCGTCCCCAATCGCTTGATTCAGTTTCGAGACAAGAGGATCTTCATGATCGCCCAACAAGGCGATCCCTTTAGCGAACGCAACAAGGAGTTCTTCCGCCCCACCCGAATCGACGCCCGTGGGGGCCCCCCCGTCAATGGCCGGGATTTCGAGCAACAGACGTTTAAACTGCGACGGAGCCTTGGCTTCCTTTATGCGCTGGACAAGGCGTTCCATCCCGGGCTTTGTTCCGGAAGCTTTACGAGACACCAACGCGGCGACAAATTCTCGATACCCTTCGAGCGACTGCTCAAGCTCCATGATGCGATGTTCAAAGCGATCAATCACGTCAGCCATAGTGAACCACCGGCTATTTGTCTACCTTTTATGGCGGAAGTCGTTTTTCCATATACCAGGATCGGCTCGGGAATGGGAGAGACTTCTTTGTGGTAGTTCCATATCTTCGCTATCTGTATCACCGACAGGCGGTTTCCTTCCGCCAAGAGAAGCTTGCCGTTTTCTGCGACGATGTTTTCGGCGAGCACCAAACCTTCTTTTAACTGTCGGAGCGTCACCGGGAAGGCGTTTACCTTTCGGGCTTTCAGGTCGCGCAACGTCTCCAAAAACGCTTGGACGACCCGATTATCGAATTGCTTTCCGACACCCTGTTGCAGGATGGAAATAGCCATTGTGTCGTCCGACTGGGTTTTCATGAACTTCTCGCCTGAGAAACGACGCCGGTTTTTGACCTCGTCATAGGCGTTGGCCACCGCAAGAATGCGTGAGGGGAGAGGAATCTCCGATCCCTTGAGTCCGTCGGGAAAACCTTTGCCGTCAATTCTCTCCAGATGACTTCGGATCATGACGCCGGGAGCGTCGAGCCGGTCGATGACCTTGAGCAGGCGTTGAGCATGGAGAGTCTGGTCGCTCAGCTTCGACAATTCTATGTCGCTGAGCCGGTCAAGCGGCTCGGAGCGAACTCGTTCCGGCATACCCATTCTCCCGAGATCATGGAGCAGGCCGGCTATTTCAATATCCTCACAAACATTGGGTTGCAACCCAAGTTTCTTGGCGGTCCGCTCCGAGAGAACCGCAACACGCTTCGCATGGCCACTGGCAAAGGGTTCGTATAGTCCCATTAAGTCGACAAACATATTAATTGTTAGATAGAAATTCTTTTCGAGTTTAGAAAGAAGAACCCGCGCTTCGTTCGTTTTTTCGGTGATCTTCTCTTCAAGATTATTCTGATAATCTTTATTTTCGAGAATCAGACGCCGACGCTCCAAGGCTTTGTCTATTTCGACGGCAAGTGCGGAGAAATTGACCGGTTTGAGAACATAGCCGAAAGCGCCGAGCTTGACACATTCAAGGGCCACCTTGATTTCAGCTACGGCGGTAACAACGATGACTTCACCATCAAACGTATCGCTCTTGATGTGCTTGAGCGCTTCCACACCATTCATAACCGGCATTCGCAAATCGAGAAGTGTTATTTCAGGCTTGCGCTCCTTCACCAGAGCGACCGCTTCCGCTCCATTGGCGGCGGTATAAGTTTGAAACCCCCTCGAAGTCAAAAAAGTCCTCATCGCGGCGCATGCATCGGGCTCGTCATCAACGACTAGCGCTGTGATCATAATCCCTCCACTCGATACACACTTTTATCGAGGAAGAGAGCGACGAGTTGCGCGTCGAGATGGTCTCCCGCCATCTCTTGCAGCATTCCGAGCGCATCCTCGAGGCCGAAAGCGGTTCGATACGGACGGTCGCTCGTGAGGGCGTCAAAGACATCGGCCACTCCGGTGATACGAGCCAACAAGCTAATATTTTCCCCGGCTAGCGCGTCGGGATAGCCCCCCCCATCAAAACGCTCATGATGGTTTCGGATAACCATTTTCGCTTCACCCAGAAAGGCGATATTTTCGACAATATTGAATCCCACCACGGGGTGACGCTTCACATGCAGGAACTCTTCATCGGTCAACTGACGGGGGGCATGCAAGATAGCGTCCAGAACGCCTATCTTTCCGATGTCGTGAAGTAGAGCGCCGACTTCCAACGTTTTCAGCCGCCCCTCGTCAAGGCCGACGGCGGCGCCCAATGCCAACGCATATTTTGTGACGCGGTACGAATGGCCTTTGGTATATTCGTCTTTCGCCTCGATACCGCCGCTCAACGCTACGACGATTTCCCTGTTGGCTTGCTTGAGTTCTTCGTTGACGCTTCGTAGCGCGGCGGTTTGTTCGGCGACCTTCGCTTCGAGGTTCACTTGATAATCGTGGTTCTCCCTGACCAATCGATCCTTTTCCAGCGCTGAGAGAATCGTTCGTTCAAGTTCATGGAGTACGACCGGTTTATTGACGTAGTCAAAAGCGCCCAGCTTTAACGCTTCTACAGCTATGGCGGCGTCATCCACGGCTGTCAGCATGACCGAAACACAACGGGGCGCCTTTTCTTTTATCCGTTTCAAAACCTCTAGGCCGTTCATACCCGGCATGCGAATGTCGATGAGCGCCACGTCTATTTGTTCTTCCGTAACGATACGTAAGGCGGAATCCCCATCCTGCGCTACCTGCGGATGCCAATTTTCAACAAGACGGAAGTAGCGGGCCACAGCGTCCGCAGCCCCTTTTTCATCGTCAATGATGAGAAGATTACGAACCAGTTTCGGTTGATCGCTCATGTCGCCTCTCCGTTTTCGGCAATTTCACCGGACAAAGGAAGGGCCATTCGCACCTCTGTTCCTTCTCCAAGCGTCGAGGAAACCGACATTTTCCCGCCATGATTCTCCACAATGCCATAGGCGATAGAAAGGCCCAGCCCGGTACCTTTCCCCTCCCCCTTGGTCGTAAAGAACGGATCAAATACCTTCTCCATATTTTCCGCCGTCATACCGGCGCCGGTATCGACAAACGCAATGGTCACCATCCCTTCATGTCTTTCGAGCGCAATCGTCACCGTACCTTTCCACCCTGCCGCTTCCAAATCTTCGTAACTGTTCGCGTTCTGTTTTTCGGTCAAAGCGTCGCGGGCATTGCCGATGACATTAAGAAATACCTGCGCCAACTGATCGGGATCCCCCATGACGACGAACGGAATATCGCCGAAGCGCCGTTCGAAGAAAAGATTGCCGACGTTCATTTCGTATTCGACCAGTGCAATCGTCTTTTCAAGAAAACTTTGCAAATCGATCCGGACAATTTCCGGTTTCCGCTCACGAGCGAATTCTCTGAGATTTTCCGTAATCTTGACGGCGCGGGCTACTTGCTGCTCGATCGTGGCCAGCCCCTCGACAACATTGTCGGGCAGACCCTGAGCCATGGCCGCGAGTTGGGCGTTCATAGAAATGATGTTAAGGGGGTTCTTGATCTCGTGGGCGACGCCGGCCGAGAGTTGCCCGAGAGACGCAAGTTTTTCGGAACGAACCAGTTGACTCTGCGTTTCTTTCAATCGGGTAACGGTTTCAAGCAGTTCCCTATTCTTCGTTTCCAGCGTTCTCGCCCACTCCCTTTGTTCCGTAACGTCTTCGAGCATGACATGGGAGCCGATCAGCTCTTCTTGTGGATTGAAAATCGGAACCGACGTGAAGATAAACCACCGTTTTTCGTCCCCACCTATGAGCATCGATCCGTTCGTCTCATATTGGAATTGTTTCCCTTCGACGACCGCTTTTTTTATACTTTCGCAAGGGGCGCTACTCGGATTTTTGAAAAGCGCCGGACATATATTTTGTCCAACGACATTTTCGGACCGGTTCCCCGTCCATTGGGCGTACTTTTGGTTCGCATAGACAATCCGCGCATTGGTATCAGTAATCATGACGGCTTCGACGCTTTGTTCGACCGCGAAAAAGAGCTCTTGGAGCCATCGCTCCTGCTCGGCCTTTTCGCTGATGTCCTGGAAAATGCCGACGACATTCCACCTCTCCTTCGCCCTAAAGAGGGCAAGCGACATCTCGAGGAGTCGATCGGCCCCATCCTTTCGAATGGCGGCCATCTCCAAGGGGCGCTCGGAACGGGGAACCCCGCCGCCGTCCTTTCGAAGTCTCCTCATTTGCTCGATAAGTTCGTCACGCATTTCGGGCTTTGCGTAGAGATCGTAGAATTTCTTCCCGACCGCCTCTTGCGCCGTATAACCCAGAATCGCCTCGCTCGCCTTGTTCCAGTAGAGGATTTCCCCCCCGTCATTGACTTGAACAATTCCCAGTTGCGCGCTTTCGGCGATCGCCCGGAACCGCGCCTCGCTATCACGAAGCGTCCTTTCCGTTTTTTTGATGTCGGTGATGTCGAAATGAACCGAAATGATACCGAGCGGTTCTCCCGAAGTGTTGCGGAGCGCCACTTTCGTCACCAACACATCGCGAGGGGCGCGGTCGCCAAAGGTGTACCGAGCCTCATACGTCAAAGGCTCCGCACGTTCAAAAATCCCCTGTTCAAGACGCCGACCGTACGCGGCTTCCTCTGAAGAGATAAAATCACGCCACGTTTTTCCGATTATCTTTTCGGAGGGCATGCCGATGAATTCTTCACACGAAGCGTTAATCAGGACGAACCGTCCCTCCCCATCGCGATAAGCGATGGGGCGGGGAACGGCGTTCATCAGGTTACGTAGAAACGCGTCCGAGTCCTGCAACGCCCTGCGCGTTCGGAGCCGGTCGAGCGCCAACGCGAACAGTGTGGCCAACTGTCCGACGACATCGAGGTCCCGGTCGTTGTAGTCTCGCTTGGCGTTGGCCAAGCCAATTTCGCCGACGACCGTTCCCTCGACCATGGCCGGAACCCCCAGGAACCGAGTGATCGGCACATGCCCCTCCGGCGTACCGACGAACCGGGAGTCCGCCGAAGGATCATTGGTAAGAATTGAGACTTTTTCGGTTATGACCCAGCCCAAGAGTCCGGGCGGCTTTTCAAAGATGATCGGCTTGTCGTAAACGCTACGGTTTTTATAAACGCCCCCGCACAGAGTTGGGACGACGAGATACCCGGTTTTTTCGTCGATATGGCCGACAAAGCCGATCTCGCTTTCCGTAAGCTTCTGCGCGGCATGGAGGATATTATCCAGCAACGGTTTCTCCGAGTCCCCATCATACGAAAGGATCTCGTGGGAGAGGCGCGCCAGGGTCGTATCGACTTTCAACTCCCATTCGAGCCGCTGTCGACCCAAGACTTGTTCGCTGATGTCATCGAAAACGGTGGCGAAATAACCCTTCCTGTCGCTATAGGCGGAGACGTCGTACCAACGTTCAAGCGGACCGCTTTTTAAGGAGCGGAAGGTCTTCGGTTTCCCGGTGAGCGCGACAGCCCCGTAGATGCCTATCCAGTCGGTGGCGTCATTCTCGATTCCCGGTATGACCTCCGTCACTCGTCGCCCGATTATTTCTTCTTTGGGTAAGCCTATGTAGTTCGCCGCTGCGTCGTTCACATCGAGAAACTGGTAATCGACGGGCGTTCCCTTTTCGTCGGTAATGATGCGATGGTAGGTGAAACCGTTGATCATGTTGTTAAAGAGACCCCGATAGCGGGCTTCACTCTCTTCGAGAGCTTTTTTCGCCTCCCGTTCTTCGGTGATGTCGATCCCTATGCTCGTTACCCCGTCCGGTTCTCCATGCTCGTCGTAGGTCAAGACGCCGTTCCACTCAATCAATCTTCTCCGCCCGTCGTGGATCGTGATTTCGTTGGTGTGACGTCGAGCCTCGGGTATATCGTTCATCACATCGTTGAAGACTTTTCTGACGTCGGGGACGATGTCCTCTGGAAGAAAGGTGGCGAACCAGTTCTTGCCGAGAACCTCCTCCCTTCGATAACCGGCGACTTCAAGAAAGTAGTCGTTGCAGAACACAAGGTTTCCCTCGGTGTCGAGCTGTATGGCGATCATCGACACCGACTCCAAGACCTGCCTGAATCGCCGCTCCGATTCAGCCAGCCGCATCTCCGTCTGGTAGCCCTGGGTCTCGTCCCTGATGGTGACCACGCTCGCCATGGTCCCTTCCCATACGATCCGCGCCGCTCTCATATCCCCATAGCGAATGTCTCCCGCGGTTCCGGGAATCGTGATGGTGGCGATCTGGCCGCGTGTAATGGGGTGACCAAACGTCCGGTGGATCAGCCCCCCCGGTGGAACCGAAAAAAGTTGTTCGCCGGCAGGGTTGGCGAAGAGGATCTCCCCATCGTCATCGACCACCAAAACTGCGTCGAGACTATTGGACATGATCTCTTGCAAGTCTGTTTTCTGGGACTTGACGATATCGAAAGAGCGATTGAGCGACCTGAGTGCGCCGAGAAACGTTCCGATAAACAGGAGAAGGACAACGTCTTCAAGATGTTGCAGGAAGAACATTTCCGGATGAGTCAAGAGCGGTTCAAACGGCGTCGTTACCAGGTCGACGACAAAGACGATAAGGGTTACGGCAAATGCGACCGACAGAAGCGCATACCAGCGACGGGGCATCCGCAGGAGATCGGTTTCTTTGTCCGACCCACCCCCTGCGTTCTCACCTCTCTTCGCGCCGGTTCCATCATGCATGGCGGAGCCCCTATGTGTTCACATGCGGAAGCCCCAGAAGCTCGCTCCAGCCACCAATGTCGCGCAGGTCGCCGACGATCATTTTTCGCGGACTCGGATTTTGACGAATCAGGGCGGGTACGGCCAACAATCCCACCCGCGCCATAACATCGGGCGCCTTGGCGATATCAACAACCGTTAGCGTAAACGTTTCGCCTAAAACCTCCCTGAGCCGATTCTCCACGAACTCGGCGATCTCTTTACGTCGCCCCGGCGCATCAAGAAGAGCCAGTAAAAAGGTATAGCTCTCCACCTTTTTTTTGTGCGGCCCTGTTCTCTCGACCATCCAGCTATGCCTCGCACTTCTCTTTGGCCACGATACCGTGGTCGTCGATCTCGAAAAGGGATATGCCATTGTCATGGCGCGCCCCCCCAATGCGTCTATCATGACTACATTATACTTCTAATATCAGGGTGCGCTTAATCGGCGGCTTTGTCAAGTGACGGAAAAACGCACGTTTTAGAACTATCTGTAATTAATACAGATTCTTCGCAAGCGTCACACGCCCCTCCCATTTCGCCCACAAATTACCTAAGTGGCGTGATGGTGTATGGGGTCTGCGGGTGGGCGTTTGAGTGGTGTGCCGGACGTTTACGCGAGAGCTGGGGAGGGTGTAGAACGCCATTGGGACGGCTCTTCGCCCCCCTTCGGCTCCACCAACTCCGCCGAGGCGATCTTCCTTCGCCGTTCAGCTATTCGGCGCGTCTTCTCTCGTGACCGTAAAGAGCCCCGGATAGTCGCCGAGAAGGATTTTCTCGTTCTTCCCTTGCCAGTAGTCGAAGAAAGCCCGCCGTTCCTCTTCCGTCGCCTTCCCCGTAATCGCCTTCCCCATCCGCCCCCCCCCCACCCGATCATCGTCGGAGAGAGGAAGAAGCGACGGATCGGCCGTTACGGTTACCGTCACCCCGGTATCGAGCCGGGTAAACCGGGCGACGATGGTTGCGGCGCCCTCTTCTTTCATCGTCTCGTCATAGGTGAAAAGACCCGCCCGAACGAACCGTCCGCCGAGCCCTTTAAAACCGCTCTCGATGGCCGCGCCGGTAAGGAACTGGATCACCTGTCCGATGGGGCCGATGGCGCCTTCGTCGCGCCCCCCGGCGATTCGGACGGCGATCTCCCCCCGCACCGGGGTCTGGTCGCCGTACAACGCCGCCAGCGCAAGCCGGGTCATCGCAAATGCAGAGGAGACCGACGCGCACGCATGACCGGCCACTTTGACACAGTCGCTAAACGTGTAGCGGATCGGCTCGCCGGGATCAATCGCCCCAAGCGCGACCGCCAACGGATCGACCATATCGATCGGCGGAACGTGGGCGAAGAAATCTTGTTTCCATCTCGTGTGAGAAGTCATCCGTTACTTCCCCCCGGCGGCGGCGTTGAGATCGCCCAACAGCAGGTCGAGCGGGACACCGTTCAATTCGGCGGCGGCCCGCAGGCTCTGCGCTCCGCCACAACAAGAATCGACTTTGTGCAGATTGAAGACCTTCATTGTGGCCGGGTAGTTTCTGACCACCTCGTTGATGGTCATATCGGCGTTTACCGGTGTCATCGTCACCTCTCCTCGCTTTCTGAAACGGGCTGCGTAAAAGATCAGTATACGCCAAGGGACGGCATACCGGTTGCGGCGCCCTCATTTCGTCGATTTCCTCAACAGCGACGACGCCCGTTCGAGAGCGATATCGATATGTGGGGCGATGTTCTCCGGTCCGATACGCTCGGTTATCCCGGCCCGTTCGAGGGCGGCGAGGAGCTTTACCTGTACCCCCGACAATATGAGAGTCGCCCCCTCTTGCCGACAAGCGTCGTGCAACTCTTCGAGGGCATGGATCGCGGTGGCGTCGATCATCGGTACGTGACGGAGCCGCAGAATGAAGCATTGGGGGCGTGAACCGATACTCAATAACGTCCCTTTGAGCCGGTCGGCGACGCCGAAAAAGAAAGGACCGTTGATCTCGTAGACTTGCACCGCGGCAGGGATGGTGCGCAATGCGGTGGCGTCGGGGTCGTACCCCTTTTCTCTCCCTTCACCGGCGAGGAGTTCGAGGTAGTCGTCCCCTAAAGGGGCGAATTCGGTCACTTCAATCATCCGACGGACGAAGAGTAAAGCCGCCATCACCACTCCCACCTGCACGGCGAGGGTCAAATCGACCAATGCGGTTAAGAGAAAGGTTGAGACAAGGACCATCGCATCATCGCGAGGGGCTTTAATAATTGCCATGAAGTGCTTGATTTCAAGCATATTCCAAGCGACGACAACCAGTATCGCCGCCAGCGACGCTAACGGAATTTTCACGATCAACGGCGCAAGAAAGAACATGAAGAGCATCAGCGCGACGGCGTGAATCATCCCGGCGACCGGGGTTTTCCCCCCCGACCGAATGTTGGTGACGGTGCGGGCGATGGCGCCGGTGGCCGGTATGCCACCGAAAAGGGACGAGAAGATATTGGCGACCCCTTGGGCGACCAACTCACGGTTCGAGTGATGGGTCTGTCCCGTCATCCCGTCGGCCACCACAGCGCTCATGAGCGATTCGATGGCGCCGAGAAAAGCGATGGTGATCGCCGACGGAAGGAGTTCTTCCATATGAGAGAGGGTGATGACGGGAAGCGCCGGAGTCGGCAAGGTGTGAGGGAGCTCACCGAATCGACTCTCAATGGTTTCGACCGGAAGGCCGAACCACCATGCCACCCCGCCCCCGGCGATGACCACCAATAGTGGCCCCGGTATGGCGGGGTAGAACCGTCGCGCCGCCAGCAGGATGACGACGGTCGATATCGAGAGAAGAGCGGTCGCCGGATCGATGGAGCCGACCGAGCCAAGATAGACTCCCCATTGTCGATAGACTTCCGGCGGAAGAGGGCCGAGTGGCATGCCGAGGAAATCTTTTACTTGCGACGAAAGGATGATGACGGCGATACCGGCGGTGATACCGGTGGTGACCGGATAAGGAATAAATTTGATGGCGGCGCCGAAACGGAAAAGCCCCATAGCCACCATGATGAATCCTGCCATGAAAGTGGCCAACACCAGCCCTTCATAGCCATGTTCGCGGACGACGCTATAGACGACCGCCACGAAGGCTCCGGTCGGGCCGCCGATCTGAAAGCGGCTCCCGCCTAGGGCGGATATGAGAAATCCGGCGACGATGGCGGTGAAGAGGCCCCGCTCCGGTTCGACGCCGCTGGCGATGGCGAAGGCCATCGCAAGAGGGAGCGCCACCACCCCGACGGTGAGCCCAGAGAGCAGGTCGGCGCCGAAGTCGCCACGGCGATACCCTTCCCGTATGGCTTCGACGCTGGCGGGGGCCGGGAGTTTTCTTATAAGACGACACAACTCTCCTACCGTGAGAGTGTATCTATCGTTCCTGCCTTGATACATCGTTACCTCTATGGTCGATCCAAAACGGAAAGACTTCCCTCCAATGAGAGGAGCCTTTCAGATTCGGACGGCCCTGGTAACGATGGGGACCAATTTTCCCCGCCTCTTTACTCGATACGCTTATCTTCCGAAGAGGTCAATCCTTTTTCTGCGCTCGCAACAGGAGCTTTCCTCGCTCCCTCTGATCATGGAACCGTCAGAATGACGACGAGAAACGGCTCGCTACATCCTTTATGCTTTGAAAGGATAGTGGTAACATGCGTCAGGCTTTCCAATCCAGCAAATCTGTGCTTAGGAAACGAAGAGGGGGGACGGTGACCGACCACGACCCTTCCGCACATGACGCGGAAGAGAATGACATTGAAGGATTCCTTGCGCAGCGAGCCGACATGGATCGCGAGTTTAAGGAAAGGTTCACCAAAAATCTCTCCGTCATGTTTACCGACCTGAAGGGAAGCACCTCCATCGCCGAAAGCGAAGGCGACCTCGCCACGCGTCTCCTCATCAAAGAACACAACGCTGTCGTTTTCCCCGCCATTTCCGACAATAACGGTGTCCTTGTCAAGACCATCGGCGACGGCACCCTCTCCTACTTCCACTCGCCCCAAGACGCTGTCCGCACCGCTGTCCGTATTCAAAAGGGAATCGACGCCCTGAACATGGAGAAAAAGTTCCGGGTGCCGGTACTGATCCGGGTCGGTGTCCATACGGGTGAAGTCATTTTCGAAAAGAGCGACATCTTTGGCGATGTGGTGAACACCGCTTCCCGGTTCGAATCATCGGCGAACGCAGGAGAAATCCAGATATCCCAAGAGACGTTCGACGGGCTCAAGGAGAAGGGGGAATTCCTGATTCGTTACATCAAGGAAATCCAACTGAAAGGAAAGAGCGCCGCCATTCCGGTATATAAGGTCTACTGGAATCCGGTTGAGTTCGAAGAGGAGGGTATCGCCACTCAGGAGAAAGCGGCCCAAAAGGAACCGATGAACCCAGCGCTCAAGCTGGCGATCATTATTCTGGTCCCCTTGTTTGCGATGTTCCTTTTTATTCAAATGAACGATATATTGACCCGCACGGGGCCGGACGAGGAACGGCGTTCAATCCTCCATTCGGCGGAACCGTCGAATCTGGCGCCTTCCGACCGTTGATATCCTTCACGGCTTGGCGGTTATTGAAATGACAAGGGATAGACATGGGTCTTTGGAGTTACTATTTCTTTAGCAAATCGCCCTCCACTGGGGGGAATACCTCCGTCTCGACGGCCCTCTCAACCTTCTCTTCGCCATTTGGCTCTCCACACCGGTTCGCGCCTACACCGAGCGGAACCAAACGGCGAAGCGTTTTCTGTTGCCGCTGAACCTGCTTTTGGCGTTCCTGCTCCTCTGGCGCGATACCTGGTTCCCCCCCCTTCTGGAGACCCTCGCTTTTGTGCAACAGCAAGGGTTGCCATCGACCGACTACATGATCAATTTCGCCATGCGTTCCGTTAAGGGATGGATGATCGGGCTCATGGTAGGGCTCTACGTCGCCACCGCCATCGCCAACAATTTTTTCCGCATGACCACCCTCTCCATCGTCGGCATTCTCGCCATTATGGGAAACGACTACTATCACCGCCCGAATCGTATGGAACTCGACGCGGTATACGATTCGTTCCGCGACAGCGAAACCACCCGCTCCGTTTATCTCAGCCGCGTCACCGATCCGAACGAAATATCGATAATAGGCCGCGACCAGATCCCCCCCGCTGAAGCGCTTGAAGGAGAGGATTTCGATATTATTTTCCTCCATATCTGTTCCCTGTCGTGGGCCGATATCCGTCTCGTTATGCCCGAAGGTTCATCTTTTTTCCAGCAGTTCGACTTCCTCTTCACCAACTTCAACACCGTCACCTCCTACAGCGGACCGGCCATGATCCGCCTTCTTCGGGCCCCGTGCGGCCAGGCCCCCCACATCGAACTATATGAAGAAGCCCGCTCCGATTGCCTTCTCATCCCCTCCTTGGAGAGAGTCGGCTACACCGTGGACGTAGCATTCAATCATGACGGGCATTACGGCGAATTCGCCACGCAGCTTGCCGACTTAGGAGGCGGCGGAGAGAGCACGCCGATCCCCATCGACGATCTGTTGGCGCCCCTCACCATGTTCGATGGTTCGCTTATATACGGTGACGCTTCCGTACTCAATCGTTGGTGGGAAGGTCGCGCGGGGAAGTCGGATGGCCCCCACGCCCTTTATTACAACAGCGTCACCCTTCACGACGGTGTCATGAAGGCAGGAGGTGGCGCCCGAACGACACAGGACGCCCCGAAACTATATCGGGAGCTTCTGCAACACATGTTCGACGATTTCACCCGGTTCTTTGATACGTTGTCGGCCACAAAGCGAAACTTTGTGGTAGTCTTCGTCCCGGAACATGGTCGAGCCCTCACCGGTAGCCCTTTGCAACCGGCCGCCATTCGTGAGGTACCGATGCCTGACATCACACTCGCTCCCGTGGGAGTGAAGTTTATCGGCCCCCGATTCCAGGAAAATCCCTTCAATCAGGTGATCGTGGAGAAACCGACGAGCTTCTTATCCCTTGCCTATATGATCGATGCTTTTCTGAAGAAAAACCCTTTCGTTTACGAAGGGTACGGTTCACGAATCTTTCTAGACGACATCCCGATAACCGATTTCGTGTCGGAAAACCAAGGGGTGACCATCATCAAGAACCACAACGATTACTACCACCGCGGCAAAGGTAAAACTTGGGTAAAGTTGCCAACATATTGATCGCGGCGCCACACACATTGCCGTGGAAATATGATAAGCTACCCTTCGTTTTTCATGATGTTGCCGTCAACGAAACGATTGCGGCGCTCCGATCGCGGAATGATCGTCATCCGGCGACTTTTTGCATTCCCCGGTTACTATCGTGTAACGTTTCGATGCTTTTAAGGTGATCTGTTTCATGTCAAGACTGTCGATGCCCTTCTTGCTGACACTCTGCCTGCTACTCTTCGGGCAACCGGCCTTCGCCCAAGAGGAAGAGAACGTCGATGATGAGGGGGGAGCTCAGGTCGGCCTCCTGGCTATGCCCGGTTCGAATTGGGTCGGACTCAGTTGGGATAACGATGGCGTCAGCGGTTCGGGCGCCATGGGGAACATCCAGCAAGGGATCGACTGGGTTCGCTTCGAAAACGGCTTGACGCTTAACACCTATGTTGAATATCGATACCGTGGCCGAGAACTGAACAACCTTTACTACGACGCTGAAGGATGGGCCGTCGGCATCCAGCTCAAGTATGCGATCTTCGCGCTGGGGGCCAACTACTACGTCGAACACTTTCCCCAACTGGGGGAAACCTATTCAAACCCCGAGTACTACCTATCGTGGTTCTATGGGTGGAACCTCGAAGGGGATGGAGACGGATGGCCCGACCAATTCCCCGGTTCCTGTTGGGCCTACCTCTCTTACGACATCAATGGGCTCAACGGCTCCGGCGTCATGGGGTATCTGAATCAAGGGGTGTTGTTGTTCTCCACTGAGAATCGGATCGACGTCAAAGCCTTCGCCGAGGTTCGACACCGATCCCGGACACTTAACAAAACATACTACGACACCGAAGGCTTCGCCTTGGGCCTTGAGGCGACGAAGTCGGTCGTCAACGTCGGCGTTAACTACTATTGGGAACGGCTCCCCGCGCTCGAAGAAACATCCAACAGAGTACAGGCTTATATAACCTGGTTCATCACGTGGGACTTACTGGACTAACTCATGAGAACTCTACTACGTCGGTCCCTGGCATTCGTCTTTTTCGTCATTGCGCTCGTTCCGGCTCTGGCCGAGGGAGCGACCTACCGCGCTTCGTTGGCCGACTTCGTTCCCGACCAATATGCCAATCTTCGCTGCATCAGCGGTGAATATAGCTTCTCGATCCCCGTGCCAGACCGGTGGAAGGTTCTCGGCGCCCAGCTACAAGTCGATTACATCAACTCTTCGAACCTTACGGTCGATAGTTCTCAGCTCATTGTCCGGTTCAATCACGGCCCCTTCAACCAAGTTCGGCTCGATCCGATTAGCAATGAAGGGAAGATGGACGTCCACATTCCCCTCTCCCTCTTCAAAAAGGGTTACAACGAGCTTAACTTCCACGCGATCCAGCACTATAACGCGGAGTGCGAAAATCCTTGCGCCCCCGACCTCTGGACCAACGTCAACCTGCGCAATTCCTTCATAGAGCTTGAGTATGTCGAATTGCCGGTTCCTCTTAACCTCTCCCGGCTTTCGTCATTCATATTCGACGCTAAACTCCCGAACCCGGTGGTCAACATCATCGCCCCCGATAGTAGTCTCAAATCGATTACGGCCGGGAGCGTGACCGCTTCGGGACTGGCCCACAAGTTCATCTATCGATCGGTCGCGTTTGATTGGACTTCCCTCACCGACCTTGCCGCTGCGGCCGAGGACGAAGCCATCCGCGCGCTGAACAGTTTAGAAAAAATCACCGCCTCTTTAATCGCTCTCGTTAAAGAGGCGGTGGAGCAGGAGAAAAAGCCGTCGCTCCCCGAAGCGCTTAATCCATTCAAGCAAGGTATGGACAACGTCCTCATCGGCGAATACGCTCAAATCGCGCCGTTGCTGGCCGCCGTTGGAATCGATTTGGGGGAGGTTACCGGCCCGTTCCTGAAGCTCGTTCCCCTCCCGACCGGCGAAGAAGATAAGGCTGATCCATACCATGCCCTTTTGATCGTCACCGGTCTCAACGAACATCACATGCTCATCGCTTCGGAGACCTTGGCCAGCATGACCTTCCCCTATCCGGGCACCGGCGAAATGACGGTGCTGGAATTCGAACTGCCCGACATCACCCTCTACTCCGGCAAACAGATGCTCGACGCGGGGGTGCTTCACAAGTTCAAAGAACTCGATTTCAGAACTCACACGTTTAAAGGATTGCAAGGAAACCCTCGTGACGTCGTTTTCCGTTTACCCCCCGACTTTTTCATTCGCCCCAACGAATACGCCAAAGTGGGGCTCAACTTCGCTTACGGTCCGGGGTTGAGAAACGATTCGGTCCTCAATATTCAACTCAACGGAACCTACGTCCGCGCCATCAACCTCTCCGACCCCGACGGCGCCAACATTAGCGGTTATGAGGTCGATATCCCGACCTACTTGTTCAAACCGGGGAACAATATCTTGCGGTTACAACCGATCCTGACGCCGGCGGTGAAAATGTGCGATCTGGTGCAGGCCGAAGCGATGTTCGCCACCGTGTTCGAAAACTCGACACTCTTCTTCCCCAAGATGTCGCATAACGTCATGCTTCCCGACCTCTCCCTCTTTATGGTCAACGGCTTTCCCTACACCCGATGGCCGGATGGTTATGAGTCGCTCATCTATCTCACGGAAAATAGTTCGGAGATCATTTCTTCCTCGTTGAATGTGGTGGGCCTCTTAACGCAAAAAAACGGTTACCCGCTCTTTGCCCTGACATACGCCCTTGATGAACCGGCCACATGGAACGGCGATCTTCTGGTCATCGGTTCCGCCAAAACGTTGCCACTGTTCGTTGTGGAAAACACACCACTGAAGATGACCAAAAAGAGCGTCGTCCCCTACCCCATGGTGAACAGCTTCGGCTCCAACAATACCTTCGCCATGAGCACCCAGCTCTCGGGCCTTGGCCTTGGCGTCGGCGCCATTATGCAATTCCAGTCCCCCTTTAAGCAGGGCAAATCGATCATGCTGATGACCGCTCAATCGCCGGAAGGGGTGGCGGCCTTGGCAAGCTCTTTGAGTGAAGGAGGGGTGCAAACGGCCTTGGAAGGAGACTTGGTCCTCATTGACCTCTCCTCGCCGGGCCACGAGGTGTCGTCTATGAGGGCGGGCCGCTCCTTTTTCACCGGAAAAAAGGGGGAGATCTCGATGCTTGAGTTCTACCTCTATACCTACCCTTGGCTCTACTATGCCGCCATCGGTTTGATGGCCGCACTGATCTCGATGGCGATTTTCGCTTTCGTCCGATCGTCCCGCAGACGACGGCTCTCCTTTGCGGGGATCGATGACGTGCTCAGCATCAGGGGCATATGGCAACTGCTGAAGAAACTCTTATTCAAAAGTCCACCCAAGAGAGACGATGAGGACGATTAATCGCGCGACCGCCGTCGCCTTTCTCGTAGGGGCGTCACTTCTCTTGTCGGCGGCGTCCCCTGTGAAGCCGCCGACATTTGGTCTCGGTACAAGAAAGCCTTCTTAACTGACGACTTTCGAATAAAAGACTACTATCAGGAGAAGACCAGCCACTCCGAAGGACAAGGGTACGCCATGCTACTGGCGGTCGCCTATGACGACAGGCAGGTCTTCGATCAACTATTCAACTGGACCCGCTATAACCTCGCCGTAAGAAAAGACGACTTGCTGGCGTGGCATTTCGGCCAACGCCCCAACGGCCAATGGGGGGTCATCGACCATAACAACGCCACCGACGGCGACGTACTTGTGGCTTGGGCTCTCTTAGAAGCGCACCGCCGCTGGGGCGACGCCGAGTACCGGACCGAAGGACAGAAGATCGTTCGCGCCATCAGAAAATACCTCGCTCTCTCGTGGAAGGGAAAACTGACCCTCGGACCGAGTTTTAACGGTTTCTCTGAAAGCAGGGGCTATGTCGTCAACCCGTCGTATCTCGTATTCCCCGCTTTTCGCCGATTCGCCGTCGAAGACGATCCTGCTTTTCTGGAACACCGTCCATACCGACGGCCTTTGGCTCATCGATCAACTTTCCTTCGGTTCGTGGGATCTTCCCTCCGACTGGATTCTGCTCACCGACAACGGAGTCGAAAGCTACGATAACGAGATGTATGGCTACGCGGCCGTTCGGATTCCCCTGTATCTGGCCATAGACGAACCGGGGAAAAAGTCACCCGGGTTCGACAAACTGATGGCTTACTTTAAAGCCGTCGGCTATCTTCCGCGCTGGGTCGACGTTGACGAAAACGCCGTGGCTCTCTTAGAGGCCTCTGCAGGTATGTATGCGACCTACGCCCTTGCGGCCGATAGCGCCGGTGAGAAGGAATTGAGCCGAGCGCTATGGAAAAAGGCCGACACCCTCATCGCCGACGATCAGGGTAGCTACTATTCCTACACCCTCTATCTCTTGGCGAAGAAGGCGAATTTCTTTCGATAGGATCGCCCAACGCTGTGAGTAGACTCTCTCAAGCGGTAGAGTGGCCATCGACTCTAAAGGAAAAACATTACCTCGTCCGACATCAGGTGGGATTGGTAGCGAGCCGCCATCGACGGAACGCCCACACGACCCCACGACTGGCTGAGCCGATGAGCGCTCTTAACATCATCGAGCTCGATTCGAAGAAGGCCAAGACACCACTTTTCAAGAAGTGAAGCATGACCCGCGGGGTGTCATGCTGTTCATCCGTCTTGTCCCATATGCCATCCCATCGCAGACTGGAACCGTATATATAACGGATGGCGTCTTCTTAGGTCTCGTCGTTCAACGGCTGTTCTGCGCCGAACGCAACTTTCGCTCTCTTCTGAATCACGCGACGAACCCGCACGTTAAATTGATATTCTTCTTTGCCGTCATGGGAGACTTTGAGCAAGACCTCTTCGTTAGAGATGATGGGTGGAGTTCCCTTTATTTCAAGTCCGAACCCGGTGAGGGAGAGATCCCGCACAACGGCTGGGAACCACTCCTTTAGCCGAGGGATGTAAACCTCCCCCGTTTCTCGAACATCGATACGATGGTATCGACGGACTTGCCGTTTTTCCCAGAATGCGCCGAGCGAGATGAGCGCCATGAAGATGTTATAGATACACCAAATCAGAACCGCCACGATCACGGCGCGGAAGGTGGGAGCGTCAAACCATAGTTGTATCGCCAACGGTATGGCGATCAGGTTAAACATGATAACAATCTGGAACGACGAAGCCATCGGGTTGAGATAATCCGACTCAAGCGTCTCCCCCTTTCGGGTGATCTTGAATTCTCGGATTAGCAAGGATTTCGAGGATCACCGAGATAATAGCCGGCATCCGGAACAGCGCCTGAACGCTTTCATATATTTCTGAAAAGAATGGCTTGCGGGTATCTTTAGTCAGAAAAAGTCCATCACCACAAAAGTGGAGAGGACATGCGGAATCGCGTAGGCCAATATCTGTTCCAGCGACGCGTGGTATATCTTGAGCCCGAATATCAAAAAGAGCCCAGGTGAAATAAAGAAAATGAACCTCGATAGGCCAAAGAACCAAAAGAAACTCGAATTAAAATAGCAAAGCCGCTGCGGAATCGTGAGCCCGTGCAGGGTCAGGGAACTTTTCAGCATGAGTAACTGAATCATCCCTTGGGCCCATCGAACTCGCTGGGTCACGTAATCGGTGAAGGTCTCCGGCGAAAGCCCACAGACCATCGGTCGGTTAATATAAACGGAGCGGTACCCGAGACCATGCATGATAAGCGACGTCTCGGCGTCTTCGGTGATGGTGTAGGTGGCGATACCACCGATCCTTTCCAACACTGATCGGCGCATCAGCGCCGCAGAGCCACAGAAGTAACTGGCGTTCCATGAATCCAACCCTGCGTGGATATTCTTGAAGAACATGTCGTTCTCCACCGACACGTTCGAAATCCCCGCCAAAGCCTTCTCCACCGGGGTCGGGTTGATGAAAAAGTGGGGCGTCTGCACCAACGAAACACTCTCATCTTGGAGAAACACCCCCACGGTATTGGTGAGGATATCCCTCGTCGGCACATGATCGCAGTCGAGAACCAGCACGAGATCGCCATGGGTTTTGCTAAGAGCGTGGTTCAAGTTCCCCGCTTTGGCGTGACGGTTGCGCTCCCGCGTAATGTAATGAACACCGATTTTTTTCGCCAATCGGCGTAATTCGTAGTGCCGTTCCCATGCTTCTTCGGAAAGGGTTTCATTGTTTCGCCGGTCGACGGTGGAGCCGTCGTCCAAAATAAATACTCGGAACCGATCCTTGGGATAGTCAAGGCTGGCCGCGGCTCGAGCGGTGATCTCCACCACATTGATCGGCTCGGTATAGGTGGGGATAAAAATATCGACCGTCGGCAGAACGTCGTCCTCGCGCAACTCGTTCTCGTGGCTGACAACCGGTTCGGCGATGGGGTCTCCTCCCTCCGCTTGCCGGTTAAGGGGCCACACATTGATAAGCATGGAGAGAAGGTGGATGATCATGGCGTGGACTTCCGCCAGATAGAGTATCGACATGCCAGCCATGTCGAGCGGCCCGGTAAAAACCAGCGTCTCGAAGGTTCGCCAGAGGAAGTAACGGAAGGTAATGAAAGAGGCGACCACAACGAATAAGATTCTGAACGGGAACTTTTTGAATAGCCGAGTGTGCCCCATCAGATAGAGAAGAGATATGGAAAGCATGGCCACAAGAATCTTGTGATCAATGCTTATGTGGCGCTCCACTCGAACGAGCAGAAACATCGCCACGCCGCCAAAGAGAACAAAGGTCAAAAGACGCAGAAGGAATTCCCGCGTGACCCCTGTTTCCGGATGCGGAATCGGCGGATGCAAAAACCGCGGAGCGGAATCGGGATAGGCGAACATCGTTAAGGGACCCTTCTCATCTTCAATAATTATGGAGACTCATTCGACCCATTGGAAGGAATGGCAATAAATAACGCAGATACTACGCTATTCCCATCTCCCACAGATCCCTTTTTCGCCACAAGATATTTTGCCTCATTGTATTACATTTCCCTGAGACGCTCAACCTTTCCGCCAACATTGTGGCGTAAAAAAGATACATAATCCCCTATCAATGAGTTTCACCTTGCAACCAATCAGAAATCAACATGATTTGTTCGAAAAACACCTATTATTATGGTGTTAGCGATCCCCCAACGGTGCGCTTTTTCGACGAGGCCATTCTCTGTGAAGGTGCGGGCAAGAGATGCCCGTCTAAACGGAACCGACGTCAGACAAGGAAGCTATCAAAATACCAGCCGATAATCTCCTGCCCCGCCATAATCGAAAGGAAAGCGCCCGCCGCGAGAAACGGGCCGAAAGGTATTTTGCTTTTTCTCCCTTTCCCGGCGACGCTCATGGCGATGCCGCCGACGAGAGCGCCGCTTATTGACGCGGCCATGATGGTGAGAAACGCCCCTCCCCAACCGAGAAAGGCGCCAATGGCGGCCATCAGCTTGATGTCCCCTCCCCCCATGCCACCGGGGTAAAGGGCGGCTATCAGAAAAAAGACGCCCCCCCCGACGACGGCGCCGATGAGCGCTCCGTCGAGACCGTGGGGGAGGAACGGGGCCACGAGAAGGGCCAACGCCAATCCTCCCAACGACAATTCGTCGGGGATAATCTGATAGTCGAGATCGATAAACGTAAGGGCGATCAGCCCCCAGCTTAAAACGAGATAGACCCCACCCTCTATCGTCACGCCGTAGCGGGCGATCACGGCGGTCGTCGCCAGAGCCGTTCCCAACTCGACCAAGGGATAGCGAGCCGGGATGACGACACCACAGTCGCGGCAGAGGCCAAAGAGCCATACCCAACCAAAGAGGGGGACATTGTCGTAGGGGCGAATGGCGCTACCGCATCGGGGGCAGTGTGAGTTGGGAAACACGAGGGATCGCCCCATCGGAAGTCGATGGATGACGACGTTCAGAAAACTGCCGACACAGGCGCCGACGATAAAAGCGATGGTCCACGTCAGCGTGAGGGGATCGATCATCGGTCGAAGGTCTCCTCAAACCGGTCGAGAGCGATCCGTCGGGCCACTTCGGCGTCGAACCCTCTGCGGGCCAGATGATCGTAGACTTTTCGTTTCATCGCTTCACGGTCGAGTCGGGAAGAGAGGGTGCGGACTTTTCGACGGGCGGCCTCAAGGGCCACTTCTTCTTCGGTAAGAGCCGGTCGTTCTTCATCCCCTTGATAACTTTCGGTGACGAGCCGTTCTATCAGTTCGTCGCCGAACCCTTTTCGCATAAGATCGAAACGCAATCGCCCCGGCCCGACGCGGGAACGACGAACTCGGGCCAGCGCCCAGCTCCTGCCGTACCGTTCGTCGTTAAGGTAGCCACGAGCGATAAAATCGGCGAGCAACGTTTCGATCTTCTCAGCGTCGAATTCTCTGAGCTTCAGCTTCCGTCGAAGCTCTTCGACCGTATGGTCGCGTCGGGCCAAGATGGCGTAGGCGGTATCGGAGACGGATCGGGCGCGAGGTTTCTCTTCCTCATCGCCATCGCGTGACCGCCGCCCCATGCCGAACGGTTACTCCGCCACCTCTTCAACCTCTTCCGGCTCCGCCACGACAGCGGAAGGAATGTAGGCCACTTGGGGCAAACCCAAAGTTTCGCGCAAGGCGCACTCGATCTTGTACGCGGTCTCCGGATTTTCGCGCATGAACTTTTTGGCGTTCTCTTTCCCCTGCCCGATCCGCTCTTCGCCGTAGGAAAACCATGCCCCGGCTTTTTGAATCAGGTTATGGGCGACACCGAGATCGACCAGATCCCCTTCGCGGGAGATCCCTTCGCCGAAGACCATATCGACTTCGGCCTCGCGGAACGGGGGGGCCAGCTTGTTCTTTACCACCTTCACCCGGACCCGGTTACCGACGTTGTCGCCCGAATCTTTAATCGCCCCGATGCGGCGGATGTCGATCCGCACCGACGAATAGAATTTAAGCGCGTTCCCGCCGGTGGTGGTCTCCGGGTTACCGAACATGACGCCGATCTTCTGGCGGATCTGGTTGATGAAGACCATGCTGGTTTTCGACTTCGACAAGATCGCGGTCAGCTTGCGAAGGGCTTGGCTCATAAGCCGGGCTTGCATTCCCATCTGCGGGTCGCCCATGTCCCCTTCCAGTTCCGATTTCGGTACCAGCGCGGCGACCGAATCGACGACGATGACGTCGATGGCGCCGGAGCGGACCAACGTTTCGGCGATCTCCAAGGCCTGTTCGCCCGAGTCGGGTTGGGAGATGATCAGGTTGTCGATATCGACCCCAAGATTGGCGGCGTAGGTCGGGTCGAAGGCGTGCTCGGCGTCGATAAAAGCGGCCAGTCCGCCGCGCCGCTGGGCTTCGGCGATAACGTGAATGGTCAACGTCGTTTTGCCCGACGATTCGGGGCCGTAGACCTCTACCACACGGCCACGGGGAAAGCCGCCGATGCCAAGGGCCGAGTCGACGGAGAGCGATCCGGTGGGGATGACTTCGATCGGCTGGCGACTATTGGCGTCGTCACCCAAGCGCATGATGGAGCCTTTGCCGAATTGTTTTTCGATCTGCGAGAAGGCAGCGTCGAGCGCCCGTTTTTTTTCGTTGTTGTCTTTGCCGGCCATCAGAGATCCTTCGGTGGTGGGTTGATCTGGGGCTTATTATAACGAAACGGCGCGGAAATAAAACGAAAAAAAAGCAAAAATAATCAAAAGTTGAAAAAGAGCCTGTTATTGCTCGTCGATTCGCCCCGACACGCCACTCTTCCCGAGAGCTTGATCGATCTTTTCTTCGAGTTCCGCCGCTTTCAAGGTAAGCGTTTCCCGGTCGGTATCGAGCTTTCTGCGGAGGGCGAAAAGCTCGTGAGTGATTTGCAAAAGAGCCAAGGTAGCGATCCGGTTCGGATCGAACGAGCCGGTCTTCTGGCCAATCTCTTTCATCTTGGCGTCGATGAATTCGGCGTACTCCAATGTGATGGCGGGGTCTTCGGAGGTCTTGATGGTGTACTCTTTGCCGTAGACCGAAATCTTTACCGTGTGGCTATCACTCATCACCACCCTCCCCGTTCTCGACGAGATAGGTATCTACCTTTTCCAACATCCCCTGCACTTTTTTGCGGATCAGCTCTCGCTCCATCATCAGCCGATCCCGCTCTTCGATAAGTTGACTCTGCTTCTCGTTTTTGCCGGGATCGAACACGCCGACCTGCGCCGAGGCTTTGGCCTGATTAAGCGAAAGTTCAAGGCCGTAGATTTTTCTTTTTAAGAGGCGGTTCTCTTCCTTCAACTCCCGTACGTGCTGTAGGAGCATGACCAGTTTCTGGCCAATCGCATCGAGACCCGAAAAATCCATGGAGTTCGCCACCTGCCGTCGGTTGAAGTCGATTATCGACGACAACTCTTATCTATTTGAAACAGTGCGGGTAGATATTAGCACCGGAAGAAAGGGGGCCGCAAGGACAAACTGAAGCTTCAAGAAGAGCTTTAAGCGAAGCCCTACCGCAGGGTAGCGCCACACTCGCTGGCTAAACGCGCCAGAATCGTCTCCATCAGCCCGTCGACTTCGTCGTCGGTCATGGTCCGTTCACGGCTGGCGAAGGCAAGTGAATAGGCGAGGCTCTTTTTCCCCTTCCCGATTTTATCGGAGCGGAAGATGTCGAACAGATCGACCGACTGCACCCCCTCACCCGCCGCTTGGCGAATGGTCGTCTCGACGGCGCCGACGGTGATCGCTTCCTCCACCACCACGGCGAGGTCACGCTTGGAGATCGGGAACCGGGCCCCCGAGCGATGTTGCGGCGTCGGACGAACGACGGCGGCCAGAGCGGTCAGATCGAGTTCGGCGACGAGTAAGGTCTGCGACGACTCGAACGCCTCTTGAACCGTTGGGTGGAGTTCGCCAAAGGTTCCGATGAGCTGGTCGCCGACGGTCAACGCCGACTGTTTGCGGGGATGAAGCCACGCCGATTCTGACGGAGCGTAACCGACCATCCCGGCGTAACCGAGGGTGGTGAGGGTTGTTTCGACCACTCCTTTGAGGGTGAAGAAATCCCGTTTACCCGACCGTCCCGAATAGAGAGCTGGCGCCATTCCCTGCGTTATAGCGATGGTGACGGTCCGCCGTTCGATGGGGGCGTCGATACCATCGGCCTCGAAGACCGGGCCGATGTCGAAGAGAGCCATGTCGTCGGCTTTGGCGACGACGGCGATGACGTTATGCAGCCCGGTGGTCCGCAGATGAGTATGGTCGGCGGTCAACGGATTGTCGACGGCGACCATCTTCCGATAGGGGTCCTCCTCGGGGAGCGAGAGCCGGTCGGCGTCGGTGGGGGTCATGAACGAAAGGCTCATCCCCTCGGTCAGTCCCAAGGTCCGCAACGCTTGGCGTGCCTTGCTCCGTAAGGTCAGCGCTTTCGGCGCCGGACTGTCCGCCGCCGGGATCGACGGGATGATCGAGTCGATCTGGCCATAGCCGACGTGGCGAATCACCTCTTCGATCAGATCGATTTCTCGCTCCAGATCCCACCGATGGGTCGGCACGGCGAAATCGGCGCTGGTCCCATGATCGTCGAGGGTTTCGAGCCCTAACCGGTTGAGAATGTCGATGGCTTCGTCACGGTCGATTTCGAGTCCGGCGATGGCGTCGAGACGGGCGAACCGGAGAGTCGCTTTCCGATGAGTCACCATGTCGGTATAGGCGTCTACCCTTCCTGCGGCGACTTTCCCTCCGGCCAGTTGTTGGATCAGCGACGTGGCTCGGTCTTGGGCGTAGATGAGTCCTTCGACGTCGGTTCCCCGCTCGAAGCGATACGACGACTCGCTCGACACGCCGAGCGCCCGAGCGGTTTTTCGTATACCGCCGGGGAAGAAGAAGGCCGCTTCCAGCAGAATGTCGGTGGTGGTGTCGGTGACTTCGGAGTTCTCCCCCCCCATAATCCCGGCCAGAGCGACGCCACGGTCGGCGTCGGCGATCACGAGCTGGTCGGAGGAGAGCTTATGGCTCTTTCCGTCGAGGGTGGCGAACGCTTCCCCTTCGGCGGCGCGGCGGACAACGATGCCGCAATCTTTAATCTGGCTCGCATCGAAGGCGTGGAGCGGATGACCGGTCTCCATCAACACGTAGTTGGTGACGTCGACGACGGCGTTTATGGCCCGGATCCCTGCGGCCTGAAGGCGGCGACGCATCCAGAAGGGACTCGGCTTTCCCGTGGCGCCGCGGATCAACCGGGCGGCGTAACGGGGGCAGAGATCGAAGGCTTGCAGATCGACGGTGACCAGATCGCTGGTGCGGGTGACCTCTTCGGCGATAGGGGTGGCGGGGAGTCTTAAATCGACCGCCAGCTTGGCGGCGACTTCACGGGCGATGCCGATCATCGAGGCGCAGTCGCCCCGGTTGGGGGTCAGATCGACTTCAATGACAGTGTCGCAGACTTCGTAGGCTTCACCGAACGGAGTTCCGGGGGCCGGGGCGCCGTCGAGGATCATGATCCCATCGGCGCTTTCGGCGAGCCGCAACTCTTCTTCGGAGCAGATCATCCCTTCGGAGAGTTCGCCCCGGACTTTTCGTTTCTCGATTTTGAAGTCGCCGGGGAGCGTCGCCCCGATAAGGGCCACCGGGACGTCGATCCCTTCCCGCACGTTGGCGGCGCCACAGACGATGTTCAGCGCCGCGGAACCTCCGACATCGACCGTGGTTATCGATAACTTGTCGGCGTTGGGGTGCTTTACGCAGGTCGCCACCCGCCCGACGACGACCTTGTTAAACCACCCCCGCCTATCGTCGGCGATGGCGGCTTCGAGGCCGAGGTCGGTAAGAAGAGCGGCGACTTCTTCGGGGGAAGCCCCGTCGAGTTCGACCAGTTCGGCGAGCCAGTTATAGGAGACGAGCATGATACTGTGCGATCCGTTGCGTGAAGGTTCAGGCGAATTGCGAAAGGAACCGGGGGTCGTTTTCGTAGATGAGCCGAATGTCGTCGATGCCGTAGCGGAGCATGGCGATCCGCTCGACCCCGAGTCCGAAGGCGAAACCGCCCCATACTTCCGGGTCGATGTCGCAGGCGGTCAGAACGTTCGGGTCGATCATCCCGGCGCCGAGAATTTCGATCCAACCGGTCTGTTTACAGACGCGGCATCCTTTGGCGGCGCAGAAGGGGCAGGAAATGTCCATCTCGGCCGACGGCTCGGTGAAGGGGAAAAACGAGGGGCGGAGCCGGATCTTCGTCCGCCTGCCGTAAAGCCGATGGACGAAAAGTTCGAGCGTCGCTTTCAGGTGCCCCATGGTGACGTTTTTGTCGACGAGGAACCCTTCGACCTGATGGAAGACCGGCGAGTGGGTGACGTCTGAATCGCACCGGTAAACCCGCCCAGGAGCGATGACGGCCAAGGGGGGGGGGCGTTTCAGCATGGCGTGGATCTGCACCGGCGAGGTGTGGGTCCGCAAGAGGCGTCGCCCTTCTTGCACGTAGAAGGTGTCTTGCATGTCGCGGGCCGGATGATCGTCGGGGAAGTTGAGCATCTGGAAGTTATAACGGTCGGTCTCGACTTCGGGGCCCTCTTCGACGGCGAAGCCGATGGAGGTGAAAATGTCGATCAGCTCTTCCATCACTTCGGCCACCGGATGAGGAGCGCCCGCGGCGACGGCTCTTCCCGGCGGGGTGATGTCGAAGCTCTCGCCGGTCAGTCGGGCGGTCAGTTCGGCTTGCTTCAGGCTCTCAACGCGAACGTTCAGCGCGGCTTCGAGGGCGACTTTCACTTCGTTGATGGCGGCTCCTGCGGCGGGACGCTCTTCGGCGGGAAGTTTCCCCAGTTCTTTAAGGCGTCCGGTGACGCTCCCTTTTTTACCGAGGTAGCCGACGCGAAGTCGCTCCAAGGTTTCGCTATCGGTGGCGTCGGCGATGGCGGCGAGGGCTTCGTCGCCGAGGGCGATCAGCTCTGGATCAACGGGATGGTGGTCGCTCATGGTCGTTTCACGAGGTGGTGCGTCAATTAAAAAGGGTCACGGCCCGGTGGCCGCGACCCTGTCACGTCGATGGTGCGTACGGTCAGGCTACGGCGGAGCCGGCGTGTTCCTTGGCCAGTTCGACCAGCTTGCTAAATGCGGCCGGTTCGTTGAGGGTCAGCTCGGCGAGCATCTTCCGGTCGACTTCGACGCCGGCTTTGGTCAGACCGTCGATGAAGCGGGAGTAGGTCATCCCTTCGGCCCGGACGGCGGCGTTGATTCGCTGAATCCAGAGGCCGCGGAAATCTCGTTTCCTGGCGCGGCGGTCGCGGAAGGCGTATTTCAGCGCGCGGGTGACGGTTTCTTTGGCCTTTTTGTACTGACGACTGCGGGAGCCGACGTAGCCTTTGGCCATCTTCAGGATTTTTTTGCGGCGAGCCCGGGTGGCGGGTCCGTTCGTTACTCTCGGCATTGTACGATCACTCCTGGTGGTGTATCAGCGGCCCTTACAAGTAGGGCAGCAACGCGCGAACTTCGCCCATGTCGGATTCGGCGATGAGCCCCGACTTGCGAAGGCCGCGTTTATTCTTGGTGGTTTTTTTGGTCAAAATGTGGCGCAGGAAGGCTTTCTTCCGTTTTACCTTGCCGGTGCCGGTTTTTTTGAACCGCTTGCTGGCGCCTCTGACCGATTTGTGCTTCGGCACGATGCTCTCCGTTCCTTAGTAGTTACGCTTGCTCGGCGGCCTGTTCGGCTTCACCGGCTTTTTTCGTTTCGTCGACCGGTTTAGGGGCGACAATCATCGAGAGGGTCCGTCCCTCTTGTTTCGGCTCGACCTCGATGATGCCATCGTCGGTCAGGTCGCCGGTGAACTTCACCAACAGTCGCAAGCCAAGCTCCTGATGGGTGATCTCCCGTCCCCGGAAAAAGACCGTCATTTTTACTTTCGATCCCTCGCTGAGGAATCGTTTCGCATGATTCAGCTTGAAGTCGTAATCGTGCTTCTCGGTATTGGGGGTGACTTTGACTTCTTTGATCTTTACGATCTTCTGTCGTTTCTTGGCGTCGTGGGCTTTTTTGCTCTGCTTGTATTTGAACTTACCGAAGTCCATTATCTTGCAGACCGGCGGATCGGCGTTCGGCGCCACCTCCACCAGATCGAGCTCGGCGTCGGATGCGTGATTGAGGGCATCGTCCAAGGAGAGAACTCCCAGTTGCGCCCCGTCGGCTCCAACAACCATAACCTGTCGCGCACGGATTTGACCGTTTACGCGTAAACCCTTCGAGCTTTCCCGTCCTCCCAAACTCTCTCACCATTCAAATGGAGTGGGTCTCCCCCCTCCGGTTCATGTCATCCCACTATCAGGGGATGGTAGGCCCGGGCGGTTTCGAACCGCCGACCTCTGCCGTGTCAAGGCAGCGCTCTCCCCCTGAGCTACGAGCCTGTAATCTCAGCCATAAGAATTAGCTATTATCCTTATGAGGCCTACCCACGTCAAGGGATAAAATCACAAATAAGCAGGAATCGTTCCCCCGGCATGATGAATCTAACAAGCAAGCTTTCCTGTCGCACAGGAGGAAGCGAAAGGATACACCTTATTCAGGAGAGATTATAGATGAAAACGAATGTACATCCCATCGAACGGATGGTCCGGGTTCTCCTCGGCCTCGGCCTCATTTCGCTGGTGTTTGTCGGTCCGATGACCCCGTGGGGCTGGATCGGCGTCGTCCCGCTCGCCACCGGCGCTTTGGGATGGTGCCCCCCATACGCGATGCTCGGCATCTCGACCTGCAAGACCAAAGCCTCCTGATAGAATTCATAATCGAAGAACGGGCTCTCTGAACGGAGGGTCCGTTTTTTGCGCCCATTTTCCAGGCGCGACGTCTGCCTGATGCGTTAGAATGGCGGCATGGTAAACAAGCGTCCCGTCTTTTCCTGGTTTCTCGAGAACAGCGACGTTCTCGTCTCTATCGACACCGCATGCGACGGGGTCGATACCCCGCCCCAGCTCCAAACGGGGGAAGTGGTAAGTTTTATATTCGGCGCCGTCCCGACCCCCCATCTTACTTTCGACGATTGGGGGATCACCAGCCCCATGCGTTTCTCCGGTAATCTCTACACCTGCCGCTTCCCGTGGGAGGCGATTCAACAGCTCAGCTCGCAGGACGCGGTGATCCAGTTCAGGAATAGCGACGCGCCTGACGAAGCCACGACGGACGCCCCATCAGAAAAGAACCCTTCTGACAAAGGGAAAAAAGGGCGGGGGAACCTTCGCCTCGTCAAATAGCCCACAGTGGCCCGCGCCGAACGGAGGGAAACTATCCCTGAACGCTCCGATCCGCTCACGTCTCGATGCCCCCAAGCGACCGAACCTCTTCTCGTTCAAACGACCTCGCTCATCAAATGAATGCGCGGGCCTAACAGGGTGTTGAAAAGATAAGAGGTCTGAACGGTTCTTACCGGCGGCGCTATGATCAAGTTAATGGGAAAACCCGATCATCCAGTTGGCGATGCCGAAAAAGATCAGGACGCCGGTCAGGTCGTTGAGAGCCAACACCATCGGCCCCCCGGCGATGGCCGGGTCGATGTTGATCCACCGAAAGAAAAGGGGAATCAACGTACCAAGAATGGCGGCGCACATGATGGCGAGGAAGAGGGAAAAGCCGACCGCCACTCCCAGCATCGGCGATCCTTGCCAAACGAGCGCGAAGAGGGCCGAAGCGACGCCGCAAGCGACCCCTAACGCGACACCGACTTTCACCTCCCGCACGAAATAAGAGGTGAGGGCTTCGGTGTTGAACTTGCCGGTGGCAAGACCTCGAATGACCAGCGTGGACGATTGGCTCGATACGTTTCCCGACACTCCCATGATGATCGGTATAAAGGCGGTCAGAGCGATCAGCTCTTTGAGCGCGGTCTCGAACTGCAAGATGACGACCCCGGTGAAGAAACCTGCCACCAACGAACTGCTGAGCCACGGCAACCGATAACGGGCCATCTGAAAGGCCGACCGACCGGCGTCGAGGGCGTCTTCGTTGGCGCCGACCAGTTTCATGATGTCTTCTGACGCTTCTTCTTCGAGCACATCGACGACGTCGTCGATCAGAATGCGTCCCGTCAGCTTCCCCGCTTCATCGACGACCGGCAACGAGATCAGGTCGTATCGTTTAAAAAGCTGGGCGACTTTCTCTTGATCCATCTCGGTGGTGGCGTAGACTAACGGCCCGTCACCGACCAGTTCGCGGATCTGCCGAGTTTGGGGGGCGAGGATCAGCTTCCGCAACGGGACGACGCCGATGAGCCGCTGCTGCGGGTCGGTGACGAAAATATTGTGGACGTCGCCGATCTCGTCTTCCTTCCCGGCCATGGCATCGACGGTCTGTCGCACGGTGAAATGCCCCGGCGCCGACATCAGCTCGGTCTGCATGAGACCACCGGCCGATTCTTCGTCGTACTGCATCAGGGCGACCACTTCGGGGGCGTCGTCGGAGACGGCCCGCAACACTCTCTCGGCCACGTCGTCGTCGACGGCGGCGAGGATATCGGCGGCGTCGTCGGAGTCGAGCTGTTTGATGATCCGCCCTATTTTGCCGGCGGACGACCGTTCCAGAATCAGTGATCGGTAATGTTCGTCGAGATAGGCGAGGATATCGGCGGCGTCTTCTTCCGGGAGGGCGTTGAAGGCGTCGATGAGGGCTTCTTCCGACTCGAGCCGCTCGAGGGCGCTGGCGATGTCGGCGGTGTGATAGGCTTCGATTATTGAGGCGCCGTCCCGGCCGGCCCGTAGCTCTTCGGCGATCTGCGAAACAACCTGCTCGTCGATCATCGTTCACGCCCCTGAATAGATGGTTCCCGGAAAGAGGCATACTACTCCAGTTACGGCTCCCTGTCAGCAGGGTAAAGGTCCGCTTCCTCCTGTTTTCCGTTAGAATAAACACCCCATGACCATCGAACCGTTCGGCTACCTGACCCTGTTTCTCGCTTCATTCGGCGCGGCGACCATCCTCCCTCTCTCGTCGGAGGCGCTTCTTGCCGCCATGCTGGTGGAGGGGTCGTTTAACAGCTTGCTTCTCTGGGCGACGGCGACGGCGGGGAACGTGGGAGGGGCGATGCTCAACTGGTGGCTGGGAGCGTTTCTCCTCAGCTTCGTGGGGCGACGCTGGTTCCCCTTCAGCCGTGAGCAGATCGACCGGGCGTCGGTCCATTACGAGCGGTGGGGGATCTGGACGTTGCTGCTGGCTTGGGCGCCGATCATCGGCGATCCGCTGACCTTCGTAGCCGGGATGTTCCGTGCGCCGCTCCCCCTCTTTTCGCTTTTGGTGACCATCGGCAAAGGGGGACGGTATGGGGTGATCATCTGGCTTTTGGGATAAAATGATCCGATACCCACCCGCTATGCGGCGCTACGGCATGGACGAAAAAGAGTATCGGGAACGAGCCGAACGGTTACGCCGCCGTCTCTCGGAAGGCCCCCCCCTCCCCTTCGTACCAGCAGGTTAATCGTCAGCTCCGCGCACACGGAATCGTCCGTTCTATATCGACGAACTCCCCCAAGCGCCGCGCGGGCGACGCAGTTGGGCGCATCCTCCCTTATCGTCCACCACCATGTCGAATGCGCTCGTTAGAAGTACGTTGCAGCGCACCACCGCCGACCGACGTGACCCGCGACAAAGATAGAACGGAAGAGGCGACCGCCAGCGCGCTTGCCGCCTTTGATACGTGGAAGAGCGACGATTAGTCGTCGGTCACTTTGGATAACCCAACCAACGAACGGGCCTGTTCGACCAAAGAGAGCCGACGGGTCTCGAAGAACCATTCGATCGGTCCGTGGGAGGCGTAGGTGACCGCCAGCAGAAAGAGGAAGATGTGGGGGAACTGGGCGATGAGAAACGCCACCATAATCACCGCCAACAGTAGCTGAAACGGCTTTTTTCGGGATAATGAAAGGTTCTTGAAACTCCGATAGGGAACGGCGCTGACCATCAGAAAAGCGAGGGTGTAAACTAAGGCCACGATGACGATGGCCGGCGCCCGATCGACTTCTAAGGCGCCACGGGTTAGCAACACGATGGTCGCCAACAGCCCGGCGGCGGCCGGAATCGGCAGCCCCATAAAGCGCCCTTTGCGCACTTCCCCCGCCTGCGTGTTAAAACGGGCCAGTCGCAAGGCGCCGCAGAGGGTAAAGAGAAACGCCGCCATCCAACCGATCTTGCCGAAGGGTTGCAAGACCCAGTTGTACATCAGAATGGCGGGCGCCGCGCCAAAACTCATCAGGTCGGAGAGGGAGTCCAGCTCGACGCCGAAATGCGATGTGGCCCCGGTCAGGCGGGCGACTCTCCCGTCCATACCGTCGAAAAACATGGCGAGGATGATGGCCCATGCGGCGTAGTAGAACTGCCCGTTGATGGAGGCGATGATCGCGTAGAAACCGGCGCCGAAAGCGGCGGAGGTGATGAGGCTGGGAACGATATAGATCCCTTTACGCCGCACGACGCCGGGACGATGGGCGTTGTGCTCTGTCTGCAAAACATCGTCGTCGATGGGGGAAGATTCGTTCTCCCCCTCATCGACAACGTCGTTCGGTTGGTCGTTCATCCCTGCTCCGTTTTGGCCGAAGGGCGAGCCATCACCGTTTCGCCGGTCGCTACGACGTCGCCGATCATCACCAGAACCTCGGTTCCGGCGGGAAGAATCAGATCGACCCGACTGCCGAATCGGATAAGCCCAAGATGGTCACCTTTGGCCACTGCGTCCCCCACCTTCAACCACGGAACGATCCGCCGCGCGACAAGCCCGGCGATCTGTTTCACCCCGACCACCCCGATGGGGGTCGAGAAGACGGTGAGCGCCTGCTCGTTGTCGGTACTGGCTTTGTGGTCCCATGCGGCGAGGAACTTTCCTTTGTTGTAGCTCCGTCGAATGACCGTGCCTGGCAAGGGACAACGTTGCACATGGACGTTGAAGATCGAGAGGAAAATCGAAACACATACGGCCCCGTCGGGATGATCTTCGGAAAGGTAGTTCTCGTCGATGAAGACCACTTTCCCGTCGGCGGGAGAGACCACCAGATCGTCTCCCGGCGGCGGAATCCGTTCCGGGTCGCGGAAGAAATAGAGGACGAACGCCGTCAGCCCGATGAGGATCACCGCCCCCCCGTTCCAGTCGAAGGCGAGGAACAGGAGGGTGGCGAGTATCAACGCCGGGGCGAAGAGCAATGTATCGGGGGCGAAGGGGAATCGCATGTTACGCCCTCCCCCTCACAACGCTTTGCAGGCGAGGAATAAGCGGTATCGAGGCAGGCGCCGCAAGAACACGAAGGGCGAGGGAGCGGAGCGTACACGGGAGTACGTGAGCGCCCAGAGCCCGGCTTCGACACCGCAGCGGCAACGCAGATAGCTTATTCATTAGTCCTCGATCTTTTTGCCAATCCACGGCATCATCGACCGGAGTTTAGCGCCGACCTCTTCGATCTCATGTTCGGCGTCCTGGCGCAGGACAGCGTTGTAAACCGGTCGATTGGCCTGCGTTTCCAGGATCCACTCGCGGGCGAACTCGCCGTTTTGGATTTCGCCCAAGATCTCGGCCATGGCGTCGCGGGTCTCGTCGGTGATCACCCGGCGGCCCCGGGTGATGTCGCCGTATTTGGCGGTATCGGAGATGGAGTAGCGCATGTTGGCGATACCGCCCTCGAAGATCAGGTCGACAATCAACTTCATTTCGTGCAAGCACTCGAAGTAGGCGACTTCGGGCTGATACCCGGCTTCCACCAAGGTGTCGAAACCGGCGCGGATAAGCTCGGAGACGCCGCCGCAAAGAACGGCCTGTTCGCCGAAGAGATCGGTCTCGGTCTCTTCTTGGAAGGTGGTCTCGATCAGACCGCCACGGGTGCAGCCGACCGCTTTGGCGTAGGCCATAGCGACGTTTTTGGCGTTACCGGAACCGTCTTGATGGACGGCGATGAGGCCGGGGACACCCCCACCCTGCTGGAACTGGCGACGGACCAGATGCCCCGGGCCTTTGGGGGCGATCATGAAGACGTCGATATCGGCGGGCGGCACGATCTGGTTGTAGTGAATGTTGAAACCATGCGCGAAAGCGATGGCGTTCCCGGCGGAGAGATTCGGCAGAACCTCTTCGTTGAAGATGGCCGCTTGGCTGGTGTCGGGGGCGAGGAACATGATGACGTCGGCGGCTTTGGCGGCGTCGGCCACCGAAAGGACTTCAAGGCCTTCCTTCTCGGCGTGGGCCTTGAACTTGGAGCCTTCCCGCAGTCCGATGACCACGTTGACGCCCGAGTCTTTCATGTTGAGCGAGTGGGCGTGCCCCTGGCTTCCGAAACCGATAACGGCGACGGTCTTGCCGTCGAGATGTTTGAGGTCAGCGTCTTTGTCGTAATAAATCGTGGCCATGACTCTTCGTAGGTCTCCTGTGCGAACGGTAATGAATGGGAACGGTTGTAACGGTTCCTGATGATACGTAATTAAGGCTAGCCGAGTTGCTTTTTCCCTCTCGACATGGCCACTTTGCCTGACCGGGCGATTTCGAGAATCCCCAACGGGCGGATCATCTCGATGAAGGCGTTCAGTTTTCCCTTCGGCGCCGGTCACTTCAATCATATAGGTCTTCGGCGAGACGTCGACCACTTTCCCCCGGAAGATCTCCACCATGCGGAGGATTTCGGCCCGGTTGGAAGGTTCGGCGTTGATCTTCACCAACACGATCTCCCGTTCCACATGGTCGTGGTCGTCGCCGGTGAAGTCGATAACCTTAATGACGTCGATCAGCTTGTTGAGCTGTTTGGTGATCTGTTCGACGATCTGATCGTCCCCACGGGTGATGATGGTCATCCGCGACGTCGAAGCGTCCAACGTCGGCGCCACCGAGAGCGACTCGATGTTGAAGCCCCGCCCCGAGAATAGTCCGGCGATTCGGGCCAGCACGCCGAATTTGTTTTCGACGAGGACCGAGATAGTGTGACGATGTCTTGAATGACTCATACCGCCCCCCCTAAGCCAACAACATTTTGGTGAGCGGCGCTCCCGCAGGCACCATGGGGTAGACATTCTCCTCCCGGTCGATCACACAATCGACGATGGCGGGACGAGGGTCTTTGATCGCCGCTTGCAGAGCCTTTTTCACCTCTTCCGGTTTCGTCACCCGTACGCCGAAACAACCGTAGGCTTCGGCCAGTTTCACAAAGTCGGGCTGGAACTCGGTGCAGGAGTAGGCGTACCGCTTGTCGTAAAAAAGTTGCTGCCACTGGCGGACCATGCCGAGAAAGCCGTTGTTCAGAATCACGATGACCACCGGCAAACGGTATTGGGCGGCGGTGCCGAGTTCCTGGATATTCATTTGTATCGACGCGTCACCGGCGATGTCGATGACCGTCTTGCCGGGAAAGGCGGCCTGCGCCCCGATGGCCGCCGGAAAACCGTACCCCATGGTGCCGAGTCCGCCGGAGGTCAGGAAGGTCCGAGGGCCGTTTAACTTAAGAAACTGGGCGGCCCACATCTGATTCTGCCCCACTTCGGTGCAGTAGATGGCGTCCCCTTTAGTGATCTCGTTAATTGTCTCCAGCACGAACTGCGGCTTGATGACGTTCTTCTTCTTTACATAGGCCAAGGCGTTGGCGGCGTGCCAATCGGCGATCTGCTTGGTCCAGTCGGCCCGGTTTTTTTTCCAGTCGATCTTCCGCTTTTTCAGCGTGGCGTTCAGCTTCACCATGGCGTCCTTCAGGTCGCCCACCACCGGGATATGGCACTTCACGTTTTTTGAGATGGCGGTCGGATCGACATCGACATGGGCGATGGTAGCGTGGACCGCAAACTCGTCGAGTTTGCCGGTCACCCGATCATCGAACCGTGCGCCGAGGGCGATCACCAAATCGGCGTGCGACATGGCCATGTTGGCCCGATAGGTGCCGTGCATCCCAAGCATCCCGAGATTCAGCGGATGGTCGGTCGGCAACGATCCGAGCCCCATGAGGGTTTCGGTCACCGGCGCTTTGGTCAGCTCGGCCAGCTTTTTCAGCTCGGCGGAACCGTTGGCGGCGATCATCCCGCCGCCGACATAGATGACGGGACGGTCGGCTTTTTCCAAAGCGTCGGCCAGCCGTTCGATCTGTCGAATGTTGGCGGTAGTGGTCGGATTATACGAACGCAAGCTGACCGCTTCGGGCCAAACAAACTCGGCCTCCTCGGTAACCACGTCTTTCGGCAGGTCGACCACCACCGGTCCCGGCTTACCGGTCGAGGCTATATAGAAGGCCTCAGCGACGGTTTTCGCCAGTTCTCTCACGTCCCGCACCAGATAGCTGTGCTTCACGCAGGGGCGGGTAATGCCGATGATGTCGGCCTCCTGGAAAGCGTCGTTGCCGATAAGAGCGGTCGGCACCTGACCGGTGAAGACCACCATCGGGATCGAGTCCATATAGGCGGTGGCGATGCCGGTGACGGCGTTGGTCGCCCCGGGACCGGAGGTGACCAGAGCCACCCCCACCCGCCCCGTAGCACGGGCGAATCCGTCGGCCGCGTGGACGCCACCTTGTTCGTGGCGAACAAGGTAGTGACGCAACTCGGGCGCTTTGAACAATTCGTCATAGATGGGAAGGACGACCCCTCCCGGATAGCCGAAGATCTGGTCGACCCCCAATTTCTTGAGCGATTCGACGAAGATCCGGGCGCCGGTCATTTTCATGAGAAAACCGCCTGATTACCGTTACTTCACAGGTTTCAAAATAGAATGGACGATGATATAGTATCGGGCGAACCGAGTCAAACATCATCCGCCCCGCGAAACTGAGACCCTATGACCACTCCTCCCCCCGTCATTCGCTCCATGGGGGTCTTCCCTTCCCAACGGATTCACCAGCTAATCGCTGGCGGCGCCATCACCGCCGATCGAGCCGGGGTTGATTTGGCGTCGCAGGTGCAACCGGCCTCTATCGACCTATCCCTCGGCCCGAAAGCCTTTCGACTCCAAGCCAGTTTTCTCCCCCAGTCGGACACCGTCGCCCAAGGGGTAGCCGAGCTTTCGATGTACGAGATCGACCTGACCCAAGGCGCCATCCTCGAACGGGGGGCGGTCTACCTTATTCCGCTCAACGAACGGCTTTCGCTCCCCCCCCACATCCGGGCCAAGGCGAACCCGAAAAGCTCTACCGGTCGGCTCGACATTTTCACCCGGGTCATCACCGACCATTGCGCCCGGTTCGAGGAGATCGCTCCCGGTTATCAGGGGGAACTTTTCATGGAGGTGGTTCCCCGGTCGTTCACGGTCAAAGTACGAACCGGTCAACGGCTCAACCAGCTTCGATTCTACGACATGACCGCAAGCGGCTCCACCGCGTCGATCCGGGAGCTGGAGATTATGTCACGGCTCGAGTTCTCCCAGGGGCAGGAGTTGCAGGATCTCTATAACCAAAAGGAGCTCCTCTGTAACGGCGACGGTCATTTCATCGGCGCCCCCGACCGGCATCTCGGGGCCGACGGACTTTTAATGGGGATCAACCTTGGGGGAGACGACGACACGATCATCGGCTACAAGACGAAAAAGAACAGCAAAGCCCTCGATCTCGACCGGGTCGGCGCCTACCGGGCGGAAGATTATTGGGAAGCGATCCACCCACCACGTGGAGGCCGATTGATCCTCGAACCGGAGGAATTCTACATTTTCGCCTCCAAAGAACGGATTCGCATCCCGCTTGAATACGCCTCCGAAATGGTCGAGTTCGACGCCGGCACCGGTGAGTTGCGGACCCACTACGCCGGGTTCTTCGATCCCGGATTCGGCCACGGCGCCCACGGCGAAGTGCGGGGGACCAAAGCGGTCTTGGAGGTCCGGCCTCACGACGTGCCGTTCATCATCGAAGATGGTCAGATTCTTTTCAAAATGAAGTACGAAGCGATGACCGACGCCCCGCAGATTCATTACGGCGAGGCGATCGGCTCGAACTATCACGACCAAGAGCTGAGGCTTTCGAAACTTTTTATGAAAGTGGCTGCCCCCTTGCCCCGCTAGACGGATAAGATATAATAATCCCGTCGTTTAGAAGTTAGGGGAAGACGGCCAAATGTCCTCCGCAGAGTGGGGGCGGCGGCGATAGAATCGAAAACGGATCACCATCGGACACCGGGCCGCATAGAGGAACGCAATGAGACAGGCTGAACTCGATTACATTCTCGAACAGATGCTCGATGCGCGGGAGAGCGTTTCCGACCTCAACCTGACGGTCGGCAAACCGCCGCAGGTCGAGTCTTCGGGCGTTCTGGTCGATGTCCCTCTCAATCCCCCCCTCGAAAAACTGACCCCGTTCCAAAACGAAATCCTCGCTCTTAACATGGTGGGTAAAGACGCGCGCTTGGTAAGAAACCTGATAGAGCACGGGTCGGCCGATACCTCCTACTTCGTCCGCGACCGAGCTCGATTCCGCGTCAATGTCTTCTCGCAACGGAACACCTACTCGCTGGTCTTGCGAAAACTGGAGACCGAAATCCCCTCCATGGAGGGTCTCAAACTCCCCGAGATCTTCCGCAAAATATCGGAAGAGAAAAACGGCCTCGTCTTGGTGACCGGCGCCACCGGGTCGGGTAAAACCACCTCGCTGGCCGCCATGCTCGACGTCATCAACCAGAACAAATCGGTCCACGTGGTCACGCTGGAAGACCCGGTCGAGTATATGCACCCCCACAAGAAATCGACCTTCAACCAGCGGGAGATGGGGAAAGATTTCGACAGCTTCGCCAACGGTCTTCGAGCCGCTTTGCGACAGGCCCCCAAGGTCATCCTCGTCGGCGAGAGCCGCGACCGCGAGACCGTCGAGATCGGCATCACCGCTTCCGAAACCGGCCACTTGGTCATGTCGACCTTGCACACCGTCGACGCCGGACAGACCATCAACCGCGTCGTCGGTATGTTCGACCAAGAAGAAGAGAAGCTGATCCGCATCCGCCTTTCCGAAGCGTTGCGCTGGATCGTTTCGCAACGGCTCCTCCCCCGTAAGGGTGGGGGACGCGTGGCGGCGTTCGAAATCATGGGGACCAACCTGCGGGTCAAAGATTCGATTCTCAACGGCGAATCGGAAGGAAAGACCTTCTACGAAATCATCACCGACGCGATCCCCTTCGGTTGGCGCACTTTCGACCATTCGATACAAGAACTCTACGAACAAGACCTGATCACCGAAGAGACGGCGGTGGCCTATGCGTCGAGAAAACCGGTTGTCCAGCGGGGCATCGACCAGATCAAGGCCAAACGGGGGGAGAAGACCACCGATATCGACGATCTGGAACTGGACGAGGGATACGACGAGGAAACCGGCGGCTTCCGAAAAAAGAAGCGTCGCTAAGGAAAAGAGCCGATGAAAGTCACCTGCGATTCGTGCGAAAAGGTCATCAACGTCCCCGACGAGAAACTCCCCGTCGGCAAGGCGGTCACCTTCCCCTGTCCGGCGTGTAAAGAAAAGATCACCGTCACCCGTCGGGAAGAAAGCGACGGCGTCCATATCCCCGGCATCCCGGAGACCACCCCCCACGGTTCGCCTCTGGACGAAACGCACAACATCCAGATTCCGGGGGGCGCTCCGACGAACCCGGCCGACCTAGCGAAAATGCTCGACGCGGTCGAGTCGGAGATGGACATCCTTGAAGAGGGCTCCTTACGGGCGCTGGTGGCCGACGAAGAAGACGTCGACCGGCTCACCCCGGTCTTGCGCAAACTCGGCCATGCGGTCACCACCGTCAAGTCGCACGACGAAGCGCTCAACAAATTAAAGTTTAACTTCTACAGCGTCGTCATGATCAACGAACGGTTCGGCGGGACCGACCTGAAGCGAAACAAACTGGTCCATCACATCGCCCAAATGAACATGGATACCCGCCGAAAAATGTTCGTGGTGCTGCTCGGAAAGAACTTCAAAACGCTCGATAATATGACCGCCTTTTTGAACAGCGTCAATATGGTCATGAATGTTAACGATTTTTCCAACTTCGAGCTTATCTTGCGCAAAGCGATGAAGGATAACGACGCGTTTTATGCTGTCTTCAAAAAAATGATGGTCGAAACCGGCAAGGAGCTGGAAGCCTGGTAAAGGCCCTTCCATCACGGCGAACGACAACGAGGAACTAAACCTATGCCTCTCTTCAAATATACCTTCGACACCAAGATGGGCTCGCAGACCGGCGAGATCGAGGCCGAGACTCTCGAGCAGGCCAAGACGATTCTCAATCGTCAGCACATCAAGTTCAAGTCGATCAAGCAGGCCGGAAAAGATATCACCCTTTTCGAATCGGGGCCGACGCAAAAAGATGTCGTCATCTTCACCCGCCAGTTCGCCACCATGATCGGCGCCGGTCTCCCCCTCGTACAATGCCTCTCCATTCTCGGCAACTCGGCGGAGAACAAGTCGTTCGGCAAATCGATCAACGACGTCCGACAAAAGGTCGAAACCGGCGAAACCTTCGCCGATGCGTTACGGCGATATCCGAGCATTTGGGACGAGCTCTACACCAACATGATCGAAGCCGGTGAGGTGGGAGGTATTCTCGACAAGATCCTGTTGCGACTGGCCGCCTATATGGAAAAGGCGATGGCCTTGAAGGCCAAGGTGAAATCGGCGCTGATCTACCCGGCGATCATCGTCACCGTCGCCATTACCGTCGTCATCTTCCTCTTAGTCTTCGTTATTCCGATGTTCGGCAAGATGTTCGCCGACTTCGGCAAAGAGCTCCCCTTACCGACGCAAATCGTTCTGATGCTCTCCAACTTCGTTATCGAAAAATGGTATATCGTCTTCCTGATGCCGGGGGCTCTCTTCGCCGCTTTCGTCTACATACGCAAAACCGAGAAGGGACAAATCTTCTTCGACAAGCTCTTCATACGGGCGCCCGTGTTCGGGGCGCTTATTCAAAAAGTGGCCGTGGCCAAGTTCACCCGAACCATGGGGACCCTCATCTCATCGGGCGTCCCGATCATCGAAGGGCTGAACATCACCGCCCGCACCGCCGGTCAAAAGGTCATCGAACTTGCCGTGCTCGACGTCATCGACGATATCAAGCAGGGTAAAGGATTGGCCGATCCGTTGCGAGAACAGGGGGTCTTTCCTCCCATGGTCGTTCAGATGATCGAAGTCGGCGAACAGACCGGCTCGCTGGACGCCATGATGAACAAGATCGCCGACTTTTATGACGAAGAGGTCGATACCGCCGTGGCCGGTCTCACCTCGATGCTGGAGCCATTACTGATGGTCTTCCTCGGCGTCGTCGTCGGTTTCGTCGTCGTCGCCATGTACATGCCGATCTTCAAACTCGGCGAGGCCATGGGTTGATCATTCACCAGACGTTCATTCGGGCCGACGTTGCAGAAGCGACGTCGGCCCTTTCCCTTAAGCGAGCATGACACAACCGGACGCTTCCCGTAACACCCCCTTGACCCGACGGGTCCGCACCCTTTTGGCCGGACGGTTGGCGGTGGTCTCTTTCTTCATGGGGGTCGTGGTCTACTATCAGGTCTTCTACGCTAACAATAGCCAACCGATCTATGGCCTCATCCCGGTCGCCATCGCCTACGCCATCTCCATCATCTACGCCGTCGCCCTCCCTTTCACCCGGCGTTACCGCGAGTTCGTCTTCATTCAGCTTCTGCTCGACATCTTCTTGGTCAGCTCCGTCATTCATTTCACCGGCGGACTGAACAGCCCCTTCTCTTTCCTCTATCTTCTCGTCATCATCTCCGCCGCCATCCTCTTGTCGAAGAAGGCCATTTTCATCATGGCATTCCTCTCCAGTCTCGGCTACATACTCCTGCTTGGGATGGAGTCGTTCGAAATCATTCTCCCCTACCCCGCTTTCGCCCCCATCTACGAGCCGGAAAACATCGGCTACGTCCAGATGAAAGGGTTGATCAACACCGCGCTCAATTTCATCGTCGCCTATCTGGCAAGCTACTTGGCCGATCTTTTACGCGCCTCCGACGAAAAGCTGACCCGCACCAGCCAAGACTTCACCATGTTGCAAGCGTTCAACGAAAACGTTCTGCGTACTATGGCCTCCGGTTTTTTGGCCTTCGATTTCGACGGGCGTCTTCTGTCACACAACCCTGCGGCGGAGAGGATTCTCGGCCTCACCGGCGATGTCTTGAAAGAGAAATCTGTTGGAGAATCGTTGCATCTCTCGTCGCTGACCGCCTTTTGTCGTCGCGCCGAAACCGAGCAGATCAGCGGCGATCAATACTCCTGGCGCTACCCTCACCCGAAAGGGAAAGAGACCGATCTCAACATGAACGTTTCGGTCTTCGACATCGCAGGAGAACCGCAGGGGATCATCGCCATCATACAAGACGTGACCATGATCAAAGAAATGGAACAACAAATGGCCTCGGCCCAACGACTGGCCGCCATCGGTCGGGTCGCGGCCGGTGTGGCGCACGAAATCCGCAACCCGCTGGCTTCCCTCTCCGGCTCGATCCAGATGATCGGCGGTGACGTCGCCCCCCACCTCGGCGATCAGGGGAAACGGTTAATGAAGATCATTCATCGCGAGATCGAACGGCTCAACCGGATCGTCACCCAGTTTCTCGACTACGCGCGCCCGGTACCGCTCCACCGGACATCCACCGATCTATCAAAGCTGGCCGCCGACACCCTCCTGCTCCTTCGGTCACAGGGAGAAGCGATGGAGGGCGTAACCTTCGTCGAAGATCTGACCTCCGACCTTATCGTCACCGCCGACGAGGAGCAGATACGTCAGGTTTTGTGGAATCTTTATCGCAACGGAATAGAAGCGATGGATCGGCAAGGAAGCTTGAGCGTATCCACCAGAAGGCTCGACAACGGCGACGCCGAAATCGCCATCGAAGACAGTGGACCCGGCATCGACCCTGAAAATCGCGTACGGATATTCGACCCCTTCTTCACCACCAAAGTGGGAGGCACCGGCTTGGGGTTGGCCATGTCCTACAAAATCGTCGAAAGCCACGGCGGAACCCTCTCCCACGAACCGGGGGGAGTGACCGGCGCCCGCTTCGTCGTCCGGCTCCCCCTTGGCGCCGCCTGAACCACCAGAGCCGTGCTATAATTCGCCTTTTCCCTGCGAAAAGAACAGGGTGTTTTTGGACCTCGTTTCGACACCCCGGAGTCCACGCAGACAGTTTTTCAACAGCCTGGTGAAGGATGCCCATGACCACCGACCCGACCGTTACCACCGCCTACCGGACCCATACCTGCGGCCAGCTGACCGCCGATCATGTGGGACAAACCGTCACCCTCGTCGGGTGGGTTCATCGTCGCCGCGACCACGGCGGACTGGTCTTCATCGACCTGCGCGACCGCTATGGCATGACCCAAGTCGCCCTGAACCCCCAGATCGACGAAGCGGCCCACGAACTGGCCCACTCGATCCGCTCGGAGTTTGTCCTTCAGATTAACGGCGAAGTGACCCATCGCCCCGAAGGGACCGTCAACGAAAAGCTGGCCACCGGCGCCGTCGAAATTTACGCCAAGACCGCCCGGATTCTGGCCACCGCCCAGACCCCACCGTTCGTTCTCGAAGTCGACGAACCGCCGTCTGACGCCATGAAATTAAAGTACCGCTATCTTGAAATGCGACGGGGGCCGCTACTCGACAATCTCATCGTCCGCCACAAAGCGGCCGCCGCGACCCGGACCTACCTCAACGATCTCGGCTTCCTCGACATCGAAACCCCGATGCTGACGAAATCGACCCCCGAAGGGGCGCGCGATTATCTGGTCCCCTCACGGGTCAACCCCGGCAGCTTTTACGCCCTCCCCCAATCGCCCCAGCTCTTCAAGCAGCTCCTGATGGTGGCTGGCGCCGACCGTTATTACCAGATCACCAAATGCTTCCGGGACGAAGACCTCCGCGCCGACCGCCAGCCGGAGTTCACCCAGATCGATATGGAGATGTCGTTCGTCGATGAAGAAGATGTCCGCGCCGTCTGCGAAGGGTTGATCAAAACCATCTTCGCCGCGACCGTCGGCGTCGATATCGAAACCCCCTTCGCGACTCTCGCCCATAAAGACGCCATGGAACGGTTCGGCTCCGACAAACCCGACCTCCGCTTCGGCATGGAGTTGGCCGACGTCTCAGCGTTCGCCGCCCAGTGCGACTTTAAAGTGATGAAAGACGCTCTCGTCAACGGTGGCGCCGTTCGTGGCATGCCGGTGACCGGCGGCGCCGCCTTTTCCCGAAAAGATGTCGATGATCTGACCGCCGACGCCATCCGCTTGGGCGCCAAAGGGCTTGCCTGGATTCGAATCAACGACGAAGGGGAGTTCGTCTCCCCCATCGTGAAGTTCTTTAAACCGGAAACGCTGGCCGCCATCCGCAATCAGCTGAATGCCCAACCGGGTGACTTGATGATCTTCGTCGCCGACAAGGAGCAGGTCGGGTTCGACGTCCTCGGCGCATTGCGGGTGGCCCTCGGCAAGAAACTCGGTTTCGTGAAACCGGGTGACTATCGTTTCGTCTGGGTCACCGATTTCCCCTTGCTCGAGTGGGACCCGGAAGCGAAACGGTTCAACGCCATGCATCACCCCTTCACCTCGCCGAAGGACGAAGACATGGAGCTGATGGGTACCGATCCCGGCGCCGTCCGGGCGCGCGCATACGACCTGGCTTTGAACGGGGTCGAGATCGGCGGCGGCTCGATCCGTATCCATCGAGAAGATATTCAAGAAAAGATGTTTGCGGCGCTGGGTATCGGCGAGGACGAGGCGAAAGAGAAATTCGGTTTCCTTCTCGACGCCCTCAAGTTCGGAGCCCCTCCTCACGGTGGCATCGCTTTCGGGCTCGACCGGCTGACCGCCATCCTGACCGAGTGCGATTCGATCCGAGATGTCATCGCCTTCCCGAAAACGCAGAAGGCCACCTGCCTCTTGACCGACGCTCCCGGTGAAGTCGATAAACGGCAGTTGAAAGAGCTGGCCCTCAAACGGGACCTTTCATAACATGACTGTTCGCACACGCTTCGGCGCCGAAGGGCGCGTTTTCTGTGGCCGGTTAACTCATAGAGAAGTTTTATGACTGTTCGCACACGCTTCGCTCCGTCACCGACTGGCTACCTCCATATCGGTGGGGCCCGTACCGCCATCTTCAGCTGGCTCTACGCTCGACGGCACGGGGGTCAGTTCATCCTCCGCATCGAAGACACCGACCGGGACCGCTCGACCGACGAATCGATCGAGCAGATTCTGGCCGCGATGAAATGGCTCGGACTCGATCCCGACGAGGGCCCCTATCGCCAGACCGACCGGTTCGATCTCTACAAAAGCTACGTCGATAAACTCCTCGCCGACGGCAAGGCTTACCGTTGCGTCTGCACCAAAGAGGAACTCGACGCCAAGCGGGAAGCGGCCCAAAAAGAGGGGCGCAAACCGAAATACGACTTGACCTGCCGCGACAAAAATATCGCCGCCGATTGCTCTCAGCCGTTTGTCGTCCGGTTCGCCACGCCGCTCGAAGGGAAGGTCTCGTTCACCGACATGTTGCGGGGCGAGGTCACCTTCGACTACACTGAGCTCGACGACATGATCATCGCCCGGACCGACGGGGTTCCTACCTACAACTTCGTGGTGGTGGTCGACGACGCCGAGATGAAGATCACCCACGTCATTCGGGGGGACGACCATATCCCCAACACCCCCCGCCAAGTGGCGATCTATCACGCCCTCGGTCTTGACGTCCCCCTTTTCGCCCACGTCTCGATGATCCTCGGCGGCGACGGGAAGCGACTCTCCAAACGACACGGCGCCCTCTCGGTTCTCGAATATCGAGACAAAGGGATTCTCCCCGAAGCCTTCGTCAACTACATGGCCCGGCTCGGCTGGTCCCACGGCGACCGAGAGATGATCCCGGTGGCGGAGATAAAAAAGCTTTTCTCCTTCGACGCCGTCTCCCGCTCCGCCGCTCGGTTCGACGAAGACAAAATGGCGTGGCTCAACGCCGAATATCTCCGCGCCGCAGAGCCGTCGTTCATCGCGCCGCTAATGTTGGAACATATGAACGCCCTTGGAATCACCGCCACGGTAGAGGAGATCACCCCCCTCATCCCTATGTTGGCGCAACGGACACGAACCTTGGTGGAGCTGGCGGAATCGGCCCGCTATTTCTTCAGCGACGAACTGACCTTCGACGACAAGGCCGTCGCCAAGTTCTTTACTCCCGATGTGGCGCCCCTGTTGGCGGAGCTGGCCAAACGGCTTGAACCGGTCGATTTCGCCGCCGAAGGGGGGCTCGACGCCACCTTCAACGCTCTTCTGGAGGAGCGGGGGATCAAGATGAAAGTTTTGGCGCAGCCGACCCGCTTGGCCCTCACCGGGCGGACCGTCAGCCCCGGTCTTTTTGAAGTGATGGCCGCACTCGGCAAAGAGCGGACCGTCGCCCGGCTGACCGCCGCTTCCACCATGGCCGCCGGGGGAGCCTAATGACCCGGCTGGCGCTAGCCTTCGTTCTCCTGTTCCTTGCTGCCAGCGGACCGGCCATCCCCCCCTTCTCGCTCGACGACCGTGTCGACGATTATCCACGCGGTTGGAAAGCCATCACCTTCCCCAGCATCCCGCGCCACACCGACTATCGCCTCGTCGAGCATGACGGAAAGATCGCCGTCAAAGCCTTCGCCGACGGTAGCGCATCGGCCCTCTATGCCGAGGTCGACGCCCCGGCCGACGGTCGCCTTTCCTGGGCATGGAAGGTTCTCGCCCCCGTCGCGGGGGCCAACGTCGCCCACAAAGAACGGGACGACGCGGCGGCGCGGGTCTACATTCTCTTCGCCTACGATCCCGACAAGGCGGACGTCTGGACCCGAACGAAATATGGAGCGGTGAAACTCCTCTATGGCGAATATCCCCCCGCCGCGACGATCACCTACATCTGGTCGCACCGCCAGCCGGTGGGCCAGCCTGTCGAGAGTCCCTACGCCCCCGAGTCGCGGATCGTCGCTTTGCGGAAAGGCCCGCCGGAGCATGACGGCTGGTTTATCGAATCGGTCGAGCCGGACGCCGATTTTCGCCGGATATTCCACGAAGAGCCCCCCCGCATCGCCGGTATCGGTATAATGACCGACAGCGACAATACCGGCGGTGTCGCCACCGCTTGGTTCGCCGATTTCACCCTGATTCCCAAAAAAGGAACGACACCGTGACCGATCAATCGACCCATCGTCCCGTCAGCGACGGCGCCGAATCACTTCTCGGTGTCGTTCACGCGATCCATGAACATGGCGAAGTGGAGCTGGTCGATTATCTCGGCGCCGACCGGACCGTGGCCCGCGCCGCCCGGACGTCGTATCAGGGAGACGAGGGGAAGAACGAAGAGGCCGACCGGAAACTGATCCGCCGTCTCTGGGTCGACAAGCATACCTCACCTTTCGAGATGGTGGCCCTTACCTTCCGTATCCGTATGCCGATCTTCGTCATGCGCCAACATGTCCGCCACCGAACCGCCTCGCTGAACGAATGGTCGTTTCGCTACACCGAATGCCCCGAGATGTTTTACGTCCCCGCCCACGACGATGTGCGGAGCCAACATTCGACGAACAAACAGATGTCGGGCGACGCTTTGACCGACGACGTGGCCGATAAAGCTCGCGCTCTCATCGACGGGGTGAATCATCAGTCGTACGCCACTTATAAAAAGCTGATCGAACTCGGCGTCGCACGAGAGCAGGCCCGTGTCGTCTTGCCGGTCTCGGCCTATACCCAGATCATCTGGTCGATCGACATGAGAAACCTCCTCCATTACCTCCGTCTTCGCCAAGCGACCGACGCGCAAAAAGAGATCCGCGCCTACGCCGACGTCATGGCCGCCATCGTACAAAAGGGGTGGCCGATGATCTGGGAAGCCTACACCGCCGCGCAGGAAAACGCCTGATGCCGGTTCCTTTCGGCGCCATCATCATGGCCGCCGGGAAAGGGACCCGGATGAAAGCCGACCTTCCCAAAGTGATGCTGAAGGTAGCGGGGCGCCCCATGCTGGCCTACGTCATCGACACCGCCAAACAGGTCGGAGCCGACCCGGTGGCGGTCATCGTTGGTCATAAAAGAGAAGTTGTCGAAGAAGCGTTCGCCAACGCCGACGTGAAGTTCGCCCTCCAAGACCAACAGCTCGGCACCGGCCACGCCGTCGCTTGCGCCAAGGAGGCCGTCGGCGACATCTCACGGGTCATCGTCCTCTCTGGCGACGTCCCCCTCCTCCCGGCGGAACAGATCGCAAAGCTACTCGACGCCCACGAACAAGCCGACGCGGCCATGACCCTTCTTACCTGCCGTCTCCCCGACGCCGGTCGCTATGGGCGCATCGTACGAAACGCGTCGGGCGCCATCGTCGCCAACATCGAGGCGAAAGAGGCGACACCCGCTCAACTCGCCATTGACGAAATCAACGCCGGAGTCTACGTATTCGAGTCGTCGTTTCTCTTCCCCGCTCTGACCGGGCTGACCAACAACAACGCCGGAGGAATATTACTTGACCGATCTGGTGGCGGTGGCGGTGACGAGCGGCCAAACGGTGGCCGGAGTGGTGGCCGACGATCCGTTGAGCGCCAAAGGGGCCAACACGGCGGACGAACTGGCGGCGTTGGATCGTCTGGTTGCGGCGCGCGGGTAACGGCTTGTGAGCCGCTTCTCGCTTTAGTATAATTACTCTTTTACGTTCAACAGGATAGCACCCCATGAAAGCCCTGATCCTCGCCGGTGGCCGGAGCCTCAACATGTCCCCCTTTTCGGCGACACGGCCCAACCCCCTGATACCGGTCGATGGGGCGACGCTCATGGACCACACTCTTGGCCTGCTGAAAAAGGCGGGCGTCAACCTCGCCCACATCGTCATCGGCCACGAAAGTAGCCAAATGGTCAACGCCATCCCGACGGATCATCCTTCGGGAGTAAAGGTTCATTTTGTCGAGCAGACCAAAGGTCAGGGGATCGGCGCCGCCATCCTCGCCGCTCGCGATCGGTTCGCCCCCGGCGAGCATTTTCTGCTGGTCTACGGTGACACTTTCACCGCCGACAACATCTTTTCCTATGCGCTGCAAACCTTCAGCCTGCACAACGAAACCACCGCCGCCATCTGCCATACCGACGCCAGCGAAAAATATGGGAACGTCTATCTCGACAACGACGCCCGCATCACCCGGCTGATCGAGAAACCGAAAAAGGAAGAGGGGCTTTACAACTACGTGCTGGCGGGGGTCTTCGTCGTCAGCTCAACGCTCTTCGATCATCTCGACAAGAACAAGCTCGACATGGTCGCCGCTCTTCGCGCTCTCATTAAAGGCGAAACGGTCCGCGCCGCCATCTGGGAGGGGGACTGGCTCGATCTGGCCTACCCGTGGGATATTCTGACGGTCAATAAAATCTGCATGGACCAGTGGCGCGAGGCCCGCATTCACGAAAGCGTCTCGTTGAGCGAAGTGCAGATGCAAGGGCCGATTCGGATCGAAAAAAATGTCGAGATCTGTTCCGGTGTGACGCTGCAAGGCCCTCTCTTCATCGGCGAAGGGAGTTTCATCGGTCACCACTCCATCATCCGTCCCTACAGTTACGTCGGCCCCGGCTCGACCATCGGACGGGGGGCTGAAGTAAAAAACGCGGTCCTCTTCAAAAACGTCCGGGTCGGGAGCCAGTCATTCATCGGCGACTCGGTCATCGGCGAGAACGCCAATTTCGGTCCCGGTTGCATGACCATCAATACCGACCACGCCAAAGGGGGGGTGTCGGTCAAGATCGATCGCAAAAAGGTGGCCAGCGGGTTAGCGAAACTAGGCGCCTTCATCGGCGACAACGCCGTCGTCGGCGCATCCAACACCATCGCCGCCGGGGCCGTCGTCGAGTCGGGGCGGAAAATCGATCACAACATCTCGGTTCGCTAACGGCGACCGGATAGGAACGAAAGAGCACGACTTATGTGCGGTATTGCAGGGATCGTCTCCCTTAACGATATCTCCGACAAACTGATCGGAGCGATCAAAAGCCTCGAATATCGTGGCTACGACTCGTGCGGCATGGCGCTGCTGAATGGGACCGGAAAAAAGGCGGCGATCCGCAAGAACATCGGCTCCGTCGACGAGGTCCGCGACAAGGAACGGTTCACCGAAATGCGGGGAACCGTCGGCATCGCCCATACCCGTTGGGCCACCCATGGCGGGGTCACCTCCGCCAACGCCCATCCCCATTCGTCGTGCGACGGCGCTTTCGCGATCACCCATAACGGGATCATCTCCAATTACGGGCGCCTGCGCGATCAGCTCAAAGCGAAAGGACACACCTTCCTTTCCGAAACCGACACCGAGGTGATCGTCCACCTGATTGAAGAGCGTTACAAGAAAACGAAACAGGTCGAAAGCGCCTTCGTTTCGGCTCTCAAAGAATTGCAGGGAACCTATGCCGTGGCGATGATCACCCGCCACGAACCGGACCGCATCTACTGCGCCCGGAACGAAAGCCCGTTGATCATCGGTATCTCGCCCGACGCCCACTACATCGGGTCGGACTTTAACGCCTTCATCGCCCACACCAAGACGGCGTTGATCATGGACGACAACGAGTACGCCGTGGTGACCCACGACAGCTATGCGCTCAAACGGCTCTCCGACGGCGCCGCCATCAGCAGGAGCGTGCAAGAGATTCAGTGGGACCCGGAGATGTCGCAAAAGGGGGGATTCCCTCACTACATGCTCAAAGAGATTTACGAGCAACCGCAGGTGGTCAACCATGCGCTCGATATCGACCCGGCTTCGATTCGCGCCCTGGCCGAGCGGATCGTCGCATCAAAGAAGCTCTACTTCACCGGCGTCGGCACCACCTTCTACGTCGTCCAGTTGGGGCAATATTATTTCAGCCGTTACGCCGGCGTCACCCCCTCCATCGTCTCGTCGGACGAGTTCCGGTTCCTCGCCTCGGTCGACGCCGACACCATGACCCTCGCCGCTTCGCAGTCGGGCGAGACCTACGACACCCTCACCGCGTTGCGCTTCGCCAAATCGAAAGGGGGCGCCACCGCCGCCATCGTCAACGTCATGGGTTCCTCCATGGCCCGGATCGTCGACCACCTTATCCTGCAAGGGTCGGGACCGGAGATTTCGGTCATCAGCACCAAAGCGGCCATATCGCAGATGATCATCCTCGCCCGGCTCGCTATCGAGACAGGGTTCTTGAACAAGACCCTCTCCAAAAAACAGTACGACCAGCACATCCGGGATATGCGCAAACTCCCGGCCTTGATCGAAAAAATATTGAACGAGAAATCGGGTTACATCCACACCATCGCCCGCGCTCAGGCCCACATCAACCATTGGCTCTTCCTTGGGCGGGGGCATTTCTACCCCATCGCGCGGGAATCGGCCCTCAAGATGAAGGAGGTCTCCTACCTTCACGCCGAAGGGATGCCGAGCGGCTTTTTGAAACATGGGACCATCGCCCTTATCGACGAACGGTTGAACTCGGTCGTCTTTGTGCCGCCGAAAGAAGAAGGGGATCTTTACACCTTAACCCTCAGTTCGGCGGAAGAGATTCGAGCCCGCAACGGCTACGTATTGGCCATCTCGTTCGCCGACCGGAGCAAAAAAGAGCTCCCCTTCAGCGAAGCCATCGTTCTTCCCGCCTGCCCCCTTTTCATCGCCCCCTTCCTCGAGATGATTACGGCGCAGCTCTTCTCTTACTACACCGCGACGACGCTGAAACGAAATGTCGATCGTCCCCGGGCGTTGGCCAAGTCGGTTACGGTCGCTTGACAATGACGGTGCGTCTCCAAGGAACCGACGGCATCAGACGGATCGTCCGCTCTCAAGACGACGCGACGTTGATCGGGTTGACTCCGCAAGAAGCCTTCCTGCGACACGACGTCATCACCGAATCGTTTCTCGAACTGTACACCTACTGCCGCATCCGCCAGCTCATCGACGCCGCCGTCATGGCCGTTGGCGACCCGGTGGTCATCGCCTGGGACACCCGCGACCCGTCGGGCGCCTACACCGGCGCGGCGGTGGCCGGTTTACGTAAAGCGGGCGCCACCGTCCATGCGTTGGGGGTCGCCCCCACCCCGCTCGTCCCCCTCTATCAACGAAAAGTCGACGCCGCCGCAGGATTCATGGTCACCGCGTCGCACAACCCGTCCAACTATAACGGCGTCAAGATCTTCACCCGGATCGGCCTCAAACTCCTTCCGGGAGACGACGTCGCCCTTTCCACGGTGGTACTCGACACCCCGTGGGCGAACGTGGCGCTTCTCCCTGAACAGGGCCCCTTGATCGACGCCCGAAGCGATGCCGCCCATTTGTTTAAGGAAGTTCATCTCGATCCCGAAAACTCCCGGATCGGCGACCGGTCGCTCTTGGCGAACCAGACCCTCATCGTCGATACCGCCCACGGCGCCTTGTCGGCTTTCGCCGCAGAGGCGCTCCGCGAGGCAGGATGCGGAACCGTCATCCCGGTCAACGACGACACCACACAACCGATCAATATCCGTTCCGGCGTCGCCGACATCGAAGGAATGCCTCTCATCACCGGCGACCAGATCGAACCGGGAGAACGATTCGCCGGTTACCGCGCCATCGAAACGTTGTTCGATCAGGGAAGGCGCCTCCGCGACGAGGCGCGATGCGGTCGACGAACCGTCGCCGCCGCCGTTTTCGACGGGGATGGCGACCGCTTCTATCGGGTCGAATACGATCCTTTCGACGACTGTCTGCGGGTTCTCTCCGGCGACGAATCGTCGTTGTTGCAGGCCAAAGCCCTGCGCGAAACGGAAACGAGCCAGCTCTTCGTAAACACTGTCGAAAGCGATCTCGCCGCGCAACAAGGGGCCGCCTCCCTCGGCTACGAAACGACCCTCACCGCCGTGGGGGACCGAGTGGGTCTTGCTCACGGCGCTCGCTTTGTCAGGTGGAAGAGGTCTTCGCCGAGCGGAACCTTGACCGCCATTGAAACCGAAGCCCGCTCCTCCCTCCCCTCCGCCGACCGGATCGAACGGCTTTTGGACGACGCCGGCTTTGATATGACCACCGCTCCCGCCGGTCGTTTCACCGTCGGCGCCGAAGAGACCGGCCACACCATCACCCCCTTCTTTCCCCTTGGGGTATCGTCTTCGCCGGAAACGGGTTAAAGAGCTGCTTGAACACTTTTGCCGCGACGGTGGCGATAAAGGAAGCGACTCCCGAAGCGACCTTTCGGTCGATCACCACCCCCTTTAAGGCCGGTTACAAAAAAACCCTCTATGCCTACTACGTCGCCAAAGATCGATGGGCGCGCGGCAGCGACGTCTGGCGAACGTTGCACGACCGGGCCTTGGGGGAAATCGCGACCCGTATCCCCGAAGCGACGGTCGAAGAGATGATCCGCCCCGAAGATAGCGATATGCTCTATCTGAAACTGATGATCGACGGTCGCCACGCCGGCTCGCTTTTTATCCGCAATTCCGGCACCGAAGATAAAACGGGGCTCAACCTACGGGGGAATCGGTCGCTACAACCCCGTCTGGAACAGGTGGGAGAAGCGATCATACGCGAACTGATGAGCGGGATGAAAGATGGCGCGAAACCGATGGCTGTGGCGGAACGGCGTCTTCTTATGTTGGCCGCAGATGACGGCGCCCCCGCCGCCCTCGAAGGTCTCGACCACGATACCTACCATCACCTGCTGATGGAGGTCGGCGTCAAGCAGGGACTGCTCGCCGCCCCCTCCCCCGGCGCCACCTTGACCGATCGGGGCCGATGGGCGAGCTCACACTTATAGGCGATAACGATACGATGAACCACGACACCCTTTTCCTGCCTGACAATCCTTTCGCCCATCTCGACGCTATCCGCGCCCATGAACAACCGTGGGGGTTTCTCGACGATCTCAAAAGCTATCTCCTCGACCGAACCGTCGGCGACGACGAAGGGGTCGATCAACTCGAAGGCTATGGAACCGTCGAAACCGTTCGGCGTCCCGACGGGTCGCTTTGTGAAGTAGCCCTGATCATGACTCGCACACTTATTCTCTCCGAACCGTTCCGCATCTCGGGGATCGTCATCGGCAAGGGGACCATGCTGGAGGCGGGCGCCATCGTGAAAGCGCCGACCCTCTCATCGGCGACGATTGCGAGATCCGCCAAGGCGCCTACATCCGAGGCGACGCCCTCATCGGCGACCGGGTGGTGGTAGGACACGTGACTGAAGTAAAAAGCGCCGTCATGATGGACGGTACCGCCGCCGGTCATTTCGCCTACGTGGGAGACGCCATTCTCGGAGCGAAGGTAAACCTAGGCGCCGGAACGAAAATCGCCAACCTTCAGTTCCGGTCGTCCGAAGAGATCGACACCGGCGCTATCGCCGACGTCCGGGTTCGGGGCGCCGATGGAATGATCGACACCGGTCGAGCCAAACTGGGGGCGATCATCGGCGATTACACCGAAATCGGTTGCAACACCGTCACCGCGCCGGGAGGGGTCATCGGCGCCCGTTGCTGGATATACCCCAACACCACCTTGCCCAAAGGGTTCTATCGTAGCGGCGCACTTATCCGCAACACCGGCGCCGGGAAGGTCGAAAGCATCGACCGACTCTCCCCCCTATGAACCGGCTCTTTCTGACCATCGTTCTCTTGGCCTTCTCGACCCCTGCGGGGGCCGCAGAAAAGATCCTTTATAGCGCCCCCGATCCTCTCGGCGTCGTCACCATCACCGAGAATCAGCACGAGGCCCGTCGCACCGTCGCCATCGACGGCCAACCGGTGGCATGGACCGGCGACGGTTCTGACCGACGCGCCTTAACCCCCTACCTCTTGTTGGAGAAAGCCCCTGTAGCGGTAGCGCAGATCGGGCTTACCAACGGGGCCTCGGCGGGAGCGGCGGTCCGTATGGGCGCCGGACGGGTGACCGTCGTCGAGCCGAACAAAGCCCTCGTCAAAGGATTGCTGGCCCACGCCCCGGCGTTGTCCCTGCAAGGGGTGACCACCACCATCGCGACTCTCGACCATTGGCTCAACGCAGGTGACGAGACCTTCGATCTCATTTCGATCCACCCCCACGCCATCGGCGACACGGTCGATCCTTTCAAGCGTATGACCAAGAAGCTGGCCCCCGGCGGCAGGGTCGCCCTTTGCGCTCCGTTGGGGGGGTACGACCGGGAGGGATTCGTTCGACTGCTCACCCGTTTCAAAACCGCCTTCCCCCACGTCACCCTCTGGTTCGACAACCTGATCCCCGCCCGTGGCTATCTCCTTTTCATCGGCTCCCTAACACCGCAACGGCTCGACCTCCCCATCGTCAGGCGTCACTTGGCCGACCTGAAAGGGAAACACTATTTCATCGAGGGGGAGGACGGCGCCAGTCTCCTGACGTTTTATCTCGCCAACGAACGGGGGCTCGCTTCCGTCACCGGGAAGGGACCGCTCAAACCGTTTCTTCCCCCCTATTCCGACGCCGGATTCCTCCGCTCAAAAGCCCTCTTCAGGTGGCTGGCCGATCAGCGAACCCCCCTCTCTTCGAACCTCAACATCGACAGAGAGACGAAGGATCGACTCGACCGCTATTTCGCCTGTCGCACGGAGATGATCAAGGCGGCCCTCATCGGCGTGGACGGGACGACCGCCGACAAGATCGCCCACCTCGACAAGGCCCGCACGTTTCACGCCGACGACCCTCATCTGGCGCTCGCCTACTACCGGCTCGGCATGACCTACTTTCGTTCGAACCTGTTCCTTGAAGCGGCCTCATTGCTGGAGAAAGCCAAAGCCATCGCTCCCGACCTTCCGCCGGTTCGGTATTCGTTGGGTCAGTCGTACGAGAAAATGATGCGCTACGGCGAAGCGTCGAAAGAATTCGAAGCTTTGGAGAAACTGGCCCCCGGCTTTCGGGAACAGATCCGAATCAAAGCTCCCCCTCAAGCATCCAAAGAGGGCAACAACGCGCACAAACCATGAGGTAACCGATGTCTTTCCGAATCGCTCTCCTGTTTACCCTCTCGCTTTCTTTCGCCATCGACGCCGACGCCGCCCCCACCGATCAGGCCGTGCAAAAGGCCGACGCCATGATTAAAGAACTGGGCGCCAGCTTGAAAGGGAGCTTGGTCAATGCCATGAAGTCGGGAGGTCCGACCGCCGCCATACCGGTCTGCAAAGAAATCGGGCAAGCTGTGGCCGAAGATGTCTCGCAAAAACATGGCGCCCTCATCCATCGGGTCAGCCTCAAGACCCGCAACAGCGCCAACACCCCCAACAGTTTGGAGGCCCATCTCCTCGGCCGCATGGAAGAAGATAACGCCAACAATGGGCTGAAACCTTCCTATCAAGCGACCTATGTCCGCGGCGGACAAACCTACTTTCTCTACATGAAACCGATCGTCACCGGGAAGGTCTGCCTCAATTGCCACGGTCCGGCCAAGAGCTTGGCGCCCGCCGTCAAAGAAGCTCTCGCTACCTCCTATCCGCACGATAGGGCGATCGGCTACGCCGAAGGGGAGGTACGGGGGGCCTTCTCGGTGTCGGTTCCCCGATAAAAGCCGACAGCGAAAAGAGGCGTGGCCTGATAGAATCGTAAGGCGCTCTTAAGCCCCCGTTCGCATAAAGGAATACGACCATGCGCCCACTGCTCTTCGCTATCACCCTTCTCCTTGTCCCGATGACCGCCCATGCCGCAGGGAGTCGGTGGATCGGCCAGCCGGCGCCCGACTTCACGGCGGTCACCAGCGACGGCAAGCAGGTCACCCTCTCGTCGTTGAAAGGGAAAGGGGTCATCGTCAATTTTTGGGCCACCTGGTGCGCCCCCTGCAAGGCGGAGATGCCCGACCTCAATAAGATGATCGCCGATCATCTGAAACTGGCGGTCCTGGGGGTCAACTATCAGCAACCGCCACAAGCGGTCACCCGGTTCGCCAAGAAGGTCGCCGTCTCGTTCCCGCTACTCATCGATGAAGAGGGGGAGATTTCGAGCCGCTACGGTGTGGTGGGGCTACCGACCAGCTTTCTTCTCGACACCGAAGGGGTCGTGGTAGCGGTTCTCGTCGGCATCTTGAACGAAGAACGGCTTGCCCCGTGGATCGAAAAGATGGGAATCGACTGATCCGATCTTTCTCGGCGTTGCGCTCCCACCCCGACTGGGATAACATGCTTAGCTGAGTTCGTCTCACCATGGGGGGAGTCCCTTCCCCCGTTTCGCATGATTACACTAAGGGGATACGTGCCAACGCCCACACCGCCTCATGAAGGCCGGAAGAAAATCGTCGCCGTCGGCGGTCCCAAAGGGGGAAGCGGCGCAACGTTTGTCGCCTCCTCTCTCGGTCTTTTGGCGGCGCGGCACGGATGGAACGTCATCCTCATCGACGCATGCGCCCGACGAGAAAACGTCCACACCGAATTGAGTCTCTCCCCTCCCCTGCCACTGTCCCACGAAGCGTCGGCGCCGGGGGTCTTCACCAAGACTCTTAAACAACGAATCGTCCCCACCGGTCATCCGAACCTTTCTTATATATCCGCTCGGATGAACGGTGGATCGTTGCCGGAGGTGGAACGGTATATCGACGCGGCGCTTGATACCGAACCCGATCTGGTGGTCGTCGATCTCCCGTCGTCATCGGACGAATTGCTCACCGGGGTCACCGCCATGGCCGACGCCGGAATCGTGGTGACCACCCCGAACCGGGCCGGGGTAGAGTTGGTCCACAGCTATTTCAAGACGCGCCTACTAGCGGCTCTCAAAGGGGCCGCCGCCAATGCGGGGATTCAGCTCTCGCCGGAAATTTTGGCGACGACCGCAGAAGAAGGGGATATCGTCGCCCTCATCGAAACCACCGCCTCAAGGGTCGCGACGAAAGAAAAAGGGGATGCGTTTCGCGCATCGGTCTATAATCCCCGCCCCCTCTTTTTGGCGATCAATTTTTCCCGCAAACGAGAAGACCATTTCCTCGCTCCCGCCTTGTGCGAAATCGGCGAGAAACTCTACGGGCTCGACATCACCCCCTTAAACCCGGTCGCATACGATCCGGGCGCCACCGATATCGACGAACGCCGACTCTACGTCGATCAACGTCCCGGCAGCGAAACCACCGCCTGTCTCGAACTGCTGACGAAACGAATCGTCAAGTCGCTGATCGATTCCCCCAAACCGCGCAAACGTTTGGCCCGGACTCCGGCGGTGCGGATGAACCACTACGATCTGCTCAACCTCGATATCAACGCCACCCCATCGAGTGTGGAGCAGGCCTACCTACAGCTTTCATATATCTATTCCGACAACGCGCTGGCCGGATTCGGCGGCGTCGGCCCCCACGTACGGACGTCGATGCTCAACGCCATCCACGAGGCGTATCACCTTCTCTCGCAACCGGAAAAACGGACCGCCTACGACGCGTCGCTCTCCGACGAAGAAAAGGAACCGATCTCCACCAGCGAACCGGGTGAACGATTCACCCGTCTGGCCGAGTTGGGAGCGTCGGTGGAACGGGACTTAAGCGGCCATGGGACCTCGAATATCGACGGACCGCGCCCGGTGACCCTCTCGGTCGGGTCGGATATTTCGGGAGCTCATCTGCGAAACATCAGGCTGGCAAAAGGGGTGACGCTCGACGAAATCGCCGCCAAGACGAAGGTAAAGAAAGCCTATCTGGAGGCCATCGAAAGCGAAGATCGGGAAAATTTCCCGGCGCCGATATTCATCAAGGGATTCCTGAAATCGTACGCCCGGGTGTTGGGTCTCGACGCCAACGAGATCTGCGATAAGTATATGGCCGCCAACCCTCCCAACGGCTAAACGAAAAAGGCTCCCGATCCCACCCTTACGGGCGAAAACAGGAGCCTGATCGTCTCCTCGAAACCCCGAAGGGTTTAGAGGCTTGAGTCGATAACTTCTTGCAGTTCGGCTTTGTTCCGCACACCCACCACCTGTTTCACGATCTCGCCGTTTTTGAAGAAAAGAATCGTCGGGATCGAGCGGATGCTGTATTTCGTTGCGACCTGGCTGTTTTCATCGACGTTAACCTTGCCGACCACCGCTTTATCGATATATTCGTTCGCCAACGCTTCCACCGTCGGGGCGATCATCCGGCAAGGGGCGCACCACTCGGCCCAGAAATCGACCAACACCAGCTTGTCCGACTTGACGACCTTCTCCTCGAAGTTCGCGTCGGTGAATTCCATCACGTTACCGGCCATGCGTAACTAACTCCTTTAACAATAAACAACGCTTCAGTGCGTCCAGAAAGTCTAGTACCGCCCGGCCACAGGGTCAAGTCTCCATTTGCCGAAGGTGAGGCGGGGACGTTGATGACCCCCGCGCCGAGAGCCAACGCCGCCAATATGGCAAGCGCCCCCATGATCCGTAGCATAAATACCACACCATCCCCCGCAGGGGGTTTGGAGCCGATTTCGTCCCAATTTTTTTGAAACGACGCCGGCATCAGATAGAGAAAAGTGAACCCGATGACGAAAAGCCCCAGGGCCAATAATTCCTGATTCATCAGGCTCGATCCTCTTGGGAAACAAGAAAAGGTGCGGTAAGCTGTGGCTATTCTAGCATATACTCCATAACGCCCATGCCCCGTCGCACCTCTTTACAGGGGGGTTTTACCCTCATCGAGCTGATAGCCGTCGTCGCCGTGGTCGCCACCTTGTCGATCGTCGCCGCCCCCCTTTGGCGAACACCCGGCGGCGCCGACGCCGCCGTCAACCGGATACTCCACGACCTGCAAACCGCCCGAACACTCGCCTTGGCGCGTGGAACGAGCCTCTCCTTGCCGATCACCGGCGCCGCATCGTACACCGATCCGTACGGGGCGACCGCCGATCTGGCGCCGTGGAAAGTGACCCTCGTCGCCAACGGCGTCATCGGTTTTAACGGGCGGGGCGAACCGACCGACGCCACCGAGATCGTCGTCACCGGGTCGGACGGCAGTCGGAACATCACCCTCTCCCCCACCGGGTTGGCCGCACCATGAGGAAACGCGACGGATTTAGTCTCATCGAATTGATCATCGTTATGGCCGCCCTCGGCGGGGCGACCCTGGCAGTGGCGGCGCCTGCCATGAACGCGGCGCGGGGGATGGAGACGACAACCGCCACCACCCAGTTGGCGCTGGCGTTAGAAGAAGAGAGCCAACGAGCCGGAGCGGCTATGAGAGCTCTGCCGACCGGCGCCGGATGGGCGCTCGCCCTCACACCGTTGGTGACCGCCTCTCCTTTCGTCCCCCACACACCGACGGTGGTTGACGGGATCACCCGAAGCTATCGTCGTTCGGTAGTCTGTGTCGACGAGACGCTGACGACGGTCGACCCAACCTGCGCCGCCGGATACGCTTTGGTAACGGTCACCATCGACCGGTCGGACGGGACGAACGTCGCCGCCACCCTCCTCGCTACGCCGGAGGGAATGTGAACCGACGCGGCTTTACCCTTATCGAAACGGTCATGGCGTTAACGGTATTGGCCATCGTCGGGAGCGTCGCCTTCACCGGGGTGATGCGGGTGGCCGATCTCTCCGGCGACACCGACCGGGCCGTCCGGACGGCTCTTAACGGATGGCACGCCCTTACCCGTGTGACCGATGACATCGCCCATGCGACCACGATGACCACTCCTTCCCCAGGAGGTAACAGTCTCTCGGTCACCCTCACCCGCGACGCCGCCTCCTACGACGGGTGCGCCCCCTGCATCGACCGGTCATTGGCCATTCGGTATCAGATCGACCCGACGACGAGAAACCTTGTGCGGATAGGTGACGGTGTCTCAACCCCACTGGTCGGCGACGTCACCTCGTTTGCGGTGAACGCCACCACCGGCGCCGCCTCGGCCCGACTCTATTCGGTCATCCTCATCATCGCCTCACCGGGGGATCGCCCCCGCACCTTCACCACAGCGGTTCGTCCTCTTCGCTTGGCCCACCACGGTTGGCAAAAGGTGATCCGATGACTCTTCGTCACCGAACCGGTCTCTCGGCCCTCACACTTCTCTTCCTCTTAGCCTCGGCAGCGATTTTCGGGCTGGCGGCGCAACAGCTCGTAGGGAGCGGCGCTCGCGTGGCGGTAGAGACGATGGCCGCCACGAAAGCGGCCCTTGTCGCCCGGTCGGGAGTAAGCTGGGTCGCCCATCGGTTGGCCGACCTCACCACCGCCGACCGAACGACCATCGAGGGGCTCAACGGGACCAGCCGCCCTGTCGGAACCGACGGCGCCCGGTTCTCCCTTGCGCTGGTCTATCTCGATCCCGACAACACGCCGACCACCGACGATACCGTCGTCGTCACCGTCACCGGCGACGACGGATCGACCGGCCTGACACGAGCCGAGTCGATTTCGCTGGTCATCCCTGCCATCGGCGGTGGGGCTCTTTTCGCCGACGATTTCACACAAGTCGATACCACCTTGTTCGACGGCTGGCTGGCCGGAGGTGAAACCGCCACCCCCCATGGGGCGATTATCCCTCTTCTGTCGATAGCCGGAGGGGGCGACCCGACCGGGCTTATCACCCACGGCTCGGAGGGAACCGGAACCCCCGGCCTTATCCGTCTATCGACCACCTCGGAACTTCGCCTCTCTCTTTTCACCGGCGACTGCTTCTCCCTGAACGTCGGCGGAGTCTGCCCCGGTGGCTGTCTCGCCGGTCCCGGCTGCCTCGTCCGCGAAGGATTGGCGATTCCACTCGACCCGGCCGGTTTTCAGAACTACTTCATCAAAATTCGCTTTCGTCTCCTCTCGGGGGGATTCGGTGTCTATTTCCGCACTTCTTATCCGAACCAAGGGAACCCGGCGACGGTCGATCTGGGGGGGCTGACCGGTTACCTCTGGAGCTACGATCCGTCGCTCGGTTATATCCTCCCCTGCTCGGTTACCAGCGCCCTCCTCGGCTCGGACGGTATGGGGATGTTGGCCACCCGTCGCATCGAAGGGGGGAGCGAGACCTGCGGCGCCCTTTGCGCCTTTTATACCGCTCCGGCTCCTTCGTATCCATTCTTCTGCCCGGAAAACCGGATACCGTGGCCGCCGGTGGATGGGTGGCGGTGGCAGAATACGAATTGGTTCGGGCAATGGCGTACCCTCTATCTTTACGTCTACCGCGACCGGATGACGGTATGGCTGGGGCGGGGGGATATTATCGGCGCTCCCGGTTCGGAGCTCGATCCGTCGCTGGTCGGGACGGTTCCGCTCGGCTCGATAACCCCACTGCTGACCACCGGCGATCTTGGTTTGCGGCTCTTTGCTACGGGAACGGCGGCGGTCGCCGATCTCGATTATCTGCAGGTCTACCCCAACGACGCCGACTACGCCCCGGCGACGTTTCCCGGCTTCTAACCCTCTTGCGCACCCGGTGCGATCTTGCTATCGTACGGCGATGATACACACGTCGTCGCCCCGTCATCGGGGATTTCCTCCATCGTTTCAGATAGCCACCTCATGAAAAACGCGCTGTTCGTCGTCTCCCCTCTTTTCATGCCCGCCGTCGCCTTGGCCGCCGAACCGGGAGGGATAGAGCCGCCGCTATGGATCTTCTCGATCTTCGCGAAAGGGGGGCTGGTCATGTGGCCGATCCTCCTCTGCTCGATCTTGTCGTTGGGGTTCGGCATCGAACGGATGATGGCTTTGCGACGGAGTAAGATCGTGGGAGACGAGTTCGTGACCGCTATCCGACGACTTTCGCAAAAGGGGGATTTCGGCCAAGCGTTGCGTCTCTGCCGCAACACGCCGTTGCCGATGTCACGCATTGTGAAGGCGGGGCTGGCGCGTGCGCCCCATGGTCTGCTCGAAGTCGAACGGGCCATCGAGACCACCGGCGCCCATGAGGCGACGTTGCTACAAAACAACCTTCGGGCCATCGGAGCGTTGGCCAACCTGACGCCGATGTTGGGCCTGCTCGGAACGGTGGTCGGCATGATCAAGGCGTTTGACGTGATCAGCTCCGCCGGGACCGGCGACCCCGGTCTGGTGGCGTCGGGTATCTCGGAAGCCCTTATCACCACGGCGGCGGGACTGATCATCGGCATCCCCACGTTGGCGCTCTACCACTATTTCCGGGGGAAGGTCGACCGGATCGTCTACGAAATGGAGGAGCTGTCGCTCCTTCTCGTCGAAGACATCCAAAAGGCGATGCAGAAGTCGCCGGACGAGCGCGATGAAGTTTAACCGGAACCCCGAAGAGGACTATAACCTTCAGCTCACCCCGCTGATCGACGTAGTCTTTCTTCTGCTTATCTTCTTTATGGTCTCCACCGCTTTCATCGATTTCTCGCGGCGAATGGATATCGAACTCCCCGAAGCCTCCGCCGGGTCGGCCATGGAGAAGATCAAGGTCTACGAGATCGAGCTGAACACGGCGAAAGAAATCACCGTTAACGGTGTCCCGGTATCGCTGGAAGATTTAGTCGCGCTGTTGAATAAAAAAGACCCCTCCATCGCAAAACGGACCGCCGTAGTCCGAGCCGACCGGGGACTCGACTACGGCTATGTGGTGAAGGTGATGTCGGCCTGCCAAGAAGCCGGGATCGCTGATATCGGACTGGCGGTCCAGTGAATGGTCGCCGCCGGGTTGCGTCTACGGTGAGGGGGGGGCTATAATCCGCTTACAGTGGATTGACGGTCTGAAGAAAGAAGGTAACGTATGTCTGACATCACCCGCGACAGCGACGAAGCGGTCGCCTCCCTCGAAGAATCCCACGAAGACGTCTCGCCGGAGCCCCCGCTAAACGGCCAACATCCATCGGAGCCCTCGCCGGAATCGGACGAAACCCCTCAAGACGAGCTTTCCTCGGAAAACGCCGAACCCACTCCCCCGCTGGCGGCGCCACCCCATGACGCCCCCACCCCGACGCACGAGTCGACCGAGTCGCCGGTCCAGTTGGCGCGGGTCTTTTCGTTGCTGGCTCTCGTTGGCGTCATCGGCGCTCTCGGCGGGCTTTTGGCGACGTATAACTATTTCGACAGCCGGATCAAATCGGTCGAACTGGGAGCTTCTACCTCGCAACAGATCCTCGATACAAAAGTCTCGGCGGTATCGAAAGAGCTCTCCAAAGAGATCACCGCCAATCGTGGCATCGGCGTTCGAACCGTGGTTATCGGGGGGGAGCTTAACCGAACCCTCTATCTGATGAACGCCTTGGCGGAAGACACAACCCTCCCTGCCGAAGCCCGCGCCAAAGCCCGCGCCGCCTACGACCAGACATCGTCACTGTTGGTCGATCTGCAAAAGATGAAATAGCCGAATGTCGCGTCATTCACCGGGCAGGCCGCCGACGGTCTGTCCGGTTTTTTATTGAATGAGAGCGTCGGCCACACGAGCCGCTTTTCGATTGGCGGCGACATCGTGAACCCGAACGATGTCGGCCCCGCCGGCGATGGCGAGAGCGGTCGCGGCGATGGTCCCCTCTTCTCGTTTCAACGGGTCGGGTTCGTCGGTCAGATCGCCGATGAACCGCTTGCGACTGGCGCCGACGAGAAGGGGTATCCCTTCGTAATGGAAAGCGCGCAGGCGTCGTAATAGTTCGAGGTTATGTTCGAGGGTCTTGCCGAAGCCGACGCCGGGATCGACGATCAGTCTGGTCGCGCCACCGGCGCGGGCGAGAGCGATGCGTTCTTTAAAAAAACGGTCGATCTCTCCGACCACATCGCCATAACGCGGCGTCTGCTGCATCGTCTCGGGGGTTCCTCGCATATGCATGATCACCGCCGGGACGTCGTGTCGCGCGACGAGGTCGATCATGGCCGGGTCGCCGAGACCGGTGACGTCGTTGACCATCGAAGCCCCCGCGTCGAGGGCGGCTTCGGCGACGGCGGCTTTTCGGGTGTCGATGGAGATCGGGATTGACGCTCCTTCGGCGACGAGACGCTCGATGACCGGTACGACCCGATCGATCTCTGCCGCCTGACTGACGGTATCGGCGCCGGGTCGGGTCGATTCGCCGCCGATGTCGAGGATATCGGCCCCTTCACGGGCGAGTCGCAGGGCATGCGCCGCGGCCTTATCGACGGCGTCGTAGCGCCCACCGTCGGAGAAGGAGTCGGGGGTGACGTTGACGATCCCCATGATGAGGGTGCGCGCAAACGAAAAACGCCCGCTCCCGCAAGGCATATCGGGAAGTGGGCGTCGTTTCATCGGTTCAGGTCAGGAGAGTTTTTTCTCCACGGTCTCGACCATGAAGGTTTCGATAACGTCGCCCGCTTTGACGTCGTTGTATTTCTCGATACCCATACCGCACTCGTAGCCGCTGGCCACTTCTTTGGCGTCGTCTTTGAAGCGCTTGAGCGATTCGACCTTGGAGGTGACCACCACAACGCTGTCGCGGATAAGGCGGCATTCGCTGTTCCGGGTGACCTTTCCGCTGGTGACCATACAACCGGCGATGGTCCCGACTTTCGTGATGTGGAAGACGTCGCGGACTTCGGCCCGACCGGTGACGACTTCGCGGTATTCGGGGGCGAGCATCCCTTCGAGTGCGGCTTTGACGTCGTCGATGGCGTTGTAAATGACGCTGTAGAGCCGGACATCGACGTCGTCGGCTTCGGCCAAGACCCGCGCCTGTTCGGTGGGGCGGACGTTAAAGCCGATGATGATGGCGTCGGAAGCGGCGGCCAGCGAAACGTCGGTCTCGGTGATGCCGCCGACGGCGCCGTGCAGGACGCGAATGCGGACGGTCTCAACGGAGATGTCGTGCAACGCTTTGGTGACCGCTTCGATGGAGCCTTGAACGTCGGCTTTGATGATGATGTTGAGGTCGCGGACTTCCCCTTTGGTTATGTGGGCGTGGAGGTTCTCCAGCCGGACATGGCCGCGCGACTGTTCGGTGAGTCCTTCGACCCGCTGTTGCGCCTGCCGGGTAGAGGCGATCTGGGCCGCTTTACGGTCGGTCTCGGCGACCATAAAGATATCGCCTGCGTTCGGCACGCCGGCGAAACCCAATACCTCGACCGGGATGGAAGGGCCGGCTTCTTCGATCCGCCCCCCTTTATCGTCGAACAGAGCGCGGACTTTGCCGGAGTGGATCCCTGCGACGAAAGGATCGCCGATTTTCAACGTCCCTTTCTGGACCAGCACGGTGGCGACGGCGCCCCGCCCTTTGTCAAGCTTCGATTCGATGATGGTGCCGAAAGCATGCCGGTTGGCGTTGGCTTTCAGCTCCAAGATGTCGGACTGGAGGATGAGCATCTCGAGCAGATTCTCGATGCCGATGTTCTCTTTGGCGGAGACTTGGCAGAAGATGGTGCTCCCCCCCCACTCTTCCGAGATCAATTCGTGGGTGGCCAGCTCTTGCATGATCCGATCGACGTTGGCGCCCGGTTTGTCGATTTTGTTGATGGCGACCACCACCGGCACTTCGGCGGCTCGGGCGTGGTGGATCGCTTCCACGGTTTGCGGCATGACGCCGTCGTCGGCGGCGACCACGAGTACGACGATGTCGGTGACGGCGGCGCCCCGTGAACGCATGGCGGTGAAGGCTTCGTGGCCGGGGGTATCGACGAAGGTGACGGCGCCTTTATCGAGCTTGACGGTATAGGCGCCGATGCTCTGGGTGATGCCGCCGGCTTCCGATTCGGTGACTTTGGTTTTTCGAATCGTATCGAGCAACGAGGTTTTGCCGTGATCGACGTGCCCCATGATAGTGACAACGGGGGGACGGGTGGTCAGATCGGCGTCGTCTTCGACCTCTTCGACCGTCTCTTCGACTTCGCTCTCTTCGGCGGTTTTGAGTTCATAGCCCAGCTCCACGGCCAGCTCGCGCGCCACTTCGACATCGATGACCTGGTTAAGGTTGGCCATGATCCCTTTGGTAATCAGCTTCTTGATGATGTCGTTGACGCCAAGTTTGAGTTTCTCGGCGAACTCTTTGACGGTGGTCGCTTCGTCGACGACGATCCGCCGCTCTTCGATGGCCCGTTGCTCTCGCTCTTCGGCCTCGATGAGGCGGGCGATCTCTCGCTCTTCCTCTTTTTCCTTGCGGCGGATTTCGTTCTCGACGGCGCGCCGTTTCCGCTCTTCTTCATCTTGGAAGCGGCGGGCTTCGTTTTCGGCTTTCCGTTTTTTCTCGGCTTCGACGGAGAGCTTTTCTTCTTTGACTTTAAACTTCTTCTGCTTTTTCTTGTCTTCTTCGCGCCGTTTGGAGTCGGCCAGTTCGCGGGCTTTGCGGGCTACCGCTTCCTGAATCCGTTTCTCCTGAAGAGCCCGAACCTCTTCGGCGAGTTTCCGCTCGACTTCGAGTTCTTCGGGGGTCTTCTTGGGAGGTTCGGCGTGGGCCCCTTTCTTGGCGGTAGCGGCAGGAGCGGCGGTCTTCTCTTTGGCCGGCTCAGTCTTGGGCGCGACTTTCTTTTCGACCGGTTTTGCGGCTTCTACCGCTTTCTCGACGGTCTTTCCTTCCGCCTTGGCGGCGGTCTTTTTCACCGTCTTCACGGCGGGGGCCGCCTTGGCGTCCGCTTCCTTGACGGGGGCCTTTTTCTTTTTGGGCGGCTTGGCGAGCCCCTTGAGCTCGACCTGACGCCGCAACCGATCGGCGAGCATGTTGTCGATGGAACTGGAGTGGCTCTTCACCGGGTACCCCATTTGGGTGCTCACTTCGATGAGCGTTTTGCTGGCCACGTTGAGCTCTTTGGAAAGCTCGTAGATTCTAATTCCTGACAACCTCGACTCCCGTGTAATGGGTATCCGTGATGCGTCCCCGAAGTTCGGGAAACTGAAAAAAGAGGTATTGTATCATCCGGCAGGATAGTTGCAACCTTCAATACCTTGTAACTATCTATCCGGCGAGATATCTTCCTTCTGACGTGCGGCGATACGGGCCTTCTTCCGCTCGTATTCCTCTTCGCTCATGACGTCGAGCTGCCAGCCGGTGAGCCGGACCGCCAACCGAACGTTGACCCCTTTCTTGCCGATGGCCGGCGATAGCTGGTCTTGGGCGACGATGACGTCGGCGCTTTTCTCCTCGGCGTCGACGATGACTTTGAGATTCTTGGCAGGGGTCAAGGCCGAGGCTATCAACTTGGCCGGATCGTCGCTGTAGGGGAAGATGTCGATCTTCTCGTTGTTCAGTTCTTTTACTACCGGCTGGATGCGGCTCCCCCGGACGCCGACACAGGCGCCGACCGGATCAATCTGCGGTTTGCGGCTGCGGACGGCCACTTTCGATCGTCCGGTGTTGTCGCGGGAGATGGCGACGATCTCGACCGTCCCGTCGGCAAGCTCGGGGGTTTCGAGTTCCATGAGTCGTTGCAACAGTTCGGAGCGCGACCGGGATAAGGTGACCACCGGCGTCCGGCGCGACGAGTCGACGCCGACGATGGAGACCCGGATCTCTTTTCCCCGCTCGAACTTGTCGGTCAAGAGATTCTCGGCGGGGGGCAGGAGGCCCGAGAGGTCGCCGAGCTCGAACCACCAACCGTCTTCGGTTTTGTTGCTCACCTTGGCGATGATCATCTCTCCGGCCCGGCGGGCGTAGGAGCCGGAGAGTTTGATCAACTCCATCTCCCGCCCTTTTTTATGAATCATGCTCCTGACCGATAAAGCGGTGATCCGCCCAAGGTCGGCCATCTCCATGAAGCGGCGGACGGTCCCACCGAGTTGGGCGTCGGGATCGATGGCGCGGGCTTCGGCCGGGGTCAGGTCTCCCATCTGGTCGCCGTCATCGACGGTCAGAATCTCGAAAAGCTCGAAGGTCGCCTTCTCTTTGTTGAAAGTGACTTCGAGGTTGTCTTGCTCGAGTTTTTTCCGCGCGGCGAAGGCGACAGCGTCTTCGATGGCCCGGACGAGGTCGTCGACATCCATCGACTTCTCGTCGGCGAACATTTTAAGGGCGTTGATCAGTTCAGTCGACATGGTCTCTTCTATCTCAAAATTCGAGTTCGAGGTTGGCGTGGGCTACCTCGTCGAAGGGGATGGTGTGCCGCTCGTCGGTCTCGCGGATATGAAGGGTCAGCCCGTTTTCGTCGGCCGCCTCGATGATCCCGACCAGCTTGCCGCCGGTGACTTTCGACAACGGGGCGCTACCTTTCAGTTTGATCTGGGCCAGCTTACCGACGGACCGCAAAAAATGATGGGGCGTTTTCAACGGGCGGGTCAGGCCGGGTGAGGAAACCTCCAACACGTATGCGCCGTCGATCACTTCGTCGGCTTCCAACGCCAATCCCAACTGGTGGGAGACGCTCGCGCAGTCGTCGATGGTAACGCCCCCTTCTTTGTCAATGAAGACGCGCAGGGTGCGACGTTTTCCTTTCCCGCTTCGCCCGGTCAGCTCCATATCGAAGAGCTCCATTCCGGCCCCGTCAAGAAGGGGCAGGAGGACCTCCCGAATCTTCTCTTCCAACGACATGATCTAATAAAACTCCTAAAAAAACAAAAAAGTGGGCGATGTGACTCGGTCCACTTTCGTATTGGTCATCGCAATGTCAGGGGGGGATTATGGCATAGACGCCGCAAGGCGGCAAGGTAAGACCGTTTCGATTAACCGGCGACGAGCCGTTTGGCTCGTTCGTCTTCTTGTCGTTTCCGGGCGCGGAGGGAATGGACGCAGCCGCAGTAGTCTTGCCGGTAGAAGCCGATATCGCGGGCGAGCATGTTGGTCAGCTTCGCGCCCTCTTTCTTCTTCCAGTCGGCTTCGAGGAACGTCACACCGGAAAGCTCTTGATGGCGACGCCCCACCCGGTTGATGACGACGCTCTCTTTATGAGGCGAAACCGTCAGGACGGTACCAAAAAGGTCGTACCCTTTCCTCCCGGCCACATAGGCGGCGCGGCCTAGTCGCAGGTCGAAACAGACCTCGCATCGGGCGCCTTTTTCCGGCTCGTCTTCCAAACCTTTGGTGGCGGAAAACCATCCTTTGATGTTGTAATCGTCGACAATCAGATCCAGACCGGTGGTTTTACACCAGTTACGAAGTTCTTCGGCGCGGGCTTCATACTCGGCTTTGGGATGAATATTAGGATTGTAAAAATAGAGCGTTAGGTCGTATTCTTCAGCCAGTTTCGAGACGACATGAGGCGAACAGGGAGCGCAACAAACGTGGAGAAGCATTCGCTCCTTTTCGTTCGTTTCCATAGCGTCCTCCCTTTTTCTACCGACGCTGAAATAACGCCATTCGGTATTGTACCCCAGTTCTATCTATTTAGAACCTTCGCAGCGTCTTTAGCGAAATAGGTCAGGATCATGTCGGCCCCGGCACGGTGGATGGCGAGGAGCGATTCCATCATGCACCGCTCCCGGTCGAGCCACCCCATCCGCGACGCCGCTTCGATCATGGCGTATTCGCCCGAAACGTTATAGGCGGCCAGCGGGATGTTGAACCGATCTTTGATCGCCCGGATGACGTCAAGGTAGGGTAACGCCGGCTTGACCATAATGATGTCGGCGTTCTCGTCCATATCGAGCGTCACCTCCCGTACCCCCTCCATCAGGTTGGCCGGATCCATTTGGTAGGAGCGACGGTCGCCGAAAGCCGGTTCCGAGTCGCACGCTTCTCGAAAGGGGCCGTAGAAGCCGGAGGCGTATTTGGCGGAGTAGGCCATGATCGGGATACCGGTATAGCCCTGATCGTCGAGCGCCTTGCGGACGAAACCGATCCGCCCGTCCATCATGTCGGATGGCGCCACCATATCGGCCCCGGCGACGGCGTGAGAGAGCGCCATTTTGCCGAAGAGCTCGAGCGTCTCGTCGTTGAGGATCTCCCCTTTCGGCCCGACGAGCCCGCAATGGCCATGGTCGGTATATTCGTCGATGCAGACGTCGGTGATGACCACCATCTCGGGGACGGCCGCTTTTATCTCGCGGATGGCGTTTTGGACGACACCGTCCGGGGCGTAGCCGGAACTGCCGACGGCGTCTTTCGTCTCCGGGATGCCAAAGAGAATGATCGCCGGGATGCCGAGCCCTGCCACTTCTTTGGCTTCGGCGCCGATGAGATCGACCGAGAGGCGGAAGTTCCCCGGCATGGAAGATATCTCGTCTTTCACCCCTTTGCCGTGGGTGACGAAGATCGGGTAGATCAGCATATCGGGGGAGAGGCGGCATTCCCGTACCATCCGGCGGATGTTCTCGGATGCGCGGAGACGTCGGGGTCGATATTCGGGGTATTTCATTGGGCCTTTCTCTCACTGGAAACGTCGGTCACGTATGATCTGGGGATTTTAGCATGGCAGACCCCATGTCGCGTCGCAAAGCCCCTTCCCTTTGGGGACCGGTCTGTTATAATTGGCGCTCCCCCATCGGGGTTCAACCAATACCAATCGAGACCGTAAGGAAAAAACGATGACCGAGGAAATGACCACCGACAAGATCGTCGTCCTCTGCCCCCACTGCAAGGCCAACCAGACGGGAACCGTGGGAGAAGAGAACACCTGCGCCAACCCGAAATGCGGACAGACCTTTACCCCCGAAGCGGCGGTACCGGTTATCGTTCCCGAACCGGACAAGAAGTAGTTCTTCCCCTCACCCCTCCGAACCGTCCGGTCGGGGGGCTCCTCACCGGTCAAGAGGTGGGGGCCACCGGGGCCACGGTCGATTCTTTCACCCAGCCGGTGACGCCGTTGGGGAGAGTGAACCGTCGTTTATCCCCTTCCCGCTCCCCCATCACCCCGACCATCCCGGCGTGGAGGGTGAACCTCTTCGCCCCCCCCTTCGGATCTTCGGTGGCGCGGCTTTCTGAGGCGATGATAACCGCCGTTAGGTCGTTCTCGAACCGCCAGACCCGCCAGCAGAAAGGGAGCGTGACGATCACCGTCACCACTAGGCCGGCGACGATCGATCGACGGGCCAACGGTTTCATCACCCTTTTCGGTTCGGCCAGATACCAAGCGCCGACGATGCCGGTAAAGAGAGCCGCCACAAGCCATAGGTAGCTCCATGTGGCGAGACCGAGGCTGTTGGCGAAACGTTCCCACGCCATTTCGATAGACGACGGCAAGGGAAGGACGAGCCGGTCTTCCCGTTGACTCTCGATCCGGGCGACCCCCGCTTTAGCGTCGGCGTCGTCGGGGCGGAGGCGGAGCGCCCGCAGGTAGTGGAGCATCGCCCGGCCTTTATCCCCCACCTGCTCATAGGCGGCGCCCCGGTTGCGGGAAAGGTCGCCGTTTTCGATGTCGATCAACGCCCATCGTCGCAACGCTTCGTCGTAGTTCCCTTCGGCGAAGAGCCGATTCCCGTCGGCGAACCGTTCGTCCCGTTCTGCGGGGGTCAAGGCGGAGGCGGACGTAGTCATCAACAGGAGCAAAAGAATGATTCTCATCGCAACGTTCCCTCCAACTTTTCGACGAGGCGCGCCGCTTTGCCGGTGACTTTCTCCTCATCCCCACCACCGGGAGGGGCGAACCGGAGTCGCTGGATCGCTTCGATGAAAGCGGTCACCTCTCCCACCAACGCCGGATCGACGTCGGCCAGGAGTCTTCGCGCATCGTCAGCCGACAACGCCGGGACGGGAACGCCAAGCCGGTCGGCGAGATAACCTCGGAAGGCCTCATCAACCCCCTCCCCCCGGTCGTCGGCGCCCACGTTGGCAAGTCGTTCTTTGGCGATGGCCAGCGCCGCGATCTTCCGGGCGTAGGGGATATCGTTCATCAATCGCCGACGTCGGTCACCAACGATCTTCGCCCCGATCAGGAGCGGAACGATGATTCCGAGAGCGAGCCAGAACAGCCCCCGGTAATAGGGGGGGCGCCCTTCGTCGATCAATCGCCGCTCGCCGCTTACCGTCGGTCTTCCGACCTTCGCCGCACCGGGCGGCGCCGGAGCGTTGGGCCGTTGCGCCACGTTGACGGTAATCGGATCGGTGCGATGGGTAACGTATTGTCGGGTCGCCGGGTCGAACCACGACAACTCGATCGACGGGATGGTCGCCGCCCCGGCGTTTTTGCCGATCATCGGCATCTCGACGACGCGAGTCGAGATGAGTTTCCCCCCTTCGTTGTCGAGCTGATCGTCCACCTTCGGGTCGAACAGCTCCAACCCGTCGACTGTCGGTTTCGCCGGGGGGGGGGCGGGCTTGAGATATCCCTCGCCGTGGATCGTCAGTTTTAACGTTGCGGCGCCGTTGACCGGGATGATGGTCGGCTCGACGACGGTGTTGACGGTGTAGCTCCCGACCATACCGTTAAAGGTGGCCGGTTTTCCTTCGGACGGGAAATCAACCACCGTCACCCTAATCGGATCGGTGGCCATCGTCGTCCGGGCCGACCAAGGGTCGGGGGCTACGGTCAACCGGGCCGGGTCGATGGTCAGCTCGCCGGTGGAGAGGGGCGCCAAGGCGTAGCGCAAGCTGGTACCGTGATAAAGCTTCTCGCCGATCCGCCGGGTGAAATTGTTCTTCCCCGGCTCGAAGGGAAGGTCTTCCACCCAGAAGCCGGAGAAGGTGGGACGGTCGAAGCCGGGTTGCTCCCACAAAGTGACCGCCCGCATAAACGAAAAGGTAGCGGTCAGATATTCGTAGGGGACCACTTCTGTTTTGTTCGGGATCATTTCGACGATCAGATCGTCTTTTTCCACCTGCCGCCCCATCTTGCCGAAGGGCGCCCCGAACCCGGGGAAGGTTGTAGCCCGTCGTCGCCCCCCATTGCGCGGCGGGGCATGGAGATCGACTTTGATATCGACCGGCCCGGCCCGATAGGTTTCCCCTTCGTATTTCAGGGTCACCACCGGCACTCGATACTCCCCCTCTTTGGCGCCGTCGGGGACGAGGATTTCGTAGACGATCCGTTTGGTGGTGGTAGCGGAGAAATTGACCATCGAGACTTCGGTGGAGGTGCTTTTGCCGACGATCTCGAAGGTCTTGAGACGGGGCAACGCCGGGTCGGGGAGACCGCCCGAAAAGCCGCTCCCGCTGACGGTGACAGTAAGGGCGAAGGTCTGCCCCGGCGCGACCATGGTCGGTTGGGCGTCAACCGTTAACGTAATCGGATCGTCGGCGGCCCCGGCCATCGACGGAACAAGGAAAAGGAGCAACGTTCCCCACACGAATCGACCATACTTCATCGGTTCGTCAAACCTCCGCTACACGGGTAACCACATATTGCCGCCCGACCACCACGGCGAAAATGGCGACGCCGACAAACGCATAGCCGTAGCCGACAGCGCCGCCGGTAAGGTGATCGAAGAGATGAGGGTTCACCACAAGAAGGGCGCCGAGTAGCAGTGCGGCTCTCTCAACATAGGCGAGTCGTTTGAACAAAAACCCTTGGGTGGCGGCGGCGAAGGCGAACATCCCCCCCAAGGTCAGCAAGAAGACCATCACTCCCCGCCAGAACGAATCGACCCCCACCAGCAATATCTCTGTGTTGAAGATAAACATAAAAGGGAGGATAGCGGTACGAAGGTCATAGATCAACGCCTGCACGCCGGTTTTTATCGGGTCGGATCCGGCGATCCCCGACGCGGCGTAAGCGGCCAGCGCCACCGGCGGCGTCACGTCGGCCAGTATGCCGAAGAAGAAGACGAAAAGATGGGCTGCGATGAGCGGCACCACCAGTCCGTTCGACGCCCCCAGACTGACGATCACCGGCGCCACCAACGTGGCCATAACGATATAGTTGGCCGTCGTCGGCAACCCCATGCCGAGGATCATGCAGGTGAGGGCCGTGATGATAAGGGCCAGCGCCAGCGATCCCATGGAGAAGGCTTCGACGATATCGACGGCGTTCATCCCCTGTCCGGTGAGGGTGACCGTGCCGACCACGATTCCGGCGGCGGCTGTCGCCACGCCGATAGGGATCATGTTCCGCGCCCCCATGACGATCCCGTCGTAGACCTCGCTCATCCCCTGCCGGAACGCAGGCGCCATCGACGTGCGTTTTTTCAGCGCCCGGATCGGATGCTGAGCGAGCATGATCGCCACCAGAACGCCGATGGCCTGATAGACCGCCGACACCGGCGATAACTGCATCCAGAGCAATCCGCCGATAAGAAAGATCACCGGCAAGAGAAAGTGGGTTCCCCGTATGAAGGTGACGAAAAAGAGGGGGATCAAATCTTTCGGGGCGCCCTTCATGCCGAGCTTTAACGCCTCCAGATGGACGATGTAAAAGAGAGTCAAGTAGGCGCAAAAAGCCGGGATCGCCGCCGCTTTCACCACGTCGAGATAACCGATGCCGAGAAACTCGGCGATGATAAAGGCCGCCGCTCCCATGATGGGGGGCATCAGCTGACCGTTGGTCGAAGCGGCCACTTCGACGGCGGCCGCTTTCTCCCCCGGATACCCGACCTGTTTCATCAGCGGGATGGTGAACGATCCGGTGGTGACGACGTTGGCGGTCGATGAGCCGTTGACCATACCGGTAAGGCCCGAAGCGAGAATCGCCGCTTTGGCCGGCCCGCCCCGGAACCGCCCCAAGAGGCTGTACGACAGATCGATGAAATAGGCCCCCGCCCCCCCTTCTCCAGCAAAGCGCCGAAGAGGACGAAGAGAAAAACGTACGACGCCGATACGCCAAGGGGAACACCGAAGATCCCCTCGGTGGTCAGGAACTGATGATCGACCACCCGATTGAGAGAATAGCCACGGTGGATGATGATCTCCGGCATGTGGCGTCCGAAGAAACAGTAGGCCAAAAAGAGGGAGGCCAACAGCGACAACGCCGGGCCGAGGGTGCGCCGCGCCGCTTCGAGAAGGGCGATCATGGCGACGGCGCCGACCGCCACGTCCCGCATCAGCGGGGCGCCGGGACGATGGGCGATGCCGTCGTAATCGACCAATAGATAGACCGGCCCCAACAACGCGGCTCCGAACCAGAGCCAGTCGCCGATCGGTATGGTCCTCGCCGACGATTCCTTCCGGGCCGGAAAGAGAAGAAACGCCAACGCCATGGCGAACCCGAGGTGGACGATCCGCACCCGATGGGCGTCGAGGGTGAACATCCCCGCGACGCCTAGTTGGAACAGCGACCAGCCGACCAGCAGGGTGACGACCATCACGCCAACCCAACCGACCGGGTGACGTCTGCCACTCTCGATTTCGAGCGCCTCTTCGACGACCTCGGGTGAGGCGTGGGGCGATTCGATCATCGGTTCTCCACCGGTATTTTCACCACCGCCTTGCGGACCGGCTTCGGCCCCGAAGGAAGAGCGTTACCGGGGCGGTGGGCGTCGTCGGGATAGAAAACGGCGAAGAGTCCCGGCGCCATGGCCAGCGACGACCAACGGGGGGGATCGCCGTAGAAAGCGATATCGTTCTCATCGTCGTAGGGGGTCGCCAGCGGTATTCCTTCCAATTCCAACGGGGCGACGTCGATTATCTCTTCCCCGGTCACGAGAAGCTGAATGTCGATGAACCGTCGATGGGCCTCGAACTTCTTCCCCTCGCCCGGTGTGGTTTCGTAATCGGCGACCATGGCGTAGGCCCCCCCGGCCAATTCATGTCGTCCCGGCGTCGGATCGGCGTTCGCACGAAGCCAGTCGAACCCAACCGTAAGACGAGGGTCGCCAACCAGATAAGAGCGGTCAAGACGTTCGTGTATCATTCAATCCACCCCCGTTCTCGATAGTATTTCTCGGCGCCCGGATGCAACGGCGCCGTCAAGCCATCCGACATTTTCTCATGCGTCAACAACGACAACGCCGGATGCGCCCCTTTGACCCGGTCGAGGTGTTCGAAGACCCCTTTCACGATGGCGTAGACGATATCGTCGGCCAACGCGTCGGTGGTCAGCAGCGTCGCCTTCACCGCGAAGGTATCGGTATCGTGATCGACGCCGGGATAGGTCTCGGCCGGGATCGTCGAAGCGACGTAATACGGACGACCCTCTTTTAACTTCGCCACCAGATCGTCAGGGATCGAGACCAGATCGATATCGACCGAATGGCCGACATCGACGATGTTGGCGGCGCCGACACCGACGTTATAGAAATAGCCGTCGATCCGTCCGTCTCGCAAATAATCGGGGGCTTCGGACGCTTTCAACGTCCCGGCGACAAGATCGCCGACGCCAAAAGGGGCGACCGCGAATAGCTCGTCTGCGGTGAGACGTTGGCCCGAACCGGGGTTGCCAACGTTAATCCGTTTCCCTTGCAAGTCGTCGAAGGAGGCGATTTCCGCATCGGCCCGCACGACGATATGAAATGGTTCCTCATGAAGCGAAAAGAGCGACCGGAGATTCTTCATCGCCCGCCCGGTGAAGTTTCGTTGACCGTTATAGGCCTGGTAGCCGACGTCCGATTGGGCGATGCCGAGATCGAGATCGCCACGGGCCATGGCGTTTAGATTATATTCGGAGCCGCCGGTGCTTTCGATAGTCGCTTTGACCCCGTGGACGGGACGCCCTTCGCTGACCACCTTGGCCATGGCGCCTGCCGCCGGGAAGTAGACCCCGGTCACCGATCCGGCGCCGATAGTCACCAGCTTCAGCGGGGGAAGCGGTTCGCCGTCAGGTCCGATTTTTTTCGTGCAACCGCCGACGGCGCAGAGCCCCATCAGCGCCAACATCACCAAATGGCCTGAACCGATCCGCACGTAGAACTCCTAGTCGATGAAGAGATGGCCGAGCCGACCCCAGATTGAGCCGAACAAGAGGGTGACCAAACCGCCCCACCCTTGCGATGTCCAATTCAGCCAGAAGACGATCAGGTCGATCTGCCCACGAACGCCCCCTTCCCCCCAGACGCCGGGGGGCTCTCCCCGCATTTCATAAAAGCCGGGGTCGGTGGCGATCATGGCGAGCCCCGCGAGCAGGAGGATCGTCGCCCCCCCTTCCCGATGGGCGATGAGGCTCCCGATCAGGCCGGTACGATGCTCTTTTCGGAGGAGAGGCGCCACTTCGAAAGAGCGACCAGACGGCTCCCTCAAAACCTTTTTAATGACTTCCCGCCGGACCCGTTCCCACTCGTACTCGGAGACAATCCCGTCACCGTCCCGGTCATATTTCTCCACAAATTTCGGGTCTGCCTTCAGTTGTCGAAGTTTCTGAACAACAAGCTGTTTTTGTTGCAGTGTAAGCTTTTGCATGCCCCTCTTCCTTTGGCGTTACTCTACCATTTACCACTTCCGGCGACCAGCCTTGGACTCCTTCCAAATACTTAACATTTACCGGTAAACTATTTTAACAACCAGAAGAATCTAATGCGCAAAGAGAACATCTCTACGAAAGGTTCTAGGGGGAGACTCAGACCGACGCTTCACGGCTAACCTGACGCGTGCCAACGCCCGTCAGATATGAGAGGGACGGTTTACCGTCTCAATAACGGATTGTTTTACGAGGGGGATCGGCATCAATATGACCACGACGGAACCGACCGAAGAAACATCTATGCCGAAACGCGCCGGGACGCAATCCATGGAAGAAGGAACCGACAACATGACCACAGCAACGCAAAAATCCGGGGGAGGCTCTTGGGGGGTCGAGAAACAACTGGCGGAAAGTTGGCCCATACTCCTTCTGGTGTTCGGCGTCGCCACCTACGCCTGCGTCTGTATGATCGGACTCGTTGTCGGTATGACCGTGGTTCATATGAGTTAAACGATTTCCGACCGGGCCGGACCGTTTGGTCCGGCCTTTTTTGCGTCTCTACGGCCATGCTATAGTGGCCTCTTACCATCCCACTGGAGATCAGAGATCTGATGAACCGGCACTTTTTACGCACCGCGATACTATTCCTCCTCCTCCTCCCCCTTGCCATCGCCGGATCGGCATTCGCCCAAGATCGGGCCGCTATCGAAAAAATTGTGGAAGAATATATCCGCTCTCACCCGGAAGTGGTGATGGAATCGTTGCAGCGGTATCAGGCCGAGCAGAAGCGGGCTCAAGAAGAGGCGGCTTTGCAAGAGCGGGTCGATGTCTCCATCGGCGACGCCCCCTCCATCGGCCCCAAAAACGCGCCGATCACCCTCATCGAGTTCTCCGATTTCCAATGCCCCTACTGCGCCCGGTCGTTCGATACGGTGGAGGAGCTCTCCAAGCGATACAAAGGGAAGATTCGGCTGGTCTTCAAGCATAACCCCCTCCCCTTTCATAAAAAGGCGCGTCCGGCCCACAAAGCCTCTATCGCCGCCCAACGGCAAGGGAAATTCTGGAGCTATCGCAACCTTCTGATGACCCATCAGGGGGAATGGAGCGGCGGCGACACCGACGCCGTCCTTAAGAAATACGCCTCCGAAGCGGGGCTCGACATGAGTCGGTTCGTCAAAGATATGGCCGATCCGAAACTCGACGCGATCATCGACGCCGACTTGGCCCAAGCGCAAGAGATCGGCGTGCAAGGCACCCCGACCTATATCGTCAACGGCGCTTTTGTCCGGGGCGCGCGCGACGCCGCCCATTTCGAGCGAGTCATCTCCCTCACCACCAAGAAATGATCCACCGCCGAGGGGGCCTGATACCGACGACGTTGGGAACCGTCGGTGTCGGATTCGTCGACAAGAAGCTGGCGCATCTGTCGTTGCCGGTGGAGGATCGAAGCGCCGTCCTCTCCCACCTCGCCCGTTGGAGTGGGACACCCCCCCTCGTCGACGCCACTTCGCCACTGGCCAAAAAGATCATCAACTACTATCGGGGGAAGAGAATCGATTTTTCTTCGATCCCTCTTGCCCTTGACGACGTCACCTCTTTCGCTCGCGCCGTCTATGAGGCGACCCGTTCGGTCCCGTGGGGCTCGGCGGTCACCTACGGCGCCATCGCCGCCATGATCGGCCACCCCCAATCGGCCCGGGCGGTCGGTCGTGCGCTGGGGGCGAACCGTATCCCCCTCGTCATCCCATGCCATCGAGTGGTCGCCGCCAACGGCGCGCTGACCGGCTTCTCGGCGCCGGGAGGGATCGCCACCAAACGGGCGATGCTCATTCTCGAAGGGGGCGCCCCCCGCAGATAAAAAGGGGGCCTGCCGTTGGGCAGACCCCGCTTCTCAACCAGCCTATTTTACAGAAACGTCACGCCGGCGATGAACGGGGCGATCAGCAAGGCGATGGTGTTGATCACCTTGATGAGAGCGTTTAACGCAGGGCCTGCGGTATCTTTGAACGGGTCTCCCACGGTGTCGCCGACCACCGCCGCCATATGGGCGTCGGACCCTTTCCCGCCGTGATGCCCCATCTCGATATGCTTCTTGGCGTTGTCCCAGGTGGCGCCGCCGTTACACATGAAAAGGGCCATCAGAAGTCCCGATACGATAACCCCGGCCAGGAGTCCCGCCAGCGCTACCGGACCGAAGATATAACCGACGGCGATGGGGGTGATGACCGCCGTGGCGGCAGGGACGACCATCTCTTTGAGCGCCGCTTGGGTAACGATGTCGACACACTCGGCGTATTCCGGTTCGGTCGTCCCCTCCATGATCCCCTTGATCTCGGCGAACTGGGTGCGGACCTCTTCGACCACGGCGAAAGCGGCCCTGCCCACCGCCTCCATGCAGTGGGCGCTAAAGAAATAGGGGAGCGCCCCACCGATGAACAGCCCGATGATCAACGATACGTCGGTAAGTATGAAAAGAGGGGGGACGTCAGAAGCGTTGGCGATCTCGTCGGAGAAGGCTTGAAAGAGAACCAACGCCGCCAAGGCGGCCGAACCGATGGCGTATCCTTTGGTCACCGCTTTGGTGGTGTTCCCGACGGCGTCGAGCGTATCGGTGATCTCACGGACTTCCGCCGGCAGCTTCGCCATCTCGGCGATCCCCCCGGCGTTGTCGGTAATCGGTCCGTAGCTATCCATGGCGATGACCATGCCCGTGGACGAGAGCATGGCCACCGCCGCTACGGCGATGCCGTAGATACCGGCGAGCGCGTAGGAGCTGATGATCGAGCCGACGATAATGCCGATGACCGGTGTGGTCGATTCCAACCCCATGGCGATCCCCATGATGATGTTGGTGGCGGCGCCGGTCTCGCATGCCTTGGAGGTGGCTTTCACCGGATGATAATCGGTAGCGGTGTAATACTCGGTCGCCATGGTGATAGCGATCGTGACCATTAGCCCCACCAACGAAGCCATATAAAGATTCATATCACCCCCCATGATGGAGTCGGTGACGAAGTAAAAAGCGATGGCCGAAAGAATGCCGGTGGCGATCTGCCCACGATAGAGGGCTTTCGTGATCGACTTGTCGGCGCCGAGCCGAATGAAGAACGTGCCGATGATGGTGGCGACGATGGCGACGGCCCCCATGGCCAAGGGATAGATCACCGCCGCATGGCCGTATATCTCGACCACGTCTTTCGACGAGACGGCGAGGATCATGGCGGCGATGAGGGTGACGGCGTAGGTCTCGAAAAGATCGGCGCCCATCCCGGCGCAATCGCCGACGTTGTCCCCCACGTTGTCGGCGATGACCGCCGGATTGCGGGGATCGTCTTCCGGGATACCCGCTTCGAGTTTGCCGACCAGATCGGCGCCGACGTCGGCCGCTTTCGTGAATATCCCGCCGCCGACCCGGGCGAAGAGTGAAATAAGGCTCGCCCCGAATCCGAATCCGACGGTCGCCATCGGGTCGCCGGTAAGGGCGTAGGTGATACTGACCCCCATAAGAGAAAGCCCCACGACCATAAGACCGGTAACGGACCCCCCTTTAAAGGAGACGTCGAGCGCCGCTTCGATGCTTTCGCGAGCCGCTTCGGCGGTGCGGATATTGGCCCTGACGGCGACCATCATCCCGATGTAGCCAGCCACGGCGGAGAGGATCGCCCCCGCCACGAAACCTAAGGCCTGTGGAGCGCCGACTTTGGCGAAGAGGAGAAAGAAAATCAACAACGCAAAAGAGGCGATGACTTTCGATTGCCGGTTGAGATAGGCCATCGCCCCTTCGCGGATCGCGGCGGCGATACGACGCATTTCCTCGTTCCCGTCGGGCTTTTGGAGAATGCTGATGGAGAGCCACCCGGCGTATAAGACCGCCAAGATTCCCCCGGCGATGGCGGCGGTGATGATTTCACCGTCGCTGAAAGCTTGCACTGCTCGTTCGGTCGCTACTTGGCCCATGCCTTCTTTCCCCCGCTATAAAAGGTGTGAAGTGATTGGACGCCTCCCCGAAAGAAGCGAGATGATCGCTTGGGGAGGTGGCTTCGCCACTCTAATGGAAACCGTATGAAAAGTCATCCCACACCGGGATGGTCATCATTATGCGTAAGGGGTAGCTATACGAATTCCGCTTCGTCGCCGAAGTATTTGTTCAGTTTCGCTTCGATCATCGGCAGGGTGATCGGTTTCGGCAGATAATCGCGCACGCCGGTTTCGGCCACTTTAAAGACCGTGTCCTTTAACGTATCGCTGGTCACCACCACAATCGGAATCGACCGGAGACGGGGTTCGTTTTTCATCAGTTCGATCAGTTCAAGCCCACCCATACCAGGCATGCCGAGATCGATGAAAGCGATATCGACCATATGACGATCAAGATATTCGAGAGCTTCGGTCCCTTCGCTCGCCTCTTGGATGGCGTGAATCCCCAACTTACCGAAGAGAACCGACAGGAAACGGCGGTAGTCGGCCACGTCGTCTACCAAGAGCACCCGTATGCCGTCGAACTTACCCGCCATGGGGGTTACCCTTCCTCCGCCAAAGAGGCGCCGGTGAAGATCGCGTCGATAAACTCCCGTGGTTCGAAGGGACGCAGGTCGTCGATATCCTCCCCCACGCCGATCAGCTTCACCGGAATCCGTAGTTGATCCATAATGTTGATGACCACACCCCCTTTGGCGGTCCCATCGAGTTTCGTCAGCACGATGCCCGTGACCCCGATCATCTCGCCGAAGAGCTTCGCCTGATTCACCGCATTCTGCCCGGTCGTCCCGTCGAGGACGAGCAAGACTTCGTGGGGCGCCGAAGGGATTTCCCGCCCGATGATCCGCTTGATTTTCTCAAGTTCTTTCATCAGGTTTTCCTTATTGTGAAGACGCCCCGCCGTATCGACGATCAAGACATCCTTTTGCCGCGCGCGCGAAGCGGCCATCGCGTCGAAGACCACCGCCGCAGGGTCGGAACCTTGTTGATGCCGCACCAGATCGGCGCCCGACCGTTCGGCCCACGTGGCCAGCTGTTCGATGGCCGCCGCTCGGAAGGTATCGGCCGCCGCCAACAACACGCTTTTCCCTTCGCGGGTCAGACGGGCGGTCAGCTTGCCGATGGTGGTGGTCTTCCCGGCGCCGTTGACCCCGATCACCAATATCACCCGTGGGGTCTCGTCGGAGTCGGCGCCTCTGTCGTCGATCTCGCTCTCCAAGATGGCTACCAATTTGTCTTTGATGAAATCGACCACCTGAGTGGGGCTTTTGAGGAGATTCCGTTTGACGTCGTTCTTCAGTTCGGCGACGATCCGCATGGTCAGGTCAATACCGATATCGGCGGAGAGGAGGACCTCCTCCAACTCTTCCATGAACGGTTCGTCGAGTTTGACGTGAGCGCCGACGAGCCTATCGAAACCATCGTTCAGGTTCTTGCGGGTCTTCGATAATCCTTGGGCTAGCCGACGAAAGAGCCCTCTCTTCTCCGGCTTCGGTTCCGACGAGTCTGCCCGTTCCACTTCGCCCAAGGTCGGTTCCTCGATCTTTCCCACCGGTGTCGACGTCGCGTCGGTTTCCTCCCCCACCGGTACGGTGTCGAGTCGTTCGAGATGCTCTTCCGGCGCTTCTTCAGGCGACGGCAGATCGACGTCAAGGTCGAGGTCGCGCGTCTCGGCGAGGGGGACCTCTTCTGGAGAAGGCCCGGACGTATCGCTGGTCGATTCGATCTCGGGAGTCGTCTCCTCTGTCGGTTCGACCGGCTTCTTCTTTTTGCCGAAAAGGCTCCAGGCCATAGCTACCCGATACGGTTCAGTTTGTGGAAGCCGCCATTATAGCGCAATTATCTCTTGCGTCCCCGCATCTAACCCCCTATTATCGCTGACTTGTTAAGAAGCTCTCCTGCCGGATCAGAAGTATCAAAGTTTCCTTCGCTCCTTGCAGTACCATTTATCCCTCGCCTTTTACAGGAAACGATGTTCGACACCTATCTCAAATTACGCGGCAGCCATAAAGACGACATCCTCTCCGGTCTGACCGTCGCCTTGGCGCTGGTCCCCGAAGCGGTCGCCTTCGCCTTTGTGGCGGGGGTCGCGCCGCTGGTCGCCCTCTACGCCGCATTTATGGTCGGCCTGATCTCCGCTTCCATCGGAGGACGTCCCGGCATGATCTCCGGCGCCACCGGGGCTCTTGCGGTGGTCATGGTCGATCTGGTGGCCGAACATGGGGTCGAATATCTCTTCGCCGCCGTGATCCTGATGGGGCTCATCCAGATATCGGCCGGACTCTTACGCCTCGGCAAGTTCGTCCGCCTGATTCCGCACCCGGTGATGCTCGGTTTCGTCAACGGCCTTGCCATCGTTATCTTCCTTGCGCAACTGGGGCAGTTTAAGGTCGCCGACACCACCGGCGCTTCAGCGTGGATGACCGGAACGCAGCTCTACCTGATGCTCGGACTGATCGCCCTTACCATGGCGATTATCCATTTCCTGCCGAAACTGACCCGCGCCATTCCGGCGTCGTTGGCCGCTATCATCACCGTCACCCTGCTGGTGGAAGGACTCGGCCTTAAAACCCGTTCCGTCGGCGACCTGGCTTCGGTGGCGGGAGGCCTACCCGAATTTCATATACCGCTGGCCCCCTTTTCCCTCGAAACCTTGTGGATCATCCTCCCCTACTCGGTGATCCTCGCCGCCGTCGGGCTGATCGAGTCGCTCATGACCATGTCGCTCATCGACGAGCTGACCGAAACCCGTGGGCGGGGGAACAAGGAATGTGTCGGGCAGGGAGTGGCTAACGTTGTCACCGGCTTTTTCGGCGGCATGGGGGGATGCGCCATGATCGGCCAGAGCATGATCAACATCAACTCCGGAGGACGGGGACGACTCTCCGGCATATCGGCCGCCCTTTTCCTGCTCATTTTTATCCTTTTCGCCCCGGCCCTTATTGAGATGATCCCGTTGGCCGCTCTGGTGGGGGTGATGATGATGGTGGTCATCGGCACCTTCGCTTGGTCGAGCTTTCGCATCTTGCACAAGATCCCGACCACCGACGCTTTCGTACTGATCCTCGTCTCGGCGGTCACCGTCGCCACCGATCTGGCCATCGCCGTCGGTGTCGGAGTCATCGTTTCGGCGTTGGTTTTCGCCTGGGAACATGCCCAACGACTCGACAGCAAGAGTGTCGTCACTCTCGACGGAGCGAAAGTCTATCAATTGTCCGGTCCCCTCTTCTTCGGGTCGATCAGAAGCTTTCAGGACCAGTTCAACCCGACCGACGATCCCGACCAGGTGGTCATCGACTTCGCCGACTCCCGTGTCTGCGACCATTCGGCTTTGGAGGCGATCAGCGGTTTAACCGAGCGCTATCTGAATCAGGGAAAGAAGCTGCGCCTGAAACACCTGAGCGCCGAATGCAGGGCTCTTTTGCGTAACGCCGGGTCGCTGGTGGAGGTCAACGTTATGGAAGACCCGACCTACAAGGTGGCTACCGACGAGTTCGCCTGAGAGATTGTTATATCTCGCACATTACCGATGAGGGGTGAGGGTTCGCCCTCCCCCTCTTCTCTCCCCTTTTTCGACCGACGGCTTGGCTTCGCCCCCCCCCACAAACTGGCATGCCGTTTGCTCATTCATGTTTCTGAGAAATAGCGCGTCGCTTTTTTGACGCGTCATGATGATGCACAAGGACGAAACCATGAGCGACTTGTACGGTATTAAAGAGTTCGGCCACCTCAAGATGGGGCTCGACGCACGCTTGTTGAAGCAGAACATCAACGCCGCCAATATCGCCAATATTTCGACCCCCGGCTACAAAGAAAAGCAGGTCGATTTCTCCAAGCAACTGGCTTCCGCTATCGGCCAAGAGAACGGTATCGCCACCACCCATCCGGGACATATCGCCAACCAGACGCCGGTCGTCAGAACCGTTCTGGACGATCCCCGGATCGACGGCAACACGGTGAATCTTGACCGGGTATCGGTCGACGACAGCATGAACGGAACCGAGTTCACCATGCTGGTTAATATTTACAACATGCGCTCGAAAGAGTTGCTGTCCGCGCTCGGCGGGAAATAACGAGACGAGGAGGACGAGACCATGGATCTTTTTAGCGCGATGAAGGTTTCCGCCGGTGGACTTTCGCTTCAGCGGACCCGGATGAACGTCATCTCCTCGAACCTGGCCAACGCCAACACCACCCGGACCGCCGAAGGGGGGCCCTATCGACGCAAAGAAGTGGTCGCCGAAGCGACCCCGCTACCCGGCTCGCAGTTCGGTTCGATGTTCGACCAAGCGATCCAGACGGTGCAGGTCAAAGAGGTGAAAGACGACGCTTCGGCGCCTCGCATGGTCTACGACCCGGGGCACCCCGACGCCGACGAAAATGGTTATGTCGCTATGCCCAACGTCAACACCGTGGAGGAGATGGTCGACATGATCAACGCTTCTCGCGGGTTCGAGGCCAACGCCACGGCCATCCAGACCGCCAAATCCATGGCGCAGCGAGCCATTGAGATTGGCCAGCGCTAACGCTTTTTTGACACCACCAACGAATTGACGACCCGATAAACGGAGGCCACGATGCAGGATTTCTTAAGCAAACTCTTCAATCAGGGGGGTGAAGCTCTACGCGAGATGCCGACCAGCCGAAAAGCGGCTATCGTGGCCCTTGCGGTGGTGGTCATGGGTGGTCTTTTTGGGGCGTCGTGGTTCGCCGGTCGCCCCGACTATCAGGTTCTCTTCGCCAACCTTTCCACCGAAGACTCGGTCTCCATCACCCAATCGCTGGTCGACAAGAAAGTCCCCTATGAGCTGGCCCAGAGCGGCTCGGCCATTCTGGTCCCCGCCGATCAGGCCCTCTCCCTCCGGTTAGAACTCGCCTCGCAGGGACTCCCCACCGGTGGCTCCATCGGCTTTGAAGTATTCGATAAATCAAGCTTCGGTATGACCGAGTTCGTCCAGAAGATCAACCTGAAACGGGCGATGCAGGGGGAACTGGAGCGGACCATCAACCAGTTCCGCGAAGTGAAAAGCTCCCGCATCCATATCGCCCAACCGGCCCGCAAACTCTTTTCGAAAGACAAAGAACCGGTCACCGCTTCGGTGATGCTGAAAATGAACGGTCGCGCCTCCCTCGGCAAAGAACAGGTGATGGCCATCGTTCATCTGGTCGCCTCGTCGGTCGAAGAGCTTCGCTCCGACAACGTCACCGTGGTCGACGTCGAAGGGCGCGTTCTCTTCGGCGGCGAACCGGACGACGCTATGGCGCGGCTCTCCTCCACCCAGTTGGAGTATCGGGCCAATCTCGAAAAAGATATGGAAAAACGAATCTCCACCATGCTGGAGAGCGTCGTCGGCCCCAACAAGGTGGTCACCCGTGTCTCCGCCGATCTCGATTTCCGCCGCATCGAGCGGACCGAGAAAAAATTCGATCCGGCCAGCCAAGTCGCTCGATCGGAACAACGGAGCGAACAAAGCTCCACCGGCGCCGCCGCCCCTTCGGGGGTCGTCGGGGTTCAAGCGAACCTTCCGGGCGACGAAGGGAACGCTTCGATGGCGGGGTCGCCGGCTAAATCGAACAACTCCCAAGAGACGGTCAACTACGAGATAAACGAAACGGTCTCCCACATTATCGATCCGACCGGCGCCGTCAAACGGCTTTCGGTGGCGGTCTTGGTCGACGGCAAATACGAGAAAAAAGAGGGCGCCGATAAGGCCGAGTACACCCCCCGCACACCGGAGGAGTTAAGCCAGATCGAAAGCCTCATCCGCACCGCCGCCGGGGTCGATACCAACCGGGGAGACGTGGTCACCGTCCAGTCGGCGCCGTTCGACACCACCTCCTATGACGAGATGATGGCCGAAGCCGAAAGCGCCCCGGCCATCGCTGCCAGCCAGTGGATCGCCTACGCCGGTATGGCCGGAATGGCGTTGCTCCTCTTCCTCTTCGTCCTCCGCCCGGCTATGGGATGGATCACTCAGACCAGCGCCGACTTGCAGGAATTGCAGACCTTCCCGCAAACGGTGGAACAGCTTGAGAACCAGCTCGGCCTTCACGCCACCGATGAAGAGACGGTCGATTACCGAGCGAAACTGCGCGACTTGATCGCCTCCGATCCGAAAGCCACCGCCGAAATGATGCGGGAATGGCTCAAGGCGCGGCGTTAAACTAATAGAGAGAGAGAGAATAAGGCTAACCGACCATGGCACGAGAACAGAAAACCCTTTCTGGCCCCGAAAAGGCGGCGGTGATGTTGATCGCCATCGGCGATGAGCTGGCTTCCAAAGTGCTGTCCGAACTGGACGACGCCGAGATCCATAAGGTCTCCTCATACATGAGTAGCCTCAACTCCGTTTCGAACTCGATGGTCGATAACGTTATTGAAGAGTTCGTCGCTCTTTTCGAGTCGGGCGCCGGGGGATATGTCGCGGGCGGCAAAGAATATCTGCGCCGCCTTCTCGAATCCTCTATGGACCCCGCGAAGGTCAGCGAGATCATGGCTCGCCTCTCCGAGGGAGAGGAAGAAGACATGGGGGGCGGTCTCGACGCGGTCCGCAACCTCGACGCCAAGACCATCGGTTCTTTCATGCGTAACGAACACCCCCAGACCTGCGCCATCATCCTAGCCCATCTGGAACCTTCCCACGCCGCCGAAGTGGTCCGCGAGCTTCCCGAAAAGTTCCAACCCGAAGTCATGTTCCGCATGGCCACCCTCGACCGGGTGGCGCCGAGCGTCATCAAAGAACTCGACGAAGCCCTCGCCCACGAGTTCCGCACCGCCGGAACCATGGAAGGGAGCCAGATCGGCGGCATCGAAGCGGTGGCCGAGATCGTCAACAGCATGGACCGAGCCACCGAGACGAACGTCTTGGGAGAAATCGAAGCGAGCAACCCTGAGCTGGCGGAAAACATCCGGCAACTGATGTTCGTCTTCGAGGACCTTATCTCCATCGACGACCGGGGGATGCAGACGATTCTCAAAGAAGTCGATTCCAACGATCTGATGATGGCTCTGAAAACCGCCACCGAGCCGTTGAAAGAGAAAATCTTCGCCAACATGTCGGAACGGGCGGCGCTGATGATGAAAGAGGATCTCGAAGCGATGGGACCGGTCAAGATATCGGACGTCGAAAAGGCCCAGCAGAATATCCTCAGAACCGTGAAACGAATGGAAGACGAAGGAAAGATCGTCCTGGCGGGCGGAGGAGAAGAACTTGTCTAGACTCTACAAACATGTCGAAGGAGAGCCGGTCGCCCGCCCCTTCGACATGCCGACCTTTGATCGTCCCCTCCCCCCGCGGGTCACCCGTGAAGAGCGGTTCATCCCCGACCAAGGCGCACAACAGGCCGAAGGCTTTACCCTCGGTGGGTTCGACTTCGACCTTACCGGCGGTTTGCGCCGTGAAGAGATCCTCAACAAAAGCGCCGACGAAGCGGCCAGGATCGTCGAACAGGCGAAAGCCGAAGCGACCGCCATCGCCGAGACCGCCCGTAAAGAGGGATTCGAACAGGGAAAGCAAGAAGGATTCGCCGCCGGTCAGGAGACGGCCCGCCCCCTCATCGACGCCATGAACGGATTGATCGCCGAACTGACCGGTGTCCGCTCGCAGTTCTATCAGAACGCCGAAACCGAAATGATCGACCTCGTGGTCGCCGTCACCAAGACGGTCTTCGGCGTCATGGTCGAGGTAGAACCGGCGTTGGTCCATCATGTGATCACCGAAGCGGTCGGCAAGTTGCAGGCCAAAGAAGAGCTGAACATCAAAGTCGCCCCCGACGATCTTGAAGAGGCCGAAAAGGTCCGCCCCCAACTGTCGGAGATGGTCGAAAACATCGACCGGGTCACCTTCGCCGCCGATCCGAACCTGGCGCGAGGCGGCTGTCTGGTCGAGACGAATATCGGCGCCATCGACGCCCGTATCGAAACGCAACTCGACGCGGTGCGCGAAGCGTTTCTCGCCGCCCTTCAAGAAGAACAGGGTAAGAAAGGGGAACCCCCTCATGCCGGTTAGTGTCGATTTCGAAAAATATCAAGATATCCTGACCCGCACCTCCACCATCCGGGTGTCGGGCAAAGTCGCCCGGGTCGTCGGCCTGGTGGTGGAAGGGATCGGCCCCGATCTATCGGTCGGCGGCATTTGCGACATCTACCCGAAGACCAAAGGCTTGCCGCCGGTGCAGGCGGAAGTGGTCGGATTCTCCGGCAACCGAATCTTGATGATGCCCCTCGGCGAACTACGGGGCATCGCTCCCGGCTGTCACATCGCCGTCCGCAAAGAGAGCGCCACCGTTCGGGTTGACGACTCGATCTTGGGGCGGGTTATCGACGCCGCCGGGAACCCGCTCGACGGGAAGGGGCCCCTCCTCTGCAAAGGAGAACGTTCCCTTTACGCCGACCCGATCAACCCGATGACCCGGGCCCGCATCAGCAAGCCGCTTGACGTCGGCATCCGTGCCATTAACGGCCTCCTCACCATCGGGCAGGGACAGCGGATCGGGATCATGGCAGGCGCCGGTGTCGGTAAATCGGTGCTCCTCGGCATGATGGCCAAGAACACCACCGCCGACATCAACGTCATCGGTCTCATCGGCGAACGTGGCCGGGAACTGCGGGAGTTTATCGAGAAGAACTTGGGCGAAGAAGGGATGCGCCGTTCGGTGGTGGTGGTCGCCACGTCGGACCAATCCCCTCTTCTGCGTGTCAGGGCCTCCTACATCGCCACCTCCATCGCCGAGCATTTCCGCGACCAAGGGAAGAACGTTCTCTTGATGATGGACTCCCTCACCCGTTACGCCATGGCCCAACGGGAGATCGGCCTCTCGGTCGGTGAGCCTCCCGCCACCAAAGGGTACACCCCGTCGGTCTTCGCGTCGCTCCCCCGTTTGCTGGAGCGGGCAGGCACCTGCGCCGGAAAAGGATCGATCACCGGGTTGTACACCGTCCTCATCGAAGGGGACGATCTGGCCGAGCCGATCTCCGACGCCTCACGGGCGATTCTCGACGGTCACCTGTTCCTCTCGCGCCGCTTGGCCGGACTAAATCACTATCCGGCCATCGACCTGCTCAACTCCATCAGCCGGGTCATGCCCGACGTGGTCGGGCCGGAACATATGAAAAAAGCCAACCGGTTCAGAGAGCTCTACGCCACCTATCGAGAAGCCGAAGATCTGATCAATATCGGCGCCTACGTGAAAGGAAGCAACGCACGGATCGACGCTTCCGTGGCCAAGATCGACCAGATGACCCAGTTCCTGCTGCAAGGGATCGAAGAGCGGAGTGATTTCTCCGCCACGACCGCTTCTTTGAACAAAGTCGTCGAATAACGTAGAGGGCCGCCATGTTTCGCTATCGTTTACAGACCCTGCTTCGGTACCGGCAGACCCTTGAGGACGATGCGCAACGCAGCCTAGCGGAGGCCAATCGGCATGCGCTGGCGATCGCCGAGCGGCTCAACGCCATCGATCACGAACGAGACGAGAAGATGAAAGAGAAACGGGAGCGGCTGGCCACCATGGATAACGCCGCCCTCTTCGCCCTCTACGATAATTTCAACCGTGGGAAAAAGTTCGACGCTTGGGAAGAGCGGCGACGGAAAGAACACGCCGACGAGATCGTCGAAATGGAACGACAAAAGCTGGTGGAAGCGGTGAAGGGAAGAAAGATTCTCGAAACCCACCGAACCCGGATGAAAGAGCGTTACGACGACGAAGAGCAGAGAAAAGAACGGATGCAGGCCGACGAAATGGCTTCGGTCCGGTTCGGAAGGAACGATACGCCATGAACCGACGGAACGGATCGACACGGACGACGCTGCTGATACTGATAGCGGGAGTTCTCCTCGCCAAGGGGGCCTTCGCCCTCTGGTACTTCTCCCCGCCCCTCACCGTCGCCTCGCTGACCGACTATTTCGTGGCGCCGGTGGAAGCCCAGCAGACCGGCGATAAACCGACCGCCGCCGATGAAGCCAGACCGGCGCAACCGATCGACGTCGGTTCCCTTGACCTCGAAATCTTGCAAGATGTCGAACGACGCCAAAAGGCGATGGACGACCGGGAAAAAGAACTCGACCGGCGGGAAGAGCGGCTCAACGCTCTCAAAGGGGATCTCGATAATCAGATCACCGAGCTGAAAGCGTTGCAGGCGAAGATCGAAGAGCAGATCGAAGTGCGGACCGATCTCGCCGACGAAGCGGTTCAAAAACTGGCCAAGACCTACGGCTCGATGTCTCCCACCAGCGCTGCCGAGTTGATCGGCAAACTCGACCGACGGATAGCGGTTCGGGTCTTGTCGGCCATGAAAGAACGGAACGCCGCCCGGATCATGGCCGCCCTCCCCCCCGATCTTGCCAGCGACATCTCGGAACGGATGATAAAACGACCGTCGGGTAAGTAACGCCTAAACCGGTCAAGACCAAAGCGCGCGAAGCGCCCTCGGAACGGAATTCAAATCAACGTACCGGGGGTGGAAAAAGCGCGGCTCTCGTAAAAATGGCAGGCGGAGCATCCCGAGGGGTGTGTTAGGCAGAGCGCTTGATAAGACAGGGAGGGAGTTCAAGACCTTCGTCTTTGGCCTGACGGCTGACGGCGATTTTGCATCCCATCACCGCCACCGGCCCGAACTTTTCGTGAAGATGGCGCAACGTCTGTTCGAGATGATCCACGGTATAATCCTCCTCGCCTTCGACATCCCCCTGTTCGGTGAGCGGTATCCCTACCTCCCGAAAGACGTCGTGGGTCTTGGTTTTACCGATAATCCCCATCTCCCGTTTGGCGACGGTCTCAAGCAACCCCTTGTAGCCGGACATCCCTCTTCTACTCCTGATTCAGGATGTAGTCGCCGCAATCGAGATCGCGCAAGATGTCGATGTATTCGCGGACGTTTTCCTTGATGATCGAACCATGCTGCGGCGCGATCATCTTGATATCGAGCGGATCGAGTCGCTCCATGGCGGTGCGCAAAATGCGGTTGCTCGGCATATAGTTTTCGTGGAACGCCTTCATCGCCTCGATGTAATATTCGTTGGCGTAAAGGTTCCAGTCGAAGGAAAACGCCCCGAAGATATCGCCCGAGAAGAGTATCTTGCTGGTGGGGTCGTAGGTCATGTAGGCGCCGGGGAAATGAAGATAAGGGGCGAAGACGAACTGAAGCTCCCGTCCCGATTTGAGGGTCAGCTTCCAATCGTTCAGGTCGATGTTGTAAAACTCGCTCTTGATCCCGTAGTGGGCGATCAAGACGCTGGCCCGCGTATGAGCCACGATTTTACACGATCCCCCGTTGCCGTAGATCAGTTCTTCGAACCGGGGAAGCGCCGCGCAAAGGTCGGGGTCTTGGTGGGTGACGATCATGTGCGAAATCTGGTCGAACTCGATGACCTTCACCAGTTTTTGCAGGACCTGTGGAAAGTGGGGGATCGAACCGGGATCGAAAAAGATCGCCTCGCCATGATCGACGAGGACGTAAGGATTGCAATGCAAGCCGGAGTCGATATCGTCGAATCCGACCCAAAAGACACCATCGTCGATTTCGACCGGTTGCAGGATATCAGGTTCCACAAGCGCCCCTTTAGATTGTGGCAGAAAGGCATCCCGTCAGGAGACCCCCCTTCCGCCGGAAATGATCCCTTACGATACCATATATTTACCCGATGCCTCATGATCGAACAAAAAACCCCGCCCCACGCATAGTGGCCCCCCCAACGAAGGGCGGTTCAAGGGAGACAACGGTACACTTTCCTTCAAGAACCGTCGGGTTTTTCCACGCGCTCTCGAAGGGAACCGGCGTCAGCCAGCCATCTTCGCGGCGGTGTAGGCCATGAGCCCACCGGCGTCGATCAGCTCCTGCATGAACGGAGGGATCGGCGCCGCCTGATAGCTCTTCCCTTTGGTCACGTTGGTAATGGCGCCGGTGGTGGTGTCGATCTCCATCTCGTCGCCACTGGTGGCCTCGTCGGCCGCCTCTTTGCACTCGAGAATCGGCAGCCCCATGTTAAAGGCGTTCCGATAAAAAATGCGGGCGAAGAAGGGGGCGATGACCACCGGAATCCCGGCAGCTTTGATGGCGATAGGGGCGTGTTCCCGTGACGACCCGCACCCGAAGTTGTCGCTGGCGACGATGACGTCGCCCGGCTTCACGCTCTTGGGGAACTCGGGGTCGGCGTCCTCCATAACGTGCTTGGCCAGCTCTTGGGGGTCGATGGTATTCAGATAGCGGGCGGGGATGATCTGATCGGTGTCGACATCGGCGCCGAATTTCCAGATTTTGGCTTTGATCTTCATGGCTTCTCCCTTACTCCCCCGCAACCTCGGCGGGATCGGTGATGCGACCGGTGATGGCAGACGCGGCGGCGATCGCCGGGCTGGCCAGATAGACTTCCGATTTCGGGTGCCCCATCCGACCGATAAAGTTCCGGTTGGTGGTTGCCAGACACTTCTCCCCTTCGGCGAGGATACCCATGTGACCACCGAGGCACGGCCCGCAGGTGGGGGTCGAGACGACGGCGCCGGCGTCGATAAAGGTGTCGATGAACCCTGCGTGCATCGCCTTTTTGTAGATCTTCTGGGTCGCCGGGATGATGATCATCCGAACCCCGTCGGCCACTTTGTTCCCTTTCAAAAGTCCGGCCACCACTTCCAGGTCGGCGAACCGACCGTTGGTGCAGGAACCGACCACGACTTGATCGAGAACCACGTCTTTGGCTTCTCCCACCGGGCGGGTGTTCGACGGCAGGTGGGGGAAAGCGACCTGCAACTCGATGTCGTCGCCGTTATACTCGTGCACGCTGTGGTAAGCGGCGTCTTCGTCGGAGTGATGGACTGTCCATTCGCGCGACGCTTTCCGCTCTTGGGCGGCGATGAAATCGAGAACCTTCTGGTTGGTCGCCATGATGCCGTTCTTGGCGCCGGCCTCCACCGCCATATTGGCCAGGGCGAACCGGTCGTCCATGGTGGCGTCGTCGATCATCGGGCCGACGAACTCCATGGCCCGATAAAGGGCGCCGGAGACCCCCACTTTGCCGATGGTATAGAGGATCAGATCTTTGCCGGTGATCCACTTGTTCTTTTTCTTCCCGTTGAAGACGAACTTCATCGTCTCGGGAACCTTGAACCATATCTTGCCGGTGATCATCGTCGCCGCCAAATCGGTGGAGCCGATGCCGGTGGAGAAAGCCCCCAACGCCCCGTAGGTGCAGGTGTGGGAGTCGGCGCCGATAATGACGTCGCCGGGGAGGGTCAGGTTGTTCTCCGGCAACAGGGCGTGTTCGATTCCCATCTGCCCCACTTCAAAATAGTTGGTCAGTTCCTGCTCTTTTGCGAAGAGCCGCATGGTTCGCGCCTGTTGGGCGCTGGCGATGTCTTTGTTGGGGGCGAAGTGGTCGGGGACGAGAACGACCTTCTCGGTGTCGAACACTTTCTTCGCGCCGACCTTGGCCAGCTGGCTGATGGAGATGGGGGCGGTAATGTCGTTCCCCAGCGCGATGTCAACGTCGCAGTTGACGATCTCCCCCGGCTTGACCGATTCCACGCCCGCGTGGGCCGCCAAGATTTTTTCGGTGATGGTCATTCCCATAATCGATATGCCTCGTAGCGATGATAGCCATGCAAAACAAAGAGAACGATTGTACGACGGATCGGAGTAAAAACAAGCCTAAAGGGACGAAATCGACCGTTGAAACAAAAAAACGTCGACGCCTCGAAGGACGCCGACGCGATCAACGAAAGGGTTCGATTATTTTTTGGCGCCCTTTTTCTTTACCGCCCCATCGGGGGCGAGCTTGCCGAGGATACCTTCGAGCAGGGCGATATCGGCTTCGTTGCGGGAAGCGTAGAGCTTCTTGACCATTTCAAGCGACTCCGACCGGCGCAGGTTCATCTCGCCGTAGACCGGGCTGTCTTCCCGGATCATCGGAAGGTTCTCGATCTGATCGATGGCGACGGCCCGACCGGTCAGCAACCAATCCAAGGAGCAGCCGGTGAAGTTCTGGATCTTGAGCAGATTTTCAAAGGTAGGGATCTTACCCTTTTGCCAGTAATACTGGAACAAGCCTTTCTCAATGCCGACCTTCCGCGCCCACGTATAGGGACGCTCCCCTTTCATCAACAACTGCAACCGATCACGAAACGTTTGTCTCATTCTGATCCGCTCTGCAGCGACGTCAGCGCTTTGGCTTGCCGTACCCATGTGTTTGCCACTCCGAAAAAATCATCATTTGTTAACTATGCGACAGGGCGATTATACCCTTTTGTGGGAATGAGTTCCAACACCTATCGCACACCATGACCTAAAATATACCGCCTTTTCCTAGAGATGATCTAAAACAGCAGGAGATTCACCTCTAGACGGCATCACTATGTCGTACCAATGATTTGTCAAAGTAATTCATCGACATCCCGGCATCAACCACCACTTTTTGGGCGGTCATACCCGACGAAGCGGGAGAGAGAAGAAAAATCGCCGTATTAGCCGCTTCTTCAGTCGTAATTGCACGTCGACGCGGAATAACCTTTTCGGCGTATAAATACGAGTCGACGTAACCGGGAATCCCGGCGGAGGCGGACGTTTTCAGAAGACCGGGGGCGACGGCGTTGAAACGGACATTGGAGAAGGAGGAAAAGCTCTTCGCCAAAAAGACGACCGTCGAGTCGAGCGCCGCTTTGATCGGCGCCATGTAACCGTAGTTCTCCGCCGCCATGGTGGTGGTCGAGATCGAGATGGTCACCACCGACGCTTCCTTGTCGAACAGATCGCGGCAAGCGTTGGCGAGGGTCACCAGTGAGAAACAGGAGATATCGACCGCTTGCAGGAAATCGGCCTTATCGACTTCGTGAAACGGAACCAACCCGTCCGAATAGTTAGCGAAGGCGACCGAGTGGACGAGGCCGTGTAGTATCGGCGCGACCTCCCCTACGTGCTTCGCCAGTTGGGCCACCGACTCGTTGTCGGCCACGTCGCAGATGAAAACCGGGGTGTCGTCGCCGAACAGTTTTCGGATAGCCTCGGCCTTCCCTTCATCCTGCGCCGAGAAGACCACCTTCGCCCCTTCGGCGACGAGGGTTTTGGCGATATGCGCGGCGACACTTTTCTTGTTGGCGACGCCGACGACGAGGAAGGTTTTCCCTTCGAGTTTCAGAAAGCTCATTTCTCTTCCTTCGGCATCGGGGCCATGGCGCAGGTAAAGAGCACCTTCACCGCAGTGGCGCCATCGACCGTGGCGCTCCCTTTCATGTAGTAGGCGTTCGACAAGACCTCTTCGATCTCGGCGGTCAGGGTCAACGTCTCGCCGGGGCGAACCATCCGTTTGAATCGGGCGTCTCGAATCCGCGTCAGCGCCGGAACGCCCGCCGTCGGATCGGTGACCCGCCGCGACAGAAGAATGGCCCCTGCCTGAAAGACCGCTTCGCAGGTCAGGACGCCGGGGAAGATCGGGAAGTGGGGGTAATGGCCCCGGAAGACGTCGAGATCGTGGGGCAGCGTAATACGAGCGACGATCTTGCCGTCGGTCAGCTCGGTAACGTCGTCGATGAACAGAAACGGAGGCCGATGGGGAATGGCGTCTTGAACGGAGAACTGGTTCACGATTCCTCTTTCGCATAAGTCAGCGTTAAGAGGAGATTGTAGCACCCTACCCGTTATGGTGGAGGCGCCCTTCTTAGAGGCCCCCCGTAATTTCTAGCACGGCGCCAGAGATATAGGCGGCTTTCTCGCCAGAGAGGAAGAGGACCGTGTCGGCCACTTCGGTCGCCGTTCCGAACCGGCGCATCGGCACCTGCTTTTTGTAAGCGTCCCGCTGTTCGTCGGGGAGGTCGGCGATAAAGTCGGTATCGATGAATCCGGGAGAGACGCAGTTGACGGTGATCTTTCGGCTGGCGACCTCTTTGGCCAACGATTTGGTCAACGCCACCTGCCCCGCTTTCGAGGCGGCGTAGTTGGCTTGTCCGGCGAAGGCGAAGACACCGATGGGGCTGGTCATATTAACGATCCGCCCGTAGCGCTTACGCATCATCGCTCTGACCGCCAGTTTGCTCATGTTGAAGGTACCGGTCAGGTTGACGCCGATGACCGCGTTCCAATCGTCGGCCGCCAACATGCCGACGACCCCGTCTCTTCGTATTCCGGCGTTGTTGACCAGTATGTCGAGGGTATCGTGTCGCGTTTCCCAGTCGGCCATGAAAGCTTCGCAGGCGTCGTAGTCGCCTACGTCGACTTTGGCGATCTCGAACCGGGCGTTCTGATCGTCGGGGAGGCTTGCGACCATCGCCTGAGCCGCCGCGTCGTTACCACCGTAGAGGGAAGTCACCGAGGCGCCGGTTGCAAGGAAAGCTTCCGCCACCGCTTTGCCGATCCCACGCGTGCCGCCGGTGACGATGACGCTTCGCCCGGTAAAATCGTTCATCGGTTCCCCTGCCCCAGATATTTGTCTACTTCGTTGGCGACGATCACCCCGTAGTTGGCCGCCCCTAACCATCCTGACATGATAATAGCCACCGAACCGGTGTGAAACAATCCCGGCGCCGCTTGCGGCAGGTTCTGGCTCACCGGTAGCCCTTCGAACTTGGTGCCGAACGACGACCCGCCACGATGCAACGTGTACCGTTCGAATGTGTGAGGGGTCGAGACTTCCAGATGATCGTACATCTCCCGGATGCGGGGGAGATAGCGCGACAGATCGTCGAGGGTCGCTTCGGCGAGGGCCGCTTTGTCGGCTTTATATTCCTCTTCGCCCATACCGGTCCAATCTTCGTAGCGAGCGTTGGAAGAAGCGACGATGGCGGTCCGCCCGATCTTCTCCCGATTCTGGGGGTAGTAGACCGAGTAGGTGCGGGAGCTGACCTTTTTTTGCCGAGCATCAGGTCAGTGTCGAATTTGTCGGCGGTGGAAGTGAAGATCAGGTCTCCCATATAGTCGATCTTCTCCTCCTCTTTGAGGCCGATATAGACCTGACACGATGAGGTGTTGATCCGAACCTGTTCGGCCTCTTGTCGGAATTCGTCCGGGAGAGTGGGAGAGTCGAGCAGGTCGAGGATGGTGCTTTTGAGATTGCCGTTGCTGACCACCGACCGGGCGCCGATGGTCTTGCCGTTGACGATGACGCCGGTGGTCCGCCCTTCGCTGTCGGTGAGTATCTTCTCGGCGCGGGCTTTGATTCGAACGTCGACGCCGCTGCCGTTCAATTCATTTTCCAGCAAGCCGATGAACTCGTCAGTGCCGCCGTGGAAGGTGAATACCCCTTTACTCATGAAGTTCGAGAAGACGATGCCGTAGGAGATGGCCGGATCGTCGAGAGTCGAGCCGTTGGCATAGGTGATCGGCTCCATCAAGAGACGAATCACGTCGTCTCGCCCGGGGAAAAACTCTTCGAACAGCTCGCGGGTGGAACGTCCGTCGTCGTCGTAGAAGTTCATCGACCGGGTGTGGTCGAAGAACGCTTGGACGGCGGACGGTGCGATGCCGAAGACCTCGACAAGCTGGCGGGTGAAGTCGTCGCGGGTATAGTCGGTGGTCAGTTGGAACTGGGGGTTGTCGAACCGGATGCCTCGCAGTTGGGTGATCCGGTCGGCCACCTCTTTGGACCAATATTTCCGCACGGTCTTGATCATGCCGACCGGAAATCCATGCAAGGCGACGTCGAAAAGATGCCCTTTGCGTCGAAACCAGGTGGCCAGCCCGCCGAGCTGGATATGTTGTTCCAGCAACAGCACCGACCGCCCTTGGCGAGCCAGTCTGTTGGCGCAGGTCATTCCGCCAAGTCCGGCGCCGATGACGACAACGTCATAGACGTCGGCCGTTCCTTCCACTCCCCGTTGGGTCATTCTTCCGTCACTTCCATTCGGTCATCCGCTGGTTGGCTATCGATATTCCCGACAACATCGAGCCGACGATCCCGAGAAACCCCTGATCGGTGCCGATGAGGGAGAGCCCGTTAACGCCGGTGGTTCCGTTGCGCCGTTTATCGGGGGAGCCGTAGACCGCCCCGTTGATATGGCCGGTGAACCGCTCCACCGTCCGTGGCGTGAAGACGTCATGATATACCATGTCCCCGGTGACGGCGGAAACCGCAAAAGAGGCCGCTTCGCGTTGAGCCGCCAGTAGCGCTTCTTTCGTCGCTTCGTAGTCGTCGCCGGGAACCGACCGCCACCGGTCGGGATCGGCGATACTGGTCAGCCGGATGGTCCGGTCGGCCTCTTCCGGCGCCGGGCGTTCGTCGGTATAGGCGAAGTTCCCCGGCATGCAGATGACCCCGCTATCGGTGTCGATGAGGCTGTCGGGTCGCCGGTAGCGGAAGGTATCGGTCCGGTTGAAAAAGACGATGGTCGCATCGTCCGCCACCGGTTCCCGCATGATCTGGATCGACTCCATAAACGACATCCGTCCGACGCGCGGTTTTTGCGCACCCGGGGGTACCGCTTCTGCGCAAAGGTTCGCCGTCTCGACATTCCCCGCCGACGAAAGAACCGTGTCGCATTCGATCCGCTGGCCATCGTCGGTGACGACGCCGGTCACTTTCCCGTTGTCGGTTTCGATAGAGGCGACCCCCGTCCGCAACATCAGTTTGACCCCCGCCTCTTCGGCCCGGGCCAGCAACAGGTCGAGCACCGGGCGCATGCCACCGGCGGGACGGCAGAACCCTTCGAAAAAGACCGCCTTCATCATCACCACGAACTGGGTGAAGTCCATGTCTTCTTCGTCGGCGGAACCGTAATACATCAACGGCAAGAAGAGCATATCGACGAGGAGCGGATCGCCGACAATCGACGAGACCCGCTCGCGGGCGGAGCTCCATGTGTTGGCCAGATTCAGTTCGTCGAACCCGGTCACCATCTCGACAAGACACCGGAAGTTGTCGGCCTCTTTCGGGAACCGGTCGGCGACGGTGGCGGTGAGGCTCTCGATGCCGTTGCCAAACGTAAGGGTGGCGCCGGGGAAGACGATGCGACTCCCCGTCTGAGGGACGAGAGCGAAATCGTCGGCGCGAAGACGGAGTTGTCGAAGAAGTTTCTGGAACGGCGCCGACCGTGGCCCGATGGGGGCGTAGTTGGTCATGGCATGGAGCCCTACATCGAAGTCGCGCCGATCTTTGCGATAGAAGGAGTTAAGCCCTCCCACCCGGTAGTGCCGTTCCAGTATGACGACATCGCCGCCGAAGTGGGCAAGGCGTATGGCGGCGGCCAACCCCGAAAGTCCGGCGCCGATAATGACGGTTTGATGTTTCAAGAGGGGCTAAGACGACATTCCCGCCGACGAGGTTGGCCGACGGGAGGGGGAATATAGTTAGAGGTTGGCCATCTTCGGTTCGAGATAAACGATGGTGCTCCCCAAGGTGTTCAGTTCCATATAGTCTTTCTCGGGGACTTCGATCTGGTACCGCTTCCGCAGTTCCATGACGATGTCGAGAAAATCCATGGAGTCGAGTTCGAGCTGGTCGCGCAAAGGCTTCTCCGGGTCGATCCCGCTCATGTCTTCGTCGGGAAGGATCTCCTGGATAATATCCACGATCGCTTGCCGGATAGCGTCTTTGGTCATCTGCCCTTTCCTCGATAATTCTTCGCTGGGGAATCACGCATTATCCGAAATCGGAGCGTCGAATTCAACCATTTCGACGCCGCAACGTTCGCCCCGTCAGTTTTCGTCGTATCTTTTCACCACTACAGCGGAGTTAATCCCCAACATTCCGAAGGAGTTATTGAGAATCGTCTCCACCCGGTCGAGCTTTTTCGGCGTCCCGATCACCAGATTATCAAGGGCGCATTCAGGGTCGAGCTCATCCAGATTGATGGTCGGATGGACCATGCCGTCGGTGAAAGCGGGGAGGTTCCCCGCCAACTCTAAGGCTCCGGCTGCGCCCATGGCGTGGCCGATAAAGCTTTTCGTATTGTTCACATGGGTCCGGCTCGACCCGCCGAAAACCGCGCGGACCGCTTGGCATTCGAACTCGTCTC
>CALOCG010000044.1:0-27265 GCA_942491805.1 Nitrospinota bacterium
CTTGGAGCGGCGATCACACGATCCGCGCCATCGGTTCATGTTCCTTGACCACCTCGACACGTGGAGCGAGGCGGACGAACGGATACGAGACGCTTACAACGCCCCCTGTCCTGGCGAATGGAAGTCGTATCAGGATCCGGTCTATGTCATGCACTACTCGTATCATGATATCGCGCTGGCGTGGCTGTTCGAAGAACTCGGCGTCACACATCTTTCCCTTTCGCTTGGACGGGAAGTCGCGCGGGCGCTGGGTATGTTCGCCCTTGTGATCGTCGCTTTTCTTGTCAGTTCGTCGGTCGCCATCAGTTTGGCCTGCTATGGGCTTCTGGTATCGGTCGGTTACGGGTCGCCGCCGATATTCGGAGGGCTCACCATTCTGCTCGGTCTGGCGTTGTTCCGATGGCGCCCGGAGGGAATGACATCGCGCAGGCGATGGATGTTGGAAGGGGGCCTTTTCCTCCTCTTCGGCTTTCACCTTTACGGCTACTTCTTCGTCGATGTCAATTTTCCGGCTCACATCGCCAACGGATCGATTGTCGCGTTCCTGCTCTCTTTGTTCGGCCTCGTTCTGCGGGACAAAAGACTGTTCGGACGAGGTGTCGGCGCTTTCGTTGTCACCGCTCTTTTTATGATCCCCTACAATCAGTACGCCCGAACGGCCTTCGAACCGATCAGCGGCGTGGCTTCGGGGAAAACCGAAGGGTTTGTCTGGCTCGGCCTCTTTCACGGCGTGGGGGACCGCCCCAACGAGTTCGGCCATATCACCACCGATTACGGCTTCTATCGGGCTTTCGATTACGACCCGATACTGAACAGCGCGATGCCGAAACAGGTGGCGCATCAGACGATCGGAACGCTGGGTAAAGATTCGTTCCTCACCTACCTTGCGGAGAATCCGTTCAACTACGTTCTCGACGTCTGGAAGCGCGCTGTGGTGTTCGTCGCCCATCAGGATCATCAGGATCACGGGCTCTACACGCCCGACTCCCCCCTTTTTACGACCCTGAACGTCGGCATCGCCGCCGCCCTATTACTCCTTCTTACTTTTTTCACCACCCCGGCGTTGACGGCGACGATCTCCCCGCCGGTGGTGATTCCCCTGTTTCAATACTTCGCTGTCATGGCCGGTCTCGACAACGTCCATAACGGGAGCCGCTATTACGACACCGGTCTCGTCTTTCTGCTCACCCTCACTCCCGCCTACCTCGCGTTTATGGTGCGGCGCTGTAAAGCGCTGGCCGCTTACCGATCCCCCGATTTTTCCCGCCGGGGGGCTGTGGCGTTGGGAGCGATGTTCGTCGTCATGGCGCTGAGTTCACCGATTCTCATCAGAGAAGCCAAAAAGGAGCTTCAAGTTTATCGGATCTGGTATTCGGTGATCTTTATCTACGATCACCTGAACGAGCCTGCGCCCGGCATGCCGACCACCGCCGAGGCGATCTCCCCCGCCTATCTGAACGAGCGCCTTGATGCGATCCGAGCGCTGGGGGGGAGTCCGGCGGGGTCGGTCGATATCTTTGGCGCATGGATCTTTCACATGATGCGCGCCTGGCGTTACAGCGAGGCCTTCCCCTTCTGGGTCGGCGCCATGGAGAAGGCGGGGATCGACAAAGAGACCTTGCGGGCCTACAGCGCCTTCGCCGGGGAGGAGCGAGAACGGCTCTACCAAGCCGCTCTTGCCGCCGCTCCGGAAAACCCCTACTATCCGGCGCTGGGGTTGGCCTTAAACTCCCCCGCGTGGCGATCGGCCTACCAGAAATCGCTCTTGCAGTATCCCGACGGACCCTTCGCCCATCAGCTTTTCTGGAGCCTGCAGAATAGCCTCGACAGCTTTCCGCCGGATGTGGCCCGGCGGATCGTGACCGTCGGGGAAGAGGCGATGGGGGCGTTTATGGCCCGCACCGCTTCGGTTCGTCCCCAGTATCGACAGATACCCGAGGTGGCCTTCAACCGTTCCGGCTCCGCGACCCGGGTGGAGGAGGATGGATTGGCGGTCACCCTTGGGCCGGGCGCATCGGTGGATCTCGCCCCTTTCAGAACCTACTACGCTCCTCATTTCGCCCTCGCCCTTTTCGCCAAGGCGACCGAGGGGGGAGCGAGCGCCGTTCTCACCTTCGCCGACGGATCGACCTGTGGAGCGGAGACGGTGATCGACGACAAGGATAGGCTCCATTACCGCCGCTTTGTGTGCGAAGATGGCGGTCGACAAAGCGCGGCGTTTCTTCGCATTACCGCGGACGAGAAGGGCGTGACGCTTCGTCTGCGGGACAGCTATCCGATGATAAGCGATCCCCCTCTCATGAAGCGCGGGTTTGAGTGAAGATAGGTCATGTCAGGATTCTTCGAACTGATATTCAAGAACGTTTCCCTCGGAAACGCGATCCGGTCTGAGGTCGAAGAGGACCTCGGCATGATGGTCCGTTGGATACCGGGAGTGGTCGGGTTCGGTGTCCGCTACGCCGCTTACAAGCTCCTCTTCGGGCGGATCGACGGAGCGCCCTATATCTGGCCCCACGTCCGTTTCGCCCAGACTAAAGGAATCCGGCTCGGCAGGGGTGTGGTGATCAACTCCTTCACCTATATCTACGGCAAGGGAGGGGTCGAGATCGGCGATAAGAGCCTCATCTCCCCGAACTGTTCCATTGTTGCCGGCGACCACGACTTCGCCGGGACCGAGTCGATTCTGGAGCGACCGTCGAAATCGCAGAAGATCGTCATCGAAAATGAGTGCTGGATCGGCGCCAATAGCGTGATCGTCGGTGGCGTGACGATTCGGGAAGGATCGATCGTCGGCGCCGGATCGGTGGTGACGAAAGACACCGAACCGTTCTCGATCAACGTCGGCTCCCCCGCGAAAAAGATCGGCGACCGGCGGGGGAGGGATCGATGAAATCGCCTCTCGCTCTCTTGAGAGACGCCGCCGACCACTATCTGCGGATGCCGCAGTTGCGCGGCATGTCGGGCGCCGATTTCGACACGGTGCGGGCCGCCGAAGCCGAGCGGAGCGTCTATGAAGCGAAGCCGATATTGCATGTTCTCTATGACGAATATTGCCGTCCTTTCGTCGCATCGGCGGCGACCGCTCCCGCAGACGCCCGGATGATCGAGATAGGGTCGGGTACCAGCCCGCTGAAACGTCGCCTGCCGAATCTGGTCACCAGCGATGTTATGCCCTTTCCGTGGCTCGATCTCTCCTGCTCGGCCTATCAACTCCCCTTCGCAGACCAGAGTATCGACCGTTTTTTCCTCCTCTTCGTCATGCATCACCTCGGTCGACTGGAAGACTTCTTCGATGAGGCGGTTCGTTGTCTAAAACCGGGGGGGGAGATGGTTATCGTCGATCCCGCGATAACCCCCTTTTCGAAGCTCTATTACAAAATCCATGTTGACGAGATGGATGTCGAAACGACCGAATGGGGGTTCGACGGATCGGGGCGCTTGACCGACAGCAACATCGCCCTTGCGTGGATCGCCTTTTTCCGCGACCGGGAGCGGTTCGAGAAGCGTTACCCCCACCTTGAGATCGTGAAGGTGGAGTACAACACCACCGTCGCTTTTCTCCTCTCGGGGGGCTTTCGGATACGCCAGCTTTTGCCGACCATGCTTTTGGCGCCCCTCTTTCGGTTCGAGAACTGGCTCATACGAAACGTCTCGTCGAAATTGGCGGTCACCATGGCGGTCACCATCCGTCGGCGTTGAGCCTTACTCCTTCTTGAGCGAGAGGATGAGGATGTGCCCTTTGAACAGGGGGCAGAGGAGCCGGTCTTCCAACTGAAAGAGAAAGTTCAGGAAGGGGAAGACTTTCCGGTAGACCCGAAACAGGAGCGAGTCGTTGGCTTTCATGATGTCGGAGTGCTCCTTAAGCGCGCTCTTTTTCGAATAGACCACTTTCAACAGGTCCATGAAAAGCTCCGAGATCAGGAACATCGAGAAGCGGGTCCGTTCGACCCGAAGGCCGGGAATCCGCTCCACCATGGCATGGAGATCGGCGGCGTAGTAGCCCATCCGGTAGTGATACTCTCCCCCCTCCGGGTCGTCATGCCCGAAGTTGCGCAACGCGGTGCGCGACCGAACCCCTTCCAGCGCCGGGACGGTGATCAGAATCCTCCCTCCCGGTTTGACGATACGAGCCATATCGCACAAAGCCTTCTCGTCGTCGCCATCGGGGAGGTGTTCTAACATCTCGGTGGCGAGGATCGTATCGACGCTCCCTTCAGCGAAGGGGAGATCGTAGGCGCTTCCTCGTACCATGAGGGCGTCGATCCGTTTTTTATTCTCCACCAACGACGCCAGCTCGTAGTCGAGGCCGATCTTGGAAGTGTACTCCTTCGCCAAAGTCTCCAGCATGTAGCCCAAGCCGCAACCGACGTCAAGAAAGGTTTTCCCCTTCCCGTCGGGCAGAAGTCGACCGAGCTGCGAGAGGCGGAGGCGTGAGTGGACCGAGAAGTGGAGCGGATGGGGTTCGTTCATAGTTTGCAGCAGCGGGAGCAGGCGGGGAAACGCCCCTGTTTGAGGTGGGCGCGAAAGTCCATCATGCGGTCGCTGTTCCAGACATCGAAGATGTTCGCGTCGAGGGCCTCCCCTAACTCGAGATAGATTTTCGAGCAGGGATAGATTTTGCCGTCGGCATCGACCAGCATGCCGCGCCACGGATAGAGGCATTTCCGATCGGTCTTGAACGGATCGGTCGAGTACCAATTATCAAGCTCGTCGTCACCTAACGTCGGCGCCCATTGAACCGGAACGTTGGGCATTTTCTCTTTAAGCCGTTTCTGAAACGCCCGAATCTGGTCGGCCATTCCTGCGACGTTCTCTTCGCCGGTGATCTCATGGGTCTCCGACTCCATGCCGAACATCCGGCTCATGATTCGCTCCTGGGCGGAAAACTCGTTGGGGAGGAGGAAGTTGTAGTGCTGGATCCGCAACCCGTCGAGCTTATAGCGATCAATGAGTTCAAGGGCGTGATCGATATCGGGCAAAGCCGTCGGGGTGATCGTGAAGTTGAGAATCACCTTGGTGTCGCCACGTCGTTCGGCGAAATACTCGAGGTTCTCGATCAGCATCTGGTAGGCCTTTGGGGCGCGGGCCACTTTCGCGTGGGAGACCGGGTCGCCGAGCAGGGTGAAGTCGATGTAGTCGAGACCGAGGTTTATGAGCGCATCGGCCACCGCCGGTTTGGTGAGCGTTCCATTGGTGAAGATCTGGACGGGGAGTTTCTTGCTCTTGGCGTAGCCAACCATGTCGACAATCCGGGAGTGGGCGAACGGTTCCCCGCCGGAGAGGATGACGCACGGCTTGCTTGCGGCGGCGGCGTCGATGATCTTTTCGTAGTCTTCGTACGGCAGCTCTTTTTTATTCCCCAGCTCTTCGATGAAGTAGCACATTTCGCAACGGATGTTGCACTTGTGGGTGATGGCGATGGTGAGATTGCGCAACGACTCAATCCGTCGACCGGGGAAGAAATAGTCGCGCGGGAAGAGGACCAGATCTTTTGCGATGGTCGAGAGGGGATACATTTTTTTAAAGAAGCGTATCCGCCGATAGACGTTCAGCCAGACGCCGAGCGGATTACTCATCCCAGTTTCGCGTTCAGTTTTGTCAGCATCGGCATGGCCTTTACCATCCACTGCCAAAGGGTGTATTCGAACAGGAACCGGGTATCGTTGTTCCTCAAACGGTAGAAGGCGATCGGTTTGTACGCCCGCGACATGGTGCGTAGAAGGCGGAACAGGAGGGTCTTGTTGGCGGCGGTCTCTTTGATGATCTTGTCGTCCACCACAAACGAGGTGATCTGCATCAGTTTAATGAGCTGATTATGCTCGTCGGTGTACCAGCTATGGACGATCTTATCGGCCGCGTCGGACGAGTCCATCTCGATCCACTCGTCTAAAGTCTTGGGGGCGACGTAGCCGAAATCCTTCTCCGCCACTTCGAGCGTCTTGGTTCCCGGAATCGGTTTCCAGTCGCCGCCGAAGCCGAAGTAGGCTTTCGGGTTTTCCGCGAGCAACTGGAGGACCATCTTTTTGGTCTCTATCAGATCTTCGTAGGTTTCGCCCGGCGTGCCGTAGATAAAGTTGTAGTAACACTGCAACTCGGGATATTGGGCCAACGTCCGGTTGACCTCCAGAATCTGCGCTTGGGTGATCCCTTTCTGGAACCCTTTCAATACACGGTCGCTTCCCGACTCGACTCCCACCATCAGGAGCCGTCCCCCCGCTTCGATCATCAGACGGAAGAACTCGTCGTCCATTTTCCGAATCTCGTTGATTCGGGCGCCCCGAAACTCCATGGTGATGTTGAGCTTTTTGGCGATGATCTTCTTGAACAGATTCCGCATCCGTTCGATCTTCGGGAAGCTGGTGTCGTCGATGAAGCAGATGTGATCGGCCTGATACTTTTCGATGGCGAATTCGATATGCTCGATCACCTCATCCTCTTCGTACGCCTTCCATTTGGCGCCGTTGATTTCCTTATAGATCGTCGGATGGACGCAGAAGGCGCATTGGTAGGGGCATCCGATGCTGGTAAAGATCGGGAAGAGACGACGCCCCTGAATGGAGCGTTCGTAGTGGGGCGACCGGATATCGATAAGGTCGTACGGGATATCTTCGTGGCTAAGGATCTCGAACTCGGCGGCCCGTTGGTTGTGTCGGTATTCGCCGTTTTCGTCGGTGTAGGACAACCCTTCGATGGAGGCGAAGTCTGGTTCGTCGCTTCTAAGCGCCTCGATGAGGGAGGCCAACGCCTGCGATCCGTAGCCCCGTACCAGAAAATCGACGAACGGCTCTTCGATGGTCTCCGGGATGACGGTAACGTGGGGCCCTCCCCAGACGACCTTTACGCCGGGGTAGTTCGCCTTCACGTAGCGGGAGACGTCGCGGGCGTTTTTCAACGGTTGCCCGGTCATGACCGAAATCCCGACGAGCCGGACCCCCTTTTTCAGCCGCTCGTCGATAATCTCTTTCCATCCACGGCTTTCGCAACGAAGATCGATCAGGTCGAGGCGATAGCCTCGTTTCATCGAGTCGGCGGCGGCGTAAAGGATGGAGAGGGGGAGGTCGACGACCATACTGTCCATGCTGCCGAGCACCGGATAGACCAAAAGGGCGTCGAACATCCCGGTTTCATCGGCCAAGGGAGGGGGGGACGGCTTGGCGATGTCTGATTCGATGGTAGTAGTCATGGGGTATTTCCTCTCGGCTTTTCATGCGGCGTCGCCGCCTCACGTCGCCGGTTCTGATGTAGAACGAGTTTAATATAGTACCATGCCCGTGGCCCGAGTTCACCCTTCGTCGCCGTCCATATAGACCTGAAACCACAGCTCAAGATTGGCCAGCGCGATCAGTTGTCGGTTTACCAACATGCTCCCCTCGGTCGCTTGCGCCAACAAAGAGGCGACATAGGGCCAAGTGAAAAGCCCCCGATGGGCCACGCGCTCTTCGGTCAGAAGTCCCGATACGTAATCGGCGAAGGCTTTCCGGTATTGGTCGATCATCGGCATATAGAAAGCCTGCTTCCCCTTTTCCCGGAGGTGGGGGGGGAAGAGATCGTCGATAACCGCGCGTAATATCTCCTTGTTCCGTCGCTTCCCTGCCTTCGCCTCCGGCGCAAGGTTCAGGGCCATCTCCACCACCCGATAGTCGAGGAACGGGCTACGGGTTTCGACGGCGTGGGCCATGTTCAGCTTGTCGAGCCGAAAAAGAACGCTGAACGGAATCCAATGCTTCAGGTCGAGCAGACTCAACTGGGCCGGAAAGGTGAACCCTTCGTTCTGGCGTATATCTTCCTCGAACCGGCGGGCGACCGGATCGTCCCGCATGATCCGGTTCATGGCGTCGCCGTAGAGAGCCGCTTTATCCTGCGCCGTGAAGCAGGAGGTGATCCCCTCATAGAAATCGCCGAAGCGGGGGAGCCCGGCCAGCGCATGGGAGAGCTTCTCCCGTTCTCTGGCCCGCATGGTGTCGGGATAGTCGAAGAGGCTGTTGAGCAAACCGAGGGGGGCGGACCCGACCGACGCGGCCAGAATATGCCCCACCCCCGGCGGTGTCAGGGCGCCCCGCCACCGTTGGCGCATCATCATCACCTTCTGGTGAAAATAGCCGTTCAATATCTCGTCGGCCCCGTCGCCGGTCAAAACCACCGTCAGCTGTTTTTTCGCCTCGCGGGCCAGCAGATAGGACGGGATCGCCAAAAGATCGCCGAACGGTTCGTCGAGACTTTCGACGATCTCGGGCATCAGCGAAAAGTCGCCCGACTGAACCGTCATAACGTTATATTCGAAGCCGAGATGTTCGGCGATAGCCTGCGCCCGGGGATGCTCGTCGTGGGCGTAGTCGAAGCTCATGGTGTAGGAGACCCGTCGGGCTTCGTCGGATCGGCGCATCAGACCGGCCACCGCCGACGAATCGACCCCGCCGGAAAGATAGAGACCCAACGGCACGTCCGATTGCATGCGGATGCGGACGGCGTCGGTCAGCAGGTCGGAGAAGCGGTCGACCGCCCGCCGGTCATAGGGGATCGGCTCCTCCGGCTCGGGGCGCCAATAGGGGATGATCGTCATATCCCCCCCCTCCCAGACCAGCATCGTCCCCGGTTCCAGCTTCTTCACCGACGAGAGGATCGTGAGGGGCGCCGGGATATAACGGAAGGTCAGGTATCGATCGACAGCCACCCGGTCGATCTCCCGGCCGACCCAGGGGAGGAGGGTCAGTCCTTTCATCTCCGAAGCGAAAGCCAGCCGGTCTCCTTGGCGAGCGTAATAGAGCGGCTTCTTGCCGAACCGATCGACCGCGGCGATGAGCCGTTTCCGTTTTTTGTCCCACAGAATAAAGGCGAACATTCCGTTGAGGCGGGTGAGGAACGTATCGCCGAATTCTTCGTAGAGATGGACCAACGTCTCGCTGTCGCTATGGCTGCGAAACCGATGGCCCCGGTTTTCCAGCTCCTGCCGTTCGTCGAGATAATTGTAGATCTCGCCGTTGCAGACCACCTGAATATCGCCGGTCTCGTTGGGGAGAGGTTGCCGTCCAGCCGCAGAGAGATCGAGAATCGAGAGACGCCGATGCCCCAAGCTGACGGCTTCGTCGTGGTAGAAACCGAAATCGTCCGGGCCACGGTGAACCAGCCGGTGGGTTATCGGTTCGATAAAGCGACGTTCGTCCGGATCGGGCGACAGAAGACCGGCGATACCACACATGATCCTTTACCCGACCATGCGAAGAGAAGCCAGCCCCCACCCATTGGCGTTCGAAGTATAGGTCTTCTCTATCGTCACCGTTGCAATGGAGGAGGGGAGGTCGGCGATCCGGTCGGCGAGAGGGAGCCGTTCGTTTCCCCGTCCGGTCAGATCGGCCAGCAGGAAGATGGCGCTACCGGCTACCGGTTCGTCGAACCGAAGGGTGTCTCGGACGGTGACGACCCCCTCGCCGACGGTGAGGGAGCGCGACAGTTTCCACGGGGAGTCGGCGCTTAAGTTGGCCGACGACTGGTTCAGGGCCGACCCTTTTCGTTTGCGGACGACGTCGATGGCTTGCCGGGTCAGCCGGGAGGTGACCGCCGTGGAGCAGGCGCCCCGCAAGATCACCCGGGCCAAGAAACTCGGCATGAACTTCTTCACCGGCGAGATCGCCCCCTCCACCGAACCGCCGTCGGCCCGGTCGTTCCAGACGATCCCCCGATGGTAGGTCTGGTTGGTGGCGAACCGCCCCGGCTCGAAGGCGATGGCGTAACCGACATCGGCGACCGCCGGGGCGCTCTCGCGGAGCATCCGCACCAGCCCCCCCGCGCACGGGGCGAAGACGACACTTCCGTCGCCCGCAGAAAAACGGGCCATCGCCGCGTCACGATAGATCGCCGGTCGCGACGCCGTGTCGGTCAGCGGAAGGGGGACCGGCGCGACCGGCGGTTTGGCTCGTTTCGAAAGGTCGTAGGCAAGGAGCGGCTGGAACGCCCATCGGGGAAAACGGAGTTCGTCTCCCAGGGTGTTGGCGAATCCTTTGAAGCCGGGGCTTCGTTCGGCCAAGGCGGCGCTCAGCCATGCCGCTTTCCCGCTGTGGGGCGCCAAGAGGATCGGTGCGATCCGGGAGACGTAAGGGTTGTGGCAGACCCCATATTCGTCGCCGAGGGTCAGGTCGGGATGGACCCACTCGCAGGCGAAGTCGAACGTTTTGACGAAGGGGGCGACCGCCGACCAGTCGTCCCAGAGGTCCATGGCCATGGCGACGAACTCGACGGTAAGGAAGCTGTAGCCGACGTCCATATGCCCCACCTCGGGACACCATCCTTCGGCGGTTTGCGCGGCGACGATGGAGGCCAATTTGGCGCGGGCGTTTTCGGTGAAAGCCGGTTCGTCGAGAACCGCTCCGGCGTAGGCGAGAGCGGCCACCCCCACCGACTGGTGGTTCGTTTTGAACAGATCGTTCCGGCCGGTCAGCCATTGAGCCGTTTGCCGCAACCCTTTTCGGGCGGCGTCGTATTCTTCCGCCGGGAGGTGCGGTTGCAAGAGGGGCAAAGCGCGGGCCACGGCGTGGGTGGTGAAGGCGGCGGCGGCGAAGGCCCGTTCCCCTTTGTACCACTCGTCCAGCGACCCGTCGTCGTAATGGTTCGTCACCCAGAAGAGAGAAGCGCCCGAGCTGCCGACAGTAACCGAGAATCCCCTTTATGGTGCGAACCGGGGTAGTCGCCGGTAAAGAGCATCGCCAGCGGCAAGAGCCCCTCTTGGCGGCGCATGTCGGCGACGTCGGAGGTTTTGTCCCGCCAGTAGGCGAGGTGAGCGCAGCCGTAGGTGGGGGAGAGGGGATCTTTGTCGATCTGCCAGAGGAGCCGCTCGACGCCGTCGACGACGTAGGCGATCTGTCGTTCGATATCGTTCACGCGTCGTCGAACCCGCTGGTGCGCGCTATCGATCCGCTATATTCCCGCCCGGCCGACATGCGGTTATAGGTGATCATTTCACCCAGCAGGCCGAAGAAGATCATGATGAAGCCGAGGAGCATCAGGATTGGCGAGACGATCCAGAGGGGATGCTCCATCAGGTTGAGGCTCGGGTTGTCGATGAAGAAGTTAAGGACATGCATGGAAAGGTAGAAACCGCCGATGATAACCGAAAGGGAGAGGCAGGTGGTGCCGTAGATGCCGAAGAAATAGAGAGGCGATTCCAGATAGCGGGTGATGAAGAAGACCGTCAGGAGATCCATGAAGCCGTGATAGAACCGCTTGGCGCCGAACTTCGAATAGCCGTAGAGACGAGGAGCATGTTCGATTTTCACCTCGCCGACCCGGTACCCCTGGTGGGCGACGAAGATCATTATGAACCGGTGCATCTGGCCGTAGAGGACGAAACTGTCGAGGCACTCCCGCCGGAAAGCCTTCAGGCCGCAGTTGTTGTCGTGAATGTCGAGGCCCGAAAGCCGGTTGGCCATGCCGTTGAAGAACTTCGAAGGGAAGGTCTTCGAGAAGGGATCTTGGCGACGGTATTTCCACCCGGTGATGGCGTCGCGTTCCCCGGCGTCGATCGGCGCCAACAGCTTGGCGATCTCTTCCGGCTGATCTTGCAGGTCGGCGTCCATCATGACGACGACATCCCCTTGGGCCTTGTTGAAGGCGGCCTGCAACGCCGCCGACTTGCCGAGGTTCTTTCGGAAATGGATCGTCCGCACCAGCGTGGGATGTTTGGCGTGAATCGCATCGAGCGCTTTGTCGCTTCCGTCGTCGCTTCCGTCGTTAACGAAAATCGTTTCGTAGCTTTTCCCGAGCGCGTCGAGAGCCGGGAAAAGCCGCTCTTCCAACTTCGGCAACGATTCCTGCTCGTTATAGACCGGGATGACAACGGTAAGATCAAGCTTGGGCATCGATAGCCTTTACAGGGAAAAAGGAAAGATAGAAATACCCCAAAAACCACCGCTGATTATAGCATGACTCATTGGCCACGACCCTTCGCAAGAAGGGCCAGCATTTCGGCGTAACCGTCGCTCCATCCGTAGTCGTCCGACAAACCGTGCGGATGCGTGTTGAGGGTCGCGTCCCCCCCGACGAATCGCACTTCATCGACCAGCGACGCCATGGAAGCGCGCCGTTCGTCCGGAGGGAGCGAGAGATATTCGTAAAGGGTCGCGTCCATCAGGATCATCGGCCACGAGACCAGTGTCCCGGCGCCCCTGGTCGTCTCGTTCCACGGGGTGAAGGCCAGCGCCGCTCCGTTCCTGAACCCCGACCGGTCGTTGAAACCAAAAGTGCAATCGAAAGTAAGCCCCGCCTTCTCTTGTGCGGGCCAAGTTTCGTTCAAACCGAACTTAAGCCAATGTTGCCGGTTCGACGTCACCGGACGACCGATGGCCGCTTCGATCCGCTCCCGCTCACGGCGAAGGGCCGCCGGATCGTTCCACGAATAAAAACTGCCGTGCAGACCGATGATCCAGCCGTCGTCGCTTAGACGGCGCAACGTATCGGATAACCGGGGGTCGGCGACGTCGTAGGCCGGGTCGAAGAGTGACCGGGCAATACCCCGCCGTAGGCCGGGGGGGCCGCCGTAGACGAACAGGTGGCTCGTTAATCCCCGTTCTTCCTCCATCCGCCGGATCGTATCGAAGAACCAGAAATCGCCCGAGCGAAGGGCGAACGAAAGGGCGGATGATAGTTTTTCCGCCATCCCGGCCGGATCGACCGCCAGAAGTCGGCGACCGGCGTTGATCATATGAAAGACCGATTGTTTGAAACGAATCTCGGGCGTTTTGCGGACCGCGTCGAGATCGTGGGTCATGAGGAGCCGGGGGCTCGGGATCTGGCCGAAGAGGCCCCTTTCGTCGGTTTCGTTTATCGACGCCCCCCACCGCCTCAGGAAGAGGGCGATCCGATTCACCCATGCCCGTTCCCAGAGCCGCCGGTCCCAACCGGGGAGACGAAACGCGTAGGAATGACCCGGCCCATGTTCCGCTTCCCATCGCCGCTCGTCCCATCCGTTGAGGTACCAAAAGAGAACGGCGAACCAATCGACCCGCCGCCACGGCTCCCCCTCGCCGTCAATCAGGGCGAAGGTCGGCGCCAGCAACTCCCCCTCGACGCCGCAGTCGGCGCCCCATGAAGGGAGGGGGATCATGGTCGTCGCCGGGGGGGAGGCGCCCTCGTCGGGAAGAGGGAGGTCGGGAATCGGGAGACGGTCGACGACCTCTCGGCCCGTCGGCCAATAGCGGGCGCATTGGCGGAGAAGATACTCCTTCCGCTCGGCGGGGGTCGGCTGGATCATCGGGAAGCCGGAAAAGGGATAACGCGCATGGGGCGATTATAGCAAACCGGCGGCTGACGGCTTTGACGGAATGTTTTGAAGGGGGCGCCGGAATCGTGTATTCTACCCCCCACTTCAGGAGGTCCGACGCCGCCGGTCGTCGCGCCTTTTGTGAAAACATCTTACGTGCAACCCCCCGGAGACTTCATCGCCGGCGAATCGAAGAACACCCCGATCAACATGACCAGGAAATAGGGATGGGAGAGCTGGCATCCTGTCGCCGACTCCGCTCTCCTCTCGACACACCTGGGGGGGGTATGGTAAAAACGGGGGCTAGTCAAACCACCAATGCCCCTCATAACATGAGGGTTTCGGGAGCGCTTCCACTGTGATACATTTCGCCCTCGTCGGGTGTGGTCGCATATGCCACAAACACGCCGAGATCATCGGGAGCGGCGCCCTTGAGGGGGCCACGCTGGCCGCGGTTTGCGATATAAAGGCAGATCGGGCAAAGGCCTTTGGCGACAAATACGGTGTCCCTTGGTTCACCGACATGCATGAGATGATGCGACAGGTCGGCGACCGGATCGACGTCGTGAGCATCCTGACCGAGAGCGGCGCCCACGCGAAACATTGTCTCGCTTTGGCGCCGTACGGCAAGCATATCGTCGTCGAAAAACCGATGGCTCTCACCCTCGACGACGCCGACGAGATGATCCGCGCCTGCGACAAGAACGGCGTCAAACTCTTCGTGGTCAAGCAGAACCGGTACAATCTCCCGGTGGTCAAGCTGCGCCAAGCCCTCAAGAACGGACGTTTCGGCAAACTGGTGATGGGGACCGTTCGTGTGCGCTGGTGTCGTACGCAGGCCTATTACGACCAAGATTCGTGGCGGGGGACGTGGGCCTCCGACGGCGGGGTCTTCGCCAATCAGGCCAGCCACCATGTCGATCTCCTCGAATGGTTGATGGGAGAGCCGGTCTCGGTCTTCGCCAAGGCGAAGACGGCGCTGGTCGACATCGAAGCCGAAGACACCGGCGTCGCGGTCGTCACGTTCAAGAATGGAGCGCTGGGGGTCATCGAAGCGACCACCGCCACACGCCCCAAAGATCTCGAAGGGTCGGTCTCGATCCTCGGATCGAACGGGACCGTGGAAATCGGCGGGTTCGCCGTCAATGAGATGAAAATATGGAATTTCGTCGATACCGAGCCGGGGGATGACGAGGTCTTGTCCCGCTACCGAGAGAATCCCCCCAACGTCTACGGCTTCGGTCACAAAGCCTATCTGGAGCATGTGGTCGACGCCCTGCTCCACAACACCCCGTCGCTGGTTGACGGACTCGAAGGGCGCAAGTCGCTGGAACTGATCAGCGCCATCTACGAATCGATCGAAACCGGACGGGAAGTACCCCTTCGATTTCGCCCCCGGAAATGCAAACTCGGCATCGAAGGATGAGTTCGGTCGCATCGTCCGCCGTCATCCATCCCGGCGTCACCATGGGGGACGGAACGGTGATCGAAGATTTCTGCGTCGTCGGCGCTCCACCGCGCGGCCCGGCGTCGGGAGTGTTGGCGACGGTCATCGGCGACGGCGCCATTATCCGCTCGCATACGGTCATCTACGCCGGGAATGTCATCGGCGCTCGGTTCCAGACCGGCAACAAGAGCAATATCCGGGAAGCGAACACCATCGGCGACGATGTTTCGGTGGGAACCCTTTCGGTGGTGGAGCATCATGTCACCATCGGCCATCGCGTTCGCATCCACACCCAAGTCTTCATCCCCGAATATTGCGTTATCGAAGACGACGCATGGATCGGCCCCAACGTGGTTCTGACCAACGCCCGCTATCCCGGCTCGTCCGGCGCCAAAGACTCGTTGGCCGGCGTCACCATCGGAAAAAGCGCCCGTATCGGCGCCAACGTCACCATCCTTCCGGGGATCGCCATCGGGGCCGAAGCTCTCGTCGGCGCCGGTTCGGTCGTTACCCACGACGTGCCGGAAAAGGGGGTCGTCTACGGCTCCCCGGCGCGGTTAACCGGTTCTGTCGAGGATATTGATGCCTACCGAAGTTGAGCCCGTTCCCTTTCTGAATCTCGCCGCCCAGTACCAGCGACTCAAACCGGCGATCATGGACGCCGTCGAAGAGGTCTTCGAGCGCCAGGCGTTCATACAAGGGCCCTATGCCGACCGATTCGCCCGTTCGTTCTGCGAAACCATCGACGCCGAATATGGCGTCGGTTGCGCCAACGGCACCTCCGCCGTGGCGTTGGCCCTCATGGGGGCCGGGGTCGGGCCGGGGGATGAAGTAATCACCGTCGCCCACACCTTCATCGCCACCGCCGAAGCGATCAGCCAACTCGGGGCGACGCCGGTTTTTGTCGATATCGATCCGGTCACCTATACCATCGACCCGGTGGCCGCCGAACGTGCGGTGACCGAGCGAACGAAAGCGATCCTGCCGGTCCACATTTATGGCGGGTCGTGCGACATGGATCGGCTCAACGCCCTCGCTTCTCAAAAGGGGCTGAAGGTGGTGGAAGACGCCGCACAAGCCCATCTGGCCACCTACCGGGGACGATTCGCCGGGACGTTGGGCGCCACCGCCGCCTTTAGTTTCTACCCCGGCAAGAACCTCGGCGCTTTCGGCGACGCCGGTTTCGTCACCGCCAAAGAAAAGAGCGCCGCCGATTTGATTCGGCGTTCGCTCGATCATGGCCGCTCTTCGAAATACGAACACGAAATCATCGGCAACAACTACCGGATGGACGGAGTGCAGGCCGCGATCCTCTCGGTCAAACTGCCCCATCTGGCCGGATGGATCGCTCGACGACGGGAAATCGCGGCCACCTACGATGAGGCGTTGATGAAGCGAGGCTTTACCGTCGCCCGTCCGGTCGAGGGGTGCGTGTCGGCCTATCACCTCTATGTCGTCGAAGTCGCCAACCGGGAAGAGACCATGGGGAGGTTGCGTGACGAAAGAATCGGATGCGGCGTTCACTACCCGGTTCCACTTCACCTTCAACCGGCCTACGCGTCGCCGACCCGACCGAAAGGATCGCTCCCCCATACCGAACGGGCCGCATCGCGAGTGATGAGCCTGCCGATCTGTCCCGAGATGCGCGACGGTCAGGTCGACCGGGTGATCGACGTCTTCTCGCGCGTGGGCAGGCCTTGAAAAAGCCGAAGGAAGCTCCCTCCGCCGCGCGCCGTCTGCTCTTCTTGGCGGCCAAGCTTGGGTTGGTGGGGCTCGCGTTCGGCGGATTGATCCACCTCGGCGAACTCGACGTCATGGCGGTGGGGCTCCTTTTCCGGCATCCTTACGCCCTTCTGTTGTCGATATTCGCTTCGCTCCTTTGCACGCTGATTTCGGTTGAACGTTGGCGGGCGTTGGTCGGTTCGGTCGGCATCACTCTTCCGGCGCGGCACGCCTACCCGCTGACCATGATCGGCATGTTCTACAACCTGATCATGCCGGGCGCCGTCGGTGGAGATGTGGTGAAGGCCTATCTCTTCGCCAAAGACAACAAAGGGCGGCGGACCACCTTGATCTTGTCGGTCCTGTTCGACCGGTTGCTGGCCCTGTTCTCTACCCTCGTCATCGCCGCCATGGCAGGGACCGCTGCGGCGATACACGCTCTCACCGCTCCGACCCCGCCGCTCTGGTGGACCCCCTCGACGCAAACCCTTATCGCCGGAACCGTTCTGCTTCTGTTCGGCGCCGCGGCAGGGGGGCTGCTTTTCATGTGGCCCCGTCTCGCCAAATCGCGGTTGGCGATCTGGGCGTTGACGAAACTGCCGATGCACGAGACGGTGGTGAAGATCTATAACGCCGCCCATCATTTCGGTCGAAATCCGAAGGGGCTGTTCGTCGCCTTTCTCTGGTCGACCCTCGGGCAGGGGGTCGGTTATTTCAGCTTGTGGGTTTTGACGATTCCGCTCGGCATCGAAGGGATCGGCGCCGTTAACTACCTGTTGCTGTTGCCGCTCTGTATTCTCGTCAACTCGATCCCCCTGACGCCGGGGGGGCTCGGCGTCGGCGAGGTCGGATTCGGCCAGTTGTTCGCTCTGTTCGGTTCACCCTTGGGGGCCGAGCTGGCCCTTCTCTTTCACTTCGTCAACTACCTTATCGGCTTCGTCATCGGCGGACTCTTCGTCCTCCTTATGCCGCCCCAAGAACGGCGGTTGTCGCCCGACGCCTCTCACGGCCCCGACGTATAGACGAAATCGTTAAAACGCCATTGGCCGCCCAGGAAGCTGTAGACCCTGACATAGACGGACGAACCGTCGGTCGGCAGGCCGCTGACGGTGGAACCGGTGGTCGTGAGCAAGAGGGCGGCGCCCAAATCCCACCCGCCGACGGTCGAACCGACATTGATCGTGTAATAGCTCGCGCCGACGTTCTCCCACCGGAAGGCCATGGCGCTCCCGGCGAGAGTCGCGCCGTCGAGCGGGGCGATCATCGAGGCGGGGCGTGAAGGGCCGCCGGTGTACGCGTAGTCGTTGTAGCGCCACTGCCCGCCGATGAAGCTGTAAAGCCGTACATGAACCGCGCTTCCGTCGGTCGGCAGACCATGAACCGTGGCGCTGGTGGACGTTAACAGTTGCGCGTTTCCGAGGTTCCACCCCCCTTGGGTCGAGCCGACGTTGACGGTGTAGTAGGTCGCCCCGACATCCTCCCACTCGAAGGTGACGCTACTCCCCGGCAGGGCCGAACCGTCGATAGGGGAGGAGATGGACGCCGGGGTCGGGGTCGCGGCGGTGTAGCTATAGTCGTTGTAATGCCACTGCCCGTCGGCGAGGTAACTGTAGAGGCGAACGTAGACCGTTCCGCCATTCAGGGGCAAACCGGCCATGGTGTATTGGGTGGTCGTCAGGAGCTGCGCGGTTCCCAAGTTGTAGCCCCCTTGGGTCGTGCCGACATTGATGGTGTAGTAGGTCGCCCCCACATCGTTCCAATGGAACGTGACGTTGGAGCCGGCCAAGGTGGCGCCGTCGGCGGGGGAGGAGATGGCCGCCGGATTCGGGGTAGCGGCGGTGTAGCTATAGTCGTTGTAATGCCACCGCCCGTCGGCGAGGTAACTGTAGAGGCGAACGTAGACCGTTCCGCCATTCAGGGGCAGGCCGGCCATGGTGTAATGGGTGGTCGTAAGAAGCTGTGCGGTTCCCAAGTTGTAGCCCCCTTGGGTCGTGCCGACGTTGATGGTGTAGTAGGTCGCCCCCACATCGTTCCAATGGAAGGGGACGCTGCTTCCCACGAGGGTCGATCCGGCGACCGGTAACGCCATGGTGGCCGCCACCGGGGCGCCCGACGTATAGGCGTAGTCGTTATGGTGCCATTGGCCGTCGTTCAGGAAACTGTAGAGACGCACATAGATCGGGCTCCCGTCGGTCGGCAGACCGTGGATGGTGGCGTTTGGCGTCGTCAGCAAGAGGGCGGCGCCGAGGTCCCATCCCCCGACCGTCGAGCCGACGTTGATGGTGTAGTAGGTCGCCCCCATATTATTCCAATGGAAGGTGACCGAACTTCCGGCCAACGTCGATCCGTCGGCGGGACTGCTCATGACCGCAGGTGTCTGCGGCGTCAGCGCCGTGTCGATCTGGATGCGCGGCTTTGTGATACCGTTCGTGTCGGTGATGGCGACGCCGGTGTTCTTGAGAAGGGCCAAAATACCGGGAACCGACGTCACCGCCCCGGCCCCTTTGATAACCGCCCAAGCGCCGGCCACGTGGGGCGCCGCCATCGACGTCCCCCCCATCGAGCCGAAGCCCCCGCCCGGCATGGAGGAGCGAATGAGCGTTCCGGGCGCCAGAAGATCGAGGATCGCGGCGCTGTTGGAGAAACCGACCACCGTATCGGTGGTGTCGCTGGTGGCGCCGACGCTGACCGCTTGCGAGATGCAGGCCGGGAAGGAGAGGGCCGCCTTGTAGTAGTCGTTCCCCGATGAGACGACGGTGGCGATCCCGGCTGCGGCGAGAGTGTTGACCGAACTGGTCATCGCCCCATAGGCGCTGTCGCAGGTGGAGGCGTAGCCGCCGGAGCCCAAGCTCATGTTGATGGAAGCCACCGCGTAGCTCGACCGGAGCGAGTAGACCCGGTCGAGTCCCAGTAAAACGTCGGAGTACCAGCCGCTTCCGTTGCTGGACAGCACCTTTATGGCGATGATGTTGGCTTGGGTGGCCATTCCATCGGCGCCGTCGGCGTAGGGGCCACTCCCCGCTTTTTTCCCGGCGGCGATCCCGGCGACATGGGTGCCGTGCCCATGATCGTCGTTGGCCGCTCCCGCCCCGACGGCGCCATAGGAACAGGTGGAGGCGAAGCAGGCTTCATAGACCACCCGTCCCCCAAAAAACGGATGGGCCCGTTCGATGCCGGTGTCGAGAATGGCGACGGTCTGTCCGGCGCCGGTGTGCCCCGCGCCATGGGAGGTCGTTCCCCCCACGAGAGGAACCGACTGGGCCAGATTGGCGTTGACCTCGATATCTTCTTCGATACTTTCGACCAACGGGTTGGACGTCAGTTTGATGAGGGCCGTTTCGTCGACCGTGGCCGCCATGAAGGGAATGTTCTCGTAGTTCTTGATGTCGGTGGCGTTATCGTTGGCCAACGACTTGATGACCGTCTCCTGCGCTACGGCGATATCGGTGATCTCCTCCGGGCTGACCGTCGGTGTCGGCGCCGGGGTCGCATCGCCGGTTTGGCATGGGTCGCTTTTCATCAGCCTGCTGGTCGAGCTCGCCACTTTCAGGCGGATGATGATCCGGGTCGAACCGTCTTCGCGCGCTTTCTCTTCCAGACGCGAAAGCAATGACTGGTCGATGCCGACCGGAGCGGTTCTCGATGGGGAGTCACATGCCGCAAGGGAGTTCTCGGTGGCGCTCGATGTTTCGTCTGATCCCCCTCGAGCGCAGGCGGCCAACGTGGCGATACCGATGATCGCGACGAGCCTTACGCCCCAACGAACGGTACCCCGGTACGGTTTCAGCCATCCCTCTTTCATGCTTTCGCCCTCCTACCACATAGTGATGCAACTAATGTGCCCGTTCTGTCGATTTGGCGGCGCCTGGTAATCTCTTAGAGTACAAATGGATTATTTCGCCCCTTCGCGGCGCGAGGGACGTTTATTGGTAATGGGTGTGCATTAAAAGAGACGCATGTCTACTTCCGTCACTCTTTCCCTCACACGCCTTTTGAACCGCCATGTAGAGACATAGGGGGTATGTTGACAGCGACGGGGATAATGTAGGACGATCTCTTTTCGACGATAACCGTCGTTTGCGGGAATATATGGCGCCGAGTATCAGATCTCTTTTTCTTTCTTGCGACGACGGGCAGGAGAGATGGGCGTCGATGCGCCTTGTTCGTCCGTGGTTGAACGTCTTCTTCCTCTGGTCGCTGATCGTTGTCGCATGGCTCACCGGCTTGCCGGAAGAGTATGCCGCCGGAGGAGCGATCCTCTGGTTTGTCGTCATCGCGTCGCTCCATCCGGTCAACGGGCTTTTCTTTATCCTGCTTGTCTTTCCCTTTTTCCTTGGCGAATACGGTTGGCCCTACATGTGGCTCATCGAACTCTTCGCTGCGGGAACGGTTCTTTCGTGGGGGATCCACGGGTTGGTCGGGCGGGGGGCGTTCGCCGTTCCGTCATGGCGATGGGCCATCCTTTTCCTCTTCGCGGCGATGGCCAGCGTTCCTCTCGACGCGCGACAACTTCCCTACGAGTTGTGGAGCGCCCCTTGGTCGGAGGTCTTCAGTTGGTGGGTGGTGGGGCATACCGGGCCCATCACCTATTACTTCCGCATTCTCTTTAACCTCGTCACCGCCGTTGGGCTCTACGGACTCGCCGCCACCTTCATGGCTCGGGGGGGCGCCCCGCTTTTACTCCACCAGCTCCGGGCGATGGTCGCAATGGCGGGTCTGGTGGGGGTGGCCGGGATCGTGATGTGGGCGGTTCCGTTGCGTGGCGCCGACGACATCTGGCGTTACGCTTCGGTTTCGTTGGTGGGGGAGTTCGGCGGGTCGATCACCGCTTTCGCCTTTGCGCTCCATTTTTTTCAGCAATACCTCATTCTCACCTTCCCGGTGGCGGTGACGCTTCTGTTTCTCGACCGGCGGCGATACGGTTGGCTGGTCGTGGAGTTGACCGCGTCGTCGATAATCGTCTTTTGCGTGTTGCAAGGCTCGCTGCGCACCTCCACCGCCCTTATCTATCTGACCCTCCTGATCGCGGCGGGAGCGCTTGGGGTTCGGTTCCTCAAAAGCCGAAACCGGTTCCGCATCACCACGGCCATGATAGGCGGGGGTGTGGCGGCGGTGGTCGTGGGGGGGTATCTGCTTACCTTCACCGGCGCCTACCATCGGCTGGCTCACGACTTCGGCGGCGCCCACGCCGGGTTGTGGGAGAATATCGGCGACTACGCCGACGACCCGCTCTACTTCATGAAACACGACATCTCCGAACCTCGGTTTATGCTCTGGCATACGGCGGTGAAGATGTTCGCCGACTCTCCTCTGCTCGGCGTCGGGTTGGGGCGGTTCTCGCCGCTGTTCATCCCCTATTTCGGCCCCGAACGGTATAGCTGGAATCTGGTCGGCTACGCTTCGGGCGCCACCAGTCATTCGCTCTATTTCGAGATGCTCGCCAATCAGGGGCTCTTCGGCCTCGGGCTATTTTTCCTCTTCATCGGATCGGTCGTTATGGCCGGGGTCCGTTCGGTTCGATCGGGGGAAGAGCCTCGGTCGGTGTTAGCGTTGATGGGGCTTGGTGTTGTCGCGCTCTGGCTCCTGATGGGGGTGACCCACTACATCCCTCTCTGCCGTCCGGTGGAACTCTATTTCTACGTCGTCCTTGGCGTGGTCGCCGGGCTTGGGGGGGCGTCTGAGAAGGGGGTGGCGAAAACGCCGTGGCTCATCGGAGCGGCGCTTATTGTCGCCGCAGGAGTATGGCAGGTAGCGCAAGCGAGCGGTCGCCCTCTGGCCGTCGCGTTTTCGCCCGGTTTCTACCATTGGGAAAAGCAACCCGACGGAAGCTATCGCCGATGGATGGGAAGTCGTGGCGTTTATGTCGCCAAGGTCGTCGATGGAAAGGTGACCGTCGGTTTGGCTGCGCCGTTGCCGGGGCTCGACAAACGGCCGCAGAAGGTCATCGTTGCGGTGGAGGGGACGTCGCGGGCGACGACGTTGACCAGCGCCGATCTGGTGGAACTTACGATTCCGATCGACGAATCCGACGGAGCGCTTGTCCCGGTGAAGGTCGAAGCCGATTGGGTCTACAACCCGAAAGAGGCGGGGGCGAACGACGACGACCGGAATCTTGGGGTGATGCTTCGCTACGAAGAGGCCGACTAAGCGCCGCCGAACAGCTTTGTCTCGACCAATCCGCAGAGGATATGGCCGACGGTGATATGCCCCTCTTGAATGTTTGCGGTCACTGACGAAGGGATCGAGATCAGGCGGTCGCAAAGGTCGGCCATGGCGCCCCCGTTGGCGCCGGTCATCCCGACAGCGATCAACCCCTTCTCCCGCGCCGTAACGAGAGCGGCCAGTACGTTGGCGGAATTTCCCGACGTCGAGATGCCGACGAACATATCACCCTTGGCGCCGAGCGCTTCTACCTGGCGGGAGAAGAGCCGCTCGAAACCGAAATCGTTGGCCGTGGCGGTCAGGGCCGACGTGTCGGTGGTGAGGGCGATGGCAGGCAAGCCGGGGCGGTCGAGGGTGAACCGGACCACCAGCTCGGCGGCGATATGTTGGGCGTCGGCGGCCGATCCTCCGTTCCCGGCGATCAGGAGTTTCCCCCCGTTTCGGAAGGTGGCGACCATCGTTTGGGCGACGTCCTCCACCGTGGCGATGAACCGCTCGTCGGTCGCCATCGCCTGCATCACCGCGTGGGTGGCGGTCAAACGTTCTCGTATCGTCTCTTTCATGGTGGCGCTTATGCTACCACTCGGGTCCAAGGGAGGTAAAGATCGGTGTGAGAAAGCCCCCTTCGCCGATGACCAGCCCGTCGCCTTGGGCGAAGGCTTCGGCCACTTCGGCGAAGAAAGCGTCGGGGGAGGTCGCTTTTCGCATGCCGAGGGATCGGACCGTCTCCTCATCGAGATCGGTGAGAAAGAGGGTGTCGAAGGCGGCGCTCTTTTCACGGGTCGCCATGGCGGTCTGGCCGTTGATCTGAAAATCGCGACGCAACGCGGCGTCGATAGCGGCCGCATCCTTCATGGCGACGAAGCGGGTGAAGGTCTCGTTCCCGATCCGGTCGGGGCAGGCGGCGACGAGGAAGAGCTTCCCCCCCGGCTTCAGAGCCCGGACGCCGTTGTCGTAGCTCTTGTGGGCCTGGATAAAATTGATGTCTTTCGGGAAACCGCCGCAGGAGACCAAAACCGCGTCATAAAGCTTTTCGATGGTGGCGGTGGCGTGGGGCGACGCCGCGTCGCAGGCCTGCCGGTAGGCGGCCACCGGGTCACCGACGAAAAGCTCCACCGGTCGATGGTACCGGTCGATGACCATGTTGATCGAGAGCGCCGGATGAACAAGTTCCATCGCCGCAAAGGCCATGTCGCTCATCGGGTTGCCGTCAAGGATAGCCGGGCCGATCTTCGGATGTCGTCCCGGCCCGTCCGGGTTCAAGGAGAGAGCGTGAAAGCGGGTGGCGTCTTTGTATGAGGCGACCCCCGGCAAGATCGTCTTCCGCCCGCCGCCGAAACCGGCGAGGTAGTGCAACCCGACGGCGCCGGTGACGATCAGCCGGTCGCACTCGACCACGGCCCGGTTGACCCGAATTTCTTCTCCCAAAAGTTTCATCCCCAAGGGGACCAGATCGCCCCCTTTGGCGTCGTGATCGAGGAGCCGGACCCCTCGGGGAATGGCGTCGCCGACGATGGATCGCCATTCTTCCGGCGTATGCCCCCGGTGCGTTCCGGTGGCGAAGAGGAGCGTTATGCCGCTGGTCGGCACGCCGCAATCGGTGAGCGACGCGATGAGAGGCGGGAGGTATATCTCGGCCCCGGCGTAGCGGGTGATGTCGGGTAGGACGATGGTGACCGTTTCGGCGTCGGCGAAAAGATCGGCCATCGGCTGTTGGCGCAGAGCGTTGACCACCTGCGCGGCGCCGATCGGATCACCGGCGCCGGTCGAAGGGGAGAGGATGTCGTAGTCCCCCTCGTATTCAAAGGCGAGCTCTTGCCGGTCGTATTTGATCCTCATAGGAGCCAGTATACGACGCCTAATCCTGACGCCGACCGGCCATGACGATGGCGACCATCATGGCGGTGAAGAGCGTTCCCCATACCCACGCCAACGGCATCGGGTCGCCCCCCGGCATGAAGTCGGGGAATATTCCGTCGACCGGCGCCGTCCATTCGTAGTTGAACAACGGGTTGAACCGGGCGTGCCACCAAGGGAGCCTAGTGAAGAGCAACGCCGACTCGACAAGCCCGAAGAGAAACAGCGGCGTCAACATCCACCGTTGCGCCCGGGTGACCCCCGTTTGTAACCAGAAGAACCATGCCGGGAGGCTCATCCAGATCAAAAGGACCGTGTAGCGTCCCGCCGGGCATCCCCCCCCCCACCAGTCGAGATTGGAGGTGGTGGTGACGATCGTAACGACTTGCGCCGCCACATTGAGCCAGAAAACAGAGCGATAGAGCCGCGAGCGGAACCAGGTGACGTAGGCCGCTCCCACCCCCAGCATCATCGGGGCGATGACGAAGAGTCCTTTGGAGCCGTCGATGAGGAGCGCCGGGAGGTTAAAGGGGATGTAGGTCATCGACGCCGGGCCGTAGGGGTTGTGGTACATCGGCCACGGAACGCCGAACCGATACATATAGTAACGGGCCAAAGCGACGGCGCCGACGGCGTAGATGAGAAAGAGGGTGGCGCGGGTTTTTGTGTCGCGTGCGATGAAGAGGGAGCCGATCCCTAGAAGAGCCGATGCGATGAGACCTCGGTCGGAGAACCACGGGAGGGCGATGACGATCAGCGCGGCGCCGATCAGCGCCCCCCGTCGCCCGTCGATGAGCAGCATCGTGATGAGCGCCAGCCCGAGGCCGACGGTGGTTTCGGGAAAGACCTGATTGACGTAGAAAAAGAGAGGGGGGTGGCGGCGAAGAGAAGCGCGATAAGCGCGGCGCCCGCCGTCGAGACACCGGCCGCACCGGCCAGCCAGACGAGGGCAGCCACTGCGCACGCCGCTACGGTGGTGGTGATAACGTAGCCGGTCCAACGAAACTGGTCGACGTTATAGGCGGCAGGGAAAATAAGGGCGCTCATGCCGGGGCGGTGGACCATCAGTTGCATCCCCTCCCACGTCTCCTCGGGAACGTCGGCCATCGCTTGCGACATGGTTTTGAAATGGGCCAACGAGCCGAAGTAGTAGTCCCACACCTGCTGGTTCCAGAAGTTCTTCCAGCTCCCTTCGACCACGTCGTTTCGTATGTTCATGTCGCCGTCGTACGCCAGCGACCAGGCGCCGAGAAAATATTCCGGCTCGTCCCCCACCATGTAGTAGTAGCGCCGTTCGAAATCGGCGTCGTGGGGGACGATCCATTCTCGTTGCAGGCCGAAGAATATCTGCATCGCCACGAAGACGAAAAGAGCCGCCCGACCCGGTGTGTCGATACGGGAGGCGACGGCGCCGACGATGCCGTTCCATCGACGGACGAGCGCGCCGACGTGTGCGCCCCAGAGCCTGGCTCGTGTGGCGACGACGGCGTAGCCGATCACGACGATCAGCCATAACGCCACGGCGGCGTCGTATTCCCACGACGGAACGGCGGCGATAAGTTCGACCTGTTGGAGGGCTATCCACGACCCGGACAGCGACCGGATGGTGACCGGCAGGCGCCCCTCGACGAGAGCGTCGTGTTGAATTAAAAGTTCGATGTGCGACCGCAACCCGTCGGTCAGCCAGTGGGTGGAGCCATGTCCCGGTCTGATGGCGATGACCGTCGGTGGTAACGATCCGGCGACGATTTCGATCACCGGCGGGGCGGTGTCGTGGCTGTCGAGGATGCCGATTTTGAGAAGCCACCCTCGACCGAAATCGACCGGCGGGGTGATGGTGAGAGCGATGCTCTTCCGCTCGCCACCGGCCCATCCGTCCGCCGGACCGGGGAGTTGCGCCGGGATCGAACGGTCGTCGTCGGCGACGTGGGCGACCGGGCGTCCATGCCAAAAATCTTCGCCGCTTTGCAACGTCGCCCGTTCATAGACCGGTGCGGCGAAGAGGGCGGCTCCCCGGTCGAGGGTGAAGATAAGAGCGACCAGCGAGACGACCCCCGCCGCGATACCGAGCCGCCTCATGGTTATTGCGTCGGCCCTTTCGGCGGCGTGGTGAAAGGGATCATCTTGTTCGCCATGATCCAATCGTAGAGCGACCGGGCGTAAAGATAGTTCCCCACCTCGTTGTAGTGGGAATCGTTGCAGTAGTACATCCGGGTCTGGTGATCCCACAGGGCGTCCATCGGGCCGAACGCGTCGAGCATCTTCCAGCCCCGCGCCTTGGCCGCCTCCATCAGAATCGCTTCCGGTTGCCCCGGCGTGTAGGCCGGGAACTGGTTTCGATAGGCGATGGCGTGGGGATCGTCGAACTGGACCACCCCCGGCATCAGACCCCAGAGCATGGCGATCCCGTTGTCGGCGGCCAGTTTCTCGGTCATCTCCATATAGTCGATGGTCTTGGTCCAACTATCTTTCATCACCTGATCCCACGTGGCCGGATCGGTGTAGGCGTACATCGCCTCCCCTTGGATGCAATCGCCGGTCTTGGCGGTCAGCTCTTTACGCACCCGGTCGCTGGTCGCTTTGAATAGATCGGTCACCCCGGCGTAGTTCCGATATTTCAGGAGCCGATAGAGGTGGAACCGGTTCAGGAACTTCCTCCGTCTCGCCTCTTCGGTAATCTCCCGCTTGCTGAAAAGCTCCGCCGTCTCGGTCGTGACGAGTACCCCTTCGACCACGATCCGGGTGTTGTGCTGATAGTTGTCGCCGATATCGTTGCCGACGAATAGGCCGACGATAGCCATGTCGGGTTCGAAATCGAGACCGAACTT
>CALOCG010000045.1:0-9944 GCA_942491805.1 Nitrospinota bacterium
CCGACAATAAGAGGGTTCTGGCCATTGCTGCTCACATCGAGCGCTCATGTCATGAGCAATATACGCCCCTCGTGCGGGAAGGTCAATCTTTCACCTCGAGGGGGATTACGAACGGCGGGTGACCCAGGCCAGCAGGGCGTCGGCCGCCTTGTCGGGGTCGCGTTCGGTAAGGGTGAGAATATGGTCGATGGCTTCCACCACCTGCGCGGGGGCCGGTTGGTGATCGACGATCTTGTTCACCTTCGGGTGGGCGGTCGGCTCGCTTATCTCGTTGGCGCCGATCAGGATCTCTTCTAACTTCTCGCCCGGTCGAAGGCCGGTAATGGCGATGTCGATATCGTCGTAGGGGACGAATCCGGCCAGACGGATCATCTTCTCGGCCACGGCCAGTATCGAGACCGGCTCCCCCATGTCGAGCATAAATAGCTCCCCTTGCCCCCCCATGGTGCCGGCCTCCAACACCAGTCCGACCGCTTCGGGGATGGTCATGAAGTAGCGGGTCACCTTGGCGTCGGTGACGGTCAACGGCCCCCCTTTTTTGATCTGGGCCATGAAGAGGGGAATGACGGAGCCGTTGGAGCCGAGGACGTTGCCGAACCGGACGGCCATAAAGCGGGTGGTCGTCTGTGTGGCGGCGTAGGCGGTCATCATCATTTCGCAGGCCCGCTTGGTGGCGCCCATGACGTTGGCCGGATCGACCGCTTTGTCGGTGGAGATGAGGATGAAACGTTCGGTCCCACCGGCGACGGCCAGGTCGGCGGCCACTTTCATGCCGCCGACGTTGTTGCGTACCGCCTCGTCCCGGTTCCGCTCCATCATCGGCACATGTTTATGCGCGGCGGCGTGGAAAACGATTTCCGGCTTACGGGCGGCGAAAATACGCTCCATCTTTTCGCGGCGGGTGATGTCGACGCAGTAGTAGGCGACGTCGATCTCGGCGGCGTCGAGGCTCATCTCCAGCTCGTGAAGGTAGTTCTCCGACTTATCGACGAGACTCAACGAGGCGGGGCCGAACCCGGCGATCTGACGTACCAGCTCCCCGCCGATGGAGCCTCCGGCGCCGGTGACCAACACCCGTTTCCCGGCCAGCAGCCTGCCGATCTCGGGGCGGTCGATGGAGACCGCTTCTCGGGAGAGGAGGTCGCCGATTTCGATCGCCCGGAGCGATGCGGCGCTGATTTCCCCTTTTCCCCGGTCGAGGTAGGCCGGCGCGACCCGGAGCGTCAGGTCGAGGGAGCGGGCGATGTCGTTGAGCTTTTCCATTTCGTCCGGCTCGACAACGGAGGCGACGAGGATTTCTTTAAGAGAGAAATCGGCGGCGATCTTGGTCAGGTCGCCGGGCGTTCCCAAAACCCGGAAACCGTGGATCGACGATCCGATGAGCGACCGGTTGTCGTCGATGAAACCGAAGATCCGATAGCGACGCCCTCCGGCGGCGGTGGCTAACGACCGCAACAGGAGTTCCCCCCGATCATCGACCCGATAGATGACCGCGTGGACCCCCTCTTCGGCGGCTTTCGACAAGTCCCCTCCCCTGCGAGGGGTGATGTCGCGCACCAGCGCCGAAACCGACCCTTCGCGGCTGTAGTACCAACGGATCGACAGCCGAAACAGGGTCAGCAATCCTGCGGAGAGGATGGCGTCGAGAATGAAAACCGCCCGCGAGAGTTCGCCGACGAAGTGGGGATAGTAGAGATAGACCATCCCGGCCATGATCAGCAAGAAGCTGACGCCGGTGGCTTTGGCGATCCGAACGAAATCGCTGATACCGGTGTAGCGCCACATCCCGGAGGTCAGCCCATAGGCGACGGCGACCCCTAACTTTAGGGCGACCACATACGGGACGCTGGCGAAAAAGAAGGGATAGGTGGGGTGGTCGAAACTTTCGAAGCGGAGCCAGAAGGAGAGATAGTAGGCGCCGATAAAAATGAGGGTATCGACGAAGAGAACGAGCCAGGTGTTTCGATTCTTAAGGGCGATCCGCATCGACGAGAGGGTGAACAACGGTTACACCTTATAGTAGTCGCGGTACCACTCGATAAACCGGGGGATTCCCTCGGCGATGGTGGTTTTCGGGACAAACCCGGTATCTCTGTTCAACCATTCGATGTCGGCGGTGAAGCCTGCACGTCGCCTGGTTGCATCGGCAAAAGGTTCCGCTCTGCCTTCATGCCGAGGGTTTCTTCGATTATCTCAATCATCCGCACCAGTCGCTCGGATTGATTGTTGCCGATGTTGTAGATCCGATAGGGGGCGTAGCTGGTACCGGGGGTCGGCGCCTCGGCGCTCCATGCCGGGTCCGGAGTGGCCGGATGGTCGATCACTCGAACGACCCCGTCGACGATATCGTCGATGTAGGTGAAGTCGCGCCGCATATCTCCTCGGTTAAAGACGTCGATGGGACGCCCTTCGAGAATCGCTTTGGTGAAGAGGAACAACGCCATGTCGGGCCGCCCCCACGGGCCGTAGACGGTAAAGAACCGGAGCCCGGTACAGGGCAAGGCGAAGAGATGGGAGTAGGAATGGGCCATCAGTTCGTTCGCCTTTTTCGAGGCGGCGTAGAGAGAGACCGGATGGTCGATGTTGTGCCCTTCGCTGAAGGGGTAGACCCGGTTGGCGCCATAGACCGACGACGACGAAGCGTAGACCAGATGTCCCACTTCGGTGTGACGGCATCCTTCGAGGATATTCCCGAAACCGGAGATATTGGTGTCGATGTAGGCTTTCGGGTTTTCGAGGGAGTAGCGAACCCCGGCTTGAGCCGCCAGATTCACCGCCACGTCGAACCGGTTCTCGGCGAAGACCCGCTCGACGGTGGGGCTATCTTCCAACGCGACTTTGGCGAAAGTAAACCCTTCCCGCCCCATAAGCCGGTCGAGTCGGGCCTGTTTGAGGGTCGGATCGTAATAGTCGTTCAGGTTATCGAGGCCGACGACCCGATCTCCACGGGCGAGGAGTTTTTCGGCGAGGTGGTATCCGATAAATCCGGCGGCGCCGGTGACGAGAATCTTTTTGGCTGTCATGTTCCGTCCATAGCGACTGCAAGGAGCGTCATACCCGCAAATACGGGCGCGTGCCGAGCCGCAAGGTTATATTTTGATACGTGACTGAATTGAAAGATGGTAAGACATCTAACCTGTCCCCACAACCTCAAAATAGGCCCGCCACCCCCCGGATCACCTGCTCCACGTCCTCATCGCTCATGGCAGGGTAGATCGGTAACGATACGGCGCCCCGATAGGCGGCCATCGCATGGGGAAAATCGTTCTCGGCGAAACCGTACCGACCTCGCCAATAGGGCTGAATATGCAGGGGTATAAAGTGAACGCTGGTTCCTACCCCCGCCGCGTCGAGCCGTTGGACGAGCCGATCCCGTTCATCGCCATTCACCTGTATCGGGTAGAGATGCCACGCATGATCGACATAGAGCCGCTCGGTCATAAAGGCCGGATCGTCTTCGTAGGGGCGCCGCATCACCCCCCGCTCGGCCAGCGGGGCGAAAGCGGCGTCATAAGCCCGTGCGATCTTCTCGCGCCGCGCCCGAAACGGTTCGGCTCGGTCAAGCTGGTGGATGCCGAGCGATGCGGCGACGTCGGTCATGTTGTATTTGAACCCGGGGGCCACGACTTCGTAGTACCACCCGCCACGGGTATGATCATCGCTCCGTTTCCATGCGTCCCGATCGATCCCATGCAGCCGCATGATCCGCATCCGGTCGGCCATGGTTTTCGACCCGCAGGTGATCATCCCCCCTTCGGCGGTGGTGATGTTCTTGTTGGCGTAGAAGCTAAAGACCGTGGCGTCGCCGAAGGAACCGATCGTCTTGCCCCCCTGCCGGGTCGGCAGCGCATGGGCGGCGTCTTCTATAACTCGTATGTCCCGCTCGGCGGCCCAAGATAGAATCGCCGTCATGTCGCAGGCCCGCCCGCCGTAATGGACCGGTATGACGGCGCGAATCCGTTCACGGTTGGGGTGAGCCTCCCAAGCTGCGCGCATCGCGTCAGGATCAATCGTAAACGTGACCGGGTCGATATCGACAAAGAGGGGGTCGGCGCCAAGATAGCGGATCACTTCGGCGGTGGCGGTGAAGGTGAAAGGGGTCGTCATGACCAGCTCCCCTTCGCCGACCCCGACCGCTTCGAGGGCCAGATGCAACCCGGCGGTGGCCGAGTTGACCGAGACGGCATAAGGCGCCCCGACGTATCCGGCGAACGCCTCTTCGAATTTCGCGCATTTGGGGCCGGTAGTGACCCATCCCGAACGGAGGGTATCGACCACTTCGGCGATCTCCTCTTCACCGATGGAGGGGAGAGCGTAGGGGACGTAGCGAGCGGGGCTCATCGACCGGTCAGCCTTCGTAACGAAGGAGCCGGGATGTGTCGAGTTCGGCCAAAGGTGTTCCCACCCGATCCTTCTCCGAGAGAGTCGGCTCGGCCAGCGGCAAGTCGTTTTTCAGAGTCGGGTCGTTCCAAAGAAGCGACTCCTCGGCTTGGGGATCGTAGCGGTCGGTCACTTTGTAGGAGAAAAGAGCGTAGGGGCTGGTCACCTGAAAGCCGTGGGCGAAACCGGGTGGGACGAAAAACTGTCGATGGTTCGCCGCCGACAGCACCACTCCTTCGGACTCGCCGTAGGTGGGGGAACCGATCCTGAGATCGACGGCGACGTCGTAGACCTCCCCTTCGAGGACCGAGACCAGCTTTCCTTGCGGATGACGCCACTGAAAATGAAGCCCCCGCAAGACCCCTTTAGTGGAGCGGGAGAGGTTGTCTTGCACGAAGTGGTAGCCGATCCCGGCGGCCCGATACATCTCTTCGTTCCAGCAGATCTGGAAAAATCCCCGTTCGTCGCCGAAAACCTTCGGGTCGATAATCAACGGCCCTTCGATACCGATGGGGGTTACGTTCATGGCCGCGCCCCCCCCTTCATGAGCGACAAAAGATACTCCCCATAGCCGCTTTTTATCAACGGCGCCGCCAAGGCTTTCAGCGCGTCGGCGTCGATGAACTTCATCATGTAGGCGATCTCTTCGGGGCAGGCGACTTTGAGCCCTTGCCGTTTCTCGATGGTCTCGATGTAGTTGGCCGCTTCCAGCAACGCTTCGTGGGTCCCGGTGTCGAGCCAGGCGAACCCCCGCCCCATCTTCTCCACATGGAGATCGCCGTCGGCCAGGTAGGCCCGGTTGACGTCGGTGATCTCCAACTCTCCGCGCGGTGACGGGGCAAGGTTGGCGGCGATATCGACGACCCGGTTGTCGTAGAAGTAAAGGCCGGTGACGGCGTAGTTCGATTTCGGCTCGGCCGGCTTTTCTTCCACCGACAACGCCCGCCCGTCGGCGTCGAAATCGACGACGCCGTAGCGGTGAGGGTCGCGCACCCAGTAGCCGAAAACGCTCGCCCCGTCGCCGCGGGCAGCCGCCTCTTGCAGGAGAGCTTGCAGACCGTGGCCGTAAAAGATATTGTCGCCCAAAATCAGGCAGACCCCGTCGTCACCGATAAAGTCGCGCCCGATGATGAAAGCCTCGGCCAGTCCGTTGGGGGCCGGTTGCACGGCGTAGGAGAGGGTCAGGCCGAAGGGCGCCCCGTCTCCCAGCAACGCTTTGAACAACGGCTGATCTTCGGGGGTGGTGATGATCAGAATCTCCCGAATCCCGGCCAGCATCAGGGTGGTCAGCGGGTAGTAGATCATCGGCTTGTCGTAGATCGGCATCAGCTGTTTGCTGACCACTTTCGTCAACGGATAGAGCCGCGTCCCCGAGCCTCCCGCCAGAATGATCCCCTTTTTTAATCATCGCCCCTCCTCGCTGAGGCCGGGCCTCTTGCCGAGTCCGAGCCGTTCACCCCGGTAGGCGCCGGAGGCGATCCGTTCGACCCACGCTTCGTTGTCCAGGTACCAGTCGACGGTGGCGGCAAGCCCGGTCTCGAAGGTCTTATCGGGGCGCCAGCCGAGTTCGTTTTTGATCCTTGAGGCGTCGATGGCGTAGCGTCGGTCGTGTCCCGGTCGGTCGGCTACAAAGGTGATAAGTCTGTCGCGGGGGGCTTTGTCGGGGCGTCGCTCGTCGAGCAATGCGCAGACCCCTTTCACCACCTCAAGGTTCGTCTTCTCGTTGGAGCCGCCGACGGTATAGACCTCTCCCGGCGCTCCTTTTTCGATGGCCAGGTCGATGGCGCGGCAATGGTCTTCCACATAGAGCCAGTCGCGGACCTGCCCCCCGTCGCCGTAGACCGGCAACGTCTCCCCGGCGAGCCCTTTGGCGATCAGCAACGGGATCAGCTTTTCGGGGAACTGGCGGGGGCCGTAGTTGTTGGAGCAGTTGGTGGTGACCACCGGCAGGCCGTAGGTGTGGTAGTAGGCCCGGACCAGATGGTCGGAAACTGCTTTGCTGTCCGAGTAGGGGGAGTTGGGATCGTAGGGAGTCGTCTAGTTTAAATAGCCTTCGTCCCCGTGACTGCCGAAAACCTCGTCGGTGGAGACGTGCAAGAAACGGAAGAGGCCGCGACGGTCGGCGTCCAACGTCGCGCAATAGGCTTTGCGCGGCCTCGAGCAGTGGAAGGTGCCCACGACGTTGGTCTGGACGAAGGCTTCCGGGCCCGTCGATGGATCGATCGACGTGGCTCTCGGCGGCGAAATGGACCACGATGTCGCGGGTCTTCGGCGATCAGCCGCGCCACCAACTCCCGGTCGCGGATGTCCGCGGTCGAACCGGTAGTTGTCGCGTCCCCTCGAGGGCCGCGAGGTTCTCGGGGTTGGCCGCGTAGGTCAGAGCGTCGACATTGATGAGAAACTGATGTTCAGGATGTCGCGGGACCAGCAGGTTCAGAAAGTTCGAGCCGATAAAGCCCGCCCCGCCGGTCACCAGCACGCGCTGCGTAACCGTCCCCCTTACGCCAACGACTCAGTTCTTAGCCTCGATGACCCGGTCCTGGTCGCCGCTCTCCAGGCCGAAACAGCACGGCAGCCGCACCAGTCGGCGCGGCCCGATCGTCGGTAACCGGCAAGGGTCGGCGTCGTCGAAACTTCCGTTTTCGCGGGCGTACGTCGCAGAATGCAACGGGACGTAGTGGAAGATGCCCTGGATCCCGCTATCGGCCAGGAACTTGATGAACGGCTGCGGTGCTCCGGGGTCGGGCATGAGCACGTAGTACAGATGGGCGTTATGGTTACAGTGAGTCGGGTGCTGTCGTCACTCGACACCGAAGCCCCCGCTCGGGCAGCGGATACGTAAAGTGTTGGCGTAGTAGGCTCATCGCGCGGCGCTTGCGCGTGATTGCGTCCGACTCTTCGATCTGCGAGCAGAGCAACGCGGCCAATAGCTCGCCCGGCAGGAAACGTCGACCCGATATCGACCCAGGTATACTTATCGACGGCGCCCCGTAGAAACGCGCGACGGTCGGTCCCCTTCTCTCGAATGATCTCGGCGCGGTCGACGAGCGGCGGATCGTTGACAACCAGCGCCCCCCTTCGCCTGCGATGACGTTCTTGGTCTCGTGAAAGCTATTAGTTCCCCCATCGCCGATGGCACCGATGTGCTGGCCCTTGTACGTCGCGTTGACGCCCTGGGCCGCGTCCTCCACCACGCGACCACTTGTGCGTCCGAGCGATGGTCGTGATCGCGTCCATCTCGCATCCGACGCCGCCGTAGTGGACCGGGACGATGGCTTTGGTACGGGGGGTGATCGCCTCTTCCAACAACCGTTCGTCGAGATTCAGCGTGTCGGGGCGTACATCGACGAAAACCGGTGCGGCGCCACGGGTGACGAAGGCGTTGGCGGTAGAGACGAACGTATACGACGGGACGATGACTTCGTCCCCCGGCCCGATATCGAGGAGAATGGCGCTCATCTCCAGCCCGCTGGTGGCGCTGGTGGTCAGTAACGCCGAAACGGAACCGACCCGCTCCGCAAGCCACTGTTGGCACCGTTTGCCAAAGGGGCCGTCGCCCGACAGATGGCCTGCGGCGTGCGCTTCGGTCATGTAGGTCAACGCCCGTTCGGCCATATACGGAACGTTGAAGGGGATCGGGGTGGGGGACAAAACGGTTCCTCTCGAATGTGAAGGGCATTATAATACATCCTTTTTCCGTAGCGATACCCGACGAGGGGAGAATAGGAGAGGCGCATGGCCAGAGTTTTCGTTACCGGCGGCGCCGGTTACATCGGCGGTCACGCCGCGCTGGCTCTCGTCGATCAAGGGCACGAGGTTCTGGTCTACGACAACCTCTCCACCGGCGACGCCACCCGTGTGCAAGGCGCCGAGCTGGTGATGGGGGATCTGGCCGACGCCCCCCTTTTAGGCGCCACCATGGGTCAATTCGCTCCCGACCTCGTCATGCATTTCGCCGCATCGATCCAGGTGGGGGAGTCGGTAGAAAAACCGCTGGCCTACTACCGGAACAATACCGTCAACGCCTTGAACACCGTCGAAGCGATGCTGGACAACGGCGTCACGAAGATCATCTTCTCCTCCACCGCAGCGGTCTACGGCGACCCGACCCACGATGGGTTGATCGCCGAATCGGATCCCACCATGCCGGTGAACCCTTACGGGACGTCGAAACTGATGAGCGAAACGATGCTCGGCGAACTTTCGCGCCTCGGCGAACTGTCGTTTATCGCCCTTCGCTACTTCAACGTGGCAGGGGCCGACCCGGCGGGACGGATCGGCTTTAACACCCTCACCTCTCCGCACGTCATCCCCCGCATCTTCCGCGCCGCCCTCGGCAGGAGCAGAAGATCGAATTTTTCGGGACCGACTGGCCCGACCCAAAGCGGACACCATCCGCGATTATCTTCCACATCGCCGATCTGATCGGCCTTGTCTGCGCTGAACCAGCTGTCGGGTGGGGCGTCGACATTTTCAACGTCGGTTGCAACCACGGCTTCTCGGTCCATGAAGTGATCGACCAGGCCAAGGTGGTCTGCGACGTTCATGCCGGTCATCCAGAGGGCGCGCCGCGCAGGCGATCCGGCCCGACTCGTGGCTAACGGGGAGCGACTCCGCAACGATCTGGGATGGCGCCCACGACACGACGATCTCGACGATATTTTGCGGACCTCGTGGGAGTGGATGAAAAAAGAGTCCTAGATTGGACGTTTTCTCAGGTAGGCGAGCCGGTCGGGAATAAACGGGATCGGGGTCGTTTTCAAGACCTCCCGAAACGCCAGCTCCGGGCAGACATTCCCCCCTTTCAACATCGCCAGTTGATCCCGCGTCACCGGGAAGAAGGGGAAACGGTCGAGGAACAAGGCGGCCATCTTCACGGCGAAAAAGGGGACCGGGATCGGGACAATTCCACCCCGCCCCAAACCGGACGATATGACGTCGAGAATCGCCCGGTAGGGTAACGGGTTCCCTCCCCCCAGATGAAAGACCCGCCCGACGGCTTCGTCGATCTCTAAAGCGTTGGCGAAACTTTCGGCAACCTCCTCCACACCCACCGGGTCGAGCCGGTACGACCCGTCACCGAAGACCGGCATAAAGGGCGCCTTCACGATAACGTCGGCCAGTTGCGAACAGAATTCCGGCCTGCCGTGTGGGTCACCGAAAATCACCGAGGGGCGGAAGATGGTGTAATCCATCCCCGACTCTTTCACGATCTCTTCGGCTTCGGCCTTGGTGGTCTGGTAGCCGGAGACCCCGTCGTAGCTAGCGCCGTTCGCGCTCATATGAATGAACCGCTTCACCCCGGCGGTTTTCGCCGCTTCGACGACGATCCGGGTGGCGTCCACATGGTGACGACGAAAGGTTATCCCTCTCGACGGGAACTCCCGGATGACGCCGACCAGATGGATCACGGCATCGACCCCGGCCAGACCCTGCCGCCAGTCGTCGGGATCGAACAGGTCGCCGACCATCGGCGTGGCGCCCGCCGGAAGCCGGTCGACGGACGAGGGCCGAACCAGCGCCCGGACGTCGCGGCCTCTCCGCAAAGACACTCGTACGACGTA
>CALOCG010000046.1:0-58888 GCA_942491805.1 Nitrospinota bacterium
TTCGATGAGGGTGAGAAGCCGTCGCCATTCGGTGTGGTCGGCGTCGCCGTTGGCGCATCGACCAACGACCACGGGTGTCGATAACCATGGCGGTCGAGAACCAGAGGTCGAAGGTATCGGTCAGCCCTTCGTTATGGAATCGTTTGGCCACCGGCTGGGCGCCGCCAGCGGCGACCGGGAGAGAAGGGCCGATTTGCCCGAGCCGGTGGAACCCATGGTGACGAACCACGGCAAGGCATAGCGGGATTCGCCTTTTGCGCCGAGCCGCGACCGGGCCAGCAGGGCGAGCCCCTCTTTCCAACGGGTCTGGATAGCGCCGAGCCGCCCGCCCCCGCCCCCTTCGCGGGTGATGAGAAAGCCCCGTTGCCGACGTCGGACGAACCAACGAACGAAGGCCTGTATCCCGACCATGAGGAGGAGCGCTCCGAAGAAAAGGGGGGCGATCCCCCAGAGAGGCCAAGTCATATATTCGTTAAAGAGAACCGACGCGACGAAGAGGAGGATGGAGGCCGACGACGATCAGCCCGACTTTGAGGATCATCTTGACGATCTTCATCGGCCGAACTTCCTGAGGAAACCGCCAACGAGGTTGGCCAGTTCGTAATCGAAGACGAAGTAGAGGGCGGCCAGCAACACCACCGGGGCCGCTGCGGCCATCCACATGGCGCGGGTCATGACGCGGGTCCGTTTCGGCGCCTGATTTCTTTCTTCACCGTCGCCGTAGGCCCCTTCGAAAGAGGGACTTCGGAGAGGATCGGCCCCCCTTTCCGGGCGACGTCGATGCGCGGCGAGGCGATGTAGAGACGTAACGGGGAGGGGATGTCCCCCTGCTCCCGCGATTTGAGAAGGGTGTCGAGATGGCGGCGGATCAGTTCGTCGGGAACGGTCCGGCCGGGGGTCATATAATATTTCCCCTTAAACCCCATGGAGAGGCAAGATAGACTTCCCGCAGGCTGTTTTTCTCGGGGGGCAAGGCGTCGAGTCGCTCGAAGAAAAGTTCGCCACCGCGCGAGGTTTCGTAAAGGGCTCTTTGCAGTTGCGCCCCTTTCCATGTCCGGCTCCCTTCCCAATCGGCGTTCATGGCTACTTCGTCGATCCAGACCACCACCGGGAAGAGGGCAGCTTCCACATCGTCGGCGTCGAACCGGTCGCCCATGGCGGCGCGGCGCGCCTCCTCGATAAGGGTGTCGATCTTGTCGCGCAAGGTGGCGCCATCGCCGGAGGGACGCTCTCCGAAGAAGAGCTCCACCTGGGCCATCAGCGGAACGAACCGGTCGGCGAGCCTCATCAAGTCACCGTTTCCTCACGATGATCTCGACCTTCAGGTCGGAGGGGGCGTTGTCGAGATAGAAACCGACTTTCTGTTCGCGGGCCACCGCTTCCCAATGCTCGCTGGCCGGTTCGATGCGGAAATAGAGGGCCTGCTCCCGGCGCGGAACCCCTTGAGGAGGGGCGGCCATCGGAATCAGTTCGACTCCCGAAAGCGACCGGCTTATCAGGTCGGGCAGGGCGGTGATGGCGGCCATCTTGGCGCCCCCTTCGGCCTGTTGCAACAGCCGGTCCTGATCGATGTCGCTGCGCAGGGAGAGATAGTAACGGTAACGGGGATTGTAGAACCCTTCGGGGAGTTCGGCGCTGTAGTGATCCGGCTCGTCGAGGTTGAGGATCACGAGTTGATCGGGACCGACGGTAATTTCGTTTAGCGCCTGTTCGGCCAAGGTGCGGACCGCCCAAAAGATGTCGCCCAAGGCTTCGTGGTCGTAGGGGGGGATCAGCCGGTTCCCGTCGATCGTTTCGCCCAACATGGTAAAGCGGGCCGAGAAGGTCGAAAGTTCCCCGATCATCTGGCGCAACAGACCGTAGAGGTTCCACGGGTGGACGACGCCGCTTTCGGTCATGTGAAAAAGGAGCGGCGCGTAGCGGTTAAGGGTCGAGAGGGCGAGAAGCGAGATCATGGTCGACGGATCGAGATCGCTCTTCCCGGCCTGCCCCGGACTTTTATATTCTTCCAACGTTCGGGCCCGACCGGCGACGCTGTCCCGAATCTCGCGGACGATATCCATCAGGGCGGTGGAGGCCCCGGCGGTGACGCAAGGAGGAACGAACCGGGGAGAAAGAACGATTTTCTCTCCATCCCGCACCAGATTGGCCACCTGAATAAGGTCGTAGTCGGCAAGCCCTTCCACCTCGTTGGCGAAGAAGATGCGGACCATATAGGTGAGGCTTTTCACTTGGGCGGCAGGCCCTTTATGAAAAAAATCGGCCACTTCGTCGGCGTCGGCGGTGGTCAGATAGCGGACCTGGTCGGCGGGAGGATCGGCCAACGATTTGACCACGGCGACGTTGGGGGTGACGTCGGAGAGTTTGCGCAGCCCGAGCCATAGGGGAAACGGCTTGTCCCCTTCGGTCCATTCTTTGTCGAACGAGCGGGGGGGGACGATGGCGGCGCCGGGAAACTCGACATACTCGCCGCCGGGAAAGAGAAACTTCCCCGACGAGAAGGCGATCCGTCGGTCGGCCAAGGCGCTCTCCTGTAGCGCCATATCGACCACTCCCCAGAAATGGGGGATGCCGGCTTCCCGATAGGGGGTGAACTGGAACTGATGGTGCTGGTCGGTAAGCTGGAAATGCTGGGGCTGCAAAAAGAGGCCCTGATGCCAGAAGACCGGTCGTTTGATATACACTGTTACGTTATCCACGTTCGCTCATTAACGTCTCCTCCACCGATAACGGCGGAAGCTTACCAACCGGAAGGGCCGGAGGCGCCCTTCTGGCTCCCTTTTTTCTTTTCCATGGCGGCGGCGTCGGCCTGCGTATATTGATCGACCGACACCACCCCGTCGCTCCCCAAGCCGATCCGCAACCAGAGCAGGGTCGGTTGCGCCTTGCCGGTGGTGAAGAGAAAGCCGCTCTCCTCTTCCCCCGTCGGCACCGGCTTGAAGATCGATATCCGCGCCGTCCGGGAAAGGTCGTAATAGCCGACCAAGAGGGCGACATATTTCGTCCCCTCCAGTCGGTCGAAGACCTGCGTCATCTCTCCGCCCGGCTGGATGAAAAAACGCTCGAACCCGATGACCGATTTGTCGACGGTCCCCTTCGACAAAAGCTCGGCCGCGCCGTCGGCGGTGGCCGCCATCTTTTGGAAGGTGTTCGGCTTGTCGAGTTGAAATAGCCCTACCGCCACGGTATGCGGTTCTTTGTCGTACAGGTTAAGATTCGCGTCGGCTTTGAACTGGAGAAATATCCCGTCGGCGCCGAAGGTCCAGTCGGGCTCGTCCGGCTTGTTGGAAAAGAGGGAGCAGGCGGTCATCGACAGAACAAGCGCAAGAAGCCCCACCAACGCCACGCCTCGGCGCAGACTCTCTTGCCACAACGACCTGCATGAAATCAGTGTCATCCCTCCGTCTATCGGACCCGATTCGACCGGTTTCGGTTCCTGAAGGCGCCCAATACCCCATCCAGACAAACCTTGCATAGTATACATCAAGAAAAGGAGCATAATCCACTGATTCTACATATTTAACGGCCATGAATGAGGCGCTCTCCCCCACGTCGCGACCGCCGCTCGGGACAAAACGAAAAAAAAGGCCGGTTTTCAGAGGAAAACCGACCCCGCGAAACGGCTGATCCGCTCAGATTAACCCGACCCGAAAGACCTCGGCCTCTTCCCCTTCGGGGTCGTAGGGGGAGAAGAGAATCGACGACGGGGTCCCTTTCACTTTGATAAAGCAGGAGGTGGCCTCGTCGACCATGTTCTGCGCCGCCCAGCCGGTGAACTCGGTGTCGCCGAGGGTCAGCTTGATTCCCTGTTGGGCGTATTCGAGGGTGGTCTTCTCCGGCAGTTTGTCTTTGGGGCCGAAGGCTTGGAACAGTATTTCGACCTCCTCCCCCGCCACGGCGAAGAGAACCCCATGCCATTGGCCGGTCGCAGGGCCGACCTCGAACCATTGCCCCACTTTCCCGTCGCCATAGGCGTCGAGCCGGAACTCGCCGGTGGCGCCCGGCTTGGGGGGGACGGCGGTTTTGGCCACCAGCTTGGCGTACCAGTTTCCGCTGTCGGGCAAGACCACCGCCCCGGTCAAGGGGGTCGGCAGGGTCGACTCGTCGAGCGTCATCCCTTCCGGCAACAGAAGGAAGATCGGAAACGCCGCTCCCCGAGCCGACTTTAACGACAACGCCAACATCGCCACGCCGTAACGGATGGTCTCTTTGGCCCACGCGTCGGCGTCCATCAGCACGACCCATGCCCGGGCGTCATCGGCGACGATCCGCTCAAGGGCGCCCATCCAGGCCATTTTGTCGGTCTGGTCTTCCCAGAAATGCCCCCCCGGTTCCATGCCGTATTTATGCAACGCCCCCATCAGGCCGGAGCTACGGGCTTCGTCTTTGGCCAACGCCGATATCCAGATTCTCTTTTTCATGCGATCTCCTTACGGCGTCGGGTCACTCTTTGAAGGTAATGGTAAAGTCGCCCGCTTCGTCCAGATCGAGGAGCGCCGCCGACGGCATGGCCCCGGTGGAAAGATGCCCCAGAATCTCTTTGGACATCTGCGGCAACACGGCGCCGTTTAAGATGTAGTCGATGTTCCGGGCGCCGGTTTCCACTTCGGTGCAGCGGGCGGTGATCTGGTCGGCCACCTTTTCGCTCCAGTTGAAATGAATCTTGCTGGTGGCGAGCATCCGTTTTTTGATCTTCCCCAGTTTCAGTTCGACGATGGGGCGCAACGCCGCCGCCGGAAGGGCGAAATAGGGAATCACCGTCATCCGAGCCAGCAACGCCGGTTTGAAATGCTCCGACAATATGGGGCGGACCGCCTCCAACACCGTATCGGCGTCGGGGGCTTCACCGTCGGCGGTCATCTCGGTGATGACGTCGGTGGCGAGATTGCTGGTCAGGAAAAGGACGGTGTTCTTGAAGTTGATCAACCGCCCCTCCCCGTCGGAGAGCATCCCTTTGTCGAAGACCTGATAGAAGATGTTCAAGACGTCGAGATGGGCTTTCTCCACTTCATCGAGAAGGACCACCGAATAGGGGCGTTTTCGAACCGCTTCGGTAAGCACCCCCCCCTCGCCGTAACCGACGTAGCCGGGAGGCGAGCCGACCAGGCGACTGACCGTATGCTTCTCCTGAAACTCGCTCATGTTGATCGTGACTACCGACTCTTCGCCGCCGAACATTTGATCGGCGACGGAGAGAGCGGTTTCGGTTTTGCCGACACCGGAAGGGCCGACCAGCAGGAAGACGCCGATCGGTTGCGCCGGGTCTTTAAGGCCCGACTTGCTGGCCCGAAAGATTTCGCCGATGGAACCGAGAGCGTGGCCTTGCCCTTTGATCCGCTCCCCCAACTCCTTTTCGAGATTGAGCACGCGGCTCGACTCGTCCCGTTGCAGTTTGCCCAGCGGCACGCCGGTCCAGTCGGAGACGACTTTGGCGACGATGTCGGGATCGACTTCGACGTAGACGAGCGGTTCCTCTTTTTGCAAGGCGCGTAACGCCACGAAGGCGTCGTCGAGGGCTTTTTTTCCGGCGGTCAGCTCCTCTTCGGTCGGCGCCGTCTCCCCTTCCGCCGGGCTCGCCCCTTTTCTTCATCTCCTGATGAAGGGCCTGGGCGTCGATGACGGCATGGGCGGCGTCCCGTTCGGCGATCCACCGAGCCTCCAGTTCGACCCGCTCGGCCTCATGCTTTTCGATCAACGGAGCGATCTCCGCCAGCCGGTCGGCATCGAAGACCGCTTCGTTGTATCGATCCCGTTCGAGCGCCGCTTTCTCGCGAGCCAAGGCCTGGATGGTCCGTTCGAGGTCTTCCAGGCTGGCCGGCTTGGCGGTCAGCAACACCTTCACCCGCGCGGCGGCCGTGTCGAGAAGATCGACCGCCTTGTCGGGGAGCTGTCGTCCGGCGATGTAGCGAGAGGACAACTCGGCGGCCGCTTTGGCGGCGTCGTCTCGCACCACGACTTTGTGGACCTCTTCGTATTTGTCTTTCAGCCCCCGCATGATAAGCGTGGAGACTTCGACCGACGGTTCCGACAGACCGACGAGCTGGAACCGGCGGGCCAGCGCCGCGTCCCGCTCGAAATATTTCTTATACTCGGCCCAGGTGGTGGCGGCGATGGTCCGCAGTTCGCCCCGCGCCAACGCCGGCTTCAGCAAGTTCGCCGCGTCCGATCCACCGGCGGCCCCACCGGCGCCGATGAGGGTGTGGGCTTCGTCGATGAAAAGGATAATCGGTTTGCTCGACGCTTTGATCTCGTCGATGACGCCCCGCAATCGTTTCTCGAACTCTCCTTTGACCGAAGCCCCCGCTTCCAGAAGCCCCATGTCGAGCCCCAAAATCGTGATCCCCTGGAGCAGGTCGGGGACGTCTCCTTCGGTGATTCGCAAAGCAAGCCCTTCGACCACGGCGGTTTTACCGACGCCGGGGTCGCCGACACAGATCGGGTTGTTCTTTCGACGACGGGCGAGGATGTCGACCATCTGGCGGATCTCTTCGTCCCGTCCGAAGACCGGGTCGATATTTCCGTCGGCCGCTTTTTGGTGAAGTCTTCGCAGAAGCGAGCGATGGCGGAACCTGCGGCGCCCGGCGCCCCTTTGGCGGCGCCGCCGGGAGCGCCGGGGGCGAAGGCGCCGTCACCGCTGTCGGCGACGGAGCGTTCCAGCGAGGTCTCGGCGACGTTCCCCAACTCGGCGATAAGCCGATCTTTCGGAATCTCGCGGAGGAGATCGACATACGATCCGGTGGCGTAGAAATTGGCCGTTGACGAAGGCGTAGTATGAAGCCGGAACGAGCTTTCCGCTCATAAGGTCGATAGAAGCGATGAGCCACGATTCCTGAATCAGTTCCAGCAGGATCGGCGAGAAGACCGGTTTCCCGGCGTTCCCTTTTTTCATCTCTTCTATCGACTGGTCGAGCGCCCGTTTGAGCATGCCGAGATCGACGCCGAACTGGCGCATGACCAGCGGGATGTCGGACTGGAGGTCTTCTATCAGTTTGGCGAGAAGATGCTCGACGGTCACTTCGTAGTTGGAGCGGGAAAGGCACAACCCTGCGGCCCCTTCCATGGCGGCGGTGCAGTAGGGGTTCAGTCGCCCCACAAGCCCTTTAATATCGACGGAGATCATCTTCTCATTCCTTTCGGCGAAGGTTCGGTAGTTGCGCTCTTATAGTTCAAACAGGGCGGTGACGTCGTCGTCGTATTCGCCCGAAAAAAGCCATGTATTCATGCCGAGCCGGTTCCATTGGTCGAAACCGAGGCAGGCGGTCTGGGCGGATTTCCCTTTCAACCACAACTCGACGCGGGTGGTCAGGGGTTCGACCATGTAGTAGTTCACAAGGAAGCCCATCTTCTCGCTCCACGGTTCGCCCGGCAGGAGCTGATGGAGCGACCGGCTGGAGAGAGGACCGATGCGGATGGTGATCTGCCCGGCCCGATCTTCCACCTGCGATCCCAAGCAGGCGCCTTCGCCCAAGGCGACCGACGATTCCCACGCTCCGAGGGGCGCTTCTTTGCCGAGCGACAACCATTGGTCTTGCGGTATCTTGGCGATCCGTTCGACGCATTGGATCACTTCGACTTTGCCGGGGGCGCCGAGAGCGTCACCGAGCAGGGTCTCCAACCCGAGGGCGGAACGGGGGCGCTGGGTCAGCAATCCGGCGTAGCGGAGAAGACCGTAGGGATCGTCCACATGGTCGCGGACCGACGGATCGTAGATGCCAACGAGGCTTTCGAGGATGCCGATGGCGTCGGGGTCTCGTTCCTCGGCGACCCGAAAGAAGAGTTGGTACTTGGCCCACGATCCGTAAAAGAGGGGATACAAACTTTTGTGGACGATATCGAGAAAGTCCCGGATCACCGACCGGTCGTTCATGTGCTCGTCGATGACGTCTTCGGAGTAGAAGTTCGGCAACGGCGACGAAACGCCGTAGAGACCGAGAAAGGTGGCGGTCAGTTGGGCTTTGTGTTCGTCGTCGAAGGTGACCCTTTCGACGTCCGATTCGGGGAAGTCGAGCGCTACCGACGGACGGATGGAGACGGTTCGCTCGGCGCCGGTGAGCGGGTCTCCGCCGGGCGCCACCTCCCCTTCCCGCATGGCCAGAAGCTTGAGCAGACGGACCGTCTGAAAGAAGGTATAGGTGTGTCCCTCCTTCATAAGCGACGCGCGGAGTCGGTCTGCGTTGGGGACGGTCACAGGAGCGGCCCCTCTCCGAGGCGGGCCGGCCACCGAACCAGTTCGCCGGTGGCGATGTTTTCCATCTCGAGCCGGGTATAGGCGTTGACCGTGGCGTATCCGGCGAGGAAGGTGTCGAGTATCTGGCAGAAGAGGAACATGTCCCCTTCGCTGGCGAAGTTTTCCGCCGCCAACCCGATCCGCACCCGCTGCCCCCGCAAAGGAAGACCGTTGATGAGTCGCGTCTCTCGTTCACTCTCGACCCGGACGATCCCGTCGATCCGGCGACTGTGGGCGGCGTAGGAGGCGGCTTCCCGTCCGGCTCTCCCTTCGCGCCCTTCGCCGTCGCCGAAAAGATAGATCCGCAACAAGGCTTTCAAGGTGTCGGCGTCGGCGACTGAGAGATAGTTGATCGAGAGATGGGCCAGCAACCGCCAGAGCAACGCGTCGCGGGTGGGGGGCAAAAGATGGGGGGTCAACGGCCTGATATTGCCGAAGGAGAGACTTTCGGGCGAGCTGTCGGTGGCGGCGTTGATGTCGCCTAAACGGAGGCTTTCGGGCGCCACGCCGTCGGTGACGGTGACGGAGAGCGACAAGGTTTCGGATACGCCGAGCGGTTCGTTGGCGCCGTAGGCGACGGCCAGAAAGACTTCGACGCCGGTTCCGATCCGTGCGGGGCGGACGCGGGTTTGATAGGCCCCCCCCTTGGCGCCCGCCTCTCCCCCTTGGAACATCTCGAAAGGGACATACTCCCGTTGACCGGCGCTTCCTTGACGGAAGCCGACGACTTTGTCGACGGTATAGACCGGGTAACGCGACGGAGGCGCTCCGGAGGCTCGCACCGGGTAATCGCTTTTGCGATGGTCGAGCGATATGGGGGTGGCGTCGGTGGAAAAGAGATTCACCACCGGTGTTGCGTTGAGGCAGAACTGATCGGGTCGGATGGGAGGGGTCCAAGCGGGAACGTCGCTCATCTCGAACCGGACGACGAAACGGTTCCCTTCGCCTCGGGCGGTCCAGTCGCTCAACCCGACAAGGTCGAGGAAGAGGAATTTCTCCGGCAGGGCGAGGTATTCCTGCAATATCCGGTAGCCGGGATACGAATGGGAGGGGTACGGGATCAGCTCTTGGCCTGCGGAAAAACCGACGGGGCGGATGGCGCTGGGGCCGAGGGTGAATTTCTCTCCCCCTTCGGCGGTGACGACGATCCGTTTCACATAGCGCTGGAGCAGATAGTAGAGCCGGGTGGCGTCGGCGTAACCGCCGGAGAGGAAGAGCCGGATGTCGCCGGGGGCGAAGGTTCCCAGATCGAGCCCGTCGATTTTAAAACCGATCTCGACGGCGGGGGGTTGGCCGGGCTGTTGGTCGAGCCGACAGCTTTCGATGGAGGTCGGATCGACGGTGGTGGCGTAGCAGGTGCGAAAGAGGCAACGGAGATTGTCAACCGGGACCGAAGCGAGTTGCGTGGCGACGGCGACGGTTATCCGCTCGGTCAGCTTGGCCTTGGGGCGAAAGGCGACGATGGTGGCGGAGGGGATCGGCCGGAGGTAATGGGGGAAGAAGAGTTGGGCCAGCGTCTGGACCACCTCGGGGAACTCGTCTTCTATTTTCTGGCGTATCTGGCCGGTGAGAAACGCCGTGCCTTCGAGGAGCCGCTCGACGTCGGGGTCGGTGGAGGCGCCGCCAAGCAAGGGGGCCAAGGTCGGATGGGCGCGGGAGAATTCGACGGCGAGGTCTTTGAGCCCGGCCAGTTCCTGTTCGTAGTAGCGGTTGAGCATGCGTTACCGTTTAAGGGTGATCCGCCCTTCGGCGGTGATGGCGGTTTCGATGGTCAACGGAACGGTCCGGTCGTCGGCTTCCACTTGCCCCGCCACGGAGAAACGCATGGTCAGATTGTCGTTTTCTTTCGGCGCGAAGGTGACGGTGACCGACGAAAGGCGCGGTTCGTAGCGGGCGATGACCTCTTCCATGTCGGCGGCGACGTCGGTGACTTCACCGGCTTCGAAGGTGCCGACGAGGTTGGTGAATTCGGGGACGCCGTAATGTTCGTCGATAAGAGCGCTCCCTTGCCGGGTGTTGAGGATGCGGCGCAGATGTTCGATCACCGAGGTGACCAAAAGTTCGGTGTCGGAGACGCCGGTCCGATCATAACCGTCTTCCCAATGGGCGATCCGCTCCAGCAATCGTTCCTCGCGCATGCTCCCCCTCTCATGAAAGAAGGGAGGGGCGCTCGCGTGAGAGCCCCTCCCCCGTAAACGGGTACGACCTTACTTGGGCGCCGTCCAGGAATCGGTGCATTCGATGCCGCCGTCCTGCCACGTCCAGGTGATCTTCTCGTAGGTGAACGAGTAGTCGATCATATGCCCCAGCTGGGCGCTGGCGGCTTCGAGAGCGTTGGGAAACCATGCGTGGGCCGAGACGCAGATGGCGTTCTCGGCTTTGATGGTGTAGTAAAGCTTCTCGCTGCCGTTCTGATCGATCCGGTAAAAATCGAGCTGAACGGTTTTGAGCTGCTCGCCGGAGCAAAGCGCGGTGAAGACCTGCGGGGTCGCTTTGTCGACTTCGGCGGTCACCTGCAACGGCATGTGAATCCGTTTGCCGGTCGGCTGACCGGTCTGCGGGCTCTTGGGGATCTCGACGATGTGATCCATGGCCTGCACCAAGATGGTGTCGGCCCGCCCCTGAATGACGCACGATCCTTTGAACTTGCCCTGTTTGGCGCCTTCAACGGAGAGATGTGCTGGCATCGGCATAATGTATATCCTTTCGTTGGTCTGATGAATAGCGTCTTCGCGCTTCGGTTACTCTTTGTCCAGCTTGCCGACGAGCGACAAGGTGAACGAGGCGCCCATGTATTTGAAATGGGGCCGCACTTTCAGGCCGACTTTGTACCAGCCGGGATCGCCTTCCACGTCGGAGACGTCGATCTGGGCTTGGCGCAAGGGACGCCGCGACCGGACTCCGGCCGAGGGGGCGTCCATGTCGGAGACGTACTGGTTGATCCAGGTGTTCAGCTCCTTTTCGAGATCGCTCCGATCTTTCCAGGTGCCGATGTTCTCCCGCTGAATGACCTTGATGTAGTGGGCCAGCCGGGAGACGACCATAATGTAGGGGAGCTGGGTGCCGAGCTTGTAGTTGAGTTCGGCTTCTTTCCCCTCCTTGCTCTGGCCGAAGAACTTCGGTTTCTGGCAGGAGTTGGCCGAAAAGAAAGCGGCGTTGTCGGAACCTTTGCGCATGGTCAACGCAATGAATCCGGCCTCGGCCAGCTCGAACTCCCGCCGTTCGGAGATGAGAATCTCGGTCGGGATTTTGGTCTGGGTCTCTCCCATGGCTTCGTAGTTGTAGACCGGGAGATCTTCGACCGCGCCTCCTCCTTGGGGACCGATGATGTTGGCGGCCCACCGGTATTTGGCGAAGCTGTCGTTGATCCGCGACGCGAAGGCGAAGGCGGCGTTCCCCCAGAGGAAGTTCTCGTTCCCGCCGGAAACCCCTTCGTTGTAATTAAACTTCTTCACCGGCTGGGTATCGGGTCCGTAGGGGAGCCGCAGCAGGAAGTGGGGCAAGGTCAACCCGACGAAGCGGGCGTCTTCCGACTCGCGGAAGGAGTTCCACTTGGTGAATTGGGGCATCTCGTAGATCGAGGCGATGTCTTTCAGGTTCGGCAACTGGTTGAAGTTGTCGATGCCGAAAAAGCCGGGTCCCGCCGCCGAGATAAAGGGCGAATGGGCCATGGCCGCCACCGACGCCGAATATTGGAGCAGCTTGATGTCGGGCGCGCCGGGGCCGAACTCGTAGTTGGCCACGATGGCGCCGTAGGGCTGGCCGCCGAACTGGCCGAACTCTTCGGTGTAGACCTTTTTGTAAAGCCCCGACTGGGTCACTTCGGGAGCGTCTTCGAAGTCGTCGAGGAGGTCTTGTTTGCTGACGTTGAGCACCTCGACTTTGCAGTTCTCACGGAAGTCGGTCTTGTCGACCAGATACTTCAGCCCCCGCCACGACGACTCCAGCTTCTGGACGTCGGGATTGTGGAGGACGGCGTCGACCTGGGCGGTCAGCTTCCGGTCGAGGGCGGCGATCATGTCGTCGACCATGGCGGCCCCGACTTTCTCTTGCGCCCGCGAAGGCTCCAGCAGCTCTTTCACGAAAGCTTGAATCCCCGCTTTGGTGATGCTGTAGGAATCGTCGGACGGTTTGGTGCGAGTGGCTTCCACCAGATCGTCGAGCAACGATCCGGCGCCGGCCGCTTCGGTCGCCCCTTCGGCCGCTGCTTCTTTTTCTTCTTCTGCCATAACGTTAAAAGTCCCCTATGGTGCGGTGTTATTCGGTTTTTTCGTCGATGCCAAGCTCGGAAAGGAGCCGGGCGCGGGCGCCTTCGTCCCCGACGAGGGCTTGGAGCTTTTTGCGGAAATCGGGGATGTTCCCCAACGGCCCTTTCAAGGCTTTGAGGGCGTCGCGCAGCTCGACCATCTTTTGCAGTTCCGGGATCTGTTCGACGATGGAGTCGGGCTCGAAATCTTTAATCGATTTGATCTTCAGATTCATGGCGATCGTCTCGTCGTCTTTCCCCTCGTCGAGCTTATTGGGGACGGCGATATCCATCGAGATGTTCTGGGCCGCCAGAACGTCGTTGAAGTTGTTCTTGTCGACGTTAATCGACTTCCGGTCTTCCAACGGGGTGTCTTCTTGCCGGTTGGTGAAGTCGCCGACGACGAGGGTTTTAAGGGGAAGCTCCACTTCCTCTTTGGCGTCGCCGGTGGCGGGCCGATAGACGATATTGACCCGTTCCTTGGGGGCCACCGATCCTTCAGTTCCCATCTGTCGCTCCTTTGCTTACAAGCTCTGGTTTAAAAGTATCTGTCGCTACGTAGACGGTGTCGCTTCGAAAAGTCGGACGGCGCCCGCCGGATCGAGCATGGCGATCCGGTCGAGAAGTTCTTCCGCCTTATGAGCGAGATCCGCGTCTTGCGTTTCGAGATATCCCCGATACGCGGTTTTCAGCCCGCGCAACGCGAGCTCGGGGTCGAATTGTTCGAGATCGTAATGCCCGATATCCCCTAACACATGCCCCAGATGAGGGGTCGCCAACTTCGCTTTCCGGGCTCGAATCAACAGTTCGCACAGCCCGATGCGGGCCATGAGACGACGCCGTTGCGAGCGGGCCGTCGAGATAATCTGCTGCACCGCATCGACCCCGCCGGCGAAATCCCCCCCGGCGATCTTGGCGCCGGCCGCGGCCAAGGCGGTATCGACCCCTTCCTGATCGGCGCCACCACCACTTTGCGCCCCTTTTTTCCCCAATGCAATGCTCTCGATCCAGTCGAGGGTCGCCACATCGGCGAAGGGGGAACCGTCGGCGAAGGTGAGCCGCTCGACACCGGGATGGCTGGCGAGAAAGGCGGCGGTCATTTCGCAGACCGTCTTGTGCGCGTCGGCGTGGCTCGGCCCGATATTTTGCAGGCTTTCGGCCACCATGCGGGGGAGGTCGAGCCAGTAAAGGTATTGGTGATAAAGCCCTTCGGCGGCTTTAGCGAGCCCATCCCAGTTGGCCGCTTTCTCCATCAGTTCGAGCGGACCTTTCACCTGCCCCATCGGCGCCGGTATCCGGGTGGCGCCGTTAGTTGCGGGAGGTATCCCGGCGACCGAGAACCAGTGGGCCAGCCGCGACGCGCGCCACGCCTCCGGGTTGGTCAGATCGGTTTCGAGCATCGCCATCGCCCCTTGGCGAACCACGTTAATCCCGTCGCGGGCCGCCTGTAACGGATCGGCGCCGGGGGGGAAGGAGGGAGCGGCTGGCGTCGATGGTGGCGCCGCCGATTGCGGTTGCGCCGGGAGGGGGGGAGAGGTGACGAGGGTTCCGCCCGTCTCGGCGGTCGGTTCCCCCTCCTCCGCCGTGGACGAGGTCTCCTCCGGGGTCGGCTCCGGTTCCGGTTCCGGCTCGACGAAGGGGAGCCGTTCGAGCCTGCCGACGAGGGGGCGCAACACCGGCGCTTCGTCGTCCTTTTGCGCAAGGGCGCTGTCGAACCCTTTGGCCGCTTCCAGGATGGCGTCGTAGGTCTCTTTGGGGATCGCCTGAAACTCCTCGGCGTCGATCCGATCGGAAAGACGGTCGTTCCACCACTGGACGGCGTTGCGTCGTCCCCGCATTCGTCGTTTGGCCGGAAAGAGATCGTCCCAATAGGTTTCGACCATATCCCGCATGACGATCAGCCCGGGGAGGAATCCTTCGGTTTTTTTTGTTTCGAACAGTCCGGCGGAAAGATAGCAGGCGACGAGGATATCTTTGGCTTTCGTCTCGAGAATGCCGGTGGCTAGGCTGATGACTTTTTCCCAATCGACCACGCCGTCGCCGCTGGGGATGGAGAGTTTGTCGATCTCTCCTTGAAGTTGTTCGAACTCGTCTTGGGACCGGACGTCCTCTCCCGTCGGGGAGGCGCCGGGGATCGGCGTTTTTCCGAGTTCCGCAAGTTCCATATGTCGCCCACGTTGGTGGTGAACCAGTTTTAACTAACCGGGAATCGTTCGCGAGCCCCCTGCCCTTCGAGACTCGTGTAACTTGTGGATTATCTTATGTTATCTTGTGTGGGTTCAAGTGAATTATACCTACTGGCGTACCGCACGCCATCTTTCAGGCTGACCGCCACGAAAGGGAGAGCTTTGCGCGATCTTTTCGTCCTACGCCGATGGATGTACGTTCCCCTTGTGACGACGGCGTTTATTCTCATCGCCCCATTCGCCGACGCCCGCGAAGTCGGCCCCGCATCCGCGCCGAAACTTCCGGACGCTTCCGACGCGGTACAAGCGGCCAAGGATACTTTCAAGCCGAAGGTGACCGCCTATTTCTGGCTCCTCAATTACGACGGCGCCCTTCGTTTCGACGACGTCAACGGCGGAAAAGGGGACGATCTGAACACCGACGACGATCTCGACATCCCGCCGGGCAAAGGGACGCCGGGAATGGAATTCGAGCTGGTCTTGGCGAACACCCACATCGTGCGGGCCGACGTGGTGAAACAAAGTTTCGCCGGCGACATGGCCCTCACCTCCCCCCTTGTGGTGAACGGCGTCCGATTCCCGGTGGGGGACGCGGTGAGCGGAACGTTCGATTATCTGATGGTCACCCCGTCGTACGGCTATCGGTTCGATCAAAACGACAAAGGTTACCTTGCGGCCCGCGTCGGCTTTTCCTACGTTTCGGTGACCGGGTCGGTAACCACCGCGGAAACGCCGAGCAACGGATTCGCCCACCAGATCTTCGCCCCGTTCATCGGCGCCGAGATGTCGCTGACGCCGGTCGCATGGCTCGGGTTCCGGGCGACCATCGACTATCTCCCCTTCGGCCCCAACCCCTACGCCAACGGCGAAGCGCTCATCACGATCCGACCGACGAAAAAACTTGAGGGATCGGTCGGGTGGCGCTACCTCTCGGTGGGGGACGAGCAGAGTCGCTATTCGTTCACCTCGACCTTCAACGGGCCGGTGGCGACATTGGCCTTTTCGTTCTAACAGGGATGTACCGGCATTTTTCGGGAACGACACGTGACTGATAAACGGAGTCCGCCCCAATGGACGTAGTCGGAGGCGGATTCGTCGGCCATGGAGTCTTCAGGTCCCGGTCAGGTGAGAAGCAATACCTGAAACTGGCTCGGCACAATGGTCATGCCGGGTATATTCAAGCTCATGCCGTTCTGCCCGGTCAGCGAGGTCATCTTGGTCGCCGGCATGCAATCGTAAAGCACGTTGAACGATCCGAGTTCGTGCCGGTTCGGCCCCATGACCATCCCCGAAGCGACCCCCATATTCACACCGGTATTGTCTCCCATCGAGAGGGGGACGACGGTCTCCAGGTTATGGGCCGGAGCGACCGAGACCAGAATGTTATAAGCGGCGGGAACCCCCATACAGGTGGTGTTCATGTTCGGGTAGGGGATCGGCACCGGTCCGACAGGAGGAATGGGGGTAAGGCAGACGTCGGGAAACGCGAAGTTCATTCCAAGCATCTGTGTGTTCGCAAACATCTTTAGTCTCCTACCGTTTATCTAAAAAGAGAGGTCTCGACAGGTTTCTGTTTTGGTAAGGGACGACGCTAAACGTCAGCCGATATGTATCTGCGCCCCATCGACCCGGGCGACGCCGGTTGCGGTCAGTTGGGCGTCGGCGCCGGAAAGGTCGAGTATCCCTTCGGCGTCGATCGACGCGCTCCCGGCTTCGAGACTGTCGTGTCCCTCCACCACCGCCACCGACTCTTTGCTCCGACGGGTCAGTCGATCGGCCACCACGTTGGCCACTTTCACCAACGTATCAACGGCGCCGCTGATGATCGACAACCGGGAGGTGGTAAGGGCGAACGAACCGAAAGTCCCTTTCCCTTCTTCTCCGGTCAGCTCAAGCCGTTTCCCTTCCATCGCGACTCTCCCCCCCGTAAGGGTGGCGTCGTCGCCAAGGGAGATGATCAGCGGGGCGCCGCTCGGTCGTTCGAGAATCGCCACCACGTAGCGACGTTCATCGGGGCCGGTGGCCACGACGACACGATCCCCAGCCTCGGGGACCACTAGGAGGCTTACGGCGCGCGCCACTTCGACCCGTTCGTCGTCGACCATCACCGACAGAGGGTCGCCCGCCGCTATGACGGTTCCGTATTGGACGCCGTTTTCGATCAGCTCCATCGTATCTCTCCTTCTCTCATGGCGTAGGAGCGGTCCACTCCTCCGCCCTTTTTCGTTCTTCGTCGTCGCCGACAGCCAGCGCCTTGTCGGCGCCGGTCCAGTCGGTATTATCGTCCTTCACCCGATGAAGGTTGGCCCGAAAAATTCTGGCGTCGCTCATATTGGCGCCGGCCAGATCGGCGTGGGAGAGGTCGCTGTAGGTCAGGTCGGCCCCGACGAAACGGGCGCCGGTGGCGACGACCTTTGCGACGTTGGCTTCGGTGATGGTGGCGCCGGAAAAATCGCAACCAACGAGGGTGGCTTCCATGAAGGTGGTCCGGGCCAAGGAGGCGTTGGCGAAACGGGCGCCGGTCAGATCGGCGCCGGTGAAGATCGCTTGATCGGCCCGGGCCTTTTCGAAGTTGGCGCCGGTCAGGTTCGATTTGGTGAAGCCGCACATGCCGACATCGGCGCCGGAGAGATCGGCGCCGGTCAGATCGGCTTCGATCATCTGGGCGCGGGTCAGGGTCATGCCGGAGAGCCGTTGCCCGGCCAGATTGGCTTTCGACAGGATCGTCTCCACCATCGACGCCCCGGTCAGTTTTGCGGTGGATAAATCACAGGCGTAGAGGGTGGTCCGGTACATCTGCGCCTTGGTGAAGTCAGCCTCTCCCATGGGGCATTTCAGAAGAACCGTGCGGGGAAGATCGGCGCCGACGAATTTCGCCTTCACGAAGGGGCATTCGTAATAGTTCCCCTTCCCCATGGAGGCCCGCGACAGATCGGCGCCGCTAAAATCGGTACCGACCCCTTTGGTCTTTTTCATCGTCGCCGCCGTGAAGGTTGCGCCGGTGGCGTCGACATTGCGCAAAATGGTCTCGGTCAGGTCGGCGCCGTCGAGAGTCGCACCGGCCAGAGAGCCGCCGTCGAAGATGAGAAAACGTAAGCTGGCGTTGGCCATCTTGGCGCCGGAAAGATCGACCTTCATCATCACCGCTTCGGCCATGTTGGCGCCGGTCAGATCGGCGTCGGTCAGCGTCACGTCCTGAAAGGTCATGCCGGTCAGGTCGATCCCGGCGAGGTCGACGCCGGTCAGATCGACTTTCCGTATCTCTTTGCCCCGCGCGGCCCGGTCGAGAAACCAGGCGCGATCTTGCTTCTCTCTCACGCCCGTCCCCTCTTCAGTTTGGTCCGGTCGATGTTGGCGCCGTTAAACTTCGTTTTGTCGTCGACGACGGTCCGAAGAAACTCGACCTGAAACAGATTGCAACGGGAAAGATCGGCGCCGGCCAGAATCGCTTTGTGGAGCGACCCGTCCATCATGTTCATGCCGGTCATCTTCGCGTCGGTCAGGTCGCTTTTCCGGAATCGAGCGCCGACGGCCGAAGCGTCGGTGAAGTCGCCCCGTGCGATATTCGCTTCCGACAGATCGGCCCGGTCCATTTTGGCGCCGGTAAACTTCGCATCGACGAGGGTGGCGCGGATCAGGTTGATCCGCTCGATGGCGGCGCCGGTAAAGTCCGCCCCGGTCAGGTCGGTCTCCAATGAGAAGAGCCCTTTGACCAAGGTGGCTTTGGCGAAGGTCGCTCCGGCGGCTTTGGTTTTTATGAAGACCGTTTTGGCGGTGGTGGCGCCGGTGAAATCGGCGCCGGTCAGGTCGACTTCGTGGAAGACCCCTTTGTTGATTACGCATCCGGCGAAGGAGGTTCCGGCCAGCGAGACCTTGAAGAAGAGGGTTTTCTCCGGCAAGGTGGCGCGGGCGAAATCGCATCGAACAAAAGAAGACTGAAGCAGATCGGCCCCGGTCATGGTGGCGCCGGTGAAACTGCACTCTTCGGCTTTCAACGTGCCGAGGACCGCGTCGGTCATATCGGCGGCGTCGAAACGGGTCTTTTTTAATATCGCCGAACCGATGTTCGCCATGGTCAGGTTCGCCCCGGTCAGATCCGCCCCGGTCAGGTCGGCCCGTGTCAGAATGGCGCCGGTCAGATCGGCGCCGCGCAGATCGGCGTCGCGCAAGTCGGCGCTGTCGAGGTACAACCCGGCCAAGTTCCGTCCCGACGCTCGCAACTGGGCGAAGGGGGCATGTTCGAGTTCGAGATCGGCGGTCGTCCCCCCGGCGGCGATCCGGTCGAGGAAGGTCTCTTTTAATGAACGGGCGTCGGCGTCGTTCCGTTTCGGTTTCGCCGGGGCGCTCATCCGATGGGCGTATTTACGATACCCGTCGAGAATCCCTTTTTCCTGTTGGGCGAACATATCTTCGAGATCGACCGCCGCCTCGGCCCCTTCGATCTTGGCCTTCCCCGCTAACTCTTTGAGGGCCGTCGCCGCTTTTTTCATCTGCGCCCGAACAGCGGAGAGCGATTTGCCGGGGGAAGAGGGGGCGCCTCCTGCGGCCATGGCGGCGTCGATGTCGATCCCCTTCTCGCCAAGATCGCCGCGCACTTTATCCATCGCCTCTTTCGTGGCGAGGTCGGCTTTGGCTTTCATCTCGGCGGTCAGCTTTTCGATGGCGTCGAAATCGATCGGATCTTTCACCAACGGCGCCGGAGGCTCGGTTTCGGTGAGGGCCGAAAGATCGCCGAGCCCTTTTTCAGCCATTCCTTTTTGCGCCTCGGCGAGCAGGTCGGCGTTTCCTTTTTTCATCCGGGCCGACATCAGCTTCTTCCGCTTCGGTTTCTCCCCATCGGTCAGGTCGGCCAGAATCGTCGTGATCGACTCTTTGTAGGGCATCAGCTCTTCGTCACGAAGGGCGTATTTCTTTCGTAGCACCGGGTCGAGCCGTCGTTCGAAAACCTCGCGGTAGTGGGGGTCGCCTTTGGGGGCGTCGGGAAACTCGAAAGCGGCCAGCATGGCGGTGATGTCGGTGGCGTCGTCTTCGACCACTTCGGTCACCCCCCGATAGAGAACGATCCCTTTGCCGACGCCGGGGAGGAGCCAGACCGTTTCGAGCCGCGTTTCAACCGAGCGAACGCCGTGGGCGTCTTTCAGATAGAGACGGGGAACGAGGCGTGGAAGCTTCCCTTGCACGAGCGGTTTGTCGGGACTCATCCCGCGAAAGCTGAAGCTTTCCCCCCCTTCAAAAAAACCGGGCGCCCACTGTTCGGGCTGGGCGGCTTGATGGATCGTCAGGTCTGCGTCGGCCGGGAGGGCGGGAAAAACGTTGGCGAGCCAGTTATCGTCGTAGGTTCCGGCTTTTTTCGTCCGGAACGGCATGGCCACCCCCACCATACCGGGGCAGACCGGCGCGGGGCGTTGTTCGGTATCGGCCAGAAGGTTCGCGCTGTTTTCGATGTTCGGCAGAGGCCAAGGGGCTTTCCCCTCTTTCATGGCGTCGGTGGGGAAACCTTTCCCCGCAGGATTATCGTCGAACCCTTTCCCTCCGTATGCGCGAGCCCAGTCGAGCGGCATGGTCTCGAACGGTTTCGGTTCGGTGATCCGCCAGCCGAGAGTGGTCCGTTCGAAATATCGGTCGCCGAAAACCGCCAGTCGCCGACGAACCGGCCCGACGGAGAACTCGACCTCCATGGCTTTGACGCTGGTTCCTTGCGGGGCGAACGCGGCGCCGGAGACGATGACTTCGCCGTGCGGTTTCGGGTTGCCGACATCAAGCAACGCGTCAGCCCCCCCCTCTTTGGCGAAGGTTTTCCATAAAAACGCTTCCGAGTGGAGCGCTTGCGGGTCGGCGAAGGGGAACATGCCGAGGATACCGACCGCCAGATAGCGACGTCCCCCCTCCTCGAACGGACGGGGGAAGAGGGAGAGCTTCATCGGCTTGACGATTTTCACAGGCGCTTCTTCTGGTCGTCAGATATGTATTTGAGCGTCACGCGCATCGACATTGGCCTCTCCGGCGTGAACATGGGCGTCGTGATCTTTGAGACTCACCGTACCATGGCCGATCTCGACCTCTTTTTCTTTCACGTGGGCGCCTTTTAATTCGAGTTTCAGGCCCGCCATAAGCTCTTCGTATTCGAAGACGGCGCCGCGGGCTTTCACTTCGAAACCGGCAAGGGGACCAAGGTTGACCGATCCTTCGGCGATCTTCACGATCAGCTCACCGCCGAGCAACAAGACCTCCATCTTCCCCTCGCCGAGGAAAAGGTCGATCGAACCTGCGGCATGGGCGCGCCGGCTCGTTTCGCCGATCCCCATCTCCCAGCCGGCTACCGAAACCACCCGGTCGCCACCGATCTCTTCGTGGACATCCCCTTCGACCGCTTTAATCAGGTCTTGACTGATCTCGATGAACTGGCTCCCCCTCGATCTTGGTCACCTGCTGTCCCGGATTCGTCGCCGTCCCCACTTCAAGATGGTCGAGCGCTTCGACTTCGACGTCGCGCACCGGCGTTTTTAGCTCGTAAACCCCTTTGGCGCTTTTAAGCGCAGTACGAAGCGAGGTTATTTCTTCTTTTACTTTTTTAATATGCTCTTCCCGCTTGCTCCGGTAGACCGCTGCGGTGATGGCGCCCCCCACGACACTGACGGCGGTCGCCATGCCGAGATAAAAACCGCCGACGATCATGCCGCCTACCAACCCTGCGCTAGCGACCGCCGCAAAAGGCGCCGCCAAAACCGCCACGGCCGCGAGAGTGCCCGTAATCGCCGTGGCGATGGCGAATCCTTTGAAACCGCCGGCCGCCGACTGCAATCCGTCCCGCGAGCTTTTCACGTTGTCTCGGAACGTCTTCAGACGATCATCAAGCGCCTTGTTTCCCGTGACATCGACGTTCTGACGCCCATGCTCGATATTCTGGTTCAGGTCGCACGATTCGTAGGTCTCGGTACTCCCCCCTTTATACGTCTCGCTATTGGCGCCGGTGGTTTCGGTGGTCCGTTTTCCCTCGGTGGTTTCGTACTGGTTCTTTTTGACGAAGAGGCGATAATCTTTTTCGGTGTCGAGGGCGATACCGCCTTCCGGCTTCTCCTCATTGGCTTCCTCGCCCTCTTTTTTCTCTTTCGTCGCCAACAACGGATCGTGAGAGTGGGGATCTTCGTGGGTCGATCCGACCCGAACCCACGATTCACCGGTGGGAGAATGGAGCAAGATCCTTTGTTTGGTGGCGGTGTCCACGAACGACAACAGGTTCTGGCCGCCGGTCATCAACCGAGCCTCGGCCGGGTTGGCGCTGGTGACCACCGACGGGTTGACCGAATCGGGCAAAGCGGCGGCGATGTAGGGGCGGTCGGGATCCCCTTCGAAAAAGGCGACGGCCACCTCGGCCCCTTTGTGCAGGGGAAAATGCATGCCGTGGTCACTCCCGGCGTAGGGGGTGGCGAGCCGAAGCCAACAGGAGCTTTTCATCGGACCGCGGTCGGTCTTCTTGGCGTAGGGAAACTTCACTTTGTAGCGACCGACGCTATCGACTTCGGCCGTCACCCCGTCACCGGCGCCGTCGATGAAGGCGGGGATGGTCCCGGCGATAACCGGTTTGGGGGTATTGTGTTCGGGACGGAACTGGGTGTCGCCGTCGATCATCAAAACGTCGTTCCGGTAAAACGGCTTCTCGCTCCCCCGCCAGAGGGCGTGTCGCCCATCGACAAACCCGATGCCTGTCTGCGACCCCTTGTGGCTGACCGAGAGGGGGAGATAGGTCTTGTTCATGGCATCGCGAAAATGGCTCTTCACCGTCACCTTGACGCCGGGTCGAACCGGATGGGCGGTCCCTTCGCCATGGTAAAGGGTGCGATGACAAAGCATCATTTCTTTCCATCGGTCGACCAGCGTTTTGGCTCGTTCGCTATTGCTCGGCGTTTTTGTAACGTCTTTTTCTTTCGGCCCGGTCAGCATACCGCCGACGTGGAGTATCTCTCCGTCGTTTTCAGCGTCGATGGAAGCGGTCGCTTCCATGGCCACGGTGGCGGCGCCGTAGTCGAAATCCCTGCCGGTGTAGGTTTTGGGAATGCGGCGGGTTTTGCTTATGAGCGAGGCGAAGGCGGGGAAATCGGCATCGACCGAGGCGTCGGAATCGGAACGGTAATAGACCGGGTCGTCGAGCTTCTTGTGGGTGGTTTTGCTGTCGGTGAAGACGATCTTCTCCCCCGATTTCTCTTCCCGGTGATAATAGTAGATCCCTTCCCTCTCTATGAGGCGGTGGATGAAGTCGAGCCGACTCTCCTGATACTGGAACTGGAAATCGAGGGCCGGATAGGTCGATTGCAGCTCCATCGCATAATCGGCTTCGGTGAATCCGGCTTCTTTCAGGACCGACTCGACGATCTCTTTAACGGACTTGCCGTTATACACTTCGTTGAGGGTCGTAAGCCCCAAGTTCCAGAAACGGGAGACGAAGGTGAACTGAAAATAGAAGAGATTGTTTTCAAAATGGACCAGGTCGGCTTCGATCACTTCGCCTCGAAAGATTCGTGAGCCGCCACCGAAGGTCATGGTGAAACGGGCCGGGTTGGCGAGTATCTTTTCGAGGTCGATATCCCCTTGGGTCGAACCGAGGGTCAGGCTGAACTGGTAGGGGGCGTTGATCGCCTCGGTACCGTTGAACTCGACGACATAGAAGGGGGATGCCGGATAGGCGTCCGACTCGAACGAGAAGAGACGACCCTTCTGATTTTCGAGATTACGATGCCCACCCTTCTCGTCGTCGCTCACGGCCCCTCCTCGGCATTGACGCCTTCGCCCGATGTGACGCGGCTCCTGCGAACCGCAAAACAGGGGAAGTCCCCCCGACCGCCTCATCTTAGCACAGGCGACCGGGGATGAATGGGGCTTACGGGACGGTCAGAATCTTGATGGTGTCGGTGCTCCCCGGCTCCATGGAGGGGTAGCCGCAGGTGAAGACCACCCGGTCGCCCGAGGAGACGAGATCGTGCTCCAAAGCGAACTTCACCGCCACGTCGCCCAGCTCGCTCGGTTTCTTTTTCACCTGCTCCAACACCGGGGTGATCCCCCATGAAAGAGGCATCTTGTGGAGGGTATCCTCTTCGCTGGTAAGGGCGATGATCGGAATCTGCTGCCGGAACCGGGCCACTTGACGAGCCGAAGCGCCCGAGTGAGTGACGACGGCGATAAGGGTGGCGCCGAGCCGTTCGGCCAATCGACAGGCTTCGCGGGTGAGGGACGATTCGATCGGCGGCAAGAAGGCGGCGTCAGGTTCGTCGAGCATCCGATGAGAGTCGATGGTCGGCTCGGTGGCCAGCGCCACTTTGTCGAGCACCTTCACCGCTTCCACCGGATACGCGCCGACGGCGGTCTCTTCCGAAAGCATCACGGCGCTGGCCCCGTCAAGGATGGCGTTGGCGCAGTCGGTCACCTCGGCCCGGGTGGGGCGGGGGTTGTCGATCATCGAACGGAGCATCTGGGTGGCGCAGATGGTCGGTTTGGCGGCGCGGCGGGTGGCCGAGAGTATCCGCTTCTGCACCGCCGGGAGCCGTTCGAGCGGCATCTCGACCCCGAGATCGCCCCGTGCGACCATGGTTCCATCGACGTAGGAAAGGATATCGTCGAACTGCTCGATGGCTTCAGGTTTCTCCAGTTTCGCCAAGAGCATCGGCGCTTTATGCCCCGCCGTCCGATCGGAGAGCATGGCCCGCACCGGGGTCAGGTCTTCGACGCTCCTGACGAACGACATGGCGACGTAGTTGACCCCTTGGGCGATGCCGAAGGCGAGGTCTTCCCGGTCTTTGTCGGTGAAGGCCGGGATGCGGAGTTTGGTCAAGGGCAAGTTGACCCCTTTGTGGCTCGACACGATCCCGTCGTTGATAACCCGACAAACCACCTTGCTCCCTTCGATCCGCAAGACTTCGAGTTCAACAAGACCGTCGGCCAGCAGAATCCGGGCGCCCGGATTGACGTCTTCGGCCAAATAGGGATAGTTCACCGGGACGGCGCCGTCGGTGGCGGTCTCTCCGGCGACGAAGGTCACCTCCGATCCGTGAGCCAAGGTGACAGGCTCCGGCAAGGAACCCAAGCGTATCTTCGGACCGGAGAGGTCTTGCAGGATGCCGATATGTTTATCGAGCTTCTTCCCGGCGATCCGTATCCGCTCGATGACCTGCGCATGGGCGGCGTGGGTGCCGTGGGAGAAGTTCAACCGGGCGACGTCCATCCCGGCTTCTATCAGTTTCTCGATCATCTCCTGCGACTCGCTGGCAGGGCCGATGGTGCAGATGATCTTGGTCTTCCGCTGGTTATGCATGTTCGTCCAATCACTCTATGGGTGCGGAGGTCAATCCCCCGGACAGCGTGACAGTCTACTCCTTCGGCGGATGGGGGGGTGTTTTTTTATATGAAAGCGGCGCCTGCCCCGCCACATTCACCCTATACAACGACCGAGTCCCCTTATATTATCAACTCTGTCCTCTCACGACCTTCCCCTATTTAGAGCAGGTAGTAGTATATGCAAGCCCTTCCGATCTCGATCCGTTTCGCTTTTGCGGGGCTCGTCGCCCTATCGCTGAGTCTCGCCTTCGTCGCATGCGGTTCCAGTAGCTCGCAGACGACCACCGCCCCCCCCTCCGAGCGGCTCTACCTGACGCTGGCTAAGTTCGGAACCCTGACCCCCGCCGACGGAGCGAACGCTTACACGCTGTCGATGACCGACGTCCCCAAGGGGATGATCTGGTTCGACGACCGCCCTTTACGGGGGAGCGGCACGACTCTCACCGCCGATTTTATCGCCGCATGGGAAACCACCTACGCCAAACGCCCCCCGCAAGTATTGGTCGATACCTACTACCGGGGGACCGAGACCGAGATCGGCTTTTATATGAGCCTTACCAATCCGGTCTATGACGCCGACAAAGGTGAGCTGACCGTGAACGCCACGCTCCTTGCGACCACCCTCGATACGGCGCCGACGACGGCCGCGGCTATCGACGACATCAAAGTCACCTTTCTCGACGAAGCGGCCGACGGGACCACCGATCATTGGTCGTTCGCCCAAGTCTCAAAAGCGGCGACCCTCGCCGACAACGGCGACGGAACGCTCACGTTAACGTTGACCGGTGTCCCTTCGATTCTCTACGCCGTCGGCAACGCCCCCAACGTCCGGTCGTTCGTCGACCAGACCGCCAGCTTTGTCGATCGTTGGAACAGCCGGTTCGGCGACGCCGGCCCGAACGTGGCGATGACCACCTATCTCGAAGACGACACCATCGTGGCGATGATCATGACCCTTAACAAACCGGTCTACGACGCCGCCACCGCCACCCTCACCTATCAGGCCACGCTCCTGCTCGGCGACAACCACGTCGGCGAAACCCTTTACGTTCCGACCATCATTATCGATAGTACGCAGGTCGATTTCGCGCAAGTCATCGATTCGCGCCTGAATACCGCCGATCCTTCGGCGCTTACCTTCTACTTCTCCAACACCACCGGCAAGGACGTCTATGTGGGGGGGCAAGGAAGCAGCCAAAAAAAATTGGAGGATCAGATAGGAAAGGAAGGACAGACGCCGACCAATGTCTTGCTGGGAGACTATACCGGCTTTAAGATCGCCGCCGGCAAGACGGTGGAGCTGAAAACCTATGACGACCTGAACAGCGGGGTATTCTGGGCTCGCACCGGATGCGGCGCAGTGAAATCGCTCCCCTTCACCACCGCTGACGGAACGGTCTACGACATCAGCTATCTGGAATGCGACACCGGCACTTGTATCGCCGCCGCGTCGTGGATCGACTTCGCCAAAGGTGAAGGGATCGACCCGAGCGCCGGCCTTCAGCCCGAATGGTGCTTTGGTACCGGCGGGGCGGTCCCCCGGAACGTCTTCGAGATCACCGTGCGTGCTTCGGACGGGGTCGCATTCGCCGATCTGAGTAATATCGACGGCTACGTCACCCCCATCGGGTTCCGTCCCACCGGATCGTTTACGACCGCCGGGGCGGCGACGACTCCCTACGACTGCAACGGCGCCAAAGATTCGAGCCAGACCCCCAACTGGGCCGGATGCCAAGGTTTCGATTTGGCCACCGATTGCCCCGCCGAGTTGCAGTTTAAAAACGGCGCCGGTGAGGTTGTCGGTTGCATGGGGCTCGGCAAAGCCCTTGCCGATAACAACCAACGAACGCTGGTTGAAGCCGCTCTGAAAGAACGGGCGACCGACTCTCTTAATAGCGAAATGATCGCCTCGTTTAAGAGCCGGTTCGCTTTGGACCTGGCGACTCTCGGCGACATCTTCGACGACACCGGGACGATGATCACCCAAGTCCAAGACCTCTACGAATGCGGCTGCGGGAGCGACGATTCGGGGTGCGGTCTGCCCAACTGCAACTTCGGTTGCACCTCGGCGACCGACGGGGGGGCGCTCTATACCAACAGCGCCGGTAAATGCATCGCCAACGTCGATTGGCAACGATACGTCGACGCCGGTGTCACAACCCATTGCTTAACCGACGATGCGACGCCGCAAGACGGCATCATCTGGAACGACGCCCTGATCGCCAACATGAAGCTCTCCGAATGCAAGGTCGAATGGTGGCCCAAACCGAACGCCACCTACTGCGCAGGGAAAACCGACTGCCGCTACGACACCGTGTTCAAGGAAAAATGCCCCGACGCCTACTCGTGGCAGTTCGACGACCATAGCAGCACCTATACCTGCAAAGGTCTCGAATATGAGGTGGTCTTCGGCGCCACACCGTAAGAAGCTCTCACGAGAAATACCGTCACGGAGAACCGTGGCGGTTTTTTCGTCCCGACGGGACCGGCGTTAGCGGATCGGTTTTCCCCAGCTTTACGTGCAACGCCCGATAGATGAGACAGGCAGCGCAAATGAGCCGCCAACGAGCAGCGGGGAATGTAGAAGGAGTAAGGAAGAAAGCGCCCGTAAGGGTGTGGTGCGCCCGACAGGATTCGAACCTGTGACCTCTTGAACCGCAATCAAACGCTCTATCCAGCTGAGCTACGGGCGCATCAAGACGAACGGGGAGTATACCGAACCCCCCTCCCTTGCCGCAACAATAAAACAGCCCCGACCCAAAAAGGTCGAGACTGGTAAGAACAAGACCACAGCGCGGAAAGGCCCGTTATCGAACCGCCCGTTGGAACTTGAAAAGCTGCCGTTTATAATACGGGTCGGTCGGCACCAGTTTCACCGCCTTTTTGATCAACTCCACCGCCGCGTCGTAGTTTCCCATCCGGTAGTTGACCTCGGAAAGAGTGTCGATGTACTCCGGGATATCGTCGTAATAGGCCATCGACTTTTCCGACAGTTCCTTCGCCTTCTTCAGATTCGTCTCCTGTTTCGCCAACAGCCACGCCAACCGGTTCAACGCCGGCGCGTAATCGGGACGACTGTCGAGAATCTTCCGACACTCGTCGACCGCCTTGTCGTTCTCTTCCCGTTTACTGTAGACCGTCGCCAGCCCGAGCCGCGCTCTCAAATCGGTCGGATTTTTGTCCAGCGCATCCTCATATCCCTTAAGGGCCGCTGCAAGGTTTCCCCGCTCCATGGCATCGAACGCCCCATTCAAGGCCGCTTCGTGCGAATCGGGATGCCCCTTCGCATAGGTCTTATATTCAACGAGCGCATCGGCTTCGCGTCCGGCCGTTTGCAACGTCTCGGCCAGCGCCAGCAGAATCGCATCGTTTTTGGGGAGGGCCTTGGTCGCTTCTCTGAGAGCGTCGATGGCCATCACCAGTTGTTCGTTCTCGATGAGGACGTTGGCAAGGTCGAGTTGCGCCTGTTCGTCCGCCGGATCTTCGGCCACCGCCGCTTGCAGATCGTCGATGGAAGGTTCGGCGACTTCGGTTTTTATCGGCTCGGCCACGCGGGTCGGTTCGGGGGCGGGCCGGTCGACCTTCCCCGGGGGACCTTCTTTGGACATCCAGACGCCACCGGCGACAAGCCCCACGACGACGAGGCCGACGACGATCTTTTTCATCGGGAGATGAAAGGAGCTCTCCTCGCCCAAAGCATCGGGCGTAACCACCGCGCCGGGGGCCACCTCGGCCTTCGGCGACTTCGACTTCTTCGACGGCGTTTCGGAACGGGGAGGAGGGGGAGGCATCTTGCACGACCCCTCGAAGAACGATCCCTCTTCCAAAGCGATAGCGGGGGCGTTGATGTTCCCCACCAGCCGGGATTGGGTATGAAGCGATATTTTCGTTTTCGCTTCCACATCGCCGGTGACCGCGCCGTAGTTGAAAAACTCTCCGGCATTGATATTCGCCCTCACATCGCCGGTTTCGCCGACGATGAAGGTGTCGGGGGAAAGGACCTCCCCTTCGAATTGGCCGTCGAAACGGAGGAGACCTTTAAACTTTAGCGTCCCTTTAAGGACGGTCCCCTCGCCGAAATAGGAATTGAGCTTACCGGCGTTCATGCTTTGCGACTACCCCCATAGCGTCGCCATCGCGACGGAAAATCGTGAATTGATGCCCCTGTATTAAAAGGCCCCCGCCCTCCCCCGTCAAGAGAGACTTTCCGTTTCGCTCATCCCAAGGCGAGAAATCGTTCCGCCCTCAGACGCCGCCTGAGATGCCGCTCCACCATCCCGTTGACGATTATCCCCAACTCGGCGGTCACTTGGGGCGATCCGCTTAAACGGGCCAACGCCGACGGTTCGGCCACCGTCCCCCGCTCCATCAATCGAATGGCGCCAAGACTCACCCGGTCGGCGAAAGGATCCCCCGGCAGACAATCGCCGCAGACCACCCCCCCACGGGCCGCGTTAAAGCCGGTCTCCCCGGTCGGCGCTTTGCCACAATGGACACACTGATTCAGCCGAGGGCCGAACCCGGTAAGGGCCAGATAGCGGCTCTCGAAAAGGCGCAACGGCAACACCCCCCGATCTCTATCGGCGTAAGCGACCGATTTAAGGAACGCGACGAGCTCGACGAAAACTTTCCGGTTCGGGTCCCAATCCTCCGTAGTCTGCTCCACCAGCTCCATGGCCACAAAGGCCCGGTTGACCGAGGCGAAGTCGCGCCGCAATGGGAGGTAGGGATCGACCACATCGAAAGAGTTAAGGCGAAAGATCCCCGCCTTCTCTTTGCCGAAGACGATGAGATTGCCGTGGGTAAAAGGCTCCAGCCGACCGCCGTACCGGCTTTTGGTTTTGTAGGCGCCTTTGGCCACCGCCTTTACCTTGCCGTAGCGGAGGGTGAAAAAGGTGACCAGTTTGTCGGTCTCCCCCAAGCGACGGGTACGAAGCGTTACGGCGGGGGAATCAAAGAGGGGCATTTCTCGGCGCCGTCGTAAACGTTATCGAGGCAGGCGATGCAAGGAGAAAGGGGGCGAGAAAGCGAAGCGTACACGATGGTACGCGTGCGTTTCGAGCGCCCTTTCGACACCGCAGCGGCAACGTAGATAGTTTACAACGGCGGCTCATTCGGCGGAAGGGTCGTACCCAAGTTCGCGCAGGCTTGCCGCGTCGCCGGTCCATTGGGGGCGGACGCGGACCGTCAGGTGGAGGAATATCTTCGTTTCGAAGCGGCGCTCCAGCTCCCGTCGAGCGGCGGCGCCGATTTCTTTGAGCATGGCGCCCTTTTTTCCGATGACGATCCCTTTTTGCGACTCCCGTTCCACCAAGATGGTCGCGGCGATGGCGAAGACCCCGTTAGGACGATCTTCCATTTGCTCGACCGCTACGGCGAGGCTGTAGGGCAGCTCCTGCGACAACCGCAAGAAGGCTTTCTCCCGCACCATCTCGGCGATGAAGAAACGCTCCGGCTGGTCGGTCCCCATGTCTTCGGGATAAAAATGAGTCCCTTCAGGGAGCCGGTCAACGATAAGCGATAAAAGTCGACCCGTGTTGATCCCCCGCGTGGCAGAGAGAGGAACCACCTCTTCGAACGGTCCCAGGTCTTCGGTAAGCTGGGCGATCAGCGGCAGGAGCGATTCCTTATCGACCAGGTCGACCTTGTTGATGGCGAGGATCGCTCGCCCTTTACCTTTGTCGATCCGATTCCAAGCGAACCGGTCACCGTCGATGTCGGGACGGGAAGCGTCGGTGATGAAAATCAACACATCGGCTTCGGCGCCGGTCCGGGCGGCGACGTCGGTCATGGAGCGGTTCAGCCGGTTTTTCTCCCCTTTCATGACGCCGGGAGTGTCGAGAAAAACGACCTGCGCGTCGGGGCGGGTGATGATGCCGACGATCCGGTTCCGGGTGGTCTGGGGGCGGGGGGTGGTGATGGCGATCTTTCGCCCCACGTAATGGTTCAGCAGGGTCGATTTGCCGACGTTGGGGCGACCGGCCAGAGTGACGTAGCCAGCGACGAACCCCTTCTTCGCGTCGCTCAGCGTCGTCCGGCCCCCTTCAGCCGGGATAGCGATGCAGCGGCGAATTCGAGCCGTATCCGCAGTAGCAGGGTGACCACGAAGATGCAGGCGACGGCGGCGAAGCTGAACATCAGCGCCGTTTTCATGTCGGGATGAAGTTCCGGTTTGGGGGGGTGAATCCCCCGCGACCAAAGCTTGATACTGTAGTGAACCAGCGGAACGTCGGCGTAACCGACGATCCCCATGACGGCGGCGAACTTGGCCCGCATGGTTTCGTCTTCGATCTGCGACCGCAAGATAAGGTATCCGGCGAAGATGAGCAACAGCACCAGCGAGGTGGTCAACCGGGGATCCCACGTCCACCAGGCGCCCCAGATCGGTCGCGCCCAGAGCATGCCGGTGAGCATCATCAACGTCGCCAGCACCACCCCCACTTCGGCCCCGGCCACGGCCCATCGGTCCCAGTCGAGGTTCTTGGTCCAGAGATAGCCGATGGAGCCGACGAAGGTGATAAAGAAACCGACGTAACAGAGAACCGCCACCGGGACGTGCCAGTAGAATATCCGTTGGGGGGCGCCCATGATCGACTCTTCCGGGGCGTAGACAAAGGCCATGTAGGCTCCCAGAGGGGCGAGGATCGTCCCCCCGGCGCAGGCGAGGAGAAGCAGAAGCTGGGCGTTGTCGCGGAGAAGCTTCATTTGTCGAGGCTCTTCAGCTCTTTTTCGACACGAGAGAGCCGCAGGCCGATCCAGACCACGTAGCCGAAAAAGACGACCCAGATGAGGCCATAGGCGTACGTCACATATTCGTTCATTCTTACCTCCTTATTCCTCGACAATATGCTCGAATACGAGCCACGAGACCGCCAAGTATATCACGTCGAAGCTGGCCAGAATCTTGATCCAGATCATCAACGACGCCATATCCTCGCCACGGATCAGCCCGCCGCTCATTTTGACGGCGGCGATAATCACCGGCGCCACCACCGGAAGAAGGAGCAACGGCCCCATCATCTCTCTCGCCCGCAGGTTCACCGACATCGCCGAGATCAACGTCCCGACGGTCATGAAACCGATGGCGCCCAAAAGATAGGTGAGCGATTGCCATCCGAAATGGGTCATCACGTTGATGTTGTAGAGAACCATAAAGATCGGCGTCACCAGCGCCATGGTCGCCAGCATCACGATCAGCCCCGAGAGCATCTTGCCGAAATAGATCGCCGACCGGTCGATCGGCGCCAAGAGCAACGCCGAGAGGCACCCCTCTTCCTGCTCCCGCATAAAGCCCCGGTTCATCGCCACCGCGCCGGAGAAGATAAAGGCGACCCATAGCACCCCCGCGGCGATGGCGTCGATGTCGATACCGGTCATATCGAAAGCGAAGTTGAAGATGACGACGACGAGGATCGAGAACATGGTGGTGGTCGTAAAAATCTCTTTGGCCCTCAGTTCCATGGCCAAATCTTTTTTCATCACCAGCAGAACGCCGTCAAGAAAGCTCATCAGTAGTGCGCTCCCCCGACCGCGTCGAAATAGGTTTCGGAGAAAGCGACCGGATCGAGATCGGCGGTGGGAAGATCGACTCTGATTTTCCCCGCCACCTGAACCGTCACCCGATGAGCCATCTCGACCCCCACTTTCAGATTGTGGGTGATCATCACCACCGTCCGCCCCGCCGACGTTAATTGGGATAATTCGCTTTTCAGCATATCGGCGGCGTGTTGATCGAGGCCGGTGAACGGTTCGTCGAGCAGCACCAGATCCGGGTCGTGGACCAGCGCCCGTGCGATAGAGAGCCGTTGCTTCATCCCCCGCGAAAAGGTCTGGACCAGATCGTCGGCCCGACTGGCGAGACCGACCCGGTCGAGGAGTTCTTCCGCCCGTTGGTCGGGATCGATAGCGCCATAGAGTTTGGCGAAAAAGTGAAGGTTCTCCCGGGCGGTCAACTGGCCGTAGGTCAGCCCCTGATGGGAGATATAGCCAATCTGGCGCCGGACCTCGTCGTGATGTCCGCCGGTGACATCGAACCCGCCGATGACGATCTTCCCGCCGGTCGGTTTCGCCAGCCCCGCGATGAGGCGAAGGAGGGTCGTCTTCCCGGCGCCGTTAGGGCCAAAGACGGTCAACGCCTCCCCTTTCGCCACCGTCAGCGAAATACCGTCCACGGCGGTGACGCGTCCATAGCGTTTCTCGACGGCGTCGAGTCGGATAAAAGGGGTCGATTCGGTCATCGGGGCATTCTAACGGATAGCGCGTCCCGCGTCATCGGAAAGGAGGGGAATGATAGAATGCTCCGCAACCAAGGAGGAGCCATGATTAGCCGAGAAGAAGCCACATCGATCATCGCCGAACGGGTGCGACCGATCACCGATGTCGAGCGGATCCCCCTCATCGAAGCGGCGGGGCGCGTTCTGGCGACGCCTGCCGTAGCCGATATCGACACCCCCCCCTTTAACCGGGCGACCATGGACGGCTATGCGGTGGTGGCGGCCGACGGCCCCGGCGAGCGACCGGTGATCGGCTACGCCCCTGCCGGTTCGTCGCCTCACTTTACCGTCGCGCCGGGTCAGGTGGCCCGAATCATGACCGGCGCGCCGATGCCGGCGGGGGCCGATGCGGTGGCGCAGGTGGAGCGCACGGGGGGGTATGTCGAGGTCGGCGAGATGGCCCATATCCACGCTACCCTTGAAGCCGGGACCAACGTCGCTCCACGGGGCGAAGACTTCCGGGCGGGCGCCGAAATCCTCTCCGCGCCGACGTTGATCGGTCCGGCCCATATCGCCACGTTGGCCTCGGTCGGCGTCGACCCGGTGACCGCTTTCCGACGACCGACGGTGGCGATCCTCGCCACGGGGGACGAACTGGTGGAGCCTTCGGCCACACCGGGGCCGGGGCAGATACGAAACTCCAACGCCTACGCCTTGGCGGCGCAGGTGAAACGGGCGGGCGGCGATCCGGTGATGTTGGGGACCGCCACCGACGCGCCGGGGGCGTTGGCCGCCCTTATCGCCGACGGGAAGCGGAGTGACGTTTTGTTGGTCACCGGCGGCGTCTCGGCGGGGGATAAAGATTTCGTTCCGGCGACTCTGACCGAAGCGGGATACGAGTTGCTTATCCGTAAAGTTCGGATCAAACCGGGGAAACCGATGGTCTTCGGGGTCGCCGCCGAGGGGCGCTATGTGTTCGGCCTGCCGGGGAACCCGGTCTCGACCTTCGCCATCTTCGAGCTGTTCATCCGCCCCGCCTTGATGGCGATGCAGGGAATCGGCTTTACCGGTTTGGCCGAAGTAACGGCGACCATGAGCTATGAACACCACCGGGGGAACGCCGAACGGGAGGAGTGGGTTCCGGTGAAGATCACCTTTGGCGACGACGGCTATCGGATCGACTCGACCGGCTATCACGGTTCGGCTCATATCCATGCCGTCTGCGGCGCCAATGCCATGATCCTCATCCCGACCGGGGTGACGCAGTTGGCCGTCGGCTCGACGGTGACGGCGCGGCTTTTGCCGTAAGGAACCCATGATATAATCCTCCATCTTTTGATAACTTTTACCGGAGCTTTACGTCATGGCGGGACATTCCAAATGGGCCGGCATCAAGCATAAAAAGGCCATCATCGACTCCAAACGGGGGAAGGTCTTCACCAAAATCGCCCGGGAGATCACCGTGGCTTCCCGTCTTGGCGGCCCCGATCCGGCGGCCAATCCCCGCCTCCGCACCGCCGTTTTAAAGGCGCGAGGCGTCTCGATGCCCAACGACAACATCGACCGGGCCATCAAAAAAGGGGCGGGCGATCTCGACGGCGCCAACTACGACGAGGTGACCTACGAAGGATACGGCCCCGGCGGTATCGCCGTGATGGTCGAGGCGATGACCGATAACCGAAACCGAACCGTCTCCGAGATCCGCTCGGTCTTCTCCAAGGCCGGTGGTCAGATGGGGGAAAACGGGTGCGTCGGCTGGATGTTCGTTCGCAAAGGGATCATCCTCGTTCCGGCTGAAGGAATAGACGAAGACACGCTGATGGAGACCGCCCTCGAAGCGGGGGCCTCCGACATGGAGCAAGACGGCGATTTCTTCGAAATCTCCACCCCGCCCGACGATATCGAAACGGTCCGCGAAGCGCTCGAGGCGAAGAACACGACCATCGAATCGGCGGAGGTAAGCCAGGTTCCCGAGAATACCGTCGACGTCACCGAAGTCGAACACGCCCGCAAAGTGATCCGTCTCATGGATAATCTCGAAGATCTCGACGACGTGCAAAACGTCTTCGCCAACTTCGACATCCCCGACGAGATCATGGCCGAAGTGGAAGCGTAACGCTTCCTGTGAAAGTTATCGGCGTCGATCCCGGCACGGTCATCACCGGGTTCGGCGTCGTCTCGCAACAAGGGGGCGCCTCCCCCGTCTGTCACCGTTGGGGAGTTGTCCGCACGAAATCGAAAGCCCCCCTCCCGTTGCGACTCAAAGAAATCGCCGACGGACTCCGGCGGGTGATCGAAGCCGAACGGCCCGACACCTTGGCGCTGGAGGAGACCTTCTTCGCCAAAGACGCCAAAGCGGCGCTTAAACTGGGGCATGTGCGGGGGTGGTGATGCTGGTGGCCGAGGAGGCCGGAATACCGGTGGCCGAATACGCCCCCAACCGGATCAAGCTGACGGTGGCAGGCTACGGTCACGCCGACAAGGGCCAGATGCAGACCATGGTGACCCGCCTCTTGTCGCTCAAAGAAACGCCGACGCCCGCCGACGCCGCCGACGCGTTGGCCGCCGCATTGACCCATATCGCCCACGAAACGAACGCTATGAGAATCGCCCGATGATCGCGCTTATCACCGGTATCGTCGCCGCCAAAAAACCGACCTACGTCGTCGTCGATACGAACGGGGTCGGCTATCGGGTCTTCGTCTCGCTCTCGACTTTCTATACCCTCCCGACCGAGGGAGAGAAGGTGACCCTGCATATCCACACCCACGTTCGAGAAGAAGCGATCCATCTCTACGGCTTCGCCACCGAAGGGGAACGGGGGGTCTTCGAGAAACTGATCGGCGTCAGCAAGGTGGGGCCGAAACTTGCCATCACCATCCTCTCGGGACTCGATCATATCCGGTTCGCCGAAGCGATACGAAACCAGGATAAAGCGCGGCTGGCCACCATCCCCGGCGTCGGCAAAAAGACCGCCGAACGATTGGTGTTGGAGATGGCCGACAAACTCGGCGACGTCGAAGGGCTTTCGCCAGCGGGTGGATCGTCGGGAGGCTCGTCTCATCCGCCAAAGGCGCGGGACGAAGCGATAGAGGCGTTGGTGTCGCTCGGCTACAAACGGGCCGAAGCGGAGAAGGGGGTCGACAACGTCTCCGACCCGTCATTGCCGCTGGAGGCGTTGCTCAAGAAAGCGCTCGCGTCACTGGCCCGCTAAACGGCTCGGCGTGAGCCTATGGTCGAAAGGTCCCGGCTATCGATTTCGGTCCGCTATTGTCGCCGAAGTCTCGTTCGTACCGTTTCGCTTCGAGGGTCAGCCGAAAGGCCCACCGGTCGGCGATCCCGTCGGTTCCGGGGTGAGCGCGGTCAAAGGGGCGAAGACCAAGGTCGCCAACGCGCCATATCGATTGCGCGTCCGACGCCCTTCAGCGGCGACGATCCGGTCGGTCTCGGCGTCGATCCGGGCGATCACCTCACTTCTGGTCGTCACGATCTTTTTCCACCGCTTTCGTCCAGAGCCAGAGGGCGCCGGCAAGTCCGAGGAAGATCAGCCACGCGATGACGAGCCCGGTTTTCCGAACGCCGATCTCGCTCCAGAATTTGGAGACCTGTTCCGACACCCCTTGGGCGGCGGCGATGACCGGTTCGGCGTCTTTTTTCACCGCTTCGGCGTCGAGTTTATGCGAAAGACTCCGTATCGACTTCACCGACTCGCGCGCTTTGGTCGCCGCTTCGGCGAGGGAGCTGGTTTCGAACCCGCCATGCCCATCGCTCTCCAATTCTTCCAAACCGGCGGTGGCCTCGGCGACGGCGGTATTGACCGATTTCAACGCTTCGGCGATGGCGACGCCGGTTTTATAGGCGTCCGAATCGGTGTCGTGGCAGGCGATGCAGTCTCGATCCCCTTCGCCGGTGAACCTGGCGGTTTCGGGGCGAAGGATATCGTGGGCGCCGTGGCAATGGAGACAGACCGGTTCGCCGTCCCGTTTATAGGCCTGCCAATGGGGGCTGGCTTTGTAATATTCGGCGTTCTCGGCGTGACATTTAAAACAGACGGTCTGGGTCCGCTCGGTGGCGGCGCGACTGATGGCGTGGTTGCTGTGGCAATCGACGCAGGTCGGCACCAGCAGGTCCCCTTCGCTGAAGCGTTGGTAGTGCCAGCTTTTTTTGTAGCGTTCCAGTTGGTCCGATTTGATGCCGCGATGTTCGAAGACATCTTTTTTACTGTGGCACTCGCCGCAGGTCTCGGCGACGTTGGCCCGGTTGACCGTCGATTTGGGATCTTTCACCCGCAAGATTTTGTGCTGGCCGTGACAATCGGTGCAGGAAGCGGCTTCGCCGTCCCCTTTTTTCAGAAGGGCGATGCCGTGAATGGAGCCGGTGTAGAGGGAGAGTTGGTCGGAGCGCTGGTTGTACTTCCGCATCAATCGGGCGTCGCCGTGGCATTTACCGCAGAGAGCCGGGATGTCGGCTTTGGCCGGTTTTCCTTTGAACCCCCCTTCGTCGGGGTCCATGGCGATCCCCATGTCGGTCGGGTCGCCGCCGTGACAATCGACGCAAAGGACCCCCACCTCCCGGTGGACCGACTCTTGCCAATCGACGACCGGGCGAACGATACGGGCCATGTCGGGGTCGAGACTCTCCAACGGCTCGCCGCCGGTCATATCCATATGACAGGTGATGCAGTTATAGTCGTCGGGAATGGGAGAGACGCCGGAAACGGGGGCGGCGGGAAGGGCGAAGGCGCCGCCGGTTCCCTGAAGTATGGTCAACATTGCGCCGAACGCCACCGTTCGTATCGCCTGAATCATGTCTCTTCTCCGCCTCGTAGCCGTCGTTGCCGGGTTCGTCGGGCATACCCCATGCCCGCACGCGCAGCCCGATGGCGCAGACCAATGGGCGTGCAGAAGGAGAACGTCCCCTCTTAGGACCCGCCGGACGACCCCACTCTCATGAGGTCGTCGGCGCATCGGACGAACCGGTTATTCGTCTTGGATGACGAAATCGGCCCGGCGATTCTTCGCTCGTCCCTCGCGGGTGGCGTTATCGGCTACCGGACGGCTCTCGCCGAAGGTAGTCGGCGTTATCCGCTCCGGCGCGATCCCTTTGGTGACCAGATATTTCCCTTGGCCGAAAGAGCCCGACGCAGACCCCAGCTTCTGGTTGCCGTACGCCTCGGAGCCGGTGGAGTCGGTATGCCCTTCGACGACGATATTCACCTCGGGATGGGCGTTGAGCATCGCCACGTTGGCGTCGATCACCGCTTTGGCGTCATCGGTCAGGATCGATTTGTCGAAGGGGAACAGCGCCGTGCCGAGGGTGATGGTCATCACCGGCGCGGCGGGAGCCTCTACGACCACCGGATCCACCGGCGCGGGGCCGGTTGCGCTGATCAGCCCGGTCGAGACGGCCCCGGTCGCTTTGCGTCCCAATCCGACACCGACGGTCACGCCAGCCAGATAGCGATAGCTCGAATATTGCTCCCCCTCCCCACGAACTGCAGGCCGCGTGGGCGGAGACGTTATCGTTGATGTAGTAGCGGGCGCCCAGATGATAGGTGGTGCTGTCGTCGCGCCCCTGCTTGATATCGGACCAGACCTGCCCGTTGACTTCGGCGATAAGGGCCAGCGGTTTCTCGATGGGGAACCACTCGACCCCGGCGCCATAGATTGCGTAAGGGTCGTATCCCAGCTCGGTTTTGTTGGCGGCGACGTAGCCTGCGTTAAAGCTCCAAGTGACATTCTCGTATTCCTTATCGAGCAGCAACGCCACGCCGGGGAAGGCCTGCCCCGACCCGAGCCCTTTGTCTTTGTCCCCCAACGGGAGAACTGGAAAAGCAGCGCGAGAGCCGAAGGCCGACTCCTGATGATGGAGCGCCTCATATTTGGCTTTCGCCATACCGTCACCCATGCCGGAAGCAGTGTTGCCCTGGTCGTGGGTCTTGGCCCGGTACGGGGCGGCGAGGGAGTATTCGAACCGGCCGAACCCGGCGGTACCGAACCTGCATAGACCGTCTCGGTCACAGGATGACTCGTCACCGAGCCAAAAGCGCTGGTTCGCCAACGAGAGACCGACGCCGATGGCGCCGTTGCCGATGGTCTTAGCTTTATCAACAAAGAAGAGGCTCGTTTCCCCCTTCGATGGCCGTCTGGGCCAGTGCCCGTTGCAAGGAAACCGTCATACCCATCGCCAGCAAAAGAATTTTCAGCAGTCTCATCCCCATTACATCCGCCTCCGCTTTGAGATTCTCTCCGCCCGTTCCATCAACCCAATGAATGATGAAAAAACAGAAGGTAACGCCATCATGATAGCAGAGAAAAGCCGGAAGGAGGCAAGGTCTATATGGAACGAAGTTCCCTTTTGTCGAAACAATTTTTAACATTTGGTATCAGAATTGGCCCGTGCTATATTCCACCCGTCGGCGCCCGCCGGTACGAACGATGGACAAGCAAGGAGCATCTGATGGAAACGTTTACCCTTCGCCCTGTTGCGCTGGGTCTCTTTTTCGCCCCTTCTGGCGCTGGTCGCAGGAGAGATGCACGCGCATGGCTTTCGGCTCCAAAGAAGACGCCATCACCGCAAGCTTCAAGGAAACCTCGATAGCCAACCCGACCGTGGCGGGCGACGCGGCCAAAGCGGAGAAGCTGGCCGAAAAGGGGTGGAAATACCTGAAACGGGCCCACGAACATTTCATGGTCTCGCTGCATCGCTGGCGTTGGTCTTGATGTTCTGGCTTGGCCCGGGTGGCGACACCGCTGAAAGCGCACGGAGCCACCGCCGTCGGGTTGTGGGCGTTGCTCTATCCCCTCTTCTGGACCATGGCGACCAATGTCCCGGCCATGGGCTACCATGAAGCAAAGAATCGCTTGCGCCATGGGATGGCCCAAGCCGGAGCGGCCCTTATCTTCCTCGGCACCCTCGACGCGGTGGTGGCCGCCCTGTGGTGCGCCGACAAAACGACTGACCGCAAGGCGGGCCGTTTCTCTGTGACGTGCGGCCCGCGCTTTCGATAGAGCTGGGCGATACGGTCGGCCATTTCCCCCGGCGCTTTCGGGCCGAACCAGCCGGTGATCGACCGGACCGAATCCACCTTGACAAGAGCGTTGGTGATGAAACACCTCATCGGCCTCTTCCAACGCTTCCGGCCCCTCTTCACCTGGGGGCAGGCGATGTCGGCCTCCATCGCTTTCTCGATAATCACCCCACTGGTAACGCCCGGCAGGCGCTACGCAGGCCGTCATGGGGCATAGACCTTCTTCTCCTGCACCCAAAAGATATTGGCTGCCACACAACAAGAGACTCTGCACAGAAGCCTAGATTGAAAGCCCTTCGTGGGCGCCACGGGAGCGACATCTGCGCCGCCATCACCCGCTCTAGGGCGGAGGCCGATTTAACTTTGTCAAAGGAGAGACTTCGTCCCCTGCGAGGGGTGGAAGGGTAGGAGGTCGACCCCTTGCCGTACCACCGTTCTGGGAGTCGGTTCGGTGGGGGCGACAACGGCGATCCATCGGGGGGTGGAGGGTTGAGGGGGAGCGTACCTGCGTGGCCCTGCGCCCTCGCGTGAGGGCTGCCGACAACTCCTTCGGTCACGCCGTTATGGGCGATCAGCTCTCTGAGAGCAGGATTGAGATCGCGCATGTCAGTCGAGCGGCAGGCGCCGACCACCTCGGCGCCGGGCGGAGCCAGGCGAAGTGCCGATCCAAAACCGGGGCGCCCTTTCGACGGGGATGGTCTCGAAGAGGCCATCCCCCAGAAGATAGCCCTCCCGGTCGTCGTGGATCGACACTCCCTTCGAACAGCTTCCGTACCGATCAGCAGACTGTATCCTCCCTAACTCCTTCCCGGCGCTCTCCTTCACCAGCGTTTCCGGATATTCCCTGTCGGGGGAGGGCCAGGTGATTCCTCCCCCGCATGATACCGCCACTCCCCCTGATGGTTAAGGGCGATGGAATGCCGACCGACCTGATCCATCGCCCCGTTCCGCCCCAGGCCAGCCGATGGCGCCAACAGGCCCCGCGGGGCTGGTTCGAGTTCGTCGATGATCTCCATGGCCCGAACTGGGGCGCCTCGGTCACCGATCCGCAGGGGGAACGGCGGCATCAGGTCGGCGAATCCGATCCCCTTCGCGTAAAGCCCCGGTGACGGTGGAGGTGAGGTGCAAGACCGTGGCGAACCGCTCGAGCTGCACATAACGGACGGAACCCCGACACTGCCGGGGGCGCAGACGCGGGAGAGGTCGTTCCGTATCAGGTCGACGATCATCACGTTCTCGGCCCGATCCTTTCGCTGGCGACGAGGGTTTCCCCTGCGCTCGATCTTCGGGGGTGTCGGTCGGGGGCGGTTCCTCGGATGGGGCGCGACTCGACCCTTCCTCCTCGTTGACCACGAGGAACCGCTCGGGCGTGACGTGGAGAGAAGGGCGCCTCGGCCAGCCTGATGTAGGCGCCTGCAAGGGGCGGGGCTACCCTGTCGCAACGAAAGCCACGCGTCGGCGGGGTAAGGGGGCTGACGCCTAAAAATCTTGCGACAGGTTGACCTGATAGACGTCACCGGCGGCGATGTATTCGCGCACCTGGTCAACGGCGCGCCGATAGTCGTCGGGGGTCGTGTCGGGGGTGAAGGAAATCGACGGTTCGACCGACGCCGAGGCGCGATCTCCACGCAACGCCTGGGAAGAGAAGCCGGGCACTGCGCGCCGAGCGCCTCGATCAGCCGCCGGTCGGAGGGGGCGCCCTTGTCGGTTTCGAGGGCCGCGGCGCGGGCGAAGGCGTTGGGGGCAGCCGGCGAGGGTGAATGGGGTGCCGGCGGTGCGCGCCGTCACGCGCGTCCGCACGGGGTCGGGAGGCGCGCGCCTGCCCGCGGAGGCGCGGATCGCGGCTCGCGTCATCGAGGGCGCACCGAGAGCGCGATCCAGCGGCCGCTCGAGGGTCGATGTCAATCACCTTGACCCGCACGATCTGGCCCACGCGCATGAGCTCGTTCGGGTCCTTCACGGTTGTGCGACATCTGGCTGAATGCACGAGTCCGTCCTTGGTGCACGCCATGTCGACGAAGGCGCCGAAGTTCGTGACGTTGGTGACCACTCCCTCGAGGATCAGGCCGGGGCGCAGGTCGGAGATCTCCTCGACGCCGTCGGCGAAGGTGGCGGTCTTGAACTCGGGGCGTGGGTCGCGGCCCGGCTTCTCGAGCTCGGCCAGGATGTCCTTCGACGGTGGGGAGGCCGAAGCGCTCGTCGGTGAAGGTGCGGGGTCGAGGGCGCGCAGGAAGTCCGCTGTCGCCGATCACCCGCCGATCACCGGCCGGCCGGTCTCGCGCGCTCGATGCGGCTGCACGACCGCGTAGGCCTCCGGGTGCACCGGTGGACGCGTCGAGCGGATCCGTCGCCATCCTCGATGCGCAGGAAGCCCGCCGCCTGTTCGAAGGCCTTGGGGCCGAGGCGCGGGACCTTCTGGATCTGCTTGCGGCTCTGGAAGGCGCCGTTGGCGTCGCGATAGGTCACGACCGCGGTCGCAAGCGTCGGCGACAGACCGGCCACCCGCGAGAGCAGGGCCGGCGAAGCGGTGTTGACGTCGACGCCGACCTTGTTCACGCAGTCCTCGATGACGCCCTCGAGTGCGCGGCTGAGGTGGGTCTGGCTGACGTCGTGCTGGTACTGGCCGACGCCGATCGACTTGGGGTCGATCTTCACGAGCTCGGCCAACGGATCCTGGACGCGCCGCGCGATCGAAACCGCGCCGCGAAGCGATACGTCGAGATCGGGCAACTCCTTGCTCGCGAGCTCGGAAGCCGAGTAGACGGACGCGCCGGCCTCGTTGGTGACGATCTTGTGGAGGTTGCGATCCTTGATGCGCGCGATCAGCTCGAGCACGAGGCGGTCGGTCTCGCGGGTGCCGGTGCCGTTGCCGATGGCTGATGAGCTCGACGTGGTGCTGCTCGACCAGGCTCTCCAGCACGCGCAGGGCGCCCTCGAGGTCGTGGCGTCGGCGCGGAGGGGTAGACGGTGGCCGAGGTCGAGCACCTTGCCGGTCGCGTCGACGACCGCGACCTTCACGCCGGTGCGAATGCCCGGGTCGAGGCCCAGGATCGTGACGGTGGCCCGGCCGGTGCGGCGAGCATCAGGTCGCGCAGGTTGCGGGCGAAGACCGTGATGGCCTCGAGCTCGGCCGCTCGCGCAGCCGGTGACCAGCAGGTCGGCCTCGATGCGCGGCGCGACAGCTTGGTCTTCCAGCACAGCCGCACGGTCTTCAGCAGCCAGGCATCTCGGCCGGGCGCCCGCGATCGGCGATGCCGAAGCGCTTCGGCGATCTGGCCGCGCGCACAGCCCCTCGAGCTGGCCGAGGTCGCCGTCGGGGTCGAGGCGCGAGGCTCACGCTGAGGATGCCCTCCTTGCGCGCCGCGGAACAACGCCAGCGCGCGGTGGCCGGGGCCCCGTTCAACGGCTCGCCGTAGTCGAACCAGTCGCGGAAGCGCTGCGCCCCTCTTGTTCCTTGCCTTCGCAGGACCTTCGAGACAAGGTGCGGCCCTGCGCGTTCCTGCGGGTACAGTCGCGCAGCTCGCCGACGAGGTCGGTGTCCACGGCGAAGCGCTCGATCAGGATCTGGCGCGCGCCCTCGAGCGCGGCCTGGACGTCGGGCACGTCGTGCTGCGCGATCGACGAAGCGCGCGGCGAGCTGCTCGGGGTCGAGGGCGGGGATCGGCGAGCAGCGCGTCGAGCAAGGGGCTCCAGGCCGGCCTCGCGTGCCTGATCGGCGCGGGTGCTGCGGCGCTTGCGGTAGGGCAGGTAGAGGTCCTCGAGGCGCGCCTTCGTGTCGGCCGAGCGGAACTTCGCCTCCCGCAGCTCGGGCGTGAGCTTGCCCTGTTCCTCGATCGCGTCGAGCATGCGGGTGCGGCGGCCTCGAGGTCGCGCAGGTAGGTGAGGCGCTCGTGGACAGCGCGCGCAGCTGGATGTCGTCGAGGCCGCCCGTGGCCTCCTTGCGGTAGCGCGCGATGAACGGCACGGTCGACGGCGGCGGCGACCTGTTGGACGGAGATACCGAGTTCGGCGGCGATGCGCTCGTGGATGTCGATGGGCACGGGGATATTCACTTCCTGGACGGACGGTCGGAGGAGTCGAGGGGTCCATTGAACTCGCCGCCTCCGGGCCTTCGAGAAGCTCCGCCCCCGGAATCAAGCGGTCGTCGGACGCCGGGCACTCCCTACGGGCACGGACACGCGCGCCGCGCCGGCCAGAGCCCAACGACGGCCTTCGCGCTGCCGGTGCACGCAGTCATCGGGCTCGGCCTGCGGACTCCGACCGACGCGGGCCGTGTCCTGATGGACGGACTCGAGCTGCATTCACGAACCGAGCGAAGTTCCGCAACGCCGACGCTTCACTTGCCCGTTCCTCCGCCGCGCTCGAGCTGCCGGTATCGATCCGCCCGGCAGGATCTCGGCCAGCGCCGCCTCGTGCTCCTCGAAGCCGCGCTTGAACTCACCGAGAACGCCCGCATCTTCGCCCTGCGCCAGCGCCGCTCGGACTCCGCCTCCACTCGTAGCGCGCCTCCAGCGCCGCACGCAACGCGCGGTTCTCTGCGGCGTCGCTGTCCGAGAGCTTCGTCTGGAAGGTCGGCATCCGATCGTCGAGGCGCTCCAGTCGCCGCTGCCGCCTGGCATCGACGATGGCCACCGCTTCGTCCGTACGGATCTCCTGGAGCGTGCCCGTGAGCTGCTCCTTGAACCCGGGGGCCCGGATCGACGCAGCCAGCGCGGCGCGACCTCGTCGCGAAGGAAGGATCTCGAACTCCTCGAGCGCGATCGAGCCGTCCGTCACGACCTGACGCTGAGAGACTTCGGAGGCGAGGCGAAGCTCCAGGAATGGCCGAGCCGCTCACGGAGCTCGCGGTTCTCCCCCGCCAGCTCCTCCAGGCGGACCATGGTCTCGACCTGCGACGACAGCGCCGGGGGCGCGGTGCTTGACCGCATCCGTTCCGCCTTCAGGAACGCCGGCGGATAACGCGCCGATCACCAGCGCGATCCATGCGACGAGCAGGGTTTCTCACGCCTTCGAAGATGGCAACTCGCCCGATTCCGGTCCTGCCAGTCCAGGTACCAGGTGCCGATTCCACCAACCCGCGCGCGGCATCCACAGCGCGCAGGGTCCAGGAAGACAGTGCTGCAGTGCGAGTAGCCCGAGTACGACACGCCACTCGTCCGCGCCCCCACCGCGATCGGAGCCAGGAACACTCCGAGCACCATCGCCCCCGGTGCTCCCATGAGCTGCCCCTTGGTGAGGGAGTACGGAATGTCGACGAGGAGGCCGATGGACTTCGGATCGTCGAGGCTCTTGACGCGGCGCGTGGCCGAGCGCGAGCCACGCGGCGAAGCAGGTGGAGAGGTAGAGCGACGACGAGGAGCGCCGGAGCGAGGCGGCGCCCAGGACGAGGAAGCCCGGCGCGGCAAGAGTCGCGGCGCAGCGCTCGTGCGCGGCGCGGGCAGTGGCGAGTTCCGAGTCGTCTGCGGCGATGGGGTCGATCCTCGGCCGGATGGGGCGAGCGATTCTGGTGGGCGCGCAGGATCCGCGCAATGCAGCGCTCGTCGGGCGCCATCGCGCCGAGGGCTGAGAGCTCCCGTGGTGCGCCCCTTTCTGGACGCGGACACGGGCGAGCGTGCCCTTGTCCTGCACGCCACGAGAGGTGGCGTCCTGGGGCGCCCCATGTCCCGCAGGAACGAACTCGCCAGCACGCCCGCCCACCCCGCGTCGCCGCACGTGCGTTGCCAGTGCGCGCACACCGCGGGCTCGAGCGTCGGCCCCTGCGGCACATGCACGGGCTCGTCGAACATGCGTGCGGCGCCTGACCAGGCATCGCGCATGCGCACCGTGCGAAGCAGCCACGCCGGACCGGCCTCGCACTGCTCGTCGCTCGAGAGCACCAGGTAAGTGGCGAGCTTGTTGCTGCGATTGGTGTGGTCCGGGGCCGCGGGCGCGACGCGCGTAAGCACGCTCACAACACCCTGCGCAGTCTCGAGCCTGCAGAACGACAGCGCCACCGGTCCATCCCCGTTCGGCCCGGCGCGGTACCCGCCGATGGCCTCGAGCCGCGGCACCAGCGTCATCGGCAACCCGCGCGTCATGGCCACCGTGCAGAAGCCGCTCGTGCCTTCGCGCAAGCCGCGAGCGGCCGAGGTGTAGACCATCTCAAGCGCCATGCGCGCGCTCCTGGGCTTCGTCGGCTGCCGCAGCGTGGCCGCCTTGCGCGGGCGCGCCCACGTCCGTCGGTTCCACCTCGGGAGCAGGCTCGCCGTCCTCGCCGTAGAACGCCGCGCCATTCTCGCTCTTGTCGGACGCCATCAAGTGCGTCGACCAGCGCGCAAGCGCGTACACGAACGGCACCGAGCACCACGCCGGCACGATGTCGCGCACATGCATCTTGAGCAAACCCGACGACTTGTCGAGCACGGGCGATGTTCCTGTGGCGCTCACCGGCACGTAGACCACGCGCTCGAACGCATCCTCGGCCGCCGTCACCACCTCGGGCGCAAACGCCATAAGCAGCTCGCGCAGGCGCGCGCTTGTGCGATCGACGCGACGAATGCTCACCTTGCCAAGCCCCGCGTGTTCGCGCCCGAACGGCGGCGACACCACGTCCATGGGTGCGCCATCCTCGTCGCGAAGCAAGTTGCCCCAGATGTCGCTCTTGCTCATGAGCAGGAAGAGCGGCTTGGCAATGCGCTCCTGCGGCGCGAGCCCCGCATGCATGCGAATGCGCCGCGCCATCTCCACCAGAAGCTGGTCCTGTCGAATCGTGCGCCTGCCCGGCGCGAGGCTGGGGGTCGCTCGACACCTGCTGCAGCATCTTCTGCCGAAAGCGAACGTCCTGCGTTGGGTCGAACACGAACATCAGCACTTGCGCGCGCGCCAGGTGCTGCGTGCCCGGCGCGCGCGACGTGTCGGCACCGGGCAGGAAATGCTCGCCGGCGTTGTCGTACAGCGTGAGCAACGTGGTGAGCCGCGAGGCGGCGCGACCGTTCACATGCTCCCGCCCTGGGCGCACGGTGAAGATGAACGGGTGCGCCAGCAACGTTGCCACGCCCGGGTCAAGCTGCACCGAGTTGTACTGCGAGCCCTCGAGCTCGGTCTTCTGGATGGCCACCAGCGCGTCGGCGTCCTCGCTCAGGAACAGCCGTGACTCGTTGTTGGCCAGCATGCGGTTCATGGCCGGGTCGGTGTCGGTGAACGCCAGCGAGAAGGTGCGCGCAAGGTCCTCGCGCAGCTTCCACATGGCGCTCGCCAGGAAGTAGCTCTTGCCGCTCGAAGGGCTGCCGGCAATGCTCATGATCACCATGGGGCGCTCGAGCACCAGCTGCGGAATCTCGAGGTGGCAGCGCGGGCACGCCAGCCTGCGCGTGCGCGAACCCATGGGGTCGAGCGCCTGGCCATCGGCCGAGAAGCGCGAGGGCAGGAACCGAACGGCGTCTTCCGGCGAAAGCATGGCATCGCCCACAAGTTCCGGGTGGGCGGCGATCCACAGCACTTCATCGGGCCGGAATCGGTGCCAGCAGTGCGGACAAACGCAGGAAGCCTTCAGGGGGCGCGCCAATGAATCCTCGCAATGTGAGCCGAAAGAGCCGAGTTGACTGTGTATACGCTAGTTCAATCGGGTTGATGCCGACGAAACGGCAGTTGCCACCATGAACACGATTCGCACGAGCCCTCTAGCCACGAGCCCCCCGGTCACGAGCCCGTCGGCCCAGCCCGCGGAGTGCCCGCCGCGTGAACGCAATGCCGCGGTGATCGCGCTCATCGTTGCGTTCATCATCGCGCTCGCGCTTTGCCTGGCCGCGTGGTTGCGCATTGCGGGCGAAGGCAATGGCATTGGTGGTGGAAACATCGTCGGCCTGACTCCGGGGTCTGGCGGAGGAAGCGGAACCGGCACGAGCGGCGACGGCCCGGGTGCGGGCACGCATGGCGAAGGACGCGGTCGCGATGGCGCCGGCGATGGACCTCCCCGCGGCACGCCCGATGGCGGCGAGGCCGATCGCTCGCCCGACACGGTGAACGAGACTGCGAGCGCAGCCGCCTCAGCCGCGGCCAACGAGGCGCTTGCCGCTGCGGCCGCTCAGCACGAGCCCCCTCGCATCGGCTTCACCCTTCCTGACGAACCGCCACCGGTGAAGAAGCCGCCCGTCCCAGTCATCGTGGCAACACCGAGCGGCACCCTGGACGGCGACGGTCCCCCCGGTCGCAGCGGCAAGGGCAACGGCGGCGTCGGCACCGAGTTCATGGGTGTCAAGACGGCGGCCACGCGCGTCGTGTACGTCATCGACCAGTCGGGCAGCATGGCCGACGCGAAGTTCGCGCACACCAAGCTTGAGCTCCGCCGGTCCATCGAACGCCTGCCCGACCAAGGCGAGTTCTGGGTGGTGTTCTTCAACCACGGGCCGACGCCCATGCCTCCGGGCAAGCTTGTGGTGAGCAATCGCAAGAACAAGAGCGAGGGCATTGCGTGGATTCGCGACCAAGCGCCGGGCGGCGGCACGGACCCCACCGAGGCGCTCGCGCTTGCGTTGCAGGAACCTCGGCCGGACGCGATCTTCCTGATGACTGACGGGCAGTTCCAGGAAGGGCCAGTCTTCGAGGTGATCAATCGCCTCAACGCCGATCGCAAGGTGAGCATCAGCACGATTTGCTTCCATTCGCGCAGCAGCGAGGAGCCGCTCAAGCGCATTGCCGCCGAGAATCGCGGCGACTACACGTACGTGCCCGAGCCCGGTGCGCCGGCGGGGACAACGCCGTAGGGCGCGGCGCGCAACACGCGCATCACCCCCCAATGAACCTGTTCACCAGCGCTTCGAGGCGCTCCTGCTGTCCGCTCGGCGGCACGGCAACCGGTGCGTCAAGCACCATCGCTTCGAGCTCGGCCATGGTCGCCGCGCCCGACTCGATGCGCTTGCCCAAGTCGCTGTCCCAGCTCGCGTAGCGCGCGTGAATCGCCTGCCGCAAGCCGCCATCCGCGCGCATGGCCGCGGCTGCCTTCAGGCCGAACGCAAACGCGTCCATGCCTGCAATGTGCGCGTGGAACAGGTCCTCGGGCGATGTGCTCTCGCGCCGTCGCTTGGCGTCGAAGTTCAGCCCGCCCGTTGAAAAGCCGCCGTTCTCCAGCACCACCAGCATGGTGCGCGCGGTCAGGTACAGGTCGGTCGGAAACTGGTCGGTGTCCCACCCGCAGTGCGCGGTGCCCATGTTGGCATCGATGCTGCCAAGCGCATTGGCCGCGGCCGCCACGCGCAGCTCGTGCTCCATTTCGTGGCCCGCGAGCGTGGCGTGGTTGGTCTCGATGTTGAGCGTGTAGCGCCCCAGCAAGCCGTGCTCGCGCAGGAACGCAAGCACGGTGGCCGCGTCGTAGTCGTACTGGTGCACGCTCGGCTCGCGCGGCTTTGGCTCGATGTACAGCTGGCCCGCAAAGCCGATCTCATCCGCCCATGCAGCGGCCATGTGCATCAGCCGCGCCATGTGCGCAAGGTCGCGCGGCATGTCCTTGTTGAGCAGGCTGCTGTAGCCCTCGCGCCCGCCCCAGAACACGTACCCCTCGCCGCCGAGCCGGTGCGTCACCTGCATGGCGTGCTTCACCTGCGCAGCCGCGTGCGCGAACACGCGAACATCGGGGCTCGTGCCCGCGCCCGCCGCGTAGCGCGGGTGCGCAAACAGGCACGCGGTGCCCCACAACAGGCGCTTGCCGCTGGCCTTCATGCGCGCGGCCATGTGGGTGCTCACGTCGTCGAGCGCCGCGTTGCTCTCGCGCAGCGTTGGCAACTCGGGCGCAACATCGCGGTCATGAAAGCAGAACCAGTCCAGCTGGCACTTCTCCAGGAACTCGAAGAACACGTCCACGCGGCGCTTGCAGTTGCTCGTGGTGTCCTGGCCGTCGTCCCACGGCATGATGGCCGTGGGCATGCCGAACGGGTCGCCGAGGCCGTTGCGCATGGTGTGCCAGTAGCACGCGGCAAAGCGCAGGTGATCGCGCATGGGCTTGCCTTCCACGAGCGCGCCCGGGTCGTAGTGCCGAAACGCGAAGGGCTTGCGCGAGGCTGGCCCCTCGAACTCGACGCGCTGCACGAATGGAAACGCCTGGCTCATGCGCATATGGTCGCGGGGCGCGAGCGGGTGCGCAACCGGCGGCGTGAGCGGGTGCGCAACCGGCGGCGCGAGCGGGCAGGCAGCCGGCGCGCGAGTCGGCACGCAACCGGCGGGCGCGGGCACACAACAGGTGCGCGTCCACCCCCCCAACCGCGCACTAGGATTCCCCCTCGCAACGCGAGCTTCCGCGGGGCCCAAAGTCCGTGCCGAGCGTTCTCTTCCAAACTCTTCCCGTGGTCCTTGCGCTTGCTGGCCTGCTGCTTGGCGCGGCGGCGCTCAGCGCGCGAGCCAGCAGCCGGCTGGGCATCCCGTCGGCGCTCGTGTTCATCGGCCTGGGAATGGTGCTCGGCCGCCAGGACCAGCTGCGCAACTCGCTCAGCGAGTTCGACGTGGCCTACAGCGTCGGCACCGTCTGCCTGGTGCTCATCCTGTTCTACGGCGGCCTGTCGACGCATGTGCGCAAGGTGCGCGGCGTGTGGGGGCCGTCCATCTTGCTGGCGACTGTGGGCGTTGTGGGCGTCACGCTCATCACCGCGTTCTTTGCCAAGATGCTCATTCCGGGGTTCGGCTGGCCGGCGGCGCTCATTCTGGGCGCGGTGCTGGGGTCCACCGATGCGGCGAGCGTGCTTCAGATCCTCACTGGCGAACGCATCGCGGGCCGCGTGCGCGAGACGGTGGAGCTCGAGAGCGGCCTGAACGACCCGATGGCGTTCATCCTGGTGGCGGCGTTCACCACGCTGTACGTGACTGGCACGTGGTCGTGGATGGTGGTGCCCGAGATCCTGTGGCAGCTGGTGGGCGGTGCGCTCGTCGGCCTTGCCACTGGCTGGACGGCAGTCAAGCTGCTCATCTCCTTTCGCGAGGACGCCGCCGAGGTCTACCCCGCGCGAACCCTCGCAATCGTGCTCATTTCGTACGGCGTGGCCACCATCATCGGCGCGAGCGGCTTGCTCGCCGTGTTCCTGTCTGCGCTCTACCTCGCCAACTGTCGTTCGCTTCCCTATCGCGCCACGCTGGTGCGCTTTCACGCAACGCTCGCGTACCTGGCGCAGATCACCATGTTCCTGGTGCTCGGGTTCCTGGTCGACCCGGTGCAGCTCATCAACGGCGAGGTCATGACGGGTGGCGCCGCGCTCGCAGTCATCCTGGCGGTGGCCGCCAGGCCGGTGGTGGTGACGGCCATCCTGTGGCCGTGCGGCTATGCACCGCGCGAGATCGCTGGCATTGCGTGGCTGGGCCTCCGAGGCGCGGTGCCCATCGTTCTCATGACCATTCCGGTGATCGCCGTCTCCGACGACCGAGCCAACGCCGACCTCCGCGTGCTCTTCCTGGTGGTGTTTTGCTGCGTCATCATCGGCAGCGTCATACCCGGCAGCACCGTGCGCTGGACGATGCGGCTGCTGAGGTTGCGGCTGCCTCCCGTGCCGCGCGCATCGGCGAGCATCGACCTGGTGACGGCGGCACCGCTCGATGCCACGCTCCTCATGTTTGTGGTGCATTCTGACTCGCCCATTGCGGGCAAGACCCTCGCGGAGGCCAAGATTCCAGCTGAGATCACCGTCGCGCTGCTGGTGCGCGGGACGCACACCGAGCGCGTGCGCGGCGACACCACGTTCCAGGTGGGCGATGAGGTCGCGCTCAGCGTGCCCGATCGCATGGCGAGCGTGGCACGCAAGATCTTCGGGCACGAGGAGGAGTGAGAGGCGTGGGTGCGGGCGCGGCGCAGGTGCGGGCGCGGCGCTCTGCGCGCCGAGCGTGCGCGCAAGGCGCGATCCGCCGTTACTCGCCCGGATTGACTGCCGGCTCGCGGCGGCTGCAGTCCATCACCAGAATCATGTTCATCAACCCGCCGAGCGCGATGAACAGCGTGCCGAACTCGTTGGCCGCCCCCAAGCCCTTGTAACTGCTGATGGCCGGCGGTGGCGTGCTGCCCGCGCCAGAAAGCGGCGGGTCGATCAACGTGCCGACCTTGCCGGTCTTCAGCAGGTTTTGGTTCAGCGCGTCGACGCCGAATGCGATCGGGCCGTTGCCGGCTTGCGCGATGAACCACGCGCCGTCGTCCTTGCTGTCCACGGAATCAACGCCGCCGATGGCCGCACCGGTGATGAACATGCCGAGCACGCCGATCATGGCAAGCACGGCGCGGCGGCGGTACCCGAGTGAAAGGTGCCCAAGGCCTGGCCACAGCCACGCCAGGAACGGCGCGCGAACGCCCTGGCCCATGGCTCCCAGAATGATGACCATGAGCACCATCGCGCCCGCAAGCGTGAGGGCTGTGGGCAAGGCGGCGACGAGTGTTGGTGCGAGGGAGAACATTGGGGAAACGATTACTTCGCGGCTGCCGTCGGCGCTGAAGTCGGCGGGGTGGGCGAAGTCGGTAGCGCGGGGGGAGTGGACCGTGCGGGCAGAGTGGGAGGTGTAGGCGTGGTCGGCGCGGTCGGCATGTGGGGTGCGGCAGGCGTGGCGGGCGTGGCTTTCGGTGCCGAGGCTCGTCGCTCAGGCCCGCGGCCCAAGCGATGCCTTCGCGCACGTGCGTTCGAAGGAGCGGCTCGCTGAAGCTTTCGACGGTGTGGCCGAGCGCGGTGTACCACGACCGCCCGCCGTCGAACTCGTGGTACCACGCAATCGGATGGTCGCCCATCGCGCTCTCCGCGGGCTTGTACGTGGTCTCGTCGAGCGATGCCAGTACGCGCGTGTGCGCGCGAGGATTCGTCTTGAACGCGTACCACTCGTCGGTGCGCACCCAGTCGGCCGGCAAGTGGCGCGTGGAGCGGTGCGTTCGATCCTCAACCTTGATGGTCGCCTGCTGCACGGGCGGATGCCCCTTGAAGTACGCGCCCACCAGGCTGCCGTACCAGGGCCACTCGTACTCCGTGTCCGCGGCGGCGTGAATGCCCACGTACCCGCCCCCCGCGCGGATGAACTCTTCGAAGGCGCGCTCCTGCTCCGGGTTCAGGATGTCGCCCGTGGTGCTCAGAAAGACGACCGCGCGGTAGTTCTTCAGGTTGTCGGGGGTGAATGCGGCGCTGTCTTCGGTGGCATCGCTCAGGAAGAGGCCCTCGCCAACCTCGCGCACCGCCTGCACGCCCGCGGGAATCGACTTGTGGCGAAAGCCCGCCGTGCGGGAGAACACCAGCACCTTCGGCAAAGGCTCCTGACTGGCGGCCATAAACAGGGCGATTGCGAGTACGGACACTGGCATGTGGCGCATCCTATCGGTGCGCAGCACTACACTTCGACGGCGCGACAAAGGTCGCTCGCCCGGCCAACAACCGCAAGGAGCCCCTCGCATGACCGCCACTCCCAAGCCATCCGACGACGAAGCTCGCTGGAATCAGGTCGTCGACCGCCGTTCCGGCGTTGACCGCCGCGATCTTGAGGGCGACACCGTCGACCCCAGCAACCTCGAGCGCCGCCGCGGCCCTGGCCGGCGCCTGACCGACTTCATCAAGAGCGCCGAAGAGGGCGAGATGAATCGGGAGCAGTACCTGTTCCTCCTGGCCATCGATACGTTCAAGCGGGTGAACCACAAGACGTTCCCCACCTGGACCGACGTGCTTGAAATCATCCGAAAGCTCGGCTACCGCAAGACTCAGGAGAGCGAGCTCAATCTGGGCGACCGCGCGCGGGACTGGACCGAGCAGGCCGACGCGCCCGCCGGCGTGCACAAGCCCTCGGACCGGCGCGACGACTAATTGGTGCCAGGGGTGCCTGGCACCATTTTCCGAACTACTTCTTGTACCAGTCGATGTTGATCTGGATGTACTTCTGCCATTCGGCCGGCAGGTCTTCCTGCGGGTAGATGGCGTGCACCGGGCACTCGTCCACGCAGAGCCCGCAGTCGATGCACGTGTCCGGGTCGATGTACAGCTGCGTTGCCTCGGCGTGATCGCCTTCATTCTTGCCCGGGTGAATGCAGTCGACCGGGCAGACCTCGACGCAGGCCGAGTCCTTGGTGCCGATGCAGGGTTCAGCAATGATGTGAGCCATTCGGGTGGTCCTTACGACTTCGTTCGCACGGTTCGCACGCGACTGAGCACGCGTGCTGCACAGGCGCAGAATGCTAGCGCGACCCTAAAAACCAACAAGGCCGGCTACGAGGCCGGCCCTGCTGGGCTTGTCCGGTCAGGTAGACCTTCGTTAGCGGGACTTCTTCTTCGAAGCCTTCTTCGCGGCCTTCTTAGCGGCCTTCTTCTTCTTCTTAGCCATGGTTCTGGCTCCCATTGTTACGCTTGGGGTGTCGGAGAGAACTCGAGGCCCGCGTAACTAGGCCCCTGCTCAACTGTCAGTAGTACCTTTATCGGCACAGACTTGGAAGGGCCTTCAGCAGATTTTTTGCAACATTCTTGTTCGACCCCCTTGAACCCACAGGCATCCGGTGTCACACGCACGAGATCGAATCGCTCCAACATCGCGCAACACGCATGATTTCTCGCATGAACGCGCACGTGCCGTGCTTCACGGTTCGCTCGGCCGCATGGGCGAGCGCATCGCCGCCCTGGCAAAACAAAATGTGGATTGTCACGTCATTCGGGCCGTCGATCGCGATGACACGCTCGACTTGCGCCCCGGATCGGCTGATGTGGTCATCGACTTCTCGAGCGACGAAGGCGCCATGCGCGCGCTCGACATCGCACGCGAGCTGAACACCGCGCTGCTGGTTGGCACAACCGGCCTGTCCGCCTCCACGCGCGATTCACTCGCGCAGGAATCCGCCCACCGTGCGGTGATGATTGCCGCCAACACCAGCCTGGGCGTGGCCGTTGCGCGCCGACTGGTGCAAGAGGCCGCGCGCCTGTTGCCCGGCTTCGACATCGACATCGTCGAGACGCATCACACGCGCAAGGCGGATGCACCGAGCGGCACCGCGCGCAGCCTGGCCGACGCCGTGCAGCGCGGCACGGGTGCAACGCTTGCGCCCGATCGCATTCATGCGATTCGCGCCGGCGAGGTGGTGGGCGACCACGTGGTGTCCTTCAACGGGCCCGGAGAACGCCTCGAAATTGGGCATTTTGCAGCCAATCGCGATCTCTTTGCGCTCGGCGCCCTGCGCATGGGCAAGTGGCTTGCCGCGCAGAAGCCGGGCATGCACACCACCGACGAATGGTTCGAGCAGTTCGCGCGCTCTGCACCCTGATAGCCTCCCGCCATGAGCAGTGCGCAGCCGGTCTGTTTCACGCTGTCATGCGGCGCCAAGCTTGCGGTCGAACCCATGCCCGGGGCGCGCAGCTGCGCGGTGGCATGGCTGCTGCCCGTAGGCACCGCAGGCGACCCGCACGACGCCGCAGGCGAAGGCGAGAGCACCGTGCTCTCCGAACTCATCCTGCGCGGCGCCGGCCCGATGGACAGCCGTGGCCTGAGCGACGCATTCGACGCGCTCGGCGCGCAGCGGCACGGCAGCCCGGCCGTTCACCACACCAGCATCGGGACGCTGTGCCTGGGCGACCGCCTGCCCGAACTCCTCAAGCTGCTCACGCTTGTGGTGCGCGAGCCTCGCCTGGAGCCCGACTCACTCGACGCCGTTCGCGCCATCGCGCTCCAGGCGCTCGACGCCCTGCACGACGACCCGCAGCAGCTCGCCGGCCTGAAGTTGCGCGAATTCGCCATGCCCGCGCCCTTCAACCGCAGCGGTTTCGGCACCCGACCCGGCCTGGAATCGCTGACCGCCGCGAGCCTTCGCGCTTCATGGCACCGCCGGGCCAGCCCAACGGGAACCATCATCGGCATCGCAGGCGATGTTCACCCCGAGCACGCGCGCGAACAACTCGAGGGATTGCTCGCTGATTGGTCGGGCGCACCCGCCGAGGTCGCCGAGTCCGGCCCCGCCGTGCGCGGCACGCACCTGGTGCCCCTCGACACCCAACAGACGCACATGTGCCTCGGCTTCCCCGCTCCCAAGGACGGCGACCCTTCGGCGCACGCGCACCGCGTGGCCGTGCGCGTGCTGGGCGGCGCCACCAGCAGCCGGCTGTTTACCGAGGTTCGCGAGAAGCGCGGCCTGTGCTATTCCGTGGGCGCAAGCAGCGCGCTCGGCCGCGACCGCAGCCTGCTGCAGATCTACGCCGGCAGCACGCACGAGCGCGCCGCCACCACGCTGGCATGCATCATGTCCGAGCTCGAACGGCTCGAACAGGGCATCACCCAGGAAGAGTGCGACACCGCAATTGTGGGCGCCAAGAGCGCCATCGTGATGTCCGGCGAAAGCACGAGCGCACGCGCCATGAGCATCGCCAGCAGCGTCTACCGCAGCGGTCGGCCGGAGAGCCTGCAGGAGATTGCCGCCAACTTCGAGCGCCTCACGCTCAAGGGCGTGAACGCCACCATCGCCAGCCAGATGAACGCCGCGTGGCGAGAGCAGATGACCATGGTGGTGGTCGCCCCCAAGGCGCCTGAAGTCGTGGAAGCCAGCTGAGGCCGGCGCGGGCGTGTGCGGGCGCTCTCGCCCTCCTACGCGGGCGCGATCACGGTGTACTGGTCGAGGTTGAGCACCACGAGTTCGCCGTCGGTCTTGCGAATCTCAAGTCGGTCGAGCCAAAGCTTGTCATGCAGGCTGTGCGCGAACCAGCTGCCGGTCATCGACTGGCGGTAGCGCACCACCGTGCCTTCCACCGTGGTGGTGGACACGCGCTGCACCGACGGCAACTGCTGGGTAACGCGCACGCGGGTGCAAGGAGATCGAGTCTAACTCAGACCATCTTTTCCCTAAGATCTGCTTAAACCATTTGACCCTCTCCAGCGGATCCTCCACAGGGGAAGGCATCTCCCCTATCCGTTCATCCTTTTGTGGTGCTGCGTTCCATGTTTTAACCAGAGGCGGCAGTCTCAGGGTGCGAGCAAAGGGACTGGAGATGATATCGAGCGGTCCCAAAGGGGCCAGGGATCGGGCGGCCCCTTCTGCCTGTTCACGGCCAGGTCCGCCAGACTCGGATCGGGGTGAACAGCCCATTCGCCTTCCGCCGCCATGACGCACCAGATGAGTCTTACATTTGGATTTTTCTCCTCCTAACAGCCTGTATTGAAAATGCTTTACAGGAGGCTGTTGGAAATTGTTTTTGTAACGACACAGGTTGTTGGGTTCACGGTTCAGCGGTTCACAGTTAGACCACAGAGCATCTGAACCGTAAACCATTGAACCTTGAACCGCAAGGCAAGTACATTGTTTTTATCCTTGAGCCTGGCGCCTTGAGCCTTCACGAACCTTTTTACCTGGTCAGTTGACGGTACTTAATCCTCCGAGGTCTATCGGCATCAGCTCCCAAGGCGTTTCTTTCTGATCTACCTCGTACTCGGACCAGTTACCCTGGAAAAAGAACAACCTGGCTGTCTCCCTTCAAAAGCGAGGATATGGGTGGCGATTCGATCCGAGGAACCACCGGTCATGGCTGATCACCAGGGCACACCCGGCGAAGTACTCAAGGGCCTCTTCCGAGTGCACGCAGGGTGTTGACATCGAGATCGTTGGTAGGTTCATCAAGGAGGATGACATTGGCGCCCTCCTTGAGCATCTTGGCCAGGTGTACACGGTTACGCTGTCCGCCCGAAATGGAAGCCACCTTCTTTTGCTGGTCTGACCCTGAAAGTTGAAACGCGCCACGTAGGCGCGGGAATTGACAAGCCGGTCGCCGAGTTCGATTTGATCATGGCCACCTGTGATTTCCTCCCAGATACTCTTCTCGGGGTCCAGATTCACGACTCTGATCCACGTAGGCCAGCTTTACCGTCTCTCCGAGATGGAGGGTGCTCCCTTGTCCGTTCCTTCCTGGCCCACGATCCATTTCCGGAACAGCGTCGCGGATTTCCGGGCGCCGTTGGGACCGATGAGTCCCACAATACCTCCGGAGGCGGCATCAGGAAGTTCATATTCTCGAATAGCAGGCGATCACCAAAGGCCTTTCCGACATTCTCCTCCTCAATGACCACACTCTCCGAGATGGACGCTTCCCGACGGGATAAAAAGCCTCAAGGTCGTTTTCCCGTTTTTCCGCCTGCTGGGACAAGAGTTCATTGTAGGCGCTGATACGGAACCTGGCTCTTGGCATGTCTCCCCTTGGGCGACATGCGTATCCACTCCAGTTCTCGTTCGAGGGTCTTTTGCCGGGCGCTTTCCGACTTTTTCTTCACGACGCAAACGCTCCTGTTTCTGTTTCAGCCAACTGGAGTAGTTCCCCTTCCAGGGTATCCCATGACCCCGGTCCAGCTCGAGAATCCAACCTGCAACGTTGTCCAGGAAGTAACGGTCGTGAGTCACGGCAATGACGGTTCCCGGGTATTTTTGAAGGTGCTGCTCCAGCCATGCCACGCTCTCTGCATCGAGGTGGTTGGTAGGCTCGTCCAGCAGTAGGATATCCGGTTTTTTTAAGAAGCCAACCGGCAGAGGGCCACCCTGCGCTTTTTCACCTCCCGAAATGATCGTGACCGGGGTGTCACCAGGGGGGCACCGCAAGGCATCCATGGCCATTTCCAGACGTGCGTCGAGATCCCATGCGTCCAGGGTATCCAGCCTTTCCTGGACTTCACCCTGCCGTTCGATGAGCTTGTTCATCTCATCTTCCTCCAAGGGCTCTGAAAACTTCATGTTGA
>CALOCG010000047.1:0-24283 GCA_942491805.1 Nitrospinota bacterium
CCGCCAATAGTTCTAAGACCTCTTCGACCACTTTTTCCAAATCGGGGCGAATCTGGCGTCCCCGTTCGGTCAGGTGTATGCGGATCGAACGCCGGTCGATCAAATCGGGACTCCGTTCGACGTACCCGGCGCCGCAGAGCTTGTCGACCGCGCGGGTGACGGCGGCTTTATCGACCAGCAACAGTTCGGCCATCTCTCCCAGGGTCCGGCCATCTTGTTGGTAGAGAACGAAAAGATAGGGATACCGCCCCGACCCAAGCTGGTACGGCTCCAGCCATCGGTTCATCAGGACCACTTGGCGCCGGTAGATGGCGGCGGCGTGGCGGGCGATATTGTCGTCGAGGCGGAAACTCATTTACCCCCCTGTTGCGGCGCATGGAACGGGCCACGGGCCAGCCAGACCACCACCCCCATGACGAGAAAGATAAACGTCGCTACGAGGAAGATGTCGTTGGTCGCCAGCATCGTCGCCTGTTGGGTCACCTGCCGATTCAGGATCGACAAGACCGCCTCGACCGGGACGCCGGCCCCTTCCATGGCCGACAGCGTCATTCGGGTGGCCGGTTCGAAAGGATTGACGGTCTCCACCAGTTGAGCGTGATGCATGTCGGTTCGATGGTCCCACAAGGTGACCGAGACCGACGCGCCGAAGGCCCCCCCGAGCATCCGAATGAAATTGGTCAGCCCGGTGGCTGCGGCGAAACGGGAGGGATCGACCCCCGACAACGCCATGGCGGTCAGCGGCACGAAGAAGCAGGCCATGCCGATCCCCATAACCAATCGGGGCGTAGCCACCTGCCAGACCGTGACGTCGGTGTTAAAGGTGGCGTGCCAGTAGGAGGTGAAGGCGAAGACCACAAAGCCGAAAGTGGCGATGACCCGTGGGTCGAACTTGTGCATGTTGGCGCCGACCACCGGCATCAGGATAAGGGTCAGCACGCCGATGGGGGCCGACGCGATCCCGGCCCAGGTGGCGGTGTAGCCCATCTGGGTCTGCAACCAGAGGGGGAAGATGACCACCGAACCGAAGAAGGTCATGTACCCCAAGGAGATGGCGGTGGTGGCGACGGTGAAATTTCGTATCTTAAAAAGGGAAAGGTCGATGACCGGGTGGGCTTCGTATTTCTCCCACACGAAAAAGAGGGCCAGACAGATCGCCGCGACGATGAGGAGCGACACCACCAATGGTGAGTCGAACCAGTCGACCTCCGACCCCCAGTCGAGGGCCATCTGAAGCGAGATCACCCCGACGGCCATCAGGACCAGCCCCGCCTTGTCGACCGGGTTTACGACCCTCTCCGACTCCCGCTCCTTGAGCATCCGCCACGTAACGACGCCGCAAACGACGCCGACCGGCAGATTGATATAGAAGATCCACGACCAGCCGACGTTGTCGGTGAGCCATCCGCCGAGGATCGGCCCGACGATGGGGGCGACGACGGTGGTCATCCCCCAGAGGGCCAAGGCGAGTCCATGCTTTTCTCGCGGATACGACCGGAGAAGAAGGGTCTGAGACAACGGGATCATCGGCCCGGCCACCGCCCCTTGCAACCCACGCAGCACGGTCAATATTTCGAAGTTGGGGGAGAGTCCGCAAAGCCACGAAACGAAAGAGAAAAGTATGGCGCAGGTGACGAAGAGTCGTACTTCGCCGTATCGTTTGGCCAGCCATCCGGTGAGGGGCAACGCCACGGCGGTGCAGACGGCATAGGAGGTGATGACCCAGGTCCCCTGTTGCGGCGAGACCGAAAGGTTTCCGGCGATGGCCGGGATCGAGACGTTGGCGATGGTGGTATCGAGGACGTTCATAAACGTCGCCAACGCCAACGAAACCGTCACCACCCCCAGCGGGGCGCCGGTAAGCGGAGGAAGAGGGGTCGGCTGACTCACCCCCGCTTCTCCCGCCCGGGACGGATCAGGCTCTCCCGAATCACCCGCTCGATCAGCTCGTCGGCGCCATCGACCTGACGGCGGTAGACGTCGGTGGTTCGGGGGGTGGCGCTACTCGGTTCACGGGGAAGCAGGTTCCCCTCCTTGTTGTCGGCATGGATCGTCACCCGCATCGAAAGCCCCAACGCCAACCGATGATCGGCGTCGAGCGGTCCGTCGAACTCGATCCGCACCGGAACCCGTTGCACGACTTTAATCCAGTTGCCGGTGGCGTTTTGCGCGGGAAGGAGCGAAAAGACCGACCCGGCTCCGGCGGCGACACCGGCCACCTTGGCCGGGAACTCGACCGACGACCCGTACAGATCGGCGGTGACGGTGGCCCGTTGACCGGGACGGATACCGGCAAGTTGTCCCTCTTTAAAGTTGGCCTCCACCCAGATACGGTCGGCGGCGACGATAGCCATCAACGGTTTGCCGGGGACGATTCCCTGCCCCACGTGAGCCGACAACCGGGCGATATAGCCGTCCACCGGCGCCACGATGGAGGCGCGGGCTTTGTTGACGTAGGCCTGTTTCACCAAGGCGGCGGCGTCTCTCACTTCGGGTTGATCGGAGATCGGCGCCGACGGTACCAGCGCATCGACCTCCCCTTTCTCGGCCCGGGCCAGCGCCAAAGCGGCTTTCGTCTTTGTGGCCTCCGTCACCGCCTGCTGATATTCTTCTTCGCTAACCGCCTTCTGCTCCCACAATTCCTTGCGTCGTTTCACTTCATGTAACGCCTGCGCGTAGTCGGCCCCTTTCACCGCCACGGCGGCGGCGAGCCGTTTCGCTTTCTCCCGACGTTCGGCGGCCCGTCGCACCGTCACGCCGAGATGGGCCACCGCCCGGTCGAGAGCGATATCGGCATCGACGACGCCGAGCTTGGCCAACACCTCCCCCTCTTTTACGAAGTCGGTCTCATCGACCAGCAGGGCGGTGACGGTTCCGGCGGTCTGAGCTTCGACGGTCACCAGATCGCCGTGGACATAGGCGTTGTCGGTCGACTGGTGATAGCGACCGATCAGCAGATGGTAGGCGCCCCACAACAGAAAACCGACGGCGAAGACCCCCGCCACTTTGAGGAGCCCTTTCGTCCGTTGGCCGTTGGCGCCGTTACCGGCCGCTTCACCGTTGGTCATGATCGATTCCTTCCGGGGTGTATCCCCCACCAAGCGCCCCGATGAGACCGATGGAGGCGGCGATCCCCTCTCCTTTCAGCCTCAGAGCGATCCGTTTCGTCGTCAGGAGCCGCATCTCGGCGTCGAGCGGGCTCCGGTAATCGTCGATTCCCCGCTCGTACCGGAGACGGGCCAGTCGGCTCGCCTCAAGGGTCGCGGTCACCGCTTCGTTCTGCGACGCCAATCGTTGGGCGACCCCTTCGATGTCGGCCAAACGGTCGGCCACCTGTCGCGCCGCTTCGACCACCCGCCCGTGGTAGCGGGCCACCGCTTCGTCGTAGCTCCCCCGAGCCGCCATCAACCCGCCACGAAGACGCCCCCCCATAAAGAGAGGAATGCGCAGCGCCGGTCCCGCCGACCAAGTCAGACTGTCGGAGTCGAACAGGGTGTCGAGCGCCAAGCTTTGCACGCCGACGAAAGCGGCCAGGTTGATCGACGGGTAGAACCTCGCCTCGGCGGCCTTCTCCCGGCTCACGCCCCCCTCCACCCGGGCCAACAGAGCCGCGAGATCGGGACGACGGGCGAGGAGCCCGATGGGGAGATCGGCCGGGACCGGCGGTACCGGGACTTCCATAAGGTCGGGCGCCCGGTCGAGTTCGGGGCCCCGGTCGGGCCCTTGTCCACAAAGGGTGGCCAACAGGTTCCGAGCCCGTGTCAGACGATACGCGGCTTCGGCCCGGTCGGCTTTGGCCTGCGACAAGAGAGTGAAGGAGCGCCGTTCCGCAAGACGCGACTCGATCCCCTTCTCCCACCGCAAGGCGATCAGTTCGTAAAGCTTTTGGGCCGCCGTCAACCCGTCATCGGCCAGAGCCACCTCTTGTCGCGCCAGCCCTGCCGTGTAGTAGGCTTGAGCGATGGCGACGGCCAAGGCTCTGCGAACCCCTTCGATCTCGATCCGGGTGGCGTCGACTTCACGATCGGCCGCGTCGGCCTCCTTTTGTTCGGCGCCCCAGAATGACAAGTCCCACGAAAGGGAGGCCAGCGCCCGATGATCGGTATAGGGGTTCTCGAAAAACTCGGTCGGCAACATGCCGTTGTCGCTCTGGCGCGTTCGGGCCATATCTCCCCCCACCCCCAGCGACGGCCAAGAGCTTCCCCCAGCCGAACGGGCGACCCCCACGGCCCGTCGGTAGCGGGCTTTGGCCACGGCGATGTCGGGCGATGCGGCCAATCCGGCCTCGACAACTTCGGCCAGCGCCGGATCGTCGATACCGCGCCACCAGTCATCCGTGGGCCACCTTGCGTCGTGGCCCATGGCCGTTTGGGACAGTCCGGGAACGCTGGTTATAGGGGACGGCGGCTCCCCATCCCGGTCGGGGAGGGTCAAGCATCCCCCCAACGGGAAAAGGAGGCTCATGACAACGGCGGGAAGTACCGCCATGGGTCGATCATTCTTGCTACTCATGGGGTGGATGATACGCTCGACTTAGTTGACCTGTCAACCATACCCCTCTACCTAACTTTCCCCATTGCCAACGCCCACAAGGGGGCTTCATACTGATGGCACGTTTCGTTCCATTCATGTGGAGCGAAGAAATGGGGAGACATGTTCGACGCAAAAATCTTGCGATGGCACGAGGCTTACGCTGTCGGGGTCGAGTTAATCGACGAAGAACATCGGCGGCTCTTCGCCATGCTCGAAGAGCTGCACGGCTACCTTGTCGGCGAGTGCGACGAAGCGAAGGTCCGCTCTTTCGCCCTCGGCCTGATCGTCCACATGACGAATCATCTGGCCGAAGAAGAGGCGGAGATGGAGCGGGTTGCGTTTCCCGGTTTGGCCTGCCACAAGGGAGAGCACGACCGGCTCCTCCAAAAAAACCACGAGTTCCATACCGCCATCGTCGAAAGAGAAGCGCCTCTTAAGACAATCTGCATGGAGATGGTCGCGGTTCTAGCCGATTGGTTCGCCCAACACTTCTCCCGGATGGATCGGGAGGTGGTGACACATCTGCTCTATAAAAAGCGGGTTCATTAGCAGATTGCGGAAAACGTCCATCCGTGGCCTTTTCCCCTCGCCCACCAAAAGCGCGTTTTTCGGTGGGCTCTGTTTCTCCGTCGCTTGCCGTTCCTGAAAAATGGCGACACATCCCGTGTCGGCCTAAGAGGGTGTTGAAAACGGTTTTTCAGCGCCCTGCCGGGCGAACCGCCCCATCCGATAATCGTCGATGGCTTGGTCGATCTCGGCTTTCGTGTTCATGACGAAAGGACCGTAGCGGGCCATCGGTTCGTTCAGCGGTTTCCCCGCCACCAGCAAAGCGCCGCCTCCCTCGTTTCCTGCCACGATCTCGACCGTATCTCCCGTTCCCAAGACCCCAAGGGTCCCCCGTTCGAGCGTCTGATCACCGACGGTCAGCTCTCCCCGGTAGGGGTAGACGAACCCGTCGTGATCGGCGGCCACCGGAACCGACAAACGGGCCCCTGGGTCGAGCCGCAGATCGAGATAGATCGGATCGACGGCGATCCCACCGACGGCGCCTGCGGTGTCGCCGAATCGTCCGGCGATGACCCGGACGAGTCCCCCGGCGACGGTCACTTCGGGAATCGTCTCCGGCGGGATCTCCTGATAACGGGGGGACGTCATTTTTTGCGAGGCGGGAAGATTGACCCAAAGTTGAAATCCCCACAGCCGCCCCTCCCGAATGCGGGGCATCTCGGAATGGATAACGCCGGAACCGGCGGTCATCACTGAACCGCTCCGGGGGTAATCACCCCTTCGTGGCCGACGCTGTCTTTATGCGCCACCTCCCCTTCCAGGAGATAGGTAACCGTCTCGAACCCCCGATGGGGATGGTTTGGGAATCCGCCTATGTAGGCTTCCGGATCGTCGGAACCGAACTCGTCGAGCATCAGGAAGGGATCGACCATCGGAACCTTCCCGGCGCCGATGAGACGGGTAAGACTGACTCCGGCGCCGTCGGTGGTGGGGTGGCCGACCGACCGGGTGATGACGGTACGTATGGTCATGATCGTTTCCTTTCGGGCTGCACGGCGTCGTCGGCGAGGGCGCCGATCCGCACCGCGAGGGTGGTAAAAGTGGTCCGTTCGGCGGCGGTGACGGGGGCGAACAGCTCCTCCAACCGGGCGGCATGTTTGGTGAAAGCGGCGGCGATGGCTCGTTTCCCGCTGGCCGTTAAAGCGACGTTGCGGACCCGCCGGTCGCCGGTCGATTCTTTGCGGGCGACGAGACCGGCGTCGACGAGGCGGTCGACGGCGGTGGTGATGGCGCCGCTGGTCAATAACGCCTTCTCGCCGATCTCCCCTGCCGTCAGCTCTCCTTTGTGATAGAGAGCCTCCATGATGGCGAAGTCGGTGATCGACATGCCGAGCGAAGCGATGTCGTCCCGCGCGAACCGCTCCACCGACCGGGCCGCCCGCCAGAGGTGAGCCAAAGATGAACCCCTTGCTCTCTTTTTCGTTTCGTCGGTTTCATGACCGCTCCTTTTGTCTTGATATAAAGATACTTCACATCAAGGCTTTAGTCAAGAGAGTCCGATCGCGGCGGTGACGGATGGAAGGATAAACGTCATCGAGGCGGGCGGCGCAAGGGAAACGGGGTTGGGGGGGCGGAACGTATTGGTGAACACATGAGCGTCCCGAGATCACATTTGACGCGGCGGCGGCCGCGCAGACAGTTTATCGACCGTCCGTCAGTACCAATAGTAGGGGTAGGACCGATCTTTCGACAGGTTGTTCACCACCAGCGCCACGACGAGCAAGATCACCGCTCCGGCCAAGGTCGGGACGAAGACAAAACCCGGCCCTTGCATGGTGTCGACCCCAATCAACGCCGTCGCTCCACCCGGCGGATGCAGCGTGCGCGTGGCCATCATCACGGCGATCGCGGACGCCACGGCGAAGGTAATGGTCATGTCGCTCTTGCCTAAAAAGAAATAGACCGACACCGCCACGGCGGCCGACAAGACATGGCCGCCGACAAGATTGCGGGGTTGCGCCAAAGGGGAGTCGCCGGCCGCGTAGAGCAAAACCGCCGACGCGCCGAACGAACCGATCATCATCGGAACCCCGTAGGCCATCGTGATATGGGCCACGATACCGATTCCGACCATCGTGCCGAGCCACGACCATGCGATGCCGGTCACCGACGGTTGAAGGGGACGCATCCCCCCCGCCCCTCGCCATTTGCGCAGATACTTCTTCAACGTCAGTTCCTAATTACGAGCGGGGGGAAGCGAGGGGATCGCTTCACGACGAACCGCCACCCCGGTCACCAATTCTGTCAAGTCTCTTACCACTTCGTCAAGCCGGGCCGCCTGGGCTGAAAGCTCTTCCGACGCGGCGGCCGCCTCTTCGGCGGTGGCGGCGTTGCTCTGTGTCACCGCGTCCATCTGAGAGATCGCCTGGTTCACCTGCCCAAGCCCTTCGGCCTGATGGTTCGACGACGTAGCGATTTCGGCCACCGTCGTGCTCACTTTCCCCACCTGCCCCAAAATCTCGCCAAGTCCCTTCGAAGCTTTGTCGGCGGTCTCTGCGCCCCGTTTGGTATGTTCCCTCCCGGCGCCGATCAGTTCGTTCGATTCTTTCGCCGCGTTCCCGGCCCGTTGCGCCAGATTCCTTACCTCCTCGGCGACGACCGCGAATCCTTTCCCGTGCTCTCCGGCGCGCGCCGCTTCCACGGCGGCGTTAAGCGCCAAAAGATTCGTTTGGAACGCGATCTCTTCGATCACCTTGATGATGGCGCCGATTTTCTCGGACGAGGTATTGATCGCCCCCATAGCGTCGACCATCTCATTCATGGCGACCGACCCGGTTCGGGCGAGTTCGCCTGCGGCGTTCGCCATCCGGCTCGCCTCTTGGGCGCCGTCGGCGTTTTCTCGGCTCTGCCCACTGATCCGCTCCAACGCCGAGACCGTCTCCTCCAACGACGCCGCCTGTTCGGTGGCGCCTTCGGCCAGCTTTTGCGAAGATTCGGATATTTCTCCCGATGCGCTGGCGGTCTGATGGGCTCCTTCCCGCAAGGTCTCGATGATCTCGTTTAACGGAGCGATGACCGAACGGCGGATAAAGAGGATGACGAACCCATAGGCGACGAGAGCGCCGCCGAGCAGAGCCATCGAAAAGACGATGGCCTGCATCGCCTGGCTTTGGGTTTCCTTCGCCGCCTCGGTGGAGAGTTCGCCGATGACCTTCGAGATGGCAAGGCCGCTGTCGATGGCCGCGGTCGCTCGGGCGATCCACTCCCCCCCGTTCACCGGGTAGGGGGCGCCGGCGGCGGAGGCTTCATAGACCGCTTCGCGCAACTTTTGATAGTCGGCGAGGAAACTCTTTTCGAACGCGCCGATGATCTGCTTCAGTTTTTCGGGGGTGCGGCTCAGGCTTTTCAGAAAGAGAATCCGTCGGGCGGCGTCGTCGACCAACGCCCGATAGGCTTTGAGCGTTTCCATCAGTCCGGCCGGAATCGGCTCCCCCTTTGCGATGGTCCCTCCCAGCAACGCCCGCTCCCGCCCGGCGTACTCGCACAAGGTGGCCACCGTCGCCCGGGTGACGGCGTTGAAGTAAGCGACTTCCTCCACCGGGGTGGTGGGGGCGAAGGCGATGTCGCGCAGGGAAAACTCGGCTTCGATGTTGGCGTTCGCTCCGCTAACCCACCCTTTAAGCTCCACCTTTTGCGAGCGAACCGACGGGCGAAGACGCTTCAAGTTTTCGTAGGCGCTTTTCCACGCCGACAGACGGGCCGCAAAGTCCCCTCCGACGGTTTGAGCCAATTCGGCGGCGACGGCCAGCCCTTCCGCCACTTCGTCGTCCCCTTTTTTCCCCAAGGTCTCGAACTTGGAGAGGAGCGCCGACGGGGGCTTGTCCGACCCGAGCAGGGTGGCGCCGACCCCCCGTTCGATGGCTTGCCAACCGGCGGCGGCGTTCAGATAGCCCGGAGTCGATTCTTTAAATCGTACGTAACCGCGCCGCTCCGATCATCTAACGCCTGTTTCACCATCCCGCCGGAAAGGATGATCGAAACGAGCAACATTAAAGTCACAACGGCAACAATTTTCGCCTGCAAACTTTTAAACATGGATCGGCCTTTGCTCTTTTACATGGAGAGGACTACAGCATATCCCCGCCATGCGCCCGAAAACATGACCCAGGTCATGTTTTCGCCCTACAATCCCTTGTTTTGACAATGACTTCCCACTGACGTAGCATAAAACGATGATCCACACCATCGACACCCCCACCGCCATCGAACATTTCCTGATGGCCATGCTCGACCGGCGTGACCCGAAACTGGCCGAAAGCTTGGCGCCGGTCTGCCGCGCCCGTACCGTCGGCAAGAAGGAAGTCCTCTTCCACGAGGGGCAGGAAGGAGCGACGGTCTATTTCCTCATCGAGGGGGGGGTAAAACTATTCCGCACCAACGCCGACGGGAAAGAGTCGACCATCCATCTGGTGAACGGGGGGGAGATCTTCGCCGAGATTCTATTCGAACTCTCCAACCGCTATCCGGTTTCGGCCATGACGCTGGAACCCTCCACTCTGCTTCTCATCGACGCCGAGCGGTTCCGGGGGTTAATCGCCGAACGGCCCGACTTCGCCTTGCGGATGATCACCCTACTGGCCCAACGGCTCAAAGGGCTTGTCGGGACAGTGGAGAAGATGAAACAGGCGTCGCTCTCCCAACGGTTTGTCGCCTATCTGCTCACCCTCACCGGCGGCGCCACCGGCCATGAGGGGACGTTGCCGGTGTCGAAACGGGAATTGGCGCTTCATCTTGGGGTGGCGCCGGAGTCGCTCTATCGGCTAATCAGAAAACTGACCGACGCCGGGATCATCGCCGTCGACGGAAAAAAGATGACGGTGTTGCGTCGTCTGGATCCGGACGATGAAGGGTAATCCGATCCCCTGCCCGACATGCGGCGCCGTGGAGGGACTCCAGGCCGTCGTCTATCTGGGAGGAGCCCAGCGAATCGTCTGCGGACGGTGCGGCGCCACGGTGAAAACCTTTATTCGGGGAACCGACTTCCTGCTGGCCGGGATCGTCGTGGCGGTGATCGTTTTCTGGCTTATCTTCCGACCGTAAGTTCCACCACTCCCAAGGTCTCGGTTCGGTTGGCCCCCCCTTCGATCATCGACACCCCCCGCTCCACCACGGCGTCCCCCCGATCAACCGCCAGATCGCGGGCGAACGGTTGCGAGATCGTCTGGTAGTTCAACGCCACCCGAATCGCATAGGCGCCCCCCCTACCGTCAGCCGATAGCCGACCGTATCCGATCCGCCGATGAAATCGTCGTCGGTCACGGCGCTTCCTACCACCCGCGCCGAAGCGGGAGCCGTCGTTTTGTCGAACCCTTCGGGGAGAAGCCGATTGTCTTTCAGGTAACGGGCGGCTCGTAACAACGTATGGGTCACGGCGCCGTCGCTGTTCCCCATGACCGGTTCGTATATCTGCACCTGACCGGCGTCGGTGACGGTCTCGTAATGCGGCTCATACGTGGCCGGGTCGAATCGAGCGTCGTCCCCTTCCACGCTCCCATCGCTCCCGACGGCGCCGGAGGTAAAGACGACTTCCCCGGCGACGTCGGTGACGGTCACCGTCAGGAACGCCCGGCGCGAGGGATAGCTGGTGGGGAGTTTGTGTCCCCCTTTGTTGGTCACCGTTACGTTGAAGGCCACGGCGGCGCCGTCGAAGACGCCCCCTTCTATCGCCAGCGCCACCCCCTCTCTCATCAACGTGCGGGTGGCGGCAATAGCGGCGTCGTACGAAGCGGAAGGGGCGCCGAGTGTCGCCTGATGGTCCCGCACGAGGGCTTGCAAAAAGGTGTTCGACCCGACAATGAGATGCCGCGCGAAACCGTCGCGCGCAGAGAGCATGGGGGGGCGGTTGGCGATGCGAACCCCGTCGACCTTGGACAGATGGCAGTCGGCGCAACTTTGCGCTTTCACCCCTCCATCGACAAACGCCGAATGCTTCCATTCGCTATAGGGCGCCTGTTCGGGGAAGTAGTCGGCCTCTGCCTGAGGGACCAGATTCCCGGCGGCGTCGACAAACGGTGTTCGCAGCTCGTGGCAGGTGGCGCAGAGTTCCGACGACGAGACATGGGGCGAACCGGTGGGGGTGTAGTCGACCCACCGCTGCATGAGCATGACGAACGGATCGTCGTATTGCCCGAAGATGCGACGGCTTTCATCGATGACATAACCGCCGGAGAACCCCGCCACGGTTCCAAGCGACGGATCGTCGGCGATGGTGTGGCAAAGGGTGCAACCCGCCCCGTCTATGGCCATCGAGTACCAAGCGGAGGTCGGATCGAGGAGACCGCCTCGATCAAAGAGGGTCAGATGGGCTCCGGCGGCTTTGGCTTCGACGTTGGCCATCGGCGCATGGCACCGGGTGCACGTATCGGCGATCTCGTCCGCCAGATGAGGGGCCCGAATCAGCTCGGTTGTCGCTTTCGCCCGCCAGATCGGGTCGATGGCCGACATCCCCATGGCCGACGCGCGTGTCTCGGCCACGAGAGAAAGATCGGCGCCGTCGGGGCCGTCGATCCCATCGTGACAGGTGGCGCAGTTGTCGGAGCCGGAGAAGCGGGAGGTGGTGAAGGCCCGGTCGACGGTGGTGGAGCCGCCTCCCCCTTGCGGGCCGTTTCCGGCGCCGCCACAGGCGGTGAGAGCGAGAGGGAGTAGCAACGCGGCGATCAACTTCATCGGGACGTCTCCATGGAATCTTCGCCATTCTGACATGGTTCCGCAGGGAAAAGTTCCCGTCGGTGGTCAGTTGGTCTCCTCGGCGAACCGGACCTCCTGGCGCAATTGTCGCAACAGGCCGGAGAGACGCTCCTTCCGGGCCACGTGCGCCACATGCGACCGTGCGATACGAACCCCCTCCTCCGGGGGCAAGGGGGTCGGCTCTTGTTGGTCGGTCACTTCCACCAGATGAACCCCCAGCTCGGTCTCAACGATGACCGGGTCGCTCCCCGGCGCGAGATCAAAGAGCGGGGCGAACTCTGGCAAGACCTCCTCTTTTCGCATCCATCCCAAATCCCCCCCGGCGGAAGCCGACGGGCAGGCGCTGTATCGTTCGGCTTTCGACTCGAACGACGCCCCCTCATCGGCGATTCGCTCGATTTTCTCCCGCGCGTCGGGGGCGGTTTCGATAAGAATATGGCGCATCCGGGTGGACGCTTCTTTCATCCGGCCCCGGTACTCTTTTTCATAGAGAGCGGTCACGGCGCCCTCCTCCACCGGTTCTTCGGTTTCGAGCCATGCGGCCACCAACTCTTCGTCGGCCAGCTCTTGGGCGAACCGGTCGGCGTCGATCTCCATCAGCTCCAACGTCGCCGCGAACCCTTCGACCTCCTCCAACGCCGTCAGCCGCGCCGCCACCGCCTTCGGGTCGGCGACGACCCCCTCGTCGTGAGCGATCCGGGTCAGCTCTTGGCGCAAGAGGTAGTGATAGACCGTCTCCTTGAGTTCCTCCCCGCCGGTGGTCAGTATTTGATAAGCGATATCGGTTTCGGTGACCGGCGTATCGTTACGCCAAGCGACGGTGCGGGACATAAGGACTCCTTCGGTTCGGTTCGGTTCTCTCCATGATACCAGCCGAAGCGAAGGGTATCGTACAATGGGAAGATTAGCCATGTTGTGAGCCTTCAACCGTCATGACCCGCGAACAGCGTATCGTCACCGTCTCGTCGGTGGCCCATTTCCTCACCCACATGTTCATCCTGATATTCCCGGCCATCGTCCTCCCCTACGCCCGGGAGACGGGACAACCCCTCTCGACGGTGTTCGGCATGGGGTTCATGATGTATCTCCTCTACGGGGTGATGGCGATTCCGGCTGGCTACTTCGCCGACCATTGGTCCCGCATCGGCATCTTGCGCATCTGCATGGGGGGAATGGGGGTATCGTCGCTCCTGGCCGGCGCCACCGACGACGCGACGCTGTTCGTTATCGCACTGGCCGGGATCGGGCTCTCGTGCGGCCTCTATCACCCAGCCGGTTTGGGGCTCATCGCCCACGAGATCGAGCGGCAGGGGAAAGCCCACGGGGTGAACGGGATCTTCGGCAATTTCGGCATTGCGGCGGCGCCGCTCATCGCCGGTGGGGTGATGCTCTTTTTCGACTGGCGATGGGTCTATTTCGCCGGGGCGTCGCTCGGGTTCGCCGGGGTGGCGCTGACCTACCTGTTGCGGTTCGACGAGTCGAGCCACGCCGACGTCGAGAAGAAAAAGGGCGCCGATCCTCATCGGGCCGATCATTGGCTCTATTTCGGCGTCCTCTGCGTCGCCATGACCTTCGCCGGGCTGACCTACCGAGCCAACATGACGGCGCTCCCGGCTTATTTCGAGACCGAAGCGACCGCCATGGCCCGATGGCTCGCCTCCATCTTGCCGACCGGGCCGACCGACGACCGGCTCTCGGGGGCGGCGGGGCTGATGGTCTCGTCGGTCTTCATGGTCAGCATGTTCGGCCAATGGCTCGGGGGGCGCGCCGCCGACCGGTTTGACTTGCGACTCGCCTATTTGGCGTGGCAATCGCTCTCGCTCCCCTTCGTGATCGGCATGGCGTATCTGGCCGAGTTCCCTCTCTATCTGGCGGCCATGGGGCATGTCTTTTTCGCCCTCGGCATGCAGCCGATAGAAAACTCGCTGGTGGGGAAACTCCTCCCCCGCCGATGGCTCTCCACCGGCTACGGCATAAAGTTCACCCTCACCTTCGGCGTCGGATCGCTGGCGGTCAAACAGGTGGCATGGATCGACGAACATGGAGGGTTGCGCCAACTCTATCCGATGTTGTCCGCCCAGATCGGAGTGATCATGATCGCCGCCTTTTTGTTATGGCTCGCTTCACGCAAGGCGTTACCGAGGGTGGCCAACGTCGATTAGTCCTTCTTTGCGCCGAGAAGGGGGGAAAGGTATAATGTCCCTTCGAATGTAAACCTGATACGCGCCGGAGTGACATGAGCGACGGGAAAGTGACCATCGGCATCATCGAGGACCCTTATATCCTCAAGGCCGAGCTTGTCGATCTGCTGAAAAAGGCAGGATACGAGCCGTTGGTGGTCGCCCGCGCCGAAGACCCCCTCAAAAAATTCGAAGCGGCGAAACCGAAGGTGATCATCACCGACCGGGATCCGGCCACCTCGGACCATCGTTTCGGCCTTATCAACGATGTCCGCGAAAACGCGACCCTTAAAGAGGTCGAGATTTTCTTCTATTCCGACAACCTCGACGTCAAAGACGAGGTCGCCTTACGTCGGTTGAAGGTGAACTCCTTTTTCCTTAAGAGCGCCGATCCGGCGACGGTGGTCGAGGGGATTCGTCTCTTCCTGAACCCTCCCAAAGAGGAGACCTATCAGGATTGGGAGGACGAACTGCTCAACCGGGGAACGGTCTACGTCGATAGACCGGTGCAGGTCCCGGGCGCCGGCGCTCCCCCTCCCCCGTCGGCCCCTGCGGCGCCCCCGCAACCGGGCGCCACACCTTCCGCCGATCCACTTGCCGGAGGAGGTGGCGGCGGGATTTTCGGCGCTTCCGGTGGGGCTGACGACAATATGGGCGGGGTCTTCGACTCGATCTTCGGTACCGACGACACCGATAAATCGGCCAAGGGACATTTCGATCTCGGATCGGCCCTCTTTAGCTCCAAGATTTGGGATCAGGCGTTGGTGGAGCTTCGCATGGCTTCCAACTCGGCCCGCTACGCCACCGAATCGCACCTGATGATGGGGAAATCCTATCGGGAACTGGGGAAACTGGCCGACGCGGTTCGGTCGTTTCAGGCGGGGCAAAAGCTGGCGCCGCCGGACGAGAAAAACGCTTTCACCTTCGAGTTGGCCATCACCATGGAGCAGGGGGGAAAACCGACCGACGCCTTTCGGGCGCTCGCAAGCCTACAAGGTCGACCCGAACTACCCCGAAGTCAAAGAACGGCTGGCCAAACTGAAAGAATCGCTCCCCGCCCAATAGCGGCTACGCGCCGCCGCGACCGGCTCTATCGTTACCGCTTCGTAGACGCGCTCTTCGCCCGCTTTGGGCGACTGCGATGAAGGAAGCTTTATCTTCGGCCTTCCCTCTCCCGGCAAAAACCGCCGGGTTGATAAAGCCGCCCGCATCGTCAATAGCTTGACGGCGGATGTTGCGATCAAGTGATTGTTTTTGACTACCTTTCATGGGACGCCGCTCCATCAGGCCACCTCTCCCTAAGGCACGGCTCTTGCTGTCTCCAAGGGAAGGAGAATCATGCGATAACGATGAACGTAGCAAAACTGACTCATTACGCGTTGCTGACCGCCGTGGCGGTCGCCGGGTTCCATATGGGACACCGGCAGGTCGACGCCGCCCCGCGTCAGTTGGAGGATATCGCCCTCTCCGAACTGGAGGGGCGGACCCGGATGACCATCACTCTCGACGAGGCGGCGCCCCTAAAGCTCGCTTTCGACCGGGAGAAGCGTCAACTGACCCTCCGGTTCCCCGGAACGACGTTGCCGAGCTATCTGGCCGACCTGGCTTATCAAGACACGCTGGTCGAGTCGATTCGGGCCGAAGGGGGCGCCGAGGGCGGCGAATCGACCCTCGTCGTAGTGTTCCGCTCCGATGGTGTCGGATTCAGCCGAGGTGGTCCCGCCGACGCCCGGACGGTCACCTTCGAGTTCCGTGACGGGGCGACCCCCGTTCGTTTGCCGAAAATGACCTTCGCCCAGTTTGAAGAGCGCCTGAAGCGCCCCCGCGAAAAGACCGCCGTGGCCGAAACCACCTCCGAACCGACGGCGGAGCCGGTGGCCGAAGAGCCCCCCACCGAAACAGTGGTCGCCGAAGCGCCCTCCGAGCCGACCGCCGAACCGATACCGGTTATTGAGACCCTCACCGCCGAGGAGATCGCCCGACGGTTCGCCGCCGTCGACGAGGTCTATAACGACAAAGAGGCCCGCTCCGGTAGGGACGTCTACCTTGCCATCATGAAACAGATGCGTAAAGAGGAGGAAGAAGAGCTCGCGATCACCATCGACATGGCCAAAGAGTTCTTGCGGACCTATCCCGATTCGGTCTACCGGGAGACGGTCGCCTACACTTTGGCCAACGCCACGTTCCTCCTCTCCAAACGGAATCGAGAGTTCCGAGACGACGCCATGAACGCTTACAACGACGCCATGTCGGCCTTCCCGCAATCGGTCTTGTACCCGCAAGCGATGATGCGCCGGGCCAATATCTATTGGGACAAAGACTTCGGTATTGAAGCGTTGACCGAGCTGGGGGGATTGATCCGCAACTACCCGAAGAACAAGTATGTGGTTCCGGCCATGCTCGCCCGGGCCGATATCTACCTGGCCCAACGCAAATACCAGCGGGCCCACAACGAGCTGGAGCAAATTCTGGTTCTCTACCCGACCCGGCCCGAAGTGCGCGACGTCAAATATATGATCGCCGAATCGTACTATGACCGGGGGGAGTACACCCGCGCCATGTCGATCTTCGAAGACGCCTTGCGCCGGTGGCCCACCTATCCGAAGACCCATCCCCGCACCTATTTAAAAATCGCCGACACTCGCTACCAGTTGGGGCAAAAAGAACAGGCCGGAGACGATTTCCTGACCTTGGCCAACCTCTTCCCTCAGTTGGAAGAGGGACGCCGCTCCACGTTACGGATGGGAGATCTCTACGTCGAACAGGACCGGCTTAAAGAAGGGCTGGCCCTTTATGAAACATTGATCCGCAACCACCCGAAAAACGACGAAGCGATCATGGCCACCTTACGGATGGCGAGTCTGGGCGCCGAGAACCCCGATCTCTTGGCCAAAAGCATGATCTTCGATTACCAGGCCTACGACGATCCGTTGACCACCTTCGACGAGGTGGTCAAAAGATTCCCCGACAAGTTCGGCGAAGAGGCGCTGAAACGAAAGGGACGCGCCCTCATCGGGATGAAGCGTTACCTCACTTCGATCCTGACCCTCAAAGACCTGCTGCAAAGCTACCCGGCCACCCGGCTGTCGGACGAGGTCTTCGGGCTGGTGCGGGAGAATCTGATCCATATGATCGACACGTATCATGGGCAAAGTGGCTTTTTCTTGGCCCTTTTGACCTACTACGAAAACTTCGACCCCTTCTTGCGGTCGCTCGACGACCCGACCACTTTGGGACAGATCGCCGACAGCTACGACGCGATGACCCTCTACGACCGGGCTATCGAATATTACCGGTTGGCGGCCGGTCACGAATCGTCGCGAAAAGAACTCCCCCGCTACGCCTACCGGATCGCTCGGGCGACGTTGGCCAAGGGGGATCACGACGAAGCGGCCCAGATGCTGGAACGCTATATGAACGAGTTCCCCCAAAGCGCCTACACCGTGGCGGCCAGACATCTTTTGGGCGAGGCCCTCTATCGGGGCGGCGACCCGACACGAGCGGCGACCGAATGGCGGATCGCCATCGAGACCGAACCGATGAACCGGCTGACCCCCGAGAGCGCCTATCGCCTGGGAGCCCTCTACAAGAAAGAACGGAACATCCCGCTGGCGGTCGATTCGTTCGCATTGGCCATCGACAGTTGGATGGTGGATAACGCCGACCGCCGGGTCGCCATCCAAGACGAGCCGGTTTTCATCCGCGACAGCTACTACCAAATGGCCGAAGCCAATTATCTGGGGAAACGATACCCGGAAGCGATCAACGCCGCCCAACGATATATGAAGCGTTACCCCGACGACGACCGGAAAGGATGGATGGAATACATCACCTCCACGTCGCTGGCCCGGATCGACCGGGACGACGAAGCGCAAGCTCGCTTGAAGGCCCTCTCCGACCGGGAGAAAGGAACCCTCGTCGGCAAGGTGGCCAATGCCCGCCTCGCTTCGTTCGAATGGAGACGGAAGAATCCAGAGTTGTTCGATCAGGAGTAGCCGTTCCATGACCAAGCCCACCAACGGCCCGGCGCCTCTCGACCGGGAAGTCTCCCTCCATCGCGCCCGTCAGGCCGACCGGGAAGGACGTCTCTCGGCCGCCAACAGCATGGCCGCCATGCTGGCTCACGAGATCAGAAACCCCCTCGGCAGCATGGAACTTTTCGCCGGTCTGTTGCGCCGTGAAATCGCCGGGGACGAAGACGCCTTGTCGCTCCTCGACCGGCTCTCCTCTGGAATCGCCGCCATCAACAACGTGGTGGCCAACTACCTTGTATTTACAAAGGAACTGAAACCTGCTAGAAACAGATTCGACGCGATTCCCCTTCTTGGCGACGCCATGGCTCTTGCCCGGGCGCCGCTCGACGCCGAGGGGGTTTCGGTAACCGTTTCCCTCCCCGACGAACCGCTCTACATCTTGGGCGACCGGGAGCTTTTGCGGCAGGCGGTTTTGAATCTGGCGCGAAACGGAGCGCAAGCGATGCCGACGGGGGGGAGCTTTACGTTGACCGCCAACCGGGTGACCGACGCGAACGGAGAACGGCTCGAGATCGTCGTTACCGATACGGGACCGGGCGTTCCCCCGGAAGTGAGAGACAAAGTGTTCGATCCTTTCTTCACCACCAAAGAGAGTGGCGCAGGCTTGGGCCTTGCCATTGTCAGCCAAGTGGCCGGCGTCCATGGCGGCTGGGCCGACCTGTTGCCGACCGACACCGGCGCTTCGTTCGTCCTCGCCCTCCCTTTGGCGCCCGACCAGACCGATGTCTGAACCGAAAAACATACTGGTCATCGACGACGAAGAGGCGATGCGGGTCGCTTTGAAGGAAGCCCTCACCCGCGCCGGACACCGGGTCGTCACCGCCGTCGACGGCGAAGAGGGGGTTCGCCTTTTCGAATCCGAAAGTCCCGATCTGGTCCTGACCGATATCCGTATGCCACGGATGAACGGCATCGAAACCTTGCGCCGCATCCGCGAAAAATCGGTCGATACCCCGGTGGCCCTGATGACCGCCTACGGTTCCGCCGAAGACGCCGCCGTCTCACTGCGGGAAGGCGCCGCCGACTATCTGCTCAAGCCTTTCTCCGCCGACGCGCTCGACGATCTTCTTTCGCGCCTCTTCGGCGAAGGCGCCCCCTCCCCCCGGCCGGTGAGCCAGGCGCAACGTCCGGGGAAGAGCCGCCTCATCGTCACCGAAAACGAGTCGATGAAGCAGGCGCTCGATATCGCCCGACGGGTCGCCCCTTCAAAATCGACGGTGCTGGTTCATGGCGAGTCGGGAACCGGCAAGGAACTGGTGGCCCGCTTCATCCACGGAAACTCCGACCGACGGGATCGCCCCTTCGTGGCGGTCAACTGCGCCGCCCTCCCCGAAGCGTTGCTCGAATCGGAGCTGTTCGGCCACGAGAAGGGATCGTTCACCGGCGCCATCGCCCGAAAGATGGGAAAGTTCGAGATGGCCGACGGCGGCACGATCCTGCTCGACGAAGTGACCGAGATGGAGGCGACCTTGCAGGCGAAACTTCTGCGCGCCCTGCAAGAAGGAGAGATCGACCGGATCGGCGGACGAGAACCGGTCCCCTTGGATATCCGGGTCATCGCCACCACCAACCGGGATATCGAAAAAGCGGTGGCCGACAAGTCGTTCCGAGAAGACCTCTACTTTCGTTTGAACGTCATCCCGCTCACCCTCCCCCCGTTGCGCGAACGGACCGGCGACGTGCCGGTGTTGGCCGATTACTTCATCCGCAAGTTCAACGGCGTCATGGGAAAAGCGGTGGAGGGGTTGACTCCGGCCGCCATGGCGGTCCTCAAGAACCATCCGTGGCGGGGGAACGTCCGCGAGATGGAAAACGTCATGGAACGGGCGACGCTGCTGGCCCGTGGCGACAAGATCGACGTGGCCGACCTGATGCTCCCTTCGCTCGGCCAGAGCGGATCGAAACCGACCATCGAAGCCGGCGCCACGAACCTCGACCTCCCCGGCGGGACCGTGGCCGAGATGGAGCAGAAGCTGATCATGCGGACCCTCGATCACGTCAACTGGAACCGAACCAAGGCGGCCGACATGCTCGGCATATCGATCCGCACCTTGCGCAACAAGCTCCACGAATACAAAGCCACCCTTCCCGAAGGAAAAGAGTGATGCGGTTTCTGATCGTCGCCATGACTGCGGCGCTGCTCTTCGCCCCTTCCTCCTTCGCGGCCACGGTTCGGGTGGCGCTCGCCACCGCGTCATCGCATGTGACCGTCACCGCCGACGTTCCCATCATCGTCACCGTCGACGGGGAGTCTTTTGCCATCGACGGGCCGGTGGCCGTGGTCGCCACCGCCGGAAAGCTCTTGGTCGATGGACGCCCTCGCCGCGCCGCCGAAGTGACCTTGTCGGTCGTAACCCCTCCTCTCCGGTTCGCTGGCAGGGAGTATCGGGGAGCGATGACCTTGCATCGGCGAGGATCGAAACTGGCGGTGGTGAACCATGTCGATCTGGAAGATTACGTCGCCGGCGTCATCGGCGCCGAGATGGCGCCCACCTGGCCGCTGGAGAGCCTCAAGGCCCAAGCGGTCGCTTCTCGTTCCTACGTCGTCGCCCAGATGGCCCACCCCCGAAACGAAGCGTGGGACGTCTACGCCACCGTCGCATCGCAGGTCTATCGCGGCATGGAAAAAGAGACCGGCTCGGTTCGACAAGCGGTGGAAGAGACCGACGGTATCGTCGCGACCTATAACGGCCACGTGGCCGAGACCTTCTTTCACTCCTCCTCCGGCGGACGGACCGCCAGCTTTAGCGAAGCGTGGAAAGGGGAGGAACGCCCCTATCTGGTCCCGACCGAGGCGACCGACGAAGCCTCCCCCTACAACCATTGGCGGGTCGACTATACGGCGCGCTTCCTCCGACAACGGCTCACCCGCGGCGGTTTCCGGGTCGGCGACATCCGCGCCATCACCCCGGCCCGTTACGGTCGGTCGGGAAGAGTCAGCTCGTTGCGCATCGTCCATAGCGACGGTGTGGCCGTTGTCGACGCCGGGAAGTTTCGGTCGCTGATGGGAACCACCAAACTTCGCTCCACCCGTTTTTCCATCGCCCGTGGTGGCGGCAAATTCTACTTCGTCGGGCGCGGCTACGGACACGGCGTCGGCATGAGCCAGTACAGCGCACGCGGCATGGCGTTAAAAGGCGCTACCTACGACCAGATCGTCACCCATTTCTACAAAGGGGTCACCCTCAAACCGCTCGACGAAGCGGATCATCTGTTGGCCCTGCTGGAGCGCGCCACCACCGCTCCATGACCGACCTCGCCCTCTTCGACTTCCCCCTCCCCGACCGTCTCATCGCCCAACGTCCCGCCGACCGGCGCGACGGTTCGCGCCTCATGACCCTTGACCGAACCAGCGGCGCCATCGGCCATCGGCGCTTTACCGACTTTCCCGACCTGTTGCGCCCCGACGACCTGCTGGTCTTAAACGACACGCGGGTCATCCCGGCCCGCCTGAAAGGAGACGGGGTACCGGCAGGCGCCGTCGGGGCCTGTTGTGATCGCTGAGCGGGGGGCGTTACGAAGCGATGGTCCGCCCCATGGCGAAGCTGAAACCGGGAGAGGTCGTCACCATCGAAAGGGGTGACATCGTCTACGAAGGGCGAGCCGACGGGGGGCTTGCGCACGTCCGCTTCGCGTCGGAGGAGGCGGCGTTAATGGCGGCCAGCCAGACGGGCGACGTTCCGTTACCCCCTTACATCCGTCGTCCCGACGGGCGCGCCGACGAGGCCGACCGGGAGCGGTACCAGACCCTCTTCGCCGACGAGCCGGGCTCCTGCGCCGCGCCGACGGCGGGGCTTCATTTCAGCGACGATATCTTTAAGGCGCTCGATGCGCGGGGAATCGAGACGGCGCGGGTCACCTTCATGTCGGCCCCGGCACCTTCCGCCCGGTGACGAGCGCCACCATCGAAGCGCATCGGATGGACGCGGAAAATTATGCGCTATCGGACGCTGCGGCAGCGACGATCAACCGGGCGAAACGGGAGGGTCGCCGGATCGTCGCCATCGGCTCCACCGCCACCCGGACATTAGAATCGGCGGTCGGCGACGACGGCCTTATCCGCCCCGGCTCGGGCGAGACCCGTATGTACATCACCCCCGGTTATCGGTTCCAGATCGTCGATGCGTTGCTCACCAACTTCCACCTGCCGAAATCGACCCTCATCATCCTCGTCGCCGCTTTCGCCGGACGGGAAGAGACGCTGGCCGCCTACGGCGAAGCGGTGGCCGAGGAGTACCGATTCTTCTCCTACGGCGACGCGATGTTTATTGGGTAATCGCCCCCTCTATCGCGTGGACAGCTTTCCGTACCGTTCCCCCATCAGAAGGTGGCGGTACCCTTTCCCCTCTCGCGGTACGGTCAGCTTAAAATCGACCTGCTTCTGGAACAGCATGACGACGTCGGAGCCGCCGAAAGGGAAGTGGCCGAGCATATCCTTGTTGACGGTCGCCCCGGTCACGGCCCTCTCTTCGAAGTTGACCGACGAGATTTGCGACATCCCGACGGGAAGAAGGGCCACTAACCCGTACTTGCCGTTGTCGAGGATCACACAACCACGGGTCTCGATGTTCTGCCATCCGGGAGTGTCGGCGTCGAGAAGGTACTTCTTCTTTTTCGAGTCCCACGAAAGCGCCCCTCCGACGGCGTCGTCGGCGGGAATGATGCGGACCTCTTTGATAACGCCCCCAACGGGGAAATGGTAGCGGTGATAGTCGTTGACGTCGAGGAAGGTGTGGGTCAGCGTCCCCCCGGCGAAGACCTCGGCGTAGGGGCTCTCCGCGCCGATAAGCGCCTTGATCGAGGTGAAGGTGTTCGACTTGATGTCGACCCCTTCGGCAAGAACGATCTGCGAATCATCGTTAATCTTCCAGACCCCTTGCGGTTTCGCATCGGCGGGGGAGACGACCACCGACGGATCGTCGGGCGAGGCGATAGGGCGTTGATCGGGCGACGCGAGATACCGGGCGAAGAAGTCGTTGAAGCTGGTCCAATGGGAGGGGTCTTCGTACCACCCCTTTCCCAAACCGAACCGTTCATCGGCCATCGCTTCGGCCAGATAGACGTCGTTCCATGACGCCCGCATACTCAGGAAGACGCCCCACTCCTTGGCGAACTGAATCAGCCAGCTCCGATACGGCTCGTGGTACTGCAAGGAGTTTCGATAATATCCTCGCCCCTTCAAGGCCTCCAACGGCTGGTCGTTGACGAAATAGAAATAGTCGAGGCTCTGGTCGATCCGGTCATAGAGCGATACCCCCTCCTGCCCCGACAGAATGGACCAGGGCATCGCTTTCGCCGCCCAGTCGATGAAGGCGTAATACTCCTCCAACGTCTGCGCCGGGTTGCTTCTCCGGTCGGGGTTAACCTGTTTCGCCTGTTCGATCGAGGCGACGAGCAATCCCTTCAGCGCCGCGTCGTGCTCCACCATGGTGATGAGCCGCTCCGTCACCGGTTCGTGAAAAGCCAGCGCCGGAGTCGCCAACGCCAGCGTGAGGGCGACAGGAACCACGCGCATTGTCGTAAGGCTTTCATCATCGTCTCTCCCCTCGTTCGACGGGGTCTCAGTATCTGAGCGTCTCACTCAAAATCAGCTTCACCGTATGCCTCCAGGCGTCTCTTCGGCCCCCCGCCGGTTCGACGTATCGTTCGCCCGACGGGTTGGCAATAGCGTGGTCGGCGTCGTACTGGTATCGTCGTCTTCACCTTTCACCAGTTTGGCGGCGCAGACAAAGTCGCCCACTTTCGCCGGGGTGATCCAGCCGTCTCTGAGCGCGAAGACGCCGAGGATCGGCGCGGTGATATTCTTCAACACCATCGGATCGTCAACCAACGAACCGTAATAAATCACCGCCGCGTCGACGGGGGTGTGGATGGCGGTCTGCAACGCCCAGCCCCCGCCGAAACACCAGCCGATGACGCCGACTTCGCCATGCCGCTTCTTTATGTCCTTCACCAACGCGGCCAGCTTCATAATCGCTTTGTCCCCTTCCACGGCGGCGAAATACTCTTTCGCCTTCGCCGGGTCGTCGGTCACTTTCCCGTCGTACAGATCGATGGCGTACGATGCGTACCCCATCCGCCCGAACTGATCGGCGACCCCTTTGATATGTCCGTTCAATCCCCACCACTCGTGGATCAGTATCAGCGCAGGCTTTTCCTTCTCACCGACCGGGCCGGTGGCGTAGACACCGAAGGTCGGAACGCCGCCAGCTTCTACTTTGCGCATCTCCCCCGCAAAGGTTGTCGGAACGTTGGCGTTAAACTCGTGGTCTTTTACGTCGG